>JAFYYV010000007.1 GCA_017557405.1 Prevotella sp.
ATAATAAAATTATTATTATTACACTCAGTTCCATTTATACCCATCTATTCTTTCAGTTTGCAATCAAAAATCATTCGCGGAAAGGTGGAAAATCCTTAATGTTATAATGTTATAATGTTATAATGTTATATTTTGGGGTTTTCTTCGACATTTGCCAATTCTTGGACAAATACGACTTGTGGGAGGTACTGCTTTGGCTTTCATGTAACAAATTCAATAGATTTTGATACATAGGGAAACACGAGAATGGTTTTTGTTTTGTATTTTTGCCATCGGAAAACAAGAACTAAAAAATGGAAATAAAGAAGACAATTGCATTGATGATGATTGCACTGACGATGAGCGCTGGAGCCAAGGCTTACACGCCGTGGAAGAAAGGTGGCTTTGAGACAGGGCAATATAGAAATGTATTTGTGGAAATGGGTTATGATCGGGCTGCAGTCGATGCAAAGTTGAAGGAAGTCTTCAACGATGTGTTCCGTGGTCCGAACAAGGTCTACTTCGAAGTGGGCGATTCTATGGGCTATGTGTCGGACATCAAGAACCACGATGTGCGCACCGAAGGAATGTCATACGGATTGATGGTGGCCGTCCAGTTTGGTGAGAAGGACATCTTCGATCGTATATGGCGTTGGAGCAAGCATTACATGCAACATCAGGAGGGTTCTCGTGAGGGTTATTTCGCATGGAGTTGCCGAACCGATGGTACACGTAATTCCGCTGGAGCCGCTTCGGATGGAGAACTGTATTTCATCACAGCGTTGATTTTCGCCTCGAACCGATGGGGAGACAATACGGGTATTAACTATAAGGCCGAGGCACAGCATATCCTGAACTGTATCCAGCCGAAGGAGTACACACCTGAGGCACGTGGTGGCTTCGGTGGCTTTGGCGGTTTTGGTGGAGGCGGTTTTGGCGGTGGTCAACAAGCATCCAACACCCAACAACAAACACCCACCACCCAGAAAATGTATCTCATCGACCCTGAGACGAAACTCATCACCTTCACTCCCGATGGTTTCGGACAGCGCTTCACCGATCCTTCCTATCATATCCCTGCCTTCTATGAGGTGTGGGCAAAGTGGGGCGACGATGGTCGTTCTGATTATTGGATGGAGTGCGCAGCCAAGTCGCGTGAGTTCTTGCATAAGTGTGTTGACCAGAAGACAGCCCTGAATGGTGACCAATGCCAGTTTGACGGCTCTGAGCAGCAGGGCTTCCGATTCCCAGGCAGACCGCAAGGTCAGCAGCAGGGTGGGGCACCTCAGGCTCCTCCTCGCAACGGCAACAACAACTTCCGTTACGACTCTTGGCGCGTGCCTATGAATATAGCTTTGGATTACGAATGGAGTTGCAAGGATGGTGAATGGCAACGCTGGTATGGCGAGACCTTCCAGAACTTCCTCTATAGTCAGGGCGTGGATACATTTATGGATCAGTTCCGCAAGGATGGCACCCTGCCCGAGGGTAATGAAATCCTTGGAGCCGGTGGTTTCCGCAAGCTTCGTCACAGCATCGGATTGGTAGCTACGGCTGCTGCGGCTTCGGTGATGTGTAGCCATGAGAAGAGTAAGGAGTTTGTAGATGCGCTTTGGAATGCCAAGCATGAACCGTTCGAAGATGGCTATTTCGATGCCTATTATGATGGCCTGCTTCGCTTGTTCGCCTTCATGCATCTTAGTGGGAATTATCGAGTCATTGGCAAGTGATTGACAATTTATAATTCACAATTCACAATTGACAATTCACAATTGACAATTAAGAAGTAACAATAGAGAAATCTCTAACTAATTATATTATAAACAGGAAAAATAAATGGATTTAGCAGTTTTTGATTTGTAGTTAGCAACCTGTTTGAAGGTCGGGTGCGATAGTGAAGCGTCTCTGTCGCCCCGACTTATTTTATGGACTATTGAACAATGAAATATTAACAATTGACAAATAACAAGTATACACTATGAAAAGACTATGTTTGGTGCTGGCCATGATGGCTGGTTTATATCATGTCGATGCACAAAGGATTCCCTTTGTCTATGAGGTGGAGAATACAGGAGCAAAGTTTGCAGCCCCTGCAATGCCAAGTGTGGACGCACTTCCTGAGGTGCGCACGTTGCCCAATCCTTTAGAATGGAGCGATGGAAAGGGCGTAGTGAAGAATTTCAGCGAGTGGTCGCGTCGACGCAGTGAGATTGCCGCTGAGATTCAGCATTATGGTATTGGCACAAAACCCGCTGTTGAGTCAGGTTCTGTCTTTGCAAAGATGGTTGGTGACACACTGCTGGTATATGTCACGGTGAATGGGCGTACGCTCCCACTTCGTGCTACTATTAGTTATCCAAAGACAGGTAAGCCACCCTATGCATTGATGATAGGCACCAGCAATATGTCGTTGCCCAGGAAGCTTTTTGAGAACCGTCCTATTGCCATCATGAATTATCGTGAGTCACAGGTGAACGGTTATTCACAATTCCGTGCACAGGGCACTCGTGGAACATTTCCTTTCGACCAGCTTTATCCTGAGTTGAAAGACAATGGCGCCTATAGCGAGTGGGCGTGGGGCCTGAGTCGTCTCCTCGACGGACTGCAGCAGTTAGGTGCGGAGCAAACGAAAATCGATATGAAGCATATTGGTGTCACGGGTTGCTCCTATGCTGGTAAGATGGCGCTTTATTGTGGTGCCTTCGATGAGCGTGTGGCTTTGACCATTGCCCAAGAGCCAGGTGGTGGCGGTGCAGCCGCTTGGCGTGTGTCTCACGAGTTGACTTTGTCAGGAAAGAACTTAGAGGATCTCGACAAGACCGACTATCATTGGTTCCTCGAGAGTCAGAAGGAGAACTTCCATGGCGACAGTGTCTATCGTCTGCCCTACGACCAGCACGAGCTATGTGCAATGGTGTGTCCGCGTGCTTTGTTGTTGTTAGGTAATCCTGACTATGAGTGGCTGGCAGATAGTTCTATGCTTGTTTCTGCCAAGGCTGCCAAGAAGGTGTGGAATACTTTCGGTATCGGTGACCGCATGGGATGGTCGATTATGAACGGACATCCTCATTGTCAATTGCCCGAAATCCAATACCCAGAGGTGCAGGCTTTCATCGACAAGTTCCTGCTGGGACGTGAAGCGGACACGAAGGATGTATCCGTCTGCAAGTTACATTAGTATTATAATCCAACTTTAGCAAGTTGAAGTATAAAGGGTATAAAGGGGAGTGATAGGCTTAAACCCTTGAAGTTGAGCTTGCTAGACTTCAGAAATAAAATATGAAGAAACTATTATTATCTCTGCTGATTTTTCAGGGTTCATTGTTCACATTGAATGCGCAGACACTTCCTTATCAGAACCCGAACTTGAGTGCTCGGGAACGTGCTGTGGACCTCTGCTCACGCTTGACCTTGGAAGAGAAAGCCCAGTTGATGCTCGATGAGAGTCCTGCCATTCCACGCTTAGGAATCAAGAAGTTCTTCTGGTGGAGTGAGGCCCTGCATGGTGCAGCCAACCAAGGTAACGTCACAGTATTCCCAGAACCGATAGCTATGGCATCGTCATGGAATCCCGACTTGCTCTATAAGTGCTTCGATGTGGCTTCAACTGAATTCCGTGCCCAATACAACGAGCGCATGCAGCGTGGAAGTGGCGAAGATGAAAAATTCCATAGCCTTTCTGTATGGACTCCGAACGTCAACATCTTCCGCGACCCGCGTTGGGGTAGGGGACAAGAAACTTATGGCGAAGATCCCTATTTGACCAGCGTCATGGGTACACAGGTGGTGAAGGGACTGCAGGGACCGGAATCCTCGAAGTATCGCAAACTATGGGCATGTGCCAAGCACTATGCTGTACACAGCGGTCCTGAATATACACGCCATACAGCGAACCTTACAAATGTATCGCCTCGTGATTTCTGGGAGACCTATATGCCTGCATTTAAGACGTTGGTGCAAGATGCTAAGGTGCGTGAGGTGATGTGTGCCTACCAGCGTTTGGACGATGACCCCTGCTGTGGTTCTCAGCGACTGATGCAGACCATTCTCCGCGATGAGTGGGGCTTTGATTATCTTGTGGTCAGCGATTGTGGAGCTGTCAGCGATTTCTATGAGTCGCATAAGTCATCCTCCGACCCTGTTCATGCTTCAGCAAAAGCTACAATTGCCGGTACTGACGTGGAATGTGGCTATGGATATGCCTATCGTAGTATTCCTGAGGCTGTGAAGCGTGGACTCATTACGGAGGCTGAGGTCGACAAACATGTCATTCGCTTGCTGGAAGGTCGTTTTGACTTGGGTGAGATGGACGATCCCTCGTTGGTGGAATGGTCGAAGATACCTTATTCAGCCATGTCTACCAAAGAGTCAGCAAACCTTTCGTTGAATATGGCTCGACAGACGATTGTACTGTTGAAGAATACGAACAATATCCTGCCCTTGCAGAAGAACAAGGAGAAGATTGCTGTAATCGGCCCAAATGCCGACAACACCCCGATGATGTGGGGCAACTACAATGGTATGCCTAACCATACTATTACTATTCTCGATGGTATCAAGGCTAAGACGAAGAAATTCTTCTATGCTCAGGGTTGTGACCTGACGTATGATAAGGTGATGGAGTGTCTGATGGCCTCGCAGTGCAGCTTTGAAGGAAAGAAAGGTTTGAAGGGTACCTTCTGGAACAACCGCAGAATGGAAGGCAAGCCTGTCACAACACAGTATTATACCACGCCACTGGCTGTCACAACCTTTGGTATGCATAATTTCGCCCCAGGAGTACAACTCGAAGACTTCTCTGCCAAGTACGAGACCGTTTTCACTCCCAAGGAGGCTGGTGAGTATGTGGTGAACGTGGATGGTTGCGGACATTTTGAACTTTATATCGATGGCGTGCAGAAGTTCCGTCATCACATTTGGCGTACCACACCTAACCGTGTGGCCATCCAAGCTGAAAAGGGCAAGAGCTATAATATCGAGGTGCGTTTCTCGCATATCCATACCTATAATGCAAACTTGGCCATCAATATCGCCAAAGAACATCCCATCGACTATCAGCAGACGATTGCTCAGTTGAAGGGAATTGACAAGGTTATCTTCGTGGGTGGCATCTCTCCTGCTCTTGAAGGAGAGGAGATGCCCGTGGAGATAGATGGATTCAAAGGTGGCGACCGTACGAACATTGAACTGCCGAAAGTGCAGCGCGACTTCTTGAAGGCATTGAAGGCTGCAGGTAAGCAGGTTATCTTCGTCAATTGTTCGGGTTCGGCCATTGCGTTCCAACCTGAGATGGAAACGTGTGATGCCATTGTGCAGGTATGGTACGCAGGACAAGAGGGAGGCACCGCTGTGGCAGATGTGCTGTTTGGTGACTACAATCCCAGTGGCAAATTGCCCGTTACGTTCTACAAATCGAGTGAGCAACTGCCCGATTACGAGGATTATTCGATGAAGGGACGCACTTATCGTTATTTCAACGACCCGCTGTTTGCCTTTGGCTATGGTCTGTCGTACACTTCGTTTGAGATTAAAAATGGAAAATTAAATATTCAAAATGACGGAAGCGGAACTCTTTCTGTAGATGTGGCCAACACTGGTAAGCGTGACGGAACGGAGATAGTCCAGGTTTACATTCGTGATGTTTCCGACGCAGAAGGTCCTTTGAAATCACTGCGCGCTTTCCAACGCGTTGACGTGAAGGCTGGTCAGACAGCAAAGGCTGTGTTGCAGTTGACACCGAAGTCGTTTGAGTTCTTTGATACTGAGACCAACACCATGCGAATCAAGCCTGGTAAGTATGAGATCTTCTATGGTAACAGTTCGCGAGATGCTGATTTGAAGAAAATGACATTTAATTTATCATTATAAACACATTAAAAACAAGTAAAATGAAAAAGGTTCTATTATCAACGTTATTGTGCGGTCTGTCGATGGCAGTCTGTGCACAACCAGGTGGCGGTTTTGGAGGCTTTGGTGGCTTCCAACAACAGACAAAACTTGAGACTTCACAAGAGTGGAAGGATGTCAACTATGCTGGCGATGACCAGGCGTTCCACAATTGTGACATATATCTGCCCAAGAAAGAGGCAAAGAGCTATCCTGTGGTGATTCACATCTATGGCAGCGCATGGTTCAGCAACAGCAGCAAGGGCGCTGCCGACTTGGGTACCATCGTGAAAGCTCTGCTTGACGCTGGTTATGCAGTGGTATGCCCCAACCACCGTTCCAGTATGGATGCCAAGTGGCCTGCCCAGATTCACGACATCCGTGCCGTCATCCGTTTTGTTCGTGGTGAGGCCAAGAAGTACAAGTTCGACACATCATTCATCGCCACAAGTGGCTTCTCTTCTGGCGGTCACCTCTCTTCTGTAGCTGCCACAACCAGTGGTATCAAGCAGACAAAGGTGGGTGTTGTTGACATTGATCTTGAAGGATCAGTCGGCAATTATCTGAAAGAGAGTAGCACTGTGAATGCAGCCTGTGACTGGTCTGGTCCTGTGGATTTGACGGCAATGGATTGCGGTGAAGGTATGAAGATGGGTGAGAATAGTCCCGAGGATGTGCTGTTGGGTTCGAAACTTTCTCAGGAGCCTGACAAGTATCGCAGTCTGAGTGCAACAAATTATGTTGACAAGAAGAATCCTCCCATCATCATCTTCCATGGTGAAAGAGACAACGTGGTGCCTTGCTGCCAGGGTAAGATGTTCTATGAGCTGCTGAAAGCTGCCGGTGTCAAGACCGAAGCCACCTTCGTTCCTGAGGGAGGCCATGGTATGGGCATGTATTCTGAGGAGAACCTCCAGAAGATGGTTAGCTTCTTGGATTCTGTCAGAACGAAAAAGTAAGCTTCAACTTTCGCAAGTTGAAGTATAAAGGGTATAAAGGGGAGTGAAAGGGCACGTAGCGGCCTGCGGCCTAAATGAAAGATGAAAAATGGTCTAATGTCTAAACTCCTAGACTCCAAACTCTTTTGTAAGGCATACGCCCCTTTAAACCCTTCCACTTCTCTTTAAGCCCTTTAAACCCTTGAAGTGGAGCTTGCGAAACAATAAAAGGTGAAGAGCAGAATGACGCTCTTCACCTTTTTGTATTCCTTAATGCTGATGCTTTATTTCCCTTTTAATGTTTCCACGATACGTGCCATCTGGTTGGGAATACGTATTTGTTGTGGGCATTTCGGTAAGCATTCCTCACAATCTTGGCATTGATTAGCCCATTTCTTTTGGTCATCCAAAGCTTTCTCGTAGCCTTCCATGAATTTCTGCTTGCGCTCGGCAAAGTCGGCGGCAGTCTTTTCGGGAAGTGGCAACAGATGTTCGGTAACAGCCTCGTTGTAATAGGCGAAGTTGCCTGGAATATCTACACCGAAGGGGCAGGGCATACAATATGCGCATGTGGTGCAGGGGATTGTGGGGAAGCCAGCCATCTGGTCGGCAATCTCTGCCAATAGCTTGTTCTCGGCCTCAGTGCAGATTTCGAGTGGTGAGAATGTCTTCACGTTCTCTTCCAAATGGTCCATGCGGTTCATTCCACTCAATGTCGTGAGGATGTTCGGATAGGATCCCACCCATCGGAATGCCCAACGAGCAGTGCTGTCATCTGGTCGGACAGCCTTCATCTTGTCGGTCAACTCTTGTGCCATGCGTCCGAAGGCTCCTCCACGAAGAGGCTCCATCACTACGCATTGCACTCCTGTCTTCTCGCTTTTATTATACAGATATTCGGCATCGGCATCCGATCTGCGGCCTCCACGTATGGAGGCGTGGCGCCAATCGAGGAAGTTCATTTGTATCTGGCAGAAGTCCCAATGGTACTCATCCTGATGGTCGAGCAGCCAGTCGAAGTCGCGCACATCGCCGTGATAGGAGAAACCAAGATGTTTGATACGTCCTGCTTCGCGCTCTTTCAATAAGAAGTCCAAAATACCATTGTCGAGGAATCGTCCCCTGAGTGAGTCCATGCCGCCACCGATGCCATGTAGCAAGTAATAGTCAATGTGATCGACTTGCAATTTCTCGAACGACTGCTCGTACATTCGTTTCGACTCATCGTAGCTCCACAGGCGTCGGTTTTGGTTCGACATCTTCGTGGCAATGAAGTATTTATCTCTCGGATAACGAGAAAGAGCATTACCCGTAAGCACCTCCGACTGTCCACCCATATACATAGGAGCCGTGTCAAAGTAGTTCACACCGTGCTCAATAGCGTAGTCCACCAATTGGTTTACTTCTTCTTGATTGTTAGGTAGTCGCATCATGCCGAAGCCTAAGAGTGAGATCTCTTCGCCCGATCCATGTTGCACGCGATAGGTCATGCGGTTGTTAGCAGTTTTTTTCTTTTTCTTGTCATCAGCCAACACGTTCAGTGGTTCCAGTGCCATTAGGGCCACTGCCGAGCCCGTCCCGACGCCAAGGCGCCGCAAGAACTCTCGTCGGCTCATGTTTTGTTTTTTCTCGTCCATATAGTTTTTGTTTAAAGTTAAGTTAAGTATTTGTCGTAAAGGTAGATTGTTTAGAGAATTTGCCGCCACCCTGCAACTCGCTGTAGTTGGTTGCATAAGGTGACGGCAAATTGATTATTTCCAATTAATGGTTACGGAAATTCCATTTGGAATTGTCGCTTCCAAAGTCATATTCTGCGAGAGTAGGAGTGGAGTCGCCAGCTGAATAGAGGCAGTAGTGCTTGTTGATACCTTCCTTGCCGGGAATGACCTTCGGCATGATGCGGAATGTACCATCAGTGAGTTGTTCGATACGCCACAACTGTTCGTCAGCACCAGTGAAGGCGGGCACGGTAGTCACCTCTAAATCAGCCGTGGCTGCCAATGCACGCTCGGTACCGTCGATGGTAATCTTGAAGTATGGACCACCAAGATAGCCCTCGCCCTCTGTAGGCTGAACGTTCCAACGCTGCCAAGGACGGAACATGTAGTCGCCGATGCGAGCGGGGATGTTACCCTCGGGCCAGCCACCCTTCACCTCGTCCAACGTTTGGTTGGGAACGGGCTGTGGAGGAGCAGCATTTGCCTGTGGTCTGCCACCGAATCCACCGAATCCACCAGCACGGGCGACATTCATGCGAACGAAGTCGACAGCCAATTCCAGAGCATAGCCACGGCGCTCGCTCTCAATCTCGAAGACGCCACCCTTGAATTGTTCGCCACCAACGGGCCAACCATTCTTCCAAAGCAGGGGACGAATGGCCAATGTAGAGCGGCCACCCATATCGAAGTCAGCCTCCCAGTGGAAAGACATGACCTCTACGCCCTCGTCAATGATAGTACGTCCGAAGTGTCCAGCACCCGTCTTGCGGTCGCCAGCGGCAATCACCATCTTACCGCCACCATGATACATGTCGCGGCCAACATTGTCAATATACGGGCCTTCTGGGCTCTTGGAACGACCTACAACGATGTTATAGGTAGAGTTCACACCATCGCAGCAGGTGCCGTGGGTGCCGAGCAGATAGTACCATCCATCGTTGTAGATAAGGTCGGAGGCTTCACAGTCGATAGCGATGTCCTTCTCCTTGTTGCCACCCTTACGGAAACCAGTAGTGGGGTCGAGCTCGATGAGGCGGATGGTGCCGAAATAGGTGCCATAGCTTACCCACAGACGACCTGTGGTAGGGTCGAGCATGATACCTGGGTCGATGGCGTCCTGGTCTTCCATACCATCGGAGGAGCATACCTCAACGGCTGTACTCCACTTGAAATCGGGAGATTTCGGGTCGAGCGTCTTGTTCCACATCGTCAGGATGCGGCCGCTATGACCACCACCTAAGCCACCACCTGTGGCTCCATAGATGCAAAGATAACGGTCACCAATCTTGATCATATCGGGGGCTGCACCGCCACCAGGGCGCTCAGCGCCACTGTGCCAGCTCCAGCCATCTTCGGAGATGAGTCCTCCGCCGCCGGTGCCGAATGTATAGTACTTGCCTTCGCACTCGGCGATGGTCGAGGGATCGTGTATGAAGGGTTCGCCAACTTGGGCGTTTGCGGTGGTTGCCAAAGCAAGTGCCGCAAGGATGCTATGTAGTTTTTTCATTTTATTGTGCTTTGATTGTATAGTTCTTTACTGGGTTACCTTTCTCGTCAAGGAAGCGGACGCAGAAGTCGCTCATGCCGGGGCCGTTGATGACGGCACCACGCAAGATGTTGCGACCTTTCTTCAGTGTCAGACGGGATGACATGGCGTCGTCCTTTACCATACGGCGGTCGCCACTGAGCAGCAGAGTCTCTTCACCATTCAGCCACCACATGGAAGCTGAGTTGGAGCCTACAGCCAAGCGTACGTTCTCGATATCTTCGTCACAGTCGATGATGGTGACGGCCCAGAAGAGGACGCCATATACTTTTTCTCCCCACTTCTCGGCAAAGCGGAACAGCTTCACATTGAAGTTCTCGCTGTCAAGGGCGTGCCAGGTAAGGTTCTGCGTGACGGTCTTCACTTCGGGCTGTGCTGGTTGCTGCTGGCCACCGAAACCACGGCCGAAACCTGCAGGAGCCTGTTCCTGCTTGAACACAGCCTTGACCTTCTGGCCGTTCTTCGGCACGATGGTCTGCTGTCCCTTGAAGTATTCGCGGTTGAAGTGCTCGCGCAAATAGCTGTCGGTAAATACAGTATTACCGCTGTTAGGCTTGTCGATAGGCTCCAAGAGCAACCAACGATGGATGAATCCTTCATCGTCGGGCTTTGCAGATGGAGTGGTGACTGCTGAGAAGTACTTGGGACGATTCTTGAACTGTACCCAGTCTACGCTGACAGCTCCCTCGCCTTCGTTGGTGATTACCAAGTCGGTGACACCCTTCGGCATGTATTCCAATGTAGCAGTTTGAGTGAGCCACTGGTTACGCATGTCGCGGCGCATACGGCCCATCATAGGCATACCGCCTCCAGCACCACCACCTGCAGGTGGTTCAGGAGGTCTCACTGTCATCTTGATACGAGCAATGACCTTACCCTTGGCGTTTCCTTCACGGATGCAGAACTCAGTATCGTCGCTAGCCTTGGCGTTGATAATCAGATAACCATCGGCCATGTTGCTGAAGTCAACATCGGCATATCTGAGCCAACTGCCCTTGGTTGGCAGGGTGGCGCAGTCGCCGCTGAAGGCACGAGTGGTATCTACATGTTCGGTGGTCACACCTTCTGCAGCCTCGCTGTAGCGGTCAATCTGAATCTTCTCAGTAGCTTGGTTGATACCTACGCCACGCATGGTCTCCTTCACCTCTTGGATGGTGCCATCTGCATTGAACGCCAGCTTCTCGATGCACACCGAGCGGCGCTTATCGTCCTTCGGCGAGAAGAAATTGGTGTGGTAGAACAGATACCACTGTCCCTTGTAGTTGATGATACTGTGGTGGTTGGTCCAGCAGCCATTGGGATGTTCGGCCATGATCAGACCTTTGTATTCGTATGGTCCCATCGGATTCTTACTCATGGCATATCCGAGGACTTCAGTGTTCTGTCTCACATAAGGATAGGTCAGGTAATAGTTGCCGTTGTACTCGAAAGCGAACGGACCTTCAGCCTGACGATTGGGCAGACCTTGGAGGCAGTTGACGCCAATCATTTCCATCTCGCGATTACCAAACTTGACGGTTTCCTTTGGGTTGTCGTCGGCGAGTTCCTTCATGTTCTCTTTCAACTTGGCGCAACGTCCATTGCCCCAGAAGATGTAAGCGTTGCCGTCGGATGCCAGAAGAACGCACGGGTCAATGCCATTGACGCCCTTGATGGGTTCCGGTTCAGGAATGAACGGCCCCTCTGGATTGTCTGCGATAGCTACACCAACAGCGAAGCCGCCTCTTCCTTCAGCAGGAGCAGACGGGAAATAGAAATAGTACTTTCCATTCCTGTAGACACAGTCAGGTGCCCACATGGAATAGGAATTAGGTCTCACCCAAGGCACTTTGTTTTGTGTAACAATCATGCCGTGGTCGGTCCAGTCAGTTAGGTTTTCAGAAGAGAAGACATGATAGTCTTCCATGCAGAACCAGTCCTGACGTTGTCCTTCAGGAGGAAGGATGTCGTGCGAAGGGTACAAGTACACCTTATTGTTAAATACGCGCGCAGTAGGGTCAGCCGTGAATTGGTCACGAATGACAGGGTTCTGTGCCATGCCCAGCATTGGGATGAATAGGCAAATACCAATAAGTTTTTGTTTCATTTTGTTAACATTTTAGTTGTGTTATTCTTTTCCTTCTTTTCTTTTTGCAAATATATATAAAAAAGGTGGAAACCATTTCACACTTTGTATCATTCTATTGGGAAAAGTGAAAGTTTTGTAATGTTTGTTACATTCAAAAAAGTAAATGAAACAAATGGCCACGTCTTTTTGGAATGTTAAAGGTATCTTTGCATCGTGAAAATGCGTGAATGCGCGAATTAAGGTATTAAACCGAGAAATAAACACCTAAATACAACAATCTAAATTCTAATTAATTAATTTTCAAAGTATGTGGAATTTTAAATTACTACAAAAGCCATTGGCTTTATTGTTCCTGCTCTGTTTGTTCCCAATGGGAGCTCTGGCTCAGGGCCTCGTAAAAGGAACGGTAAACGATGAAGCTGGTGAACCGATCATCGGTGCTACAGTGAAAGTGGATGGCACATCTGCAGGTACCATTACCGATTTCAATGGTAACTTCAGTGTCCAGGCCGCTTCTAATGCCACATTGAGCATTTCCTACGTGGGTTATGTTCCCCAGCAGGTAAATGTGGGTGGCAGAAGCAACATCGCCATTACCTTGGTAGAGGACAACACAACGTTGAACGACGTGGTTGTCATCGGTTATGGTACGATGAAGAAGAAATTGGTGACCGGTGCCACTGTTCAGGTGAAAGGTGATGAAATTGCCAAGCTGAACACCACCAACGCCCTTGAGGCTATGCAGTCGAGCTCTCCTGGTGTACAGATCACCCAGAGTTCTTCACAGCCTGGTAAGAGTTACAATGTTTACATCCGTGGTAAGGGTACTATCGGTGATAATACCCCTCTCTATGTGATTGACGGTGTAGCTGGTGGTAACCTCGATGGCATTAACCCGAACGACATCGAGAGCATCGACGTGCTGAAGGATGCTGCTTCGGCTGCCATTTATGGTGCCCGTGCTGCAAACGGCGTTATCCTGGTTACTACTAAGCAGGGTAAGGCTGGTAAGGTTGAACTCAGCTACAATGGTGCTATCGGTTGGTCAAACGTTTACAAGCGTCCACAACTTCTCAATGCTCAGCAGTACATGACCATTTTTGATGAGTACAACTTCAACTCTAATGGTGCTAAGATTGATTGGGCTTCTTATGTTCCACAGGACATTCTCAACAAGGTTGCTAACGGTTGGGAAGGAACTGACTGGTGGGATGTGTTCACCAACAAGAATGCTGTGCAGAACAACCATTCTGTAACCTTGACTGGTGGTACTGATCGTTCTAAGTTCGCCATGTCCTACACCTATACTGGTAACGAAGGTATCATGGGTGCTGATCAGGCATCATTCTACAAGCGTCACACCATTCGTGTCAACAGCGACCACGTGCTCTTGAAGGCAAAGGACTTTGATGCCATTACCATCGGTGAGAACATCTCTATCGGTTATAACAAGAGCCACGACCTTGCTGAGGATGGTATGTATTGGAGCTATATCCACAGTTTGCTCCAGACTGTTCCCCTCGTGCCACAGTATGCAGACAATGGTGATATCTATAATTATCAGGATTACTATGGTAATGTGACTTATGGTCAGGGTTGGAATCCTTCTATGTTCTACAACCCATGGGAGAACCTCAGTAAGGGTGGTTGGAACTCTATGGCAGAGAGCCGCAATATCAATGCTAGCGCTACAGCTTTTGCTGTCATCCAGCCTATCAAGGGTCTGAGATTCCGTTCTCAGTTCAACTATAACTGGAATGCTGGTGGATACCGTAACTATTCAGAACCACGTGCTCCGGGTGAAGGTACAGCCATCGCGAAAACATATGGTGTAAGCCAGAACGCTTGGTTGAGTTCTAATTGGTCTATTGAGAATACGCTTACTTATGATCTTCCTATTATTTCTGGTCATAAGATCAGCGCCATGGTAGGTCAGAGCTACCAGAGCACTGCATGGAGCTTTAATGTCGGTGGAAACAACAGTGTCGCTTGGGGCGAGCAGCTCGCAACGCTGAAGGGTTGGGATTCTGCATATCTGGATAACATCAAACTTGCAGATGTTACTGTAGCTGGTTTGTCTGGTTATCCCAATGACGAAGAGTATCTTGCTTCTTGGTTCGGTCGTGTGACTTGGGACTGGAATGAAACCTATATGGCTACTGTCACCATGCGTTATGACGGTTCAAGTATCTTCGCCGACGGTCACCGTTGGGGTTGGTTCCCATCTGTATCTGCAGGTTGGGTAGTTTCCAACGAGCCTTTCATGGCAAGCACTAAGAGCTGGATGGACTTCTTGAAACTCCGTGCATCTTGGGGTCAGAACGGTAACAACCGTATTACCAAGTACCAGTATCTTGCTACAATTGCTCTTTCGGGTAAATATAACGACAGTGGCTACAAGTTTGGTTCTGACTTGGCTACTTCTACTGCAGGTATCCCCAATACAGGTGCTTACGCTAACATCGTGCCTAATCCCGACCTTACTTGGGAGACCTCTGAGCAGCTCGACCTTGGTTTCGATGCTCGTTTCCTCAACAGTCGTTTGGGCTTGACGTTCGACTGGTATAAGAAGACCACAAAGGATTGGCTCGTCACTGGTCCGCAGATTGGTATTATGGGTACCAACCCAGCTTACATCAATGGTGGTGACGTCCAGAATACTGGTATTGAGCTCGCTCTCACTTGGAACGACCGTATTGGCAAGGACTTTAGCTACAATGTAGGCGTTAACCTTGCTACCAACAAGAATGAGGTAACCCGTATCGCCAACGAGAACCACTATATTGCTGGTGCAGGTAATGTCATCTCACAGGGTACAGACTATGTCTCTCGTGCTGAGGAAGGCCATCCCATTGGTTACTTCTACGGTATGTCATATAGCGGTATCTGGCAGAATCAGGCACAGATTGACGCTGCACGCTTGGCTGGTAAGGCTGTCCTTGACGACGCTAAGCCTGGTGACTGCATCTGGGACGACTGGAATGGTGATGGTGTGATTGTTGGTAAGGGCGAAGGTGCTGGTACCGACAAGCATGAAATCGGTAATCCTAATCCCGATGTGATGTTGGGTATCAACCTCGGTCTGAATTATAAGGGCTTTGACTTCGCTGTAAACGGTGCTGGTGCATTTGGTATGCAGGTCATGCGTTCTTACCGTTCATTCGGTGATGATCCCGATGAGAACTACGACACCTCTATCTTGAACCGTTGGCATGGTGAGGGAACCTCAAACACAATGCCGCGTATTTCAAATAATGGTCACCCGAACACCATTTGGGTATCTCAGCGTTATGTGGAGGATGCTGACTACTTCAAGATCAAGACCGTAACTCTTGGTTACGACTTCAAGCGTATCTGGAAGACTAGTCCGTTCCAGCAGCTCCGCTTCTATGTTCAGGTTCAGAACCTCTACACCTTCACTGGTTACACCGGTCTCGATCCTGAGGTTGGATCAACAGGTGGTGATAGAAACTGGGCATCCGGTATCGACCTTGGTCTTTATCCGCCAGCTCGTACTTTCTTGGTTGGTGCAAGCATTAAATTCTAATTCGAGACAATATTATAATTATGAAGAAATATATTTTATCATCGTTAGCTGTTCTTTCTGCAGCAACCTTGTTTACATCCTGTAACGACATGCTGGATACTGATCCGCGTGTGACGGAGATGACCTCGGCTACATTCCCAGGCAAGCCTGCAGATGTCGAGGCGTTGAATGCAGCTACCTACAGTATCATGAGTACGTTGGGTGGCGGAGATAATAGTGATTGTTTGAATAACATTTTCTTCTGGTGGAGTTGTATGTCAGACGACTGCTATGGTAGTGGCGGCCTGCAAGACTATATGCCTAAA
This sequence comes from Prevotella sp., assembly GCA_017557405.1. Classification (GTDB taxonomy): domain Bacteria; phylum Bacteroidota; class Bacteroidia; order Bacteroidales; family Bacteroidaceae; genus Prevotella. The sequence goes on from JAFYYV010000007.1 coordinate 15,988, forward strand.
TCAATGCATCATTTCACAATGTCGAATGCCAATCAGTATGAATATGACTGGATTCTTCTCTATGGTGGTGTTGCACGTGCAAACAACCAGATTGAAACCATCGACAATGTGCCTTGGACCGATGCTGAAAAGGCTCAGCGCAATCAGCTCCTCGGTGAGGCTTTCTTCATGCGTGGCCTCTACACCATGTGGCTCACCCAGATGTATGGTGACATTCCTTTGGTCACTTCTACTCTTATTACTGATGAATCGTATCAGCAGGTTAGCGCCGAGGATGTCATCTTCCCGCAGATTATCGCTGACTTCGTTTCTGCTAAGACTCTCATGACGACCAATAGAGCCAATGGTTCAGGTCATGCTGACAAGTACAGTGCCGAAGCATTCATGGCACGTGCATACATGTTCTGGGCAGGCTTCTACAAGGGAGTTGGTGAACTTGCTACTGGTTCTGCTCCTGCCATTGAGTTCAAGAACCGCAACGGCGAGGCTATCGAACAGGAGGGCTTAAACGTGTCTTCTATTTCCAAGGACGACATCGTCAATGGTTTGAAGGACATCATTAACAATGGTGGCTACAAGCTCTGCGAGGACTTCCGCTCACTTTGGCAGTATTCCAACAGCTTCCTTTGGGATGAGGCACACGATGATGCAGGTCATGCTTATCCATTCATTGCTGACATGAAGCGTGAGAACTGCTTCGACCAGCCTGGTATGGGTAACGGTAACACCGAGGAACTCTTCCAGATTCAGTTCATGAATGCCTCCGGTTGGAACATCGGTGGTACATATTGCAACCCGCGTATGTATTCTAACTACCTCTCTTGCTTCTGGGGTCTTCGTAATGGTGCCTCCAACCAGAATGGTGACCGTAATCTGACTTATCCGTTCAACCAGGGTTGGGGTCAGGGAACTCCTTCGTGCAACCTCTGGGATGATTGGACAGAAGCTGAGACTAAAGGTGGTTATACTGACATCCGTAAACTCGGTTCTATGATTGACCTCGACAACGAGCTTTCGGGTTATACTTATGAGAAGGACGACTGTGAGGAGTCTGGCTATTCTGTCAAGAAGTACGCCGATGTGAACCTTGACGCTTGCGGAGCTAACAACGATACTTGGTGGACTCAGTGTGAGGGCTATACCGCTCCAGGTTCTCTTGGCAACAGTATGCAGGGTGACCACTTCGAGGATTTCTACCTGATGCGTTATGCTGACGTTCTTCTGATGATGACCGAGCTTACTGGTGATGCCCAGTACATGAACCAGGTTCAGAAGCGTGCTGGTGTTCCTCAGACTCCTTACTCTTTGAAAGCCGTCCAAGACGAGCGTCGTTGGGAGTTTGCATTTGAGGGCCTGCGTTTCAATGACATGCGTCGTTGGACCGGTAAGGATTGTAAGAACAGCGAATATGCTCCTAAGGCTTTGCAGGCACAATCTGGCAAACAGGTTGTCTGCCTTGGCCAAAAGGGTGCCAAGCGTTCTCTGCAACACATGACCTGTTCTTGGACTGAGCGTTACAAGGCTACTAATGGATTCTTGCCTAAGCCTCAGAACCAGATTTCTCTACACAATGGTGGATTGGAGCAGAACCCAGGTTGGGACACTGCAGACCCCAAGACACAATATAAAGCACTTTATTAATATTTTATATTAAGAATCAATATGAAAAAGATATTATTTTTGTTTTTTGCCGCAGCATGTGTGCTAATTGCTTGTGATCCTGTTTCTGAGGATATCAGCAATGCCGGTCACATCACTCTTGACGAGCTCAAGGCGAAGACTACTGTCTCTGTTGACAAGGCAGCCGATGGCCAGAACGGCAACGTCATTTCCTGTGAGACTTTGGCTCCAGTTAATGCGAAGTGGAATATTGGTGGCAAGGAATTCGTCGGTAATTTTGCCAAGAAGAAGATGAAGAAAGGTGATTACACCGTCCTTCTGACTGCTATTTGCGCTGATGGTACCGAGCTGACAGCAGAATATCCTGTTTCTTGCCAGGTAATTACCGACGAGCTTCAGAAGTTCTATATCTATGGTGAAGATCCTACAACGCAACCGCCATTCCAGCCCGGTGCTTGGAATGCAGCAGCCATGCGTTTCAGTGATAGCGAGGGTCAGAATTTCCCATATCTTACTGATGAGATTTATTGGGGCTTTAAGACTCTTATCATAGATGTTTCTGATGCCACTGACGATTTGGACGTAAGAGTAATGTCTGGTTGGTGGGACAACTTCAATGCTGATGGCAGTGAAACACATGTGCACTGGAATTCAGGTTTGAATGAGCTTCAACTCACTGAGGACATTGCTAAAATTTGTGCAAAAGGTAATGATGGTAAAAACCACGACCTTCAGTTCATGGTCATTAATGGTTCATGTACCGTCAATTCCGTTTACTATGAGGAATAATCATTCCTTATCGGTATAATTTAATAATAGGCTGACTCAATCAAATGAGTCAGCCTTTTATAGCAAAAAAAATGATAAAGAAAAGCAAACTATCCGGAGTTATCCTCTATGGAAGTCTGTTGGCTTTCATCTTATTTACCGCATACATATTACACATCAATCAAGAGGTACTCTATACGGCACACGACCGTTCTGCATTCGTCTTTGGAGCGCCCTTCTACCATACGCTCCTGTCAAAACCTTTCGGCTTGATGCGGTATGTGGGTGCTTGGTTCACACAGTTCTTCTATCATCCTGCCTTAGGTGCTGGTGTACTGGTGGCAATTTGGATACTGATATTCTATGTGGGTGCCAAAGCATTCCGGTTGCAGGGCAGTGCCACGGCACTGATGCTCCTGCCGATAGCCTGTCTGCTTACGTCAGTTGTCGATTTGGGGTATTGGATCTATATTCTCCCCTTTAGAGGCTATTGGTTCTCGCAGTCCGTCGGCTATCTTGTCATGTTGCTGCTGTTGTGGGCAGCACGTTGCACCCCACGAAAATGGCATCTTGTTTGGTATCTTTTGGGTATTTGTATCTATCCTGTGTTGGGGTGGTTTGCCTTGCTTTTCGTTTTATGTCTTGCGCTTATAGATAAACCTACGTGGCGTGAGTATCTAGGCTTTGTTCTACTTCTCTTTACCGCCAGTATTTGGCATACTCAGTTTTATACGCACCTGAGATCCGACGATGTGGTGATGGCTGGCTTTCCTCGTTTCAAGACTATACTCGACAATGTTGACCATCTTTCCATCCCATTCTGGATACTTGGTGCTGTCTCTGTGCTTATTCCACTGTGTGGTAGGAGTCTTATGAAAGGCTTCTCTAACCGATGGGCGAAGTGTGGCGTTGCAATCGTTCCAGTCTTGTGTACCATTGCAGGCGTCATTTTCACCTCGATGCTCATGTTCCACGATAGGAACTACATTGACGAGATGCGCATGGTGCGCCATGCCGAGGACGACAATTGGAAGGAGATCCTCCGTCTGGCGGAGGAGAATCAGAAACCTACCCGCACGATAGTATTTCTCAAGAATATTGCCCTGATGAACGAAGGAGGCCTGTTTGACCGTTCGTTCAAATTGAGTAACGACGCCGTCAGTATTAACAATCCCGATTCGCTCCATATCACCCTTTTGGAGATTGCTTCACCGTTGGTCTATTACAACTATGGTATGATGAACGAGGCTATTCGACTGAATTTCGAAAATGGCATACAATATGGTTTCTCGCCCTTCTTATTGAAGACACTTTCCCGCTGTGCCCTGGCTGTGGGAGATGAAAAACTGGTGGAACGCTATACTACCATATTACATCATCATCCATTTTACAAGAACTGGCAGCCAGCCCCGGTCACAGCAAAGATCAAGGAACTGCAGAGAGCCTATCCCGACGAACTTACTGGCATTGAGAATAGCGACAGTTATATTGTCAATACCATCAGCCTTTGGTCTGATACCATCAGCAAGGTGGCTTCAGAGCAGGCTATGTTCTATTCCATGATACGCTGCGACTCCCGTCGCTTCTGGGCATCGCTGCGCAACTATGTGAAGTCACACATGGACGAGGAGTTCCCCGTGCATGCACAAGAGGCCTATATACTGTATATGGACAAGGCTCCAGAAGAGAAACGTATTATGCTCCCCATCAGTCAGACAGTCTATGACCGCTATAAAAAGTTCTGGGAAACTCTTGAAGGTCAAGCAAAGCCTGGTATGACAATCGAGCAGATCGGTGAGAATACACGTAAGGAATTCGGGGACACTTACTGGTGGTACAACCTCTTCGGAAGAAAATTCTTTATCGTAGAGCGCAATATTGGTCATGAAGTTCAATCGTAAGAAAACAATGAAAAGATATATTCTTAATGGCATTTGCTTCCTAGGAGCTTTGTTGCTCTTGTCGTGTGGGCATCATCCCTCTGTACCCTCTGATGCCTCTGCGTCCTCAGAGCTACCACCTATCTTCCCCGATTATTGCGATGTCACTGTGCCTTGCAACATTGCACCACTCAACTTCATGCTGCCAACTGACCAGTACGAAGAGTGTGTGGCACGAATCACTACTCCTGATGGTCAGCAACAGACCTACGGCAATGGCGTGAAGGTGCAGATGCCCGAGGAGGAATGGCACACTATACTCGATGCCTCCAAGGGTAAAAGTATCAAGGTAGAGGTATGGGGCAAGAAAGAAGGTAAATGGCAGTCGTTCAAGCCGTTTGAGATACATGTAGCCAATGAGCCTATTGACGAATATCTGTCGTACCGACTCATTGAGCCGTCGTATGTCGCATGGAGTTTTATGGAGATTGCCCAGCGCAACCTCACCACTTTTGAAGAGACGCAGATTTTCAACAACGAGATTACCAGTAATGATTGGAAAAAGGGGCAGTGCGTCAACTGCCACAGCTACCAGAACTACAAGACCGATAACATGCTCTTCCATGTGCGTCTCTCTAATGGTGGTACCGTTATTGTGAACGATGGAAAGATTTCGAAAGTGGATTTGAAGCGCGACTATACCATCTCTGGCGGCGTCTATCCGGCATGGCATCCTACCGCCAAGCTGATAGCTTTCTCGACCAACAGAACACGTCAGGTATTCCATACGCTGAATCCCAACAAGATTGAGGTCTACGATGAGGCGAGCGACATGATCCTCTATGACGTGGAGACCGACTCGGTGAGCATCGTGAGCAACGATTCCACGCTGTTGGAAGTGTATCCTACTTGGTCGCCCGATGGCAAATATCTCTACTACTGCAAGTCTGTCCCGCTTCCTGAAGAGATGCGCGACAAGGATATCAGAACTACCTATCCGAAAATACAGTACAATCTCGTTCGACGTTCGTTCGACGTGGCTACGCATGTCTTTGGCGATGAGGAATTGGTCTATGATGCTGCATCGGACGATAAGAGCGTCACGTTGCCACGCATCAGTCCCGATGGTCGCTATCTGCTATTTGCTTTGGGACAGTATGGCTGTTTCCATAGCAGGCATCATGATGCCGACATAGTTTGTATCCCGATGGACAAGTACACAGGAACTGCCCTCACTTGGGAAACTTCTTCGCCTGTTGATCTCACACTCCTTAACAGCAAGGACTATTCCGACAGCTACCCCTCATGGTCGAGCAACGGCCATTGGATTATGCTTGCCAGTCGCCGCGACGATGACAATTTCAGCCGTGTCTATTTTGCTTATTTCAACAACGGGAAAGTAGAAAAAGCTTTTCTCATGCCGCAGGAAGACCCCGAACTGCATATCAGTCTCCTGAAGAGCTACAACCGTCCGGAGTTCATGGTTGAACCTGTCAAAATCAGCGTAGAAGAATTCAGCCGGGTATTTGACAAATAGACTAGATGAAGCAATTTCGTATTTTCACTTTTAGCTCTTCACTATTCACTGGCGAAGCGCTGTGCACGCTCCTTTTCGGTGTGGCGGTCTTTTTGTTTTTCGGATTGGCCTATCCGCATCATCTGCATTATCAGGAGCAATTCCAGCTTTTCCTTTTCGACAGTAACTATGTGTGGGAGGTTGTTAAACTACCAGGTGGCGTAGCCGACCTGCTGGGACGCTTCTGTACTCAGTTTTTCCTGTATGCTTGGGTGGGGGCTTTTATCATTGCGGTTCTACTCTCGGCTGTGCAACTGCTGACGCTCAGCATGTTCAATGTTCAACGTTCAACGTTCAATGTTCAATGGTTCTATGCTCTGAGCTTTGTGCCTTCGTTCCTACTTTGGCTTTTCCTGCTCGACGAGAATGCGTTGTTGGGCGGAGTCTGGGGCGTTCTGCTCACACAGATTGCTCTTTGGGCGATTCTCCAGTTGCCAGACGGATGGGTGCGCCGCATCCTGGTGATTGTCGCCTTTGTGGCACTCTATTGGATAGCCTGGGGTGGTAGCCATTACTACCGTATCCCGAACACCTTCCCCACGCTGCTCTATGCGGCATGGTTCTCTGCCATCATCATCCCGCTTGTGATGTGGCTTGTTGTTAGAAGTAAGAAGTCAGAGAATGCTCAGAAACAGAACAATTCCCTCTTACCTCTTATCTCTTTTGCCTTGGTTTCAGTCGTTTTTGGAAGTATCATTTGGAAAAACGCCAATTTCAAAGCAGAAAAGGTGATGCAATATGACTTCATGGCCCGCCATCAGCAATGGAATCGCATACTTGCCACCGTCAGCACTGAGAAACCAAACAACCAAATCGGTGTGACGGTACAGAATCTTGCATTGGCGATGCAAGGCCAGCTCGTCAACCACCTATTCGATTATAACCAGAACGGACTCCTTGGGCTCTTGCCTGATGTTCAGAGCGATGCGACCAGTCCATTGCCTACAGCAGAGGCGTTCTATCAGTTGGGTATGATTAATGTAGCCCAGCGAACTGTGTTTGAGGCTCAGGAAGCGATTCTTGACTTCCAGAAGAGTGCCCGATGCTATAAACGATTGGCACAGACCAACCTGATCAACGGCGACTACGAGGTGGCTCGCAAATATCTCTCAGCGCTACAAAAGACCCTCTTCTATCGTGAATGGGCCAATGAAACTCTACCGTTGTTGGGAAATGAGAAGGCAATTGCTCAGCATCCCGAATACGGACGTCTGCGCCAGTCAGCCTACAAGGAAGACTTTTATTTCAGCGACCATGTGACCCCCGAGATGCTCGAAAGCCTCTACGACCGTAACAAAGATAATCGCTTAGCCTATCAATATTTGTTGGCTTATTATATGCTGACAGGCGATCGCGAAGGCTACACCAAACGATTATTGATCATTGAACATTGAAGATTGAACGTTGAACATTGAACATTGATTATGCAATGAAACGGATTTTATATACACTTCTCACCTCTTACCTCTTACTTCTTACCTCTTCCCTCTTCGTCGCTTGCGACGAAAAGGTTAGCGATGCAAAGCAGGAGGTCGAGCTGCCACAGATCTATCCCGACTACGTTGGGGTCACCATACCCGTAAATATCGCTCCTCTCAACTTCTGCATGGCTGATGAGGAAATGTTGCGTATTGATGCCGTTATTACGGATAGACACGGGAACAATCTGCACAGCCAAGGAGATGAAGCGGTTGACTTCGATATTGATGATTGGCGTTCGTTGCTCAGTCAGAATCGTGGAGACTCGCTCAGCATTACCGTTTCCGCCAAGTTTGCCGATGGTTGGCACACCTATCGTCCTTTCTCGATTTACGTCAGCCCAGACAGCATCGACTATGGCATCTGCTACCGTTTGATTGAGCCAGGCTACGAGGTGTGGAGCAAGATGGGCATTTACGAACGCGATCTCTCCTCGTTTGATGAGCGTGCGTTGATTGAGAACACACAGTTCGAGGGTTGTGTCAACTGTCATAGCTTCAATCGCGGCAATCCTGCCGATATGAGCCTGCATATCCGTGGTCCGCATGGCGCCACGCTGCTACGGCATAGCCCCTCCTCGTCCCTCCCCAGTAGGGAGGGTGAACTCACGGCTTACAATACCAAGACCGATCAGACGATCGGCTTTTGTGTCTATCCCTACTGGCACCCATCGGGCCGTTATATTGCTTATTCAACCAACTCAACGAGTCAGTTGTTCCATAGTGCCGACAGCAATCGGGTGGAGGTCTTCGATACAGCCTCCGACCTTCAGGTCTATGACGTCGAGAAAAACGAATTGTTGCTTACGCCCCTTCTCAAGCAGGATTCGATTTATGAAACCTATCCCGTTTTCTCGGCCGATGGTCGTTCTCTCTATTTCTGTGCCGCCCGTGCACTCCCAGAGGGAAGCCACCAACTCGATTCCATCCACTATAATCTCTACCGCATTGATTTCGATCCCGCAACGGGTAAGTTCGGCAGCAGTATAGACATCATTGTCGATGCTCAGGCTCAGCACAAATCGATATCCTTCCCTCGTCCTTCCTACGACGGGCGTTTCCTTTGCTACACACTTTCCGACTACGGACAGTTCAGCATCTGGCATCATGAAGCCGATCTCTATCTGCTCGACCTCGCTACAGGACAGAGCCGCCCCATGGATGAGGCAAATTCTGAAGATACGGAATCGTTCCACAACTGGAGTACCAACTCGCGTTGGCTCGTGTTGAGTTCACGTCGCGATGATGGTCTTTTTACGCGTCCCTATTTCTGTCACATTGATGAAAAGGGTGTTGTCAGCAAGGCGTTTATGCTGCCGCAGCGGAATCCGCGACGTTTCTATCGCGATCGTTTTCTTTCCTTCAATGTGCCCGATTTCATTATTAGTCCCACTCGTTTTGATGGCCATCAAGCCAGTCGAATCATCAACGATGAGTCTCGCAAGAATATGGGTGTGCGCAAAGACAACACTCTTTGATTAGATTAGTTGATCAAGCATAAAAAACCCTTTGGATCATTTGTCCATTGGGATTTTTTTTGTATATTTGCAGCGTCAAAACATCATAGGACAGGCTGGGTTTTCTCCCTGTTTTATTGTAAGAAAACCAGAGTTGTGTTTTGACAAAATGTCAGCTATCATGTAAGCTTGCTACAGCATATCTCTAAGGCGCTCAAAGCATAGCTCTGAGGAGGTCAAAGCATACATGTAGGAAAATCGGACGATAAGTAAAAAATCTCAACAAATCGGTTGTTTAAATCGGTCTTTTGCTTTACAATTTGTCACGAAAAACGTCTTTTTGCTGACATTTTGATTTTTCGAATTTCTTCTTTTTTGCTTGTCTTTCTATTTCTTCCTGTCTGTTTTGAGTTCTTTTCGTTTTTGTGTTCCTACAATAAGCGAAATTTCATTTCGGAGTCTGTGGCGTTCGAATCGAAGAAAATTGCTGTAAGAATAGCAAAAAATCTATGATTTGTAACATAAATTTGCGAAAATGAAAGATAGTAAGTGTTGATACAAAAAAGAAAAATTATGAAACACATCGTATAATTAATTTGCATCAAAAGTATTAATTTTGCATCGTGAAAAATTGATTTCATCGTCAGAATGAAGCGATGGGTCAAAATCAGGATATGGATTTATTAGTTTTTCTCAATATGTAGTTATTACTTAGGTATACATTGTTAGGTATTATTTTAGAAGTGCCGCGTCGTGATGACACGGCACTTTTTGTTTTTTCAATAGACTTTGACTTCGGAAATGACGAAAGAACCTACTGCTTCGTTGAGTCGTTTGACAAGTTGCGAGCGCATCATGGAAAGATCGTGTCGCAACGAAGGGTTGTTGATCTTCACGAAGAGCGTTTGGTTCTTGATGTGTTTCTCTTCAGTATAGCGTTCTACAGTCGGACCTACAACTTCAGCCCATGCATCGATGAGTCGTTTTTGCAAGAGGGGAGTTTCCAGTCCTCCTTCGCGAAGGAATTTGCTCAACACTTCGTCGAGCGATTGCACTTGCCGTTTAAACATCAGTCGCCTCCTTTCTTTCTGTGATCACTCCGTTCTCCACCGAGAAGAGTTTGTAGTCGGTGGCTCCGTTCTGCAATATCTGGTCCAGATGGTCGCGGTTGGTGTCGGTGATGAATATCTGTCCGTAGTTGTCGCCTGACACCAAATGGACAATTTGCTCCACTCGATTGGCGTCTAGCTTGTCGAAAATGTCGTCGAGCAGTAGGAGAGGAGTGGTTTTTGACGAAGTACGCCCAAGGAACTCAAACTGCGCTAATTTCAATGCGAGAACGTATGTTTTGTGTTGTCCCTGACTCCCTTCGCGCTTCATCTGGTAGCCATCAATCAACATCTCGAGGTCGTCGCGATGTATTCCATGTAAGGAATAACCTACAGCGCGATCTTTATAGCGGTCGCGTTGAATGACGTCGAGTAGCGGACCACGTTGGCAATGCGAAGTGTAGCCCAATGAGACCGTCTCTTTATTGGATGAGATTTTCTGGTAGATTTGTTGGAACAAGGGTATCAGTTCTTTCACAAAAGCATCGCGTTTGGCGTAGATCACCTCTCCGTGTCGAGCCATCTCTCGCTCCCAAATATCCAATAATGCGGCGTCGGGCTCATCTTCCTGTTTCAGCAAAGCGTTTCGTTGCTGCAAGGCTTTGTTGTAAGACGTGAGAGCCTCAATATATGCGTGGTCGTATTGCGAGATGACAATGTCCATCAACCGGCGGCGCTCCTCGCTGCCTCCCTCGATGAGCAAAGTGTCGGCAGGTGAGACGAAGATCAGCGGAATGAGTCCGATATGTTGCGAGAGTCGCTTGTATTCCTTCTTGTTTCGTTTGAAGTGCTTCTTGGTTCCTCGCTTCATACCGCAGTAGATGTGCTCTTCATCTCCGTTCTCGTTTTGGTAGTCTCCCTCCAGCACAAAAAAATCTTGTTCGTGGGTGATGATTTGCGAATCGATGGGATTGTACGCGCTTCGGCAGAACGACAGATAATAGACAGCGTCCAGGAAATTCGTCTTGCCCTCACCGTTTTGTCCGATGAGGCAATTCATCTTGGGCGACATCGTGAGATTGGCCGCTTGGATGTTCTTGTAATTGACGATGGAAATGTTCTTGAGGATCAATGTTCCAGCCTTTAAATTCGATGCAAAGTTACGTGTTTATTCATGAAAAGCAAAAAAAAAGGCAAAAAATTTCAGTATGTGCAATAAATTCAGTAATTTTGCAACGCTTTATGGACCATCCGCAAAAACGGACGGTTTATGGTGGAAAAGAAAAATTGAAAAAACAAATAAATAATGGCAAACAAAAAACAAAAGCAGGAAGCCCTCGAAGTTGCTGAGGCCCTGAACAAATCGGAAGCATTCTTCAATAAGAACAAGAATGCCATCATCATTGCAGTGGTTGTCCTTTTGGCACTCATTGCAGGTATCTTCATCTATAAGGAGTACGTGTCTGGTCCGCGTGAGGAAAAAGCCAGTACCGCTCTGGGACGTGGTCAGGAGTATTTCAATGCTGAGCAGTTCGACAAGGCTCTCAATGGCGATGGTGCCAACTATGCTGGTTTTGCAAAAATCGCCAGCGACTATAGCAGCACCAATGCTGGTAACTTGGCCAACCTCTATGCTGGATTGTGCCAGGCTAACCTTGGCAAGTGGAAAGAGGCCATTGCCTATCTGGAGAAATTCTCAACTACAGGCGACGATATGGTCAGCCCTGCCGCTGTGGCTGCTCTTGGTAATGCTTATGCTCACGTGAACGAACTCGACAAAGCCGTCAGCACTCTGAAGAAAGCTGCCGACATGGCCGATAGCAAGGGTAATGAGGGTGTGAACAACAGCATTGCTCCCACCTTCCGTCTGCAGGCTGCCGAGATTTTGGAGTCGCAAGGCAAGAAGGACGAGGCGCTGAAGATCTATCAGGACATCAAGGCCAAGTATACGAATTCCGGACTAGTTCAGAGCCAGGAAATCGACAAATACATTGAGCGCGCTTCTGTCAAATAATCTTCTATAGATAGTTTTTTACTATGGCGACAGCTTTGCACAATCTCTCCGAATATGACTTCAGTAAGATTCCTGATGCCAGCAACATGTGCTTCGGAATCGTGGTGGCCGAGTGGAACCCTGAGATAACAGGGGCATTGCTCGATGGAGCCGTCAAAACACTTGAGGCTCATGGCACGCTGCCCGAGAACATCCATGTGAAGACGGTTCCTGGAAGCTTCGAACTCATCTATGGAGCTCACCAGATGTGTCTGAATGGCGGATATGATGCTGTCATCATCTTGGGATGCGTCATTCGCGGAGAGACCCCTCACTTCGATTACATTTGTCAGGGTGTGACCTATGGAATCGCTCGACTGAACTCGAGAAGTGAGATTCCTGTCATCTATGGATTGTTGACAACCAACGATTTGCAACAAGCCAAGGATCGTGCAGGTGGAAAGTTGGGAAACAAAGGCGACGAGTGCGCTATTGACGCCATCAAGATGGCAAAGTTCTAAAGAGATTTCGCTGTCGGAACCAAATAAAAAGTGGGTCAACTTAGGTTGGCCCACTTTTGTTTTCTATTGTGTTCGGGTTGTAATCAAATTGTTATACGCCGTCTTCGTCGTAATCGTATTCTGCTTCATCAACAGGTTGTTTGTTCTTATCAGTAGGCTGTACATCACCGACAGTATCCATTTGCGTGTCTTTACTGATCTTGATGTCGCCAAACCGTGAGACTTTCAACACCAAAGGCACGTATTCGTCGCTGTTCTTGTCGGGTGAACCCACGCTGGCAGCAAACAATAGGTTGTCGCCTTCAGCCTTGTCGAGCACAATACCCAGCAGAGCGCTGTTTTTCTTGTAGATGTCATCTACGTACGAGATGAAGTCTTGTTTTGAGAACGTGCGGTTGAAAAACTCAGAACCGTCTTGGCGTATGACACGCACATAGATCTTGTTGTCGTAGTATTTGTTGCCTGTCCCGTCGTCAACAAGGGGTAGGGTGGTGTCGGCTTTGCGTTCTACAGCCACTTTATATGTTGCGCCCACCCATTCCACATCGACAGTTTGGTTGTAGTCGCCAATCTTTTGAGTGGTCTTGGGTTCGACTTTCTCCACGGGCTTCGAGATGATGATGTCGTTCGAAGGTTGCTTCTCCTTACATGAAACGAATGTGCCAGCCAAGATGCCAGCCATCATGAGTGTTTTTATTTGTTTCATTTGTATTGATGATTTAATTCGACGGCAAAGATACAAAAAAAGTCAGAAAAAACAAAAAGCACCTCCTGATTTCTCAGGAAGTGCTGTTACCTAAATACCCTCTAACGTCCTATTGAGTTCTCACACGATAATAATTAAACTCAATTATGAAATGTTGAGAACTAGTTTAATCTTTATTGCTGTGGGATTTTAGAAGCCACCGCCGCCGAAGCCGCCGCCACCCATTGGCATTCCGCCTCCGAAGCCGCCGCCACCAAATCCACCTTGTGAACGCTGTTGCATGCGCTCCATACGCTGTCGCTGGGCTTTCTCATACTTCTTGTATTGGGCTTCGGTGAAGATCTTCTTCAATTCGCCAGTGTAGGCTTCCTGGTTTTCTCTCATTTCCTTCATGCGAGCTTCCATCTGCTCTCTGCTGGGGCGCTCACCGTTACCCATCTGGGGCGCATTGCCACCACCATTGGGACGCTGGCCGAATCCGCCGCCACCACCGGGGCGTTGTCCACCGCCTCTTCCACCGCGCATACCTCCCATGAAAATCTTACCGGAGTACTCGGTGTTCAGTTTCAGCAGTTGCTCTGCTTGCTCTTGGTTGAGTCCATAATCTTTGACCATCTGGTCGGTCTGTTGTTTTATCATTTCTGTTCTGTCGACCTCTGGACGTTGTCCATTACCTTCGTTCTGAGCCATAGCGGCTGTTGACATAATCATCATTGTGGCAAGTGCCAATGTTGTTTTTTTCATAACTCTTTGGTTTTTAATGTTATTGTTTATTGTTCCTTTGTTTTAGTCGCAACTAATGATATGATGCAGATTCGCACAGAAAGTTTAATCAAATCGCAAAAAAAACATCAAAAGGCTACGAATTTGACATATTTTTGTTATCTTTGCCCCTAATATTAACAATATGAAAGGTAGAGGTGGACGGTTTCGTCTTCTTTGATATGAAAATGAAGAAATTGGCTTTCATCTGTTTGGTTGTTCTTATGTCTTTCGGGTCGTGCATGGATCAACCTTTTGGCGACGATGGTTCTTCAGAACGCATCGACACCATTCCCATGATGGTCATGCAGATACAGAAATGCTCTCGACTATATAGTGCTGAGTATCAGTTGCATAAAATCATCACATATCACGACAGCCGCAAGTTGAAGGGCTCTATCTTGAGCCAGGACTTCCACTTTGATCTTCCATTAGGAAAGCGCAAGATTGCCATTCCCCTTGAGGCCACTGTGAAGGCTTATATCGATTTTGCCGACTTCTCCGAGAAGAATGTTTCCAGACGTGGCGATAAGATTGAGATCATCTTGCCAGACCCCAAGGTGGTTCTCACCAGCACGCGTATCAACCATGAGGAAGTGAAACAATATGTGGCTTTCCTGCGACGAAACTTCAGTGATGAGGAACTGACTTCCTATGAACATGAGGGGCGCGAGGCCATCATTCAGGAATTGCCTCAGTTGGGCATCATCGAGATGGCTCGACAGAGCGCTGCCAGCACTTTGATTCCCATGATTGAGCAGATGGGGTTCAACGAAGGGGATGTGAAAATCACTTTCCGTAAGAACTATTCGGTTAATGACTTCAAGACTTTGCTTGATAACACTTTAGAAAATGGCAACAAGAAAGAACAAGAATAAACGTAATACGCAGTCGGAACCCACACTTGATGACATTTTTGCAAGTGTTGTGGGAATGCTTGGTGGTTTGTCCAAGCGTGTTTTGATATTCATCGGGGCATTGGTTGTGTTGTTGATCCTGGGCGTCTTGTTGTTCTTCTGGCTCGGTCGCCACACTGATATATCCCTTGTGGACGAAGGTAAATTGACTTTGTCACCCACACAGATCAAGTCGATGGAGGCTATTGGCGAATGGGAGTTTCTTTCCATTAGCAATGAAGAGATAGTGGATACCGTTCGTCATGGGTTCTTTGGCGATGACGAACTGGTGCGCATTTATTATGGAACATTGCGTCTAGGCATTGACATGCACGATACGCAAGAAGGGTGGATTAGCATGCAAGGCGACACGGTGACAGCCATTCTTCCTCCCATCAAACTGCTTGACAGTAATTTCATTGACGAGGCTCGCACCAAGTCGTTCTATGAAAATGGCAATTGGAGTCAAAATGATCGCGCGGCACTTTATCGAAAGGCCTATCGCGTGATGTTGGCTCGGTGTATGAACCGTAAGAACATAGAGTCGGCTGAGCAGAATGCCTCCGCCCAGTTCTATCAGTTGCTGCGTTCGATGGGTTTTGAGAACATTCGTATCCGATTCTCAAACGCTTCCAACGATATACATCAATCACTCAATCCCTAATCCTATCACCCAACACCCATCACCCACTACCTATATATATAATAAGGTGTAACGAATCAACATGGAGACTTTGAACGATTTCCTTTCCCAACTTTCCACCCTCTTATGGGGATGGCCAATGATTATTTTGTTGCTTGGAACACATTTGTTCTTGACCATCCGCTTGCGATTCCCACAACTAAAACTGATTACCGCCATCCGCCTTTCTGTACGTCCCGATAGCGAAGCCAAAGGCGATGTATCACAGTTTGGCGCCTTGGCCACAGCCTTGGCAGCCACCATTGGTACGGGCAACATCATCGGTGTGGCAACGGCGGTGGCATTGGGAGGACCAGGTGCTGTGCTATGGTGCTGGCTCACGGGTGTCTTTGGCATCTCCACGAAATACGCCGAAGGGTTGTTGGCCATCAAATATCGAGTGAAGACCGCCGAAGGAAAAATGCTCGGAGGTCCCATGTATGCGCTCGAACGAGGATTGGGATGGACGTGGTTGGCCATTCTTTTTGCCATCTTCACGGCATGTGCATCGTTTGGTATAGGCAACACCGTGCAAGCCAATGCCATTGCCACGTTGTCGCGTGAAACTTACGGATTGTCTCCCTACATCGTAGGTGCTTTTGTATGCGCACTCACGGGTGCTGTCATCTTGGGAGGCGTGAAGGCGATTGCCCGCGTCTGCACCATGTTGGTGCCTTTCATGGCTTTGTTCTATGTGTTGGGTTGCCTTTATATCCTTGTTGTCAACAACCATTATCTTTGGCCTGCCATCCAATTGATTTGTCAATCGGCTTTTTCGCCACAAGCTGCGGGTGGAGGATTCGTAGGCACCACAGTCATGATGGCGGCTCGTTTTGGTATTGCACGCGGACTTTTCAGTAATGAGTCGGGTATGGGCTCGGCTCCCATTGTTGCCGCAGCAGCACAGACGCGCAATCCTGTACGTCAGGCGTTGGTTTCATCCTCGGGTACCTTTTGGGACACGGTGGTCATCTGTGCCCTCACGGGATTGGTCATCGTCTCCAGCATCATCGCCTATCCCGACATCTCTTACAACGATGGAGCTGCATTGACAAAGGTGGCGTTCAGTAAGATTCCCTACGTAGGTGCACCCCTGTTGACGTTCGGTTTGCTCACATTTGCTTTCTCCACCATTCTCGGATGGAGTTACTATGGCGAACGGGCAGTAGAATATCTTTCCCTGAAGTTCGGTAGACATTCATCATCTAGCGACCAGATCCCACTACAGGGGGGGCATAGGGGGGCCAAAAGTACTCCAACCTCCATCATCACCTATCGTGTGCTTTACATCGTGGCTGTCTTTGTGGGAAGCGTGGCCAATCTGCAGATTGTTTGGAATCTGGCCGACTGCATGAATGCCTTGATGGCCATTCCCAACCTCGTCTCACTGCTCCTGCTAAATGGCGTCATCGTGCATGAGACACGAAAATACCTCTGGCGCAATCGGCTCGATCACGGTATGGAGGAGTGAAGATAAAATGATGGATGATTTATAGTACTTCGTCCATTGTGATGTCGTTCGCATTGGTGGGTACATGTTCCACCTTTTGGAAGTCGAAGCACAATCCTAGTTTGTAGGCATGAGGTAGGAGGGGAAGGAATCGGTCGTAGTAGCCACGTCCGCGTCCTAGTCGATGTCCTTCTGCATCGAACGCCATGCCAGGTATGACAGTGAGTTCTATTTGGTCATAATCATTAAAAGGTTCCCCTATTGGTTCCATGATATTGAAAGGTCCTATATGTAGGTCGTCAGGACTAGCATAGCGCCGTAGCATCATGTTGGTTTTGTCTGTGACAACAGGCAGTAGCACGGTCTTACCTTGTGCAACTAACAAGTTGAGAGCCTCATGAGTATCCACTTCATCGGGCAGAGAGTGGAACATCAAAATGGTTTGCGCTGATTGAACGCGCGGATGTTGAAGTAGTTCTTGTATACGAACAAGCGACTGTTCGGCCAAGGTTTGCTTGTCGAACAGTCGCTTCTTTGCGCGTATGATTTCCCTTAGTTCGCTTTTCTTCATCGCATATTATGAGCGGGCAATATACTTGAAGTTGCGATAGAGGTCGGTTTCGATGTAACGGATACCAGCTCCTTGCGCCACTTTCTGCCTCTTTTGCTCAGTCTTTTGTTGTTCTGGCTTCACAGGGAAGGATGCGTTTTCCTTGAAAACCTTCAACGCTTCTTTGATGACAGGGTCATCTTGGTTCAGGTATTGGTTCCAAGAGTCCTCGTCGAGCATATTGTAGATGATGCGGCTGTGGATGTATCGCTCGAGCAGTTTATGCGATTTCATGATCATCAGATTGCGACGTTTCAATCCGTGGCCATCTGCATAAACGGCAAACTTCTCCACCATGTTTTGTTTGGTCAAATAATCGGCCAAGCGAGACATCTCCTTGAAATTGTTGAGCTTGAGACGGTTGTTGTCGGTGTATGTGTAGGCAAATTGCAGGATGAGTCCGCTCATCGACGCTTGTTTGTAATAAGATGTCATATCGGTGGTATCCTCGGGTACGAAGATGTCAGGCGTGATGCCGCCACCACCGAACACTTCGCGTCCTATGCCGGTATGGTAGGCTGGTCCTGTGTGCTTAATGCTATCTTGGTTGAAGAATTCACCATGCTGGTATCGCGTCATCAAGTCTTGTTCGTAGTTATCATCTTTACCCATTTCGTAGGGCTTTTGGATGCAACGTCCTGAAGGTGTGTAGTATCGGGCGATGGTCAGCCTAATCATCGAACCGTCGTTGAATCCGATCTGTTGCTGAACGAGTCCTTTTCCGAAAGAGCGTCGGCCGATGATGGTGGCACGGTCATTGTCTTGCATAGCACCTGCAAAGATCTCGGAAGCCGAAGCAGAACCTTCGTTGATAAGAACGATGAGTGGAAGTTTCTGATAACTTCCATGTCCGTTTGAACGGTATTCCTGTCGTGCCGACTTGCGTCCTTCTGTATATACAATGAGTTTATTGCGTGGTAGGAACTCGTTGGAGATTTGAATGGCTCGGTCGAGATAACCGCCTGTATTATCGCGCAAGTCGATGATGAGGTTATTGAATCCTTCTTCGGAGAGTGCAGCCAATGCCACCAATAGTTCGGCATAGGTTGTTTCACCAAAGTTCTTGATGCGGATGTATCCTGTCTCTTCATCAATCATGTAGGTGGAGCTGATGCTTCGCTGGGGAATCTCGCCACGAGTGATGGTAATGTCTTTGACATCTTTGTGTCCATAGCGCATGATTCCGACCTTGACTTTTGTGTCCTTGGGACCTTTTAGTCGGTGCATGGCTTCTTGGTTGGTACATTCTTTTCCAACGAACAGTTGGTCGTCGATGGTCACGATTTTATCGCCTGCCAATAGCCCAGCACGTTCTGCGGGACCATTTTTGATGACATTTTGCACATGAATGGTATCCTCGCGAATGGTGAATTCAATACCTATACCAGAGAATGAACCTTTCAGGTCGTCGTTGGCGGTCTGCACGTCTTGCTTGCTGAGATAAACCGAGTGCGGGTCAAGTTCGGCAAGTATTTGTGGAATGGCGTTTTCCACCAATGAATCAATATTGACGGTGTCCACATACTGGTCGTCGATGATATGTAGTAGATTATTGAGTCGGTTGCTGCCCGAATTGATGATGTTGAGCCTATTGCCTGAGAAATGGTTGGCATAGAAACTCCCAATGATGATGCCTATGACAACGCATAGGGTCAACAAGATGGGCATGTAACGGTTTGACTTATTCTGATTCATTTGTGTCTGGATTGATATATATTAATTCAATATTGGCTCTTTTCAAGAGTTTGATACCGTCATCAAGTCTGTATTTTTCTCCATAGACCACTCGCTTGATGCCAGCTTGGATGATGAGTTTTGCACATTCAATACATGGCGAGGCTGTGACATAGAGTGTGGAACCATCGCTGTTATTGCTGCTTCGTGCTAATTTTGTAATGGCATTTGCTTCAGCATGCAACACATAGGGCTTTGTCAGTCCGTTGTCATCCTCGCAAATATTCTCAAATCCACTAGGGGTTCCATTGTAGCCGTCGCTGATGATCATCTTGTCTTTCACGACAAGTGCTCCCACCTGCCGACGTTTGCAATAGGAATTCTCCGCCCAAATGCGAGCCATACGCAAATAGCGCTGGTCGAGCAGTTGTTGCTTTTTCTTCCTTATGTCTTCTTCTGTTTCTTTGATTCCGTTTCTTTCCAACAAGGCGTCAATGGTAGGTTCCTGTCCTCGGAAACGCTTATAGAGAGTCATCGGGTGCTCTGTTCCGCCTTTCGAGAGGATATTATCACGGAAACTCTGGGCTGTAGCTTGGTCGAAGATGCCATTTTGCTTGAACACACTGAATGCGTCTGCATCGAGCACTTCTGCCCATTTGTAACTATAATAGCCTGCAGCATAACCTCCTGCCATGATATGTGAGAATTGAGTGGTCATGCAGGTATCGGGCAGTTGTGGCGAGATGATAGCTTTTTCCCAGGCATGTTTCTCGAAGGTGATGATGTCCTCGTCGAATTTATCGCTCAAAGTATAGTAGGCCATATCAAGCAGTCCGAAACTGACTTGTCTCAGACATCCATTTCCTACCATGAAGTTGCGGCTTCTGACGATGCGGTCGATGAGTTCATCAGGTAATGGCTCACCTGTTTGATAGTGGAAGGCGAAAGTGCGTAGGAACTCCTTCTCGATGGCGTAATTCTCCATGAATTGCGATGGAAGTTCGACAAAGTCCCACCAGACATTGGTGCCACTGAGGCTTTCAAAGTGGGTGTTGGCGAACATGCCGTGCAGAGAGTGTCCGAACTCATGGAGGAAAGTCTCCACTTCACCCAACGTGAGCAGAGCGGGATTGTCATCGGTAGGTTTCGTGAGATTCATCACAACGCTGACATGTGGGCGAACATTCACACCCTTATGATCGATCCATTGTCCTTGGAACTCGGTCATCCAAGCACCACCCTGTTTGCCTTTGCGTGGGTGGAAGTCGGCATAGAAGACTGCCAAGAACGAACCATCGCGGTCGAAGACCTCGTAGACTTTCACATCCGGATGGTAAACGGGTATCTCATGATTCTCCTTGAAGGTGATACCATAGAGACGATTGGCCAGGCCGAAGACTCCATCGATGACTTTGGACAGTTGGAAATAGGGGCGCAACATCTCGGCATCGATGTTGTATTGCTCCATTTTCAGCTTGTGTGAATAGAATGCGGTGTCCCACGGCTCCATCTTGAAATCTTCGCCCTCCAAGCGTTTGGCGATGGCTTCAACCTCCGCATTCTCTTTGATAGCTGTTGGCTTGTAAGCGTCAATCAGGTCGTTGAGCAGTCGATATACATTTTCGGTGTTGCTAGCCATACGGTGCTGCAACACGTAGTCAGCGTATGTCTTGTAGCCTAACAATTGTGCGATTTCGCGTCGCAGATTGATGAGGCGTTTGCAAATTTCCAGGTTGTTCTCGTCGTTGTCGTGAATACCCTTCGTATTTCGCGCCATATACATCTGTTTGCGCAATTCACGTTGGGTGCTGTATGTGATGAATGGAGAATAGCTGGGATAGTCGAGCGTGAAAATCCAACCTTCTTCGCCAGCCTCTTTTGCTGCTTGTGCAGCAGCTTCGCGGGCAGTTGGAGGCAGACCGTCGAGTTGAGCCTCGTCGGTGATGTGTAGCTTGAAGGCCTTGTCCTCCTTTAAGAGGTTTTGTGAGAATTGAAGGGAAAGGATACCAGCCTCCTCGGAAAGGGCGCGTAGGCGTTCCTTGTCTTCATCGTTGAGGAGAGCTCCACTACGAACAAAGCCGTCGTAGGCATTGTCGAGCAACATTTGCTCCTCTGCATTGAGAGGACGATGATGCTCATAAACGTATTTCACACGTTCGAACAGTTTTTTGTTCAAACGTATATCGTTGGCATGTTTGGTCAATATGGGGCTCATTTTTTGAGCCAATGCGTCGAGGTCGTCGTTGGTCTCAGCACTCAGCATGCACGAAAATGCATTCGATACACGACTCAACAAGTCATAATAGCCTTCGCCCTTTTCGTTGTCTACTCTGGCAATGGTGTTTTCGAATGTAGGTTCAGCTGGGTCGTTGACGATTTTGTCCGTCTCTTCGTCGTCACGTCGAATGCCTTCCATAAAGGCTTCCTCATAGTCTTCAGTACGTATACGATTGAAGGGCACGGTGTCGTGCGGAGTATTGTATGGCTCAAAAAAAGGATTCTTTCTTTGTTCTTTCTCTTTCATTTTTTCATTCATACTCGTACAATCGCGAATTATGATGCAAATTTAGTAAAATTCTCACACATAGAATGTTACGATGATATATTTTTAACGTATATTACATGAAGAAGACCCTCTACATGATGAGCTTCTCCATTGCGGGAATGCTGATGACGCCTCGACGTAGTTGGATGAGTCCTTCAGCCTGCATCTGGTTGAGCGCACGCGAAATCTCCAATCGACTGTCATTGAGTTCGTCAGCCAGTCGTGTCATCTTGATTTTCAACAGTTTCGGTCCTGCAGGACGCAGGCAATGCGATTCCACGAAAGCGATGATTCGCTTTTGCAAGTTGTTAGCTGCGGGATGCCAAAGTCGCCGTTGATGTTTCTGGCTTTGTGTGGAAAGGATGTTGAGGAGGTTCAATCGAAAAACGTAGATGTCAGCCAACTGGTTCACTTCGTGTTTGCCCAATGCCAAGAAATTGCATGGAGTAATGGCGCGGAATGTGCGGGTGTAACGTTGTGTCAGTCCGAAGAAACACTCAGGTTGTATGATGTCAGGCGCCTTCATCTGTTCAATGATCTCATATCCATGATCATCAGCCAATGCCGACACTTCAAGTTGTCCGTTGAGCAGGAAAAGCAAATGGTCGCAAGTGTCTCCTTCGGTGATGATAATGGTACCAGCATCGAATTTGTGGAATCCAAATGGCGTCTGTCCGACCGCTGTTGTCAGATCGGCCATGCTCATGCCTTGGAAAAGGGGTAGTTCGAGCAATCGTTCGTATATATTGGAGTTGCTTTCCATGTTTTCTTACCTTTGGATTTTGCGACCTTAGTCGTTTATTCTATTATCTTGGACTTCATTGATGGTGAGAACCAAACAGCATTTTCTCCATTCTTATCGGAATAGATGAAATAGGCCATTAGTTCGGGATGCTTGTCCAGCACTTTACATGCCTCATCCAATCCCAATACCATAAACGATGTAGCATAGGCATCGGCAATCGCGCAGTTGTTGGCTAGGACTGTAGCTGAAAGGATGTTGTGCTGAACCGGATGACCAGTCTTGGGGTCGATGGTATGGGCGTATTTCTTTCCGTTTTTGTAATAGAAATTGCGATAATTGCCACTTGTCGCCATTGCTTTGTCGGTCACATTGAGAATGGTTTGCAGTTCCTGGTTGACGCTCAAACTATCATCGGTGGGCTTGGTCACTCCAATCTTCCAAGGCAGCCGTTTCTCGCTGATGCCACTTGTAACAACCTCGCCTCCAATCTCAATCATGAAGTTCTTAACATCGCGAGAACGCAATAACCTAGCTACCACATCGCTCCCATAACCTTTGGCAATAGCCGAACAATCGAGCATGATACGAGGGTCTTGCTTAACGATTATCCCGCCTTTCAAGTCGATTTTCTTGAATCCAATGATAGAGAGCAGACTGTCAACGGTTTGTTTCTCGGGCATCTGTCCTTGTTTGAAACCAAATCCCCATGCATTGACCAATGGAGCAACAGTGATGTCGAATGCGCCACCAGTCTCTTCAGAAACCTTTTTGGCAAGCTCGAATACCTCGATGAACATCCTGTCTGGTTTTACAGGTTCATTGCGGTTAATCTTGGAAATAGTCGATTGCTCGTTGAACATGGAAAGAGACGCGTCAACTTGTTTCAACACAGCCACTATTTCCTCATTCAAGTCCTTGTCGCTTTGATAGGTGATGTTGTAGACAGTGCCAAAGATGAATCCTTGATTGTGCTGATAGGGCGTGTTTTGCTGTTGCCGGATGATGAGCACCGAACCGACAACGAGCAATACCAAGAAAGGCACTTGCCAGATGAGTTTCTTCTTATTTGCCATTCTTTATGTCTTTCTTTTTAGGTTGTTTTGCTCCACCAAGTTCGAAAATCACGTTGAAAGTACCTCCCAACCGTGTTCTTCCCGATTTACCATATCCAGGAACATACCAAGCGTTCCCCACATAGCCATCGTCATGAGCCAGACGACGTTTATAGCGCACACTCCATCCCAATCTGATAGGACCCCATATCTTTGCATCGACACCACCGACGAATTCCAACCAATGGTAGTAGCACTCCACGTCTTTAGCCTTGAACTCAGCCGTCTCGCCCCAATGCGGGTCGGTTACACCTGGGCAGAACAAATCGAATTTGTATGAGGTGTATGCGTATCTGAATCCGCCATATAATCGATTGATGTCGTGCTTGTTTTTCATCAAGTTGAGATCCAATCCCACACGCCCATACGGGGCGGAAGTCTTGTAGGAGAGTCTTGTGGCAGCATCCTCAGCATCGGCCTTGCCCAATCCCAGTTCAAAGATGGGGAAGTATTTGTCTTTCAAATTCACTCTCAGCGCAGCCTCATATTGTCCATAGCTGCTGACAGCCATTTGAATCAAACCAACCATATCAGCCGACACCGCAACCCCTCGAAACAAGGCAGTGGTGTCCTTTGCTTCGGGCAAGAGTTTTGGCGTCTGGGCAAAGGCTCCCAATGGCAATAATGCCAACAGGCTATAGGCTAAGAACCTTGAAATATATTTCGAAGTGCGTCTTTGAATCATCGTAGGTCACGTTTCTGTTCTTAATGACAATAGAGTCGATGCCATGATGGGTGTAGCGAATGCTTTCAATGTGGTGGAAATAGTCAGGATTGCAATCGATGGACTCAAAATGGGGAGTGTCTTGTTTTTTGACGGTCACAGTGTCAATGATTGTCATCCCACCCGATGTGCTGCGCTTGAAATACAGCACGTCTTCAGGTCGATTGTAGCTCATAGGCAGCATGAAACTGTCCACCTCAGTGATGCTGTTGATGAGGTCTGGGTCGCTGCCGTCCAGCTTGTCGGTCGAAATGGTGAGATAATCCGTCAGATTGCTCACATTGCCCGCCAATTTGTATTTGGAGTAAACGAAATTGTTGAATGGGCAGTCGATGGTGGAGCATGAAATGAGGAATGCAGCCTGAAAGATGACGAGTGCCAAACCGAGCCATCGCCAACTCTTTCCTACGCATTCATGCGTTTCTGGCATATTGTATGTTTCCGGATTTTTCATTCAGATGGTCTTCTCAATCTGGTATTCATTCCTGTTGGTTGACGAGCGGCTGATGAGGTCGCCCAAGAAGCCGGCAAGGAAGAGTTGTGTTCCGATAAGCATGGTGGTCAAAGCGATGTAGAACCACGGAGACGATGTGATGAGTCGCTGAGGGATGTCGTTCGCCAGGCAATACAGCTTGTCCACGCCTAATGCGACCACCGAGATGAATCCGATGAGGAACATGATGGTGCCCAAGAATCCAAACACATGCATGGGCTTTTTGCCGAATGTCCCTAAAAACCACAAGGTGATGAGGTCGAGATAACCATTGACAAAGCGGTTCAATCCCATGAATTTCGACTTACCGAATTTACGTGCTTGGTGTTGCACCACCTTCTCGCCAATCTTGTCGAATCCAGCATTCTTGGCCAGATAGGGAATGAAACGATGCATCTCGCCGAACACCTCAATGTTCTTCACCACTTCGCTGCGATAGGCTTTCAGTCCGCAGTTGAAGTCGTGCAGATTTTTGATGCCGCTCACCTTGCGAGCCGTCGCATTGAACAGCTTGGTAGGAAGAGTCTTCGAGATGGGGTCATAGCGCTTCTGTTTATAGCCGCTCACAAGGTCATAACCATCCTCCTTGATCATGCGATAGAGCTCGGGAATCTCGTCGGGCGAATCTTGTAGGTCAGCATCCATCGTGATGACCACATCGCCTTTCGCCTCCTTGAATCCACAATACAGTGCAGGGCTTTTTCCGTAGTTGCGGCGGAATTTGATACCATGAACGTTGGGCGATTTGGCGCTCAGTTCTTCGATGACCTCCCACGACTTGTCGGTGGAGCCATCGTTGACGAATATCACTTCAAACGTGAAATTATTCTGGTTCATCACGCGCTCAATCCATTCGAAGAGCTCGGGCAGCGATTCATCCTCGTTATAGAGAGGAATAACAACTGAAATGTCCATTGTTTCTATATTTTTTTATGAATTTCGTATGATGTTGGCCTTGCGGGCGCATATGGCAGAGATAGGGATGCTGAGGAAGAATCCCACGACGAAGTTCTGCATCATGAAAGTGAAAGCCCACTGGATGGGGCTCATGCTTCCCATCATGTCTATCGTCTGCTTCATCTCTTGGGTGCTGATGCCATATTTCTCATAGATAGGGCCGATGGTGTTCATCGATTCGTTCAACATGCCGAAGAACCGACCTTGGTCCAGATATCTGAAATAGATGAACTGCGCGAGGGCGAACACCAACGAAGCGTAAACGAACGTGTAAAAGCTGTAGGCCAGTCCACGACGCATAGAGATGACGCCATCGAGCGCATAGTCGCGGAATTTGCAGAGCCGCCAACCCACGAAGAAAGGTGTGAGAAAGGCAAGCAGATTGCCCATCAAAGAGCCAGGAGACGCAACGATGAACGCGAAACTGGCAATCCATATCAGTGAGAGAAAGAAACCATCCTGCCGCGCGAATGCTTTCAGTTGCGCGAGGTCTTCTTTTTTTATCATTTCAATTCTTCTATATTATTATTCGGCAAAATTACAAATAATAATTGATATATGTCCAACAGATAATTGATTATTTGCATTTTCGAGGATGTTTTTAATGCTTGGAAACAAAAAGCAAGTTAAAAACTGCTAATTATTCACGTCTCATGTGCTTGTTTTGTTTTATTTGTGTTACCTTTGCACCCGCTTAACGCGAAAAAACATGGGCAAGTCCTGTACGGCCAGCTCCCTCGGAATCCTCCAGGACGGGAACGTAGCAAAGGTACTTGGTTGTAGCGGCGCGATACAGACAGCTTGCCCACCCGCCTCTTTAGCTCAGTTGGCCAGAGCACGTGATTTGTAATCTCGGGGTCGTTGGTTCGAATCCGACAAGAGGCTCGCCCGAAAAGGATTGTCCACAATGGTTGGTCAATCCTTTTTTTTGTTTTGTATCTATGGTCGTATGGATGCCTTGATGGCCGTTTTTCAGGCGTTTTAGAAAAAGATTTGAGGGCAGCCAAATGGACCGCCCTCAACCAACACAAAAACTAAACTAGACTTAACTAAACTAACTTGGGATTTTCTCAAACCCCCTTGTTGTCGTTGCAAATATACAGATTATTTTAATTCCTGCATCATTTTAAATGTTAAAAAATCTATTTTGTAGATGATTTTAATACTTTTATAGGCAAGTTTTGAAGAAATTCGTCCAAAATGACGATAGCTGCCATTGCTTCGACGATAGGCACAGCACGTGGCACCACGCACGGATCGTGCCTTCCTCTTGCCTTCAATTTGGCTGGATTTCCCTCCAAATCAATGGTCTTTTGCTCTTGCAAAAGGGTAGCGACAGGTTTGAACGCCACACGGAAATAGATGTCTTGTCCGTTGCTGATGCCTCCTTGAATGCCTCCGCTGTGGTTCGTCGTTGTCCCTTCTGGAGTAAAAAGGTCGTTCTGTTGGCTTCCACGTTCACAAGCTCCGTCGAATCCTTCGCCATACTCAAAGCCTTTGGCGGCGTTGATGCCGAGCATAGCATATCCCAGTCGGGCGTGGAGTTTGTCGAATTCAGGTTGTCCCAATCCCACAGGGCATCCTTTGATGACGCAGGTGATGACGCCTCCGATGGTGTCGCCCTCGGCTTTCACAGCAGTGATGAGTGCTTCCATCTCTTTGGCTTTCTCGGCATCCGGACAACGCACGATGTTGTTCTCGGCCTCGTCGATGTTGTAAAGATGATAGTCGCGGTCGAGTTTGATATCACCCACTTGCGACGTATATGCCTGGACGCTGATGCCCAGTTGCTTGAGCGCCAGTTTGGCGAGTGCTCCAGCCACACACCGACTGATGGTGATGCGGGCCGATGAACGTCCACCGCCTCTGTGGTCGCGAATGCCGTACTTATTATAATAGGTGAAATCGGCATGCGATGGGCGGAACAGACAACGCATGTTTTCGTAGTCCTGCGAATGTTGGTTCTGGTTGCGCACGATGAAGCCGATAGGGCAGCCCGTGGACTTACCCTCGAAGATGCCGCTGAGGAATTCCACTTGGTCGGCCTCGTTGCGTCCAGTCGTGATATGGCTTTGTCCAGGCCGCCGTCGGTTGAGCTCGGCTTGCACGAACGCCTGGTCGATCTCGATGCCGGCAGGCATACCGTCCACCACGCCGCCGATGGCCTCGCCATGACTCTCGCCGAAGGTTGTCAGTTTGAAAAGAGTGCCGAATGTGTTCATTGTTCGTTGCGTCTTAGCTGGTTGGTTATTGATGATGAGGGCATTGGTGCTTGCCACAGCCTTGTGCGTCATCGCTCTCGCTTTTTCCGCACTCGTGGTCCTCATCGCATCCACCACCGCCGCATCCACCGCATCCACCACATCCGCTGGTCAGTTGTTTGATGAGGTTCATCACCTCGTCGTTGGTGGCTTCGCGCGACTCCACGATGGTTCCTTTGAAGTTGAGGCCTTTGCCTGCCCACGGATGGTTCAAGTCGACCGTCACATTCTCGTTGTCGATGTCCATCACGATGCCGTTGAAGTGCTGACCCTCTTGGTTTTGCAAGGGGATGATGGCGCCCACGAAGCAATGCTGGTCGTCGAACTTGCCGTCAACGAAGAACGTCTCGCGTGGAATCCTTGCCACAGCCTCGTCGATGTATTCGCCGAATCCTTGCTGGGGAGTCAACGTGAAATCGAAGGTGTCGCCCGTCTGTAGCGGGTAGATGTTGTTTTCGAATTCCTTGTGAGTAATGCCGAATCCGCTGATGAACGAGAAAGGCTCCTCGGCCGTCACTTGTTGCTCCTTGTGTGCCGTTCCGTCTTCGTCGATGGTGAAGAGTTCATAGGCTACGGCGATGAATTTGTTGGGTTGTTGTTCCATTGTCGTTATATAAAAGTATTTGTGTATTCGTGCTGCAAAGATACGCAAAAAAAATGAGAATCTGCAAAAAGTGCCAGATATTCGCAAAATGGTCGAAATTTTGATGTAGGTCAAAAAAGAGTGTCATTTTTCCAATTATTCCGCTTCAAGTGCTTGCCGTATTGGAAAACGTTTGTAATTTTGCACCGTCGAACAACGACAAAGGATAACATTTTAATTAAACGCTAGCATGCGCCGCCGCCGAAAAGAGGTTCCGGCCATGTTTAAAAAAAGAAAGGTAAAAAGATGAAAAAGATTGTTTTGACTATTGTGGCAATGCTTAGCATGACTATGGCATTTGCCGGTGAGACGAGTGCTAACGATGCAGAGAAGCTGAAGGCTTACGACATGACGGTCGACTATACCCGTCTGGCTGTCTGCCTGGGTCTTTGCCTCGACCAGATTAGTGCCGTCAAGGAGATCCACGACACGTTCTGCGAGAACATGAAGGAAGTGGCCTTGCTGCCCGAGGACGAGCAGCAGGAGATGTTGAAGAAAGTGTTGGATGTCGATATGCGCTACATGAGCTACGTTCTCGAGCGCGACCAGTATCGCAAGTATCTGATGCTCATCAACGTGACACTCAACAATCGTGGATTGCTGAAGTAAGAAAGCAAGAGAGAGAATTGTTTTAACAAAGGGACCGCACGGTTTCATCTTCCCAGCGAGGATGTGCCGTGCGGTCTTGTTTTTTGTGGGTTTTCTTGCATATCTCGTTTTTTTTCGTTTATTTTGCATCATTGTTATGATGACCGAAATGAAAACCATCCACGATATGCCGCGTGTGTTGCTCGTTGCATTGCTCCTGTTCATGGGCGTTGTGCAGGCCGATGCCCAGCGTGCCGACTTCTCCAAGTTGTCGCCGCGTTTGCGCATGATGCTCATCGACCAACAGCCCGCTCAGAGCTTGAAAGCAAAGGCGAAGACGGCTGCGAGGGCGAAGAATGCCGATGCTTCCCGCGAGCGCCACGTGTGTGCTTTCATTCGTCTTACGACTGATGGCGAGGAGGTGCTGGAGGCCAATGGTTGCCGCAGTCTGGCTCGATTTGGCGATATCCACATCGCCGACATCCCCGTCAGCCGCCTGTCAGCGCTCTCGTTGGACAAGCGCGTCTGTCGCATAGAGGCCGAGCGTGGCACACACGCGTTGATGGACTCTACAGCCCTGCAGATCAATGCGCTGCCCGTCTATGCAGGAAAGGCGTTGCCCCAGCCCTACACGGGAAATGGCGTGGTGATGGGCATTGTGGACATCGGTTTCGACCTCACGCATCCCACTTTCTACGATTCCTCCTGCTCGCGCTATCGCATCAAGCAGCTGTGGGACCAGATATCGCCCGATACCATCGGCAGTCCTTTCTATGTCGGACGCGAATACACCACCGAGGAGGAGCTGCTTTCCCTCGGGCATAGCTACGACGGACTCATCCAGACGCACGGCACCCATACGGCAGGCATCGCCGCCGGAAGTGGCTACGACAGTCCTTATCGAGGGATGGCTTTCGAGAGCGAGCTCTGCCTGGTGGCCAATGCCACTACCAACGACAAAGAGCTCATCGACTCCACCGAATACGAAAAATACACCTATGCCGTCGATGCACTCGGCTTCAAATACATCTTTGACTATGCCGACAAGGTGGGCAAACCTTGCGTCATTTCCTTCAGCGAGGGTAGTCTGGAGGATTTCGAGGGCAACGACCAGCTTTATTATGCCATCCTCGATAGTCTGACCGGTCCTGGCCGCATCCTCGTGGCATCGGCGGGCAACTCGGCACAGGAACTGAACTTTATGCACAAGCCGGTAGGGCAGGAGAGTGCGGGCATCTTCATCGGCTCCAACTCCGATGCCGCCTATGTGACGTTCAAGTCGGCTGAGGCTTTCGACATGCGGTTCGTGCTCTATTCCGCCAACAGCACCGACACATTGCTCCTCTCGTCCAATCGTTTTGAGCAGGCCGACTCCGTCTACACCGATTCCCTCTTCATCGGCGACCATCCCTACCATTTCTTTGCTGTGCGCTATCCGTCGTGCTTCAATGCCGACGAGCAGTGCTACGACATCTATATGCAGACGATGGGGCGCTTCGGACGCACCCACGAGGTGTCGCTCGAGGTTGTGGGCAAAGATGCCGATGTCGAGCTCTACAAGGTGATGGGTGGTTTTGAGATTCATTCGCGCAACGCAGCCCTCTGCGATGCCGACAACACCCACTGCATCCACAGCCCGTCGAGTGCGCCGTCGGTCATCTGCGTCGGAGCAACATCCTATCGCACGCAGTTCACCAACTACAAAGGCGAGGTGCAGGTTTACGACCAGGGTGTCAATGGTCGTCGAGGCGATTATTCCTCCGTTGGACCTACCTACGACGGACGCATCAAACCCGATGTGATGGCGCCTGGCACAAACATCATCTCCGCCTATAGCAGCTACTACATCGAGCATAAACCCGATGCGCGCGACCTGAATAGCGACATCCAGCATTTCGACTTCCGCGGGCGCACCTATGCGTGGAACAGCAATGCAGGCACATCGATGTCCACGCCTGCTGTGGGAGGAGCCATTGCCCTGTGGCTCGAGGCAAATCCCAACCTCTCGCCCAGCGACATCATCGACGTCTTCTCGCGCACCTGCACCCACTACGATGCCTCGCTCAGCTATCCCAACAACTACTACGGCTACGGACAGATTGACGTCTATGCCGGACTGCTCGACATCCTCGGCATCAGTGCCATCCGCGAGGTGTCGTCCACGCCGTCTGCCGCTCGCATCTGGATGTCCTCACAAGGCGAGCTTCGTGTGTCGTTGCCCGAGCCTTCCAACAGTCCGCTCACGCTCCGCCTGTTCGCCCTCAACGGTCAGCAAGAGGCATCGTTCACGTTGCCCTCAGGACAGAGCGAATACACCCTCTCCGTCGCCCTCCCGCGTGGTGTGCATGCCGTCCAACTCGTGGGAGACCGGCGCTACGCCGGGTCGGCAATCGTGCGATTGCATTGAACATTGAACATTGAAGATTGAACATTGAACATTGAAAATTATAAAATTAAAAAATTAAACAATTATAAAATTAAATAATTAACCATGAAATCAAAACGGACTCCTATGTATATCGTGTTAGCGTTGGTGGCCATCGTGGCGATGGTCTTCGGCATCAAAGCCTATGCCAATAGTCAGAAAGTGCCTACAGGGCCTCTGAAGTTTTACGAGTTCCATCTCGGAGGGGGCATGAATCCCTTCGACGAAGCCATCTTCCATCTGCGCTACGACGAGAAGACCCACCAGCCGTTGCTCACGCTGAGTGGCGACTGTCAGGGCGAGCGCATCACGTTCGAGGTCACTCCCGATGTCTTTGACCGCTGTGCCGAAATCATCAAGGAGCATCGTCTCTATCGCACCAAAGGCTACTATAAGCCTCGTTTCGAGGTGCTCGATGCACCGTCGGCAAACTTCCACTTCGGCTTCGAGGGCTCCGACGAGTGGTATTCAGGCAGTGGCGACTGGCCGAGCGACATCAGCAAGGGTGTCAACGCTGTCAACACCTACCTCCATTCGCTGAAGGGCGACCGCAAGGCGGAGGGGCATGTGGACCGCATCTATGGGGGCGACGACCTTCCTGGACGCCATTGGACCGATGGCTATTGCAACCTCACCACCACCAACACCGATGCCTCCGAGCTGAAACAATATCTGCGCGCGCTGTCCGATAAGGAGAACCCCGACGACATCCGCTCGGGAATGGGCTATGAGCGCTTCCACGAGGGCGACCAGCACTACATCCTCATCCACGACTACAACTACAATCAGCATCGCCTCTTCTATAGCTTCGATGGCAAACCCGAGTCCATTCGGAAGATGGCTGAGGAGCACATCGCAGCCCTGCGCGCCTCAAAGCCAGCGGCTGGTGAGCGTTGGACGATTGTCAACGAGCGGTTCCTCAGTCAGCCCATGCTCGACCAGCTCAACCAAGAGCAACTCAAGCAGATGCAGGGCGACATCCGACAGATTCCGCTAGGCGACTACGGCAGCATGACCCGCATGACGGATATTGGGCAAGTGAACTTCGAACTGCTAAGCGCAGTTATAAGTGAAAAGTGAAGAACGAATAGTGAATAATCGGATTATTATTTGTACTTTTGCACACTGAACTATTAAAACAATGAGGAAACGATGCAGAGAATATTTGCTTTAGTGGCTTTGATGATTGCCGCAGTGCCTTCGATGGCGCAAGTGAAATATAACGTCAGTGGAACATACACGGCGAATGGCAGGACGGTCTATCTGCTCGATCAGTTGACGGAGAAGGCTATCGACAGCACGGTGGTTGCCGACGGCAAGTTCTCATTCACGGGCTCTGCCGCCCAGGATGCCCTGCTCGCTGTCCAGGCAAAGACGAGAAAATGGCAGACGCAGTTCTTCAACGACGGTACGCCTGTCATCGTCAACATCAACGACAGCACGCTGAAAGGCTCACCGCTGAACGAGCGCCTGACGAAGCTTTTCGTTGAGATGGACTTGCCGCGCAGGAAGATGCATCAGAAGACCGCCAACATGACCGAGGCTGACATCATGGCGCATCAGGACGAGCTGGTGGACGAGATGAACAACGTGATAACCGCTGAGCTCGCCTTTGCCAACAAGGTGTTCAAGGAGGAGCGCAATTCGCTCATTCCTGTGGCCTTCAGCGGCTATTATTTCTTGGACCAGGGCGTGGAGGAATACGATGCGCTGGTGAAGGAGGGCGTGGTGTTTGCCGCCCATCCCTATCTGAAGTACACCAGAGACGAGGTGGAAGCCCTGCTGAAGCCGAAGGACAGCCCGAAGAACGACTTCATCGGACAGCAGTACACCGACCTCGAGATGGCCGACCCCGACGGCAAGATGCATAAGATCAGCGAGCTCGTGGGCGAGGGCAAGTATGTGCTGGTGGATTTCTGGGCTTCGTGGTGCGGACCTTGCAAGGCTGAGATGCCCAACGTGCTCGAGGCTTACAACAAATACCACGCGAAGGGCTTCGAGGTGGTGGGCGTTTCGTTCGATAACAAGAAGGATTCTTGGGTGAAGGCTGTCGCTCAGCTCAACATGCCGTGGCTGCAGATCTCCGACCTGAAAGGCTTCGAGTGTGCCGCCGCCCCCATCTACAAGATTGATGCCATCCCCGACAACATCCTCATCGACCCACAGGGCAAGATCATCGACCGCGCCCTACGAGGTAAGGGGTTGCACCTTAAACTTGAGCAGCTGCTTGGCAAATAGTTTATAAGTTATCAGGAGCCCCCTCCCTACCTCCCCCAAAAGGGTGAGGCTACCGAAACCACTCCGAATGTTGAGGTTTTTAAATCTCCCCTCTCTACGGGAGAGGGGGCGGGGGGTGAGGCTCTCATCCTTCATCCTATAATAGTTTATAAGTTTATAAGTTTTTAAGTTTATAAGATAAAATCCCAATGAACATCAAACTACACACACCAAAGAGTCTGAAGATGGGCAGCGGAATGGCTTCGATGAAGCAATTCCTGTTGTCGCTGCTCGCCACCACCGTATCCATCGCGCTCACGTTCGGCACAGCCGCCATCATCGACCACAACAAGAAACAGAGTGAGAAGCGCGAGATTGTCATGATGGTGATGTACGACATGTACAACTCGCTGAAATCCATTGAGAAGGCCGACTCGATGATTCATCAGTCGATGGAAGTCCAGCGGCAGATAGCGGAAGACACGACCCGGTTTGAGACGCTTCGTTTCCAATTGATCCATCTGATGCCGAAGGCTGAATACACCGAGACCACAGAGCGCATTTTCTCGTCAAGCATCGAGACCATCAACACCGTGGGCAACGTGCTTTTCACCGAGAATGTAGCCAAGTTCTATCAGAATCGTCAGATGTATATGACGCAGGTCTGCGACTCAGTGTTCAATGAAATAACCCGGCAATTACCATTCTCTACCCTCAAGGGCGCACTCGATTTTCAATACTTGGCGTATGCCCTGATAAGCAATGAAGTCCTGAAGGATCTGCAGCGTCTGTATGCCCAGTGCAAGCAGATGATGAATGTCACTGATAAACAGATGGAAGCTTATCGGAAAGAAAGAGAGCAGATAGAAAAGGGTATGACCGAAACCGATGAAGCAACTGACTCGACCATGAACAAAATCATGGAAAAACAAGAAGAGATAGAAAAACTGAAGGCCTCCCCAAGCCCCTCACAAGGAGGGGATGTTGATTAGCTATATTGGTCAATTAATCGTGAAATCGTGAAATAGTCCAATAGTTGAGGCTATTGTCCCTTTACGCCCCATCACTCCTCTTTAAGCCCTTTATTACTTTTGCGCAACTTGCGCAAAGAATTGTCGCGAATCTGCCTCACTCTCTCCCGTTTCAACCCCATGTCGGCGGCAATCTCCGCCATCGTCTGGTGGGGCATGCCGATGCCGTAGAATCGGGCGATCACCTGTTTCTCGCGCTCGTCCAGCATCTCCATACCCCTCGCGAGGTTCACGCCCAGACCTTCCAGCTCAATCTGAGCGTCCGCCTGAGGAGAGTTCACATCCTCCAGCAGGCTCGACAGCGTGTAGGCGTTCTGGCTGCCCGCAGGGATGGGAGCGTCCATCGACACCAGGTTCGCCTGCTTCTTCAGCGCCGCCTCGATGCATTTCCTGATGTAGGGAGCGGCGAAAGCCACGAACCGTTTGCCACCGTTCGCCTTGAACTTCGTGGCAGCCTTCAGCATCCCCACGTTGCCCTCGCTCACCAGGTCGTCCATCGACAGCGCCCCGCCGGCATACTGTCGCGCCACAGCCACCACATACCTCAGGTTCGCCGCCGCCAGCTCGTTCGCAGCCTCGGCGTCGCCGTTGGCTATCCTCTCCGCCAACGCCCTTTCCTGTTCGTCGCTCAGCAGGTCGTTCCCGCCTATATCCTTCAAGTAGATGTCAAGGTTTTTCTGATTGTTGTTCATGATTCCAATGGTTTTATTTGCAAAGTTAATGATTTCTTCTTAATTCCGAAGAATTTTTCCACTTTTTCTTTGCCACTTCCCCGTTTTTCACTATTTTTGCCAAAAGGAAACTCTAAAAAGCATATCATGAAGAAAACAAAAACATTCATCGTTCTGTGGGCGCAGCTATTGATGCTGACGTCGTGTGAGAAAGCCGTTTTTGACGACCCGCAGCCCGCAGATACAGATAGGACGGTACATGTCGAGTTCTGCGTGACTCAGTTCGAGGAGATTCCCTTCTCGGTGTTCAATAGCGATACTCGTTCCACGGTCGATGTCTCACAAGTCTGTTCGCGCATCAATCTCGCCCTTTTCCGCGATGGAGCGAAGGTGAAAACGGTGAACCAGCTCTCCACCGATGAAGGTTTTGGTCGCGTCAGCCTCGATTTGGCTGAAGGGGACTATCAAGTGGTTGTCATTGCCCATAGCGGCTCTGGCACCGCTACCATCACCTCGCCCGAGGAAATCAAATTCCCAGATAACAAGGTTACCGACACCTTCTATTATTATACGCAACTGACGGTCGAGCAAGATATGACGGTCGATATGCTCCTGAAGCGGGCTGTCGCCAAGTTCCGCCTTGTCACCACCGATGCGATACCCCAGAATGTGCAGCAGATGAAATTCTATTACACTGGAGGCAGCAGCACGTTCGATGCTGTGACGGGCTTTGGTTGCAAGGATTCACGACAGACAGAATATCGCAGTGTCACCTCCGAGATGGTGGGCAAGCCCGGACAATTCGAGGTCTATACATTCCCTCACGCCACCGAGGGAAAGTTGAAGATGACCATCACGGCCCTCGATGCATCGGGTGGGGAACTCTGTCAGCGCGTGTTCGAGGACTTGCCTGTCAAGCTCAACCAGATCACCCAATACACGGGTGCGTTTTTCGAGGAGACCGCTGCTTCCGGAGCCGCTGTGTTCACCTTGATGGCCGAAGACAATTGGACGCAGCAGGATTACACTTTCTAATGTTGGTTTCATTCCACGAAATGCCATAAAAACGTGCTGAGTGTCCTGCTTTCCAGCTTCCTGACGTTTGTGTCGCTCAATTGTGAGAATCTGTTCGATTGCCGGCATGATTCGTTGAAGAACGACATCGAGTGGTTGTCAGATGGAGACAATCATTGGAATCCTACACGTTATTGGCGCAAGCTGAACAACATCGGTCAGGAGATTCTTGCTTGTGGCAGCCTCACCCCCGAAGCCGAATTTCAGGAAGATGTGGGGAAAATCCCCGATCTCGTGGCACTCTGCGAGGTGGAAAACGATTCGGTTCTCTTCGATTTGACGCGCCGTTCGCTTCTGAGAAACGCCCGCTACGAATTCCTCTCCACCAACAGCCCCGACCCGCGTGGCATTGATGTCGCTTTGCTCTATTCCCCTTTCTCTTTTCAGCTGTTCCATCATTATTCGCTTCGCGTGGAACCTTTGCCCGACATGCATCCCACGCGCGACATCCTTTATGCTTGCGGCCGTATCATCACGGGCGATACGCTGCATGTTTTCGTTGTCCACGCACCCAGCCGCTCAGGAGGTGAACATTCCACGCGCCCCCATCGCATGCAAGTCGCCCGCCGGCTGTGTCAGTCAATCGATTCCATTCGTGCGCAGAGTCCTCAGGCGTGGGTGGTAGTGGCAGGCGATTTCAACGATTTCGGTGATGCACCCAGCCTCAAGGAGTTGCGGAAGGCGCCGATGACGGAAGTCTCCTTAGAGGCTCGTGGGCGGAATGGTGCTGAAGCCACCTATCGCTTCCAGGGTGAATGGAACATGCTCGATCATGTCTTCGCTTCGGCTCCCCTCGCCAACCGATTGCATGACGCATGCATCTTCGATGCTCCTTTCCTTCTTGAGCCCGACGAGACTTATGGTGGCGTGAAGCCCCGCCGTTGCTACACTGGTCCCCGCTACCAGCCGGGTTTCAGCGATCATTTGCCCTTGGTGGTTCGTTTCAGTTTGGAATAAGCAATCCCTTCACAGGGGTGCTTGTTTGGGTGGTTTTTCATATCTTCGCAGACGTGGATGGTTGAGCTTGATTGATACCACAAAGATACAAAGAAAATCTGATACCTCCAAATTTCGAGGTAAAAAAACTTTACAGAAATATCTATGTGAGGGCAAGTTTTTTTTGAGATAATGTGACTTTGTGACATGTGACTTTGTGACATTAAGGAGGTTCCATATTTCCAACATGCAATTTTGGTTATGGATTGAAAGATTTATAGGGGCTAAGGAATATGGAGTGTAATATTAGTAATTTTATTATAATATATAATATATATTATA
>JAFYYV010000051.1 GCA_017557405.1 Prevotella sp.
AGAGAAGTGCTGCCACTCTTCCGTGAAGGCCACATTACCAATAGCAGCCCAGTGCAAGTAACCACCAGGTTCGCCGTGGCACTGTGTGCCATTGCTGCCGGCCTTGTCGGCCTTGTAGTCGAACTCAACATGAATCTTTGTACCTGCGGGCAGTTGCTCATCAACCTTAATCCAGAATTGGGTGTCCCAAGCTTGGCTTACCTTATCCTGAGACTTCACCACGATACCGCGGCTACCATCCTTACCAGCACCATCAACGATAGTTGCACCAACAATAGCTGTAGAGGGAGCTTCCTTAGCCCAATAGTTCTTCACATCTTCGCCAGCGAGGTTGCCGTTAGAAATGCCCTTGGTCCATCCTTCGGGAGCTTGCAGTTCAGGAGCGTCTTCGGCAGCAGCTTGCTCAATGCCGTCGGCAACGGGATAAATCTCGTAAACAGGCTCTTCCATCGAAGCAGTCTGGTAGATTACTGCAATACCCTTGATCTTTGAGGCGGGGCCTACGAAAGCCGAGAGGTCATCGTAATCAGCCACGTGGAACTGGTTGTAGATCTGAATCTGGTCGTCGCCCGACTTAGCATAATACTTGGGCTTTTCAGCACCATCGCTGACAATCTCGTTAATCTCAATCTCCACAAGGTCGCAAATGTAATTCTTCACATTGGGGATAGTGGTAGAAACAGCCTGTGCCTCGCTACCATCTGCGAAGGTCAAGTTCTCATCGTTCGTGTCAGCGTAAGCACTTGCCTGAGGCAGGCCATTGTAAACGCTGTTGGTCACCATGATGGTTCCGTTCACAATCTTGTTGGTCTCGAACTTCTCACCAGCAGCAGCAAAACTACCACGGAAATCGAAGCACATAGCTCCACTTGCATCACGCACGTAAGCCTGAATGTTACCATTGCTGGACTTCCAAGCATAGAGCACCTGAGCATTGGTCAGAGTTAACTCGGCTTCCTTACCCTTATCAAGAGCCTTCAGAGCAGCGATGTCGGCAGCCTTCACAACCTCTATGGGTTGGGTTGATTCCATCGAAGTTGGCCAGAATTGCTTATCGGTTTTGTATGTGCCAACAACACCTTCAATGGTGAATGTACCAGCAGCGAGACTGCCAATTCCAAGTTGGTTTGTATAAATCTGGATTTGTTTGTCTCCATCCTTAACGTAGTATTTACCACCATCTTCTACAATTTCTACATTCTCAAGTTTGAAGAGATCTGTGAAGAGTTCTGCGTCAGCGATAGCAGCAACAGTGGTCTTCGTGGCTGTAATAGTGCCCTCAGTAACAGTGATTGTGTTGGCTGTTGGAGCATTCAGTTCGGGAACGTTGTTGTAGTCGGAACGTGGACCTGTTACGGTTCCGTTCAGGATATCCCCTTGCTTCACAGTCACGCCAGACAGTTTGTAGATATCCATGCCGCCAGTGCCATCATTGACGATGACATTGTTCTTTCCAAATGCCAATACACGTGCGTTGGTCAGAGTCAGTGTGATATTCTGTGTCTTGTCAGGTAATGCGAGGAACTCGGCA
This sequence comes from Prevotella sp., assembly GCA_017557405.1. Lineage (GTDB taxonomy): Bacteria > Bacteroidota > Bacteroidia > Bacteroidales > Bacteroidaceae > Prevotella. Next base: position 1,532 of record JAFYYV010000051.1, read on the forward strand.
ATGTTGGCTGCTTCGACACCTGTAGGAACCTCCTTCTTGGTGAAGGTCTTCTCAACAGTCTTACTTACTTCACCCAGCACATCTTCTGCGTATGCCTTGACAGTTGTTGTCTCAGTAATGGTGAACGGTCCTTCGTATGTTTGGAAATCACCGCCAGTAGAATAGTAGATGACGTTGTCGGCATCAGAGCAGGTAATAGTGACGGTTGTGCTTCCTTCGAATTCAGTTGTTCCACTAATTACAGGTACAGCTACTTCATCAGGAGTGCTACCACCTTCACCCAATGTTACAACCATCTTTCCAATCTGGGTATTGCTACCAATAGTAAACTCAATGCTTGAAGCTGAACCTGTCCACGTTGCGGTCTTGTCAGTAGATTCTGTACTTACTACGAGATCGCCTACGCTTGCTGTCGCATTGAAGTTCATAACCTTCTTGCTGCTATTCCACGAAAGACCCTCAAACGAAATCTTGGAAATGTTTTGATCTGCAGGAGCGGTAACAGTCAATGAACCATTATAAAGACGCAGTTTTGGTGCAGTGGCCCAAATTCTGTTACGTGTAGAAGCGTCAGTTTCAGAAGCTGTGACGGTAACACTGACTCCATCCACTGTAGCAGTTTTATCTTCGTTGAACTCACCATCGGCAACATACGAACTACCGCTGCCACTTGATGAACCTTCGATACCGAAAAGAGTATTAGCATCGGCATCAAAGTCGAAAGTGACACCGTCTGTTGAGGGTTGTGGATCTGGGTCAGGAGTAACAGGTGTTTCACCACCGCCTTCTCCGCTGAACGTAATGACAACATTGTCAAAATCGAATTGGCCAGCTTTGGTGTCGCCATCACTTCCGTATATGGCTTTCTCGCCAACGGTAAATGTAACTTCTGCTGCATCACCAGTCCATGTTACGGTTTCGTCTTCAGCAGCTTGTGTGGCAATGGTTCCTATGTCGGAAGTAATACTTGTAAGACGCTTCTTTCCTTGAGTAGAAATGTTAAATACAAGTTTCGTCATATTGCCATTGGCCGATTTGATAGTCAATGTGTTTTTGGCATACAGACGTGCATCACCAGCAGTAGCGTTGACAGTTGGATCAGACCCTCCACCGTTCTTTAAGGCGATGAAAGTGAATCCATCTACGGTAACACCGCCTTCTTTACCATAATCGGTTAGCTGACTACCCGTTATGGTTTTGTCGTCTGCGAACATCGTTCCACAGAGCATCATTAGAAGACTAATGAATGAATAGCGTAAAATTTTGTTCATAATAAAATTTGGTATTAAATAGTTATTAAAAGATTCTATAGTGCAAAAGTACAAATTATTTTGAAACTACGCGACAAATTTAAATATAAAAACGGTTAAATAAGAAAAATCTATTGCCACGCTTCCTTTACAGATATGTATTCTCCATTGGGCAGCCGCTTTTTGCAGATGATGACGCGTATAATTGAAAATGCAGATGTTGAGACCAAAGACAAGAGGGCGAGCCACATTGTAGTGGCCCGCCCCTAGTAGTTGATGAATCGGGAAAATGATTACTTCTGAATCATCTTCTTACCGTTCATGATGATGATACCCTTGTAGTTCTTGTTCACCTTCTGGCCGGCCAAGTTGTAGATCTTGCCATCGTTGACAGTGTTCACGTTAACTTCGCTGATGCCAGTAACGATACCATCGGCAATGGGATAGATTTCGTAGATAGGCTCTTCCATTGACTTTGTTTGGTAGATTACAGCGATACCCTTGATTGTGGTGGCAGAACCGACGAGTTTGGAGAGATCCTCGTAGGCGGCTACATGGAACTGGTTGTAAATTTGGATTTGGTCATCGCCCGACTTTGCATAATACTTGGGCTTCTCGGCTCCATCGCTGACAATCTTATCGATTTCAATCTCCACGAGGTCGCAGATGTAATCCTTCACGTTGGGGATGGTGGTGGAAACAGCTTGTGCCTCGCTGCCATCATCGAAGGTGAGGTTCTCGTCATTCGTGTCGGCGTAAGCACTTGCCTGAGGTAGACCATTGTAAACATTGTTGGTCACCATGATGGTTCCGTTCACAATCTTGTTGGTTTCGAACTGCTCGCCAGCGGCGGCATAATCACCACGGAAATCAAAGCACATGGCGCCACTTGCATCACGCACGTAGGCCTGAATATTGCCGTTGTTAGACTTCCAAGCATAGAGCACTTGAGCATCTGTCAGAGTCAACTCGGCATTTGTACCTTTATCGAGACCCTTCAAAGCGGCGATGTCAGCAGCCTTCTCTGTTTGGGCTGCTTCCTGCTTGGTGAAAGACTTCTCAACAACATTACTTGTGTTTCCTTCCACATCTTCCGCATAAGCTTTCACTGTAGTTGTTTCAGTCAATTCGAACTGCCCAGAGTAGGTCTGCACTGTGGAACTGGTCTTTGGATCGCTTCCATCAATAGTGTAGTAGATGACGGCATCTTCGTCTGAGCAAGTAATGGTGACTGTGGTCTTTTCTGTGAATTCATCAGTACCTGAGATGGTGGGAACAGGAACACTAGTGACGTCAGAGGTAATGCTGATAAGGTAACAGCTAGGACCACCACTGGGGCCAGATACTTCTGGAGTAGCAGTACCGTTCTTCACGTACATCTGAAGGGCACCTGTTACTACGACCTGGTCTCCTACTTTAATTTTATTTTCATCGGTGAAGTCTTTATTCTCAAGGTCTTTGCAACGGTAAACTGTTAACACGGGGCTGCCGTTTTTACTATCAGCGATAGTGAATGTTGCATTGCCATAACCGTCTGGTTTTGGCGACATTTCTGTAATTTCAACAATATATCCTTTTACATTAAAAGCAGCCTTATTATCAACGTATGAGGTTGATGCTGTTCCTAAAGCATTGATTTTTTCAAGAGCTTCTGCAACGCTCAGTTCTTCAGTAGCGGGAGCAACGGCTTCTTTTACAGTAAGTGTATATTCTGCATGGCCTGCCTCATACTCGTCGTTTCCTGCAAATTCAGCCTTGATGACGGTTTTACCAGCAGCTATTAGGGTAATCTCGCCATTGCTGTCGATGGTAGCTACGCTCTCTTCAGAGCTGCTATAGGTGACGGGGAGGTTGTTGGCGTTGGTAAGTGTTGGGAAACTATTGTCATCTGCACCTATGGTGACGGTTCTTGTGGATGTTCCATAGCTGAGACCTGAAGGTTTTTTGCTTTCACCGCTGAAAAGTTTAAAGTCGTCCACACGTACATTTGAAGTGGTGTTTGTTGTTAAGGTAATGCTGATTTCTGTTGCACCACTATTGATGGTAATGGGGTAGGAATAGTCATTTCCTGATTTAGTTACATCGCCAACAGTAGCGCCTTCGGCTGTTACAGCAAATTTGCCATTATTTGATTTCACGGCAAGTGTAACTGTTCCACTTGCGCCATTCAGTGGAATCTTAGCAGTGAACGAACCACCACTTTTAGCTAGCATCAGTTCAGGCGCTTCACCGCCTGCTAGTTTTTCGTTATAAACGGCAGTTCCACTCTTATAACTATTGTCATCGTTAAATACTGTACCCGTAAAGGTATAGTTTGGATTAACACCAGCAGGGTCGACTTTTGGTTCCCATCCTGTCCAGTCTTCTGTCCAAATGATTGTCTGTGCATAGATGCTTCCGCAGAGCATCATTAGCAGGCTAATGAATGAAAAGCGTAAAATTTTGTTCATAATCAAAATTGGTATTAAATGGTTGTTAAAATAATCTATTTGCAAAAGTACAAATTATTTTGGAACTATGGTATATTTAAAAGATAAAAACGGTTAAAAATGAAAAAGTGAGGATACACAATGGTTGTGCAGCCCCACAAATGATATTTTGTAATATGTTTTTATTGTCGGATTTTCTTCTTCGATATATATTTCCCGTTGGCCAGTCGTTTCTTGCAAATGGTGATGCCACGATAGTTTTCGTTGACGCACATGCCTTGCAGGTTGTAGTATTCTGTGCTGATGGATGGGGAGTCTTCGAAGTTGGGGATGCTTGTTGTGGCTTTTATTCCCATTAATGTGATGCTCCAAACGACTTGTTTTCCTTGTGGTGTGAATGTGATGCACCCAACGGCTGACGAGGGTAGATTGATGTCGTAGGATTTCATGGTGAAATTGCCTGATGCATCTTTCTGTGGAAACACGTAGGTGGAAGAATCGAATATGGTCCCATTGAGTTCGCTGAGGTATGAATCTACATCGGCATAGTTGTCATATCCTGTTATCGTCATCTTGTTGATGCCTACGTTTTGAGGAAGATTGATGGTATATTGCACGCCAGACGAATATTTGATACCATCATTCTTGCCCGCTTGATAGGTCTTGCTTTTGGCGTTGCTCACGGTGATGTCATTATCAAACTCCCACAAAGCACTAGTGTTGTTGCCCGTGTTGGTGGATTGTGAAATGGTGTAAGTCACGTTGCTTTGCTCTATAGGGTCGTCTGGTTCACCAGGGTTAATGGCTTCGATAGTGTCTCTTGTTGTAGGATTGACATAGGCGGGGTAGTATTCGGTGACAGCTTCATCAGCATCGGCATTCTCATTGAGCATGATGTCTTGCACAAGACTGTTAGCATAAACTTCCAGATTAGTATACCATTTCTTCGTCGCATCTAACGTATATTGATTGGCGTCGTTGGCATTGTTGGGATTCAAACCGTTGGCGCGCTCCCATTCATCGGGAATACCATCTTTGTCGGAATCGAATCCTTCGGGGCGTGAGCCGGTTCCAAAGTTTGCTTCAGTATATCCGTTCACATCGGAAACCAAATCGATGCGTCCTTTTTTGCCTGTGACAGAACCCGTGTAGGTGGCGATACCTTTCTTTGCTTCGTTAAAATAGCGCAAGTCAACATCATCGGGGGTGAGTGAAGCGCCTGCATACGTGAGCACCTTCTCATAGGCTTTGGCGGCCGTGTGGGTGGTAATGTCACCAATAGGAGCAGGTTCGTCCAACCGAATGCGAATATAGTCTTTGCCGTTCCGTGTGACGTATTCTTCATTCTCGCCATTATAGTGGTTGGGGTCGAGGCTGTAATGATCTCCGTCGAGGGTGATGGTTCCGTTGTCATAACTGATTCGCGTCCAGTCGTTGCCTGTGGCATTGTTCACCTGGTTTCCTTCGATGAAATAACGGCTAGTCATGTCCCATAGAGTGGGATTCCCCTCTGCATTGCCTTCAGCACCCACTGTGACGTTGGTGATGTTGCTTGTAGTAGCTGTGGGACCTGTCTTGTAATAATTGTTCACAATGTTTACCTTACCCCCGCCAGGTCCTCCATAGCATCCGTTTCCACAGTTGTAGATGACACAGTTGCGGAAGTCAACATTCTCGGCTTGCACGGTGTTCTCCCATTTGTATTGCGAATAGAGTTTGTTTCCCGTATAGCCTGTCCATTCGTAACGTGCTCCATTGAAGCGGGGCGAACGATTGTTGACGTGACAAATGAGGTTGTGGTGGAACGAAGCCAATTTACCGCCCCAGATGCCGCCATAACCGTGAGCGCCCTTGTTATGTCCTGCATTGTTAAGGCTCTCACCGATGGTACACCATTGCATGGTGAAGTTGTTGTTATCGTAGAATGATGCCACCTCGTCAATCGACCATGAGAGTGAGCAGTGGTCAATAATGATGCCTGTATGGTTGCGGGCAGTACTGGCATCAGCACCATCGTTGACATTCTTTTCCGAGCCACGTCGCATGCGAATGTAGCGTATCACGATGTTGTTTCCATTCGGATTGACTGTGTAGTAACGCAACGTGATGCCTGGAGCGGGAGCCGTTTGTCCCATCACAGTGGTGTTGGGGCCGATATTGAGGTCGCTCTTTAAGGCAATAACGCCACCCACATCAAAGACAACCGTTTTCCTATCCGACCCACTGACAGCTTGGCGAAATGAACCTGTTCCGCTATCGTTGAGGTTTGTCACATGCACAATCTTTCCTCCGCGTCCACCTGCCGTGTAGCGTCCATGTCCTTCAGCTCCAGGGAAGGCTGGTGCTTGTGCCAACGTGGCGGTGCAGATGGCTGTTGCAGCGATGACAATAAAGTATTTCTTCATTCGATTTCCTTTATTTGCTAAAAGAATTTGTGTCGTATCCCAATTGTTCCATCTCGAGTGAAGCCCAGATGAATGGTCCCACGCCTTTTGCATCGTTGTCGCGGATGGGTTCACTCATGTAATATTCGAATGAACCATCGCGATGAGGTCTTTTGTCGGGCCCCAATCCACTTACTGAGCAGCATCGTGTCAACGAGATGGTCTTGTCGGCATTCACTTGAATGAATTCGTTAATAATTCCTTTGTAAGCCTTGATGCCCGCATCTTTGAAACTAGCGTCAAGATAACCTTTGCGAACACCTTTGAGTAATACATAAGCGAACATGGACGAAGCAGTGGCTTCCAAGTAGTTACGTGGGTCGTTTACATCTAATACATCATACCAAACACCCGTCTTCTTGTCTTGGTATTTCACCACAGATTTCATGGTTTTGTTCAAGCGTTCCACCACTTCTTGTCGCCGAGTGTAGTTTTCGGGAAGTACATCGAGCACTTCAGTCATAGCCATTACATACCATCCTAAAGCGCGGGCCCATGTGTGTTGGCTTTTTCCTGTTTCCTTGTCGGCCCAGAACATTGAGTGAGTCTCATCCCAAGCATGTTTCCATAGTTGTGTCTTCTCGTCGTAGGTGCGTTTGTCGGTTTTCGTGATTTGGTCAACAGCATCGTTGTAGTACTTCACGGCTTTCTTTTGTCCTTTCAAAGTCGGTGCAGCCATCGTGTAGTAGGGGAGACCCATAAAGATGCCGTCGAGCCACACTTGGTTGGCATAGATGGCTTTGTGCCACCACACTCCCTCCTTGGTTCTTGGTTGTTTATCAAGTTGCTTGAAGAGGGTCTTCAAAGCGGTCTCCACGTTCTTCTGCGGCTCCAATTGGTTCATGCGGAAAATGTAGCGGGCGGTGCGCACGTTGTCAAGATTGAAGTCTTCGTATTTGTAACCTGTGATGTTTCCTTTCTCATCAATCATCGTGGCAGGATATTCCTTCAAGTATTTGATGATATCATCATTCTTATAAGCTAACCAAGTGTCGAGCATGGCTTCCTGTTCGATGCCCATCACATAGCTCCATTTTGGTTTTTTCGAGAAGTCAAGCAAATAAGGATGACTCACACGCTTCATCTCTGATGTGGTCAGCCATTCCGAATAGTTCTTGTATGGTTTCTCGAGTAATACGAGCGAGCCGTTGACGAAGAGATTATCGAAATGCAAGTCATGACTTTTTCCCGTGCGTTTCACGGCTTCTTCCTGCACACCATTGAAGCGACAGTTCTTCACGTTGATGTTGTAGATGTTGTCAGCTTCATCTATGCCATTGATAAGCACACCGTAACGACTTTTCTCGCAAGTGACATTCTCCATATAAACATTGCGCACGGTAGGCAAGAATCCACGTGGTGCATTCTCGCGAGGCTCATAATTGAGGTTGATGCGCATGACTGCTTCGCGGCATTGTCCTACCTTTACGTTGCGCATGTGGATGTTCTCGATGATGCCTCCACGACATGTGTTGGTCTTCAGGCGTAGCACGCGATCAAGATTGGGGGAATCCATCTCACAGTCTTCCACGTAGACATTCTGGCACCCACCAGTAATCTCGCTACCAATGACCACACCGCCATGTCCGTCGAGCATTTTGCATTTGCGCACGATGATGTTTTTCGAGGGGATGTTCCATTTGCGACCATCTGCATTGCGCCCACTTTTGATGGCTATGCAGTCGTCGCCAGTATCGAAATGGCAACCTTCAATAAGCACGTTCTCACATGACTCGGGGTCGCAACCATCTCCGTTAGGACCATCGTTGTGGATGGTCACGTTCTTTACGGTGATGTTCTTCGAGAGTAGAGGATGAATCACCCAAAACGGCGAACGCAGGAGCGTGACATCTTGGATGAGGATGTTTTCGCAACGATAAAGGTTGATGAGTTGCGGACGCATGCCAGTTCCTTTCATATTACGTTCTTCGATGGGTTTGGCTGCTTCGGCATATTCAAAGAGCAATGGTCGACCAATCTTTTGGCTTTCCTTGGTATTCTCGCTCCATCCATATGTATCCTTGCCACACATCTGCCACCATGTTTCATTCGAGCCGTTTCCATCAATGGTTCCCTGTCCGGTGATGGCGATATTCTGGGCTTCATAGGCATAAACGCAAGGTTGATAGTTCATGCAATCCATACCTTCCCAGCGGGTTTTCACGATGGGGTAGAGATTCAAATCGAAGGCGAAAAGCAGCGTAGCTCCCTTCTCCACCACTAAGTTCACATTGCTCAACAAGGTGATAGGGCCCGTGTTCCACACTCCTTCGGGCACCACAACACGTCCTCCACCAGCTTTCGAACAGACAGCTATTGCCTTGTTGATAGCCTTTTGGTTTTGTGCGGCAGAAGCCGTCAGTTTGGCGCCATACTTGGTAATGTCGTATGCTTTGTCGATGAACGAGGGTTGACTGATGCTGTTTTCAATGCTTCGGTAGACATTCTCGTCCCATCCTTGTGCCATCATGCTCATGGGCATGAGCAGGATGATGATTAGCGTGCGTAAATATTTCATTTTTTGTTGTTTGATGATTTCGTTTGGTAGATTCTTGCACAAAGATAACAAATAATCATCGGAAAGCCACCAAATAATCATCAGAAATATAGTATTTTTTGATTTTTGTGTTAAAAAAATCACTTTTCTTAAAGAAAATTTGCTTTTTTCGAATATAAAATTTATATTTGCGGCATGTTTTTTAGATTTCGAGATTTACGAAATCGTCCCTCGAGGTTGGTAGCTTCCTGCACCAACCTCTTTTTTATTGTCCCTTTTCTTTGCTTCTTTCCATTACCAGATTTCTTACCAGTGGCTGGTAATCGTGTTACCACTTAGCGGTAATGACCTTACCACATAGCGGTAATGATGTTACCAAGGGCTGGTAATAAAACTAGGACGTACAAATGGTTTCAGATGATGTGGTCAATGCCCTCAAAAGAAAGTGTCCAAACGCGGTCTCTAGTAAAAAAAAACACGGAAAAATTTGGTGGGATAAATAAAAACACTTATCTTTGCAGCCGACAATATAATTTGACAACTATTATTATTCATTAAAAACCTGAAGCCTATCGAAACATCATTTACTTAATAACCAATAGATTAAGAAAATGAAAAATCTGAAAGATATGACCGACGAAGAGTTGGCATTATCTTATGTAGATGGGAACAATCGGGCTTTTGATTTGCTGTTGTCACGCAATCAATCAAAGCTTTATTCGTATATTCTTTTCGTTGTCCGCGACAATGATATGGCTGATGACGTGTTCCAAGAAACGTTCGTGAAAGTGATAACCAAGCTTCAGCAGGGCAAGTACACCACTAGTGGGAAGTTCGGTGCTTGGATCATGCGAATCGCTCATAATGTGATTATGGATTGGTATCGCGAGCAGCGGGCCGACAGGATTGTGGAACCCACAGAAGGCAACGACCTTTCAAATATCAGCGATAAGGAATTGTTTGAGTCGAACATCGAGAACCAATATGTCAACAATCAGGTGATGTGCGATGTGCGCCGCCTGATGGAGAACCTGCCAGCTCCACAACGTGAAGTGGTGTTCATGCGTTTCTATCAGCAGATGTCGTTTAAGGAGATTGCTGAGACAACGAATGTGAGCATCAATACGGCTTTGGGTCGTATGCGTTATGCGCTTCTCAACCTTCGCCGAATGGCAAAGGAATATGATGTAGCGCTGCAGTTGGCTGTCTGAAAAACGTTTTTACTTATTGCCTTGTTAGCCTTAGTCTCTTTGCAAGGCTTTCAAACTCTCGATGGTTGCCAGAGGATCGGCAGCCTTGAACACGTAACTGCCACTCACAAGCACGTCTACACCCGCTTTTACCAAACGTGGTGCCGTTTCGGCTTGCACTCCTCCATCCACTTCGATTAATGTGGAAAGATGGTTCTCGTCAATCATTTTGCGCAGTTGTTGCACTTTCGTGATGGTGTTCTCGATGAACTGTTGTCCGCCAAAACCAGGGTTGACACTCATAAGCAGCACCATATCGATGTCGCCGATGATGTCTTCAAGCATGCAGATGGGCGTAGAAGGATTCAATGTGACTCCCGCCTTCATACCTGCATCATGGATTTCCTGGATGGTGCGGTGCAAATGCGTGCATGCCTCGTAGTGTACGTTCATCATCATGGCACCCAACTTGGCTGTCTGTTCGATATAGCGTTCAGGCTTTACAATCATCAGATGCACATCTAGTGGCTTCTTGCATATCTTTGCCACCGATTGCAGTACAGGAAATCCGAACGAGATGTTGGGAACAAAGACACCATCCATCACATCACAATGCAACCAGTCAGCCTTGCTGCGGTTGATCATTTGAATGTCGCTTTCCAGATTGACGAAGTTTGCCGCCAGCATCGACGGCGATACGAGTGTGCTCATCTTCTTTCCTCCGAAAAAGTTAATTGAGGCAATAAGACTCCGTTCGGCCATTCATTGTCATCACCCGATAGGTGTAGGCAATTTGGCGAATGAAATTCAAAGTTTTTTCTGATGGTTTTGCTTCTTCTGATGTAAAAAAATACTCCATAGGCGATTCATTTTTATTAGTTCTATTATTACAACGTTGCTTATACTCAATTTATTATGTATAGACAAAAAAATATTTCATTTTCATTCAATGGAACGAAAAGGTTGGTGTTTTCCACTAAGAAACGGCATCAACAGAAGCGTGCGTTTTATGACTCGTTTCATGGAAATTGTAAAAAAAGTGAGCGAAAAATTTGCAGATTAACAGAAAATGAGTAATTTTGCATCCGAAACAATAGAAAATGATGAAAATGATATCTACAACAACAGCTTGGTGGTGGCGTAACTCAAGATTAAATTAGTCGTGAGTCGCAACGCCGTGTGGATATACATCGAAAGATATGGAAACAAGAAGGCCTGCCGTTCTCAACGACAGGCCTTCTTCCATATTTAGAGTTGAAAACATTAACATATAAAACTAGATAAAGAGAATTTGACTATGGAAATGAGAGACATCTTGAATCGCATGCTCAACCACGAGGAACTAACTCGTGAGGAGACACGCGACATTTTGGTGGGAATTACAAAGAGTGAGTATCCCAATGAGCAAATTACCGCCCTGCTGACTGCTCTTCAGATGCGTGGGGTAACGGTTGATGAGTTATTGGGATTCCGCGATGGTATTTTGGAGACGGGTGTACCTGCCATCCTCAATTGCGACCGCTACATCGATGTGGTTGGTACAGGAGGCGACCGCAAGAACACGTTTAACATATCTACAACGGCTTGTTTCGTGATTGCTGGAGCTGGATACAAGGTGGCCAAGCACGGAAATTATGCTGCCACATCTACCAGCGGAGCTTCGAATGTGATCGCCCAACATGGCGTGAGGTTCACAGATGACATCAGCCAACTGAATCGCTCTATCAATGAGGCGGGCATCGTCTATCTGCACGCTCAATTGTTTGCAAAGGCCATGAAGTTCGTTGGTCCCATCCGCAAGGCTCTGCAGTTCCCGACAGCTTTCAATCTGTTAGGTCCCATTGTGAATCCATCAAGACCTAAATGCCAGTTGCTAGGTGTGGCCAACCTCGACCAGATGCGCTTATATAATAATGTGTATCAGAAGATAGGAATCGATTATGGTATTGTGAACTCGATGGATGGATACGACGAGATATCTCTTACTGGCGATTTCAAAGTGACAACTAACAACTACGAGCGTGTGTTCCGTCCGCAAGATTTAGGGTTCGACATCGCAAAACCAGAAGAACTTGTTGGTGGAGCCACCGAGGAAGAAGCCGCAGCCATCTTTGATGCCGTTCTTGAAAATAGGGCTTTGCCAGCTCAGAAGAACATAGTTTTGGCTAATGCTGCCTTTGGAATCCAAGTGATGGAGCGTGGACAGAAAGACATCCACGAATGCATCGAGATTGCTCGAGAGTCGATTGATAGTGGCAAGGCGTTGGCTACATTCAAGAAGTTTGTGGAAATCAATTCGTAAGAAGATGAAAGACGTACTGGACGAGATAGTTGCCAACAAGCGCGTTGAGGTAGAGCGATGGAAGACAGTTGTTTCTCCTCGTGAGCTCTATGCCAAAGTGGAACGGCAGATGCTTGATGAAGAGGGGATAGCTCGCCCTTCTATGCGACAGGCTCTACTCGATTCTGATACTGGCATCATAGCTGAGTTCAAGCGCAAATCACCATCGAAAGGATGGATCAAGGAGGCGGGTAATGCTGCCGAGATTCCGTTGAGTTATCAGCAGAATGGAGCTTCTGCCATTAGCATCCTGACCGATGAACGCTACTTTGGTGGAAACGACGAATTTGTCCGTATAGCTCGGAGGTCGGGAGTGACGATTCCCATCCTGTATAAGAACTTCGTCATCGACGAATATCAGTTGTTCCAGGCGCGTCTTTGTGGTGCATCAGCGGTGTTGTTGATTGCGGCCGATTTGCGGATAGACGAGTGCAAGTCTTTTCTCTCGGTTGCCCATGAGTTGGGACTTGAAGTATTGTTGGAGATGCATAGTGAGAGTGAGCTTGTTTATGCAGAATTGGAGCCAGACATGTATGGCATCAACAATCGCAATTTGGGTACATTCATCACCGACGTGCAGAATTCCTTCTGCTTGGCGTCAAAACTTCCGAAGGATGGTTGTAAGGTCAGTGAGAGTGGCATCTCGAATCCTGAAAAGGTGAAAGCGTTGCAATTGGCTGGATTCAATGGATTCCTCATCGGCGAGAATTTCATGAAGACCGACGCCCCAGGCGATTCTCTTGAAAAATTCATTAATGAGGTCAGATCAAAGTAAACACGGAGAAACTATTTGCGAAACCATAAAATAAAGATTATGTATATAAAAGTCTGTGGCATGCGCGAGCCTGAAAACATCCGCGCCGTCTCTGCCTTGGGCATCGACATGATGGGATTCATTTTTTGGAAAGAAAGCCCTCGCTTTGTGCAAATGATCAGTTCGCAGGCAGGTATCATTCCCGATTATAGTTTGGAACGATTGAACAAAGGTCGTGGCAAGGTGGAGGAGTCGACATCTATTACCGAGCAGCCAAAAAGGGTAGGGGTGTTTGTTGATGATATGCCGCAAAGTATTGTGACACGTGTTTTCAACTATAGTCTCGATTTCGTTCAGTTGCATGGTGATGAAAGCCGTGTGATGATTGAGAACTTGCGTCGGACGTTGGAACCTGATATCAAGTCAGGTGTGAAAATCATCAAGGCTTTGAGCATTGAGAAACCTGAGGACGTGAATCGTTACAAAGAATATGAGGGTGTGGTGGACATGTTCCTGTTTGACACCAAGTGCAAGACGGTTGGTGGAAGCGGTGAGCAGTTCGATTGGAATGTCTTGGAACAATATGATGGAGAGACACCTTTCTTGCTGAGTGGCGGCATCGGACCAGATGATGTGGAGCGTGTGAAGTCGTTCAGTCATCCTCAGTTTGCAGGTGTCGACTTGAATTCACGTTTCGAGGCAGAACCAGGATTGAAGAATGTTGAAGCTCTGCGTCAGTTCATCCAGGCAATAAGAAAATAACACAAAAAACATGAATAATAAGATTAACAAACTGTTTGCGGAAAGCAAAGACCGCAAATTATTGTCGCTTTACTTCTGTGCTGGTTGCCCAACGTTGGAAGGCACGGCAGACGTGATTCTGACATTGCAACGTCGAGGCATCGATATGATAGAGGTCGGAATGCCGTTCAGCGACCCATTGGCCGATGGTCCTGTCATCCAAAGTGCAGGAACTATTGCTTTGAAGAATGGAATGACAACGGAAATCTTGTTCCACCAACTACGCGAGATCAAGGATCAAGTTCAGATTCCATTGGTGTGGATGGGTTATCTCAACGTGGTGATGCACTATGGTTTCGAGCCATTCTTCAAGGCGTGTGTCGAGGCTGGAATCTCGGGAGTCATCATTCCCGATCTGCCTTTCAAGGATTATCTGGATGTGGTGAAACCGATTGCTGATCAATACGATCTGCGCATCATCATGATGATAACGCCAGAAACTTCGGAAGAGCGTATCCGTTTCATCGACGAACATACTGATGGCTTCATTTACATGGTGTCGAGTGCCAGCATTACAGGTGCGCAAAGCTCGTTTGGCGATGCACAATTGGAATACTTCCGCCGCATCAATGCCATGAATCTGAGGAGCCCTCGCATGATAGGTTTCGGTATCTCGAACAAACAGACGCTTGAGAGTGCTCAGGAAAATGCTGCTGGTGCCATTATCGGCTCCAAGTTCGTGACGCTGCTCAACGAGACAAAAAATGCCGATTTGGCTATGGACAAACTATATAAAGCATTGGAGCAATGACACTGAAAGATATTTTGAATACCAATGATCGTTTTGCTGCTTGCAATGGAATTCAACTGACTGAGGTCAAAGAAGGCTATGCGCGGGCGGAAATGACAGTTGGCAAGGATCATCTCAATGCAGGTGGTGTTTGTCAGGGAGGTGCGTTGTTCACATTGGCCGATTTGGCATTGGCAGCTGTGATGAACAGTCGTGGCAAATTGACTTTCGGGATCGGCAATAGCATCTCGTATCTGCATTCTGCCAAGGTGGGTGACCATCTTGTGGCTGAGGCAGTGGAGACGTTGAATCACCACAAGATTCCTTATTGTGAAGTAAAAATCAAGAACCAACAGGGCGAACTCATCTGTGCGATCACGGGAATGTCATATCGCAAAGATTCGCCAATGCCGTTCGATTCATTGATGTGATAAAAAAATACAATTATGAGCAAAAACTATTTCATAGACGAAAAAGGGTTCTTCGGAAAGTATGGTGGAGCCTACGTTCCTGAGATTCTGTATAAATGTGTGCATGACCTGCAAGACGCCTATCTGCCCATCATAGAGAGCGAGGAGTTCAAGAAAGAATATCATGCCTTGCTGAAAGATTATGTGGGTCGTCCGTCGCCGCTTTATTTCGCGCGTCGGATGAGTGAGCGATATGGTTGCCAACTATACCTGAAACGTGAGGATTTGAACCATACGGGTGCTCACAAAATCAATAACACCATCGGTCAGATTCTGATGGCAAAACGTATGGGGAAGACGCGTATCATTGCCGAGACGGGTGCTGGTCAGCATGGTGTGGCTACAGCCACTGTGTGTGCGCTGATGGATATGCAATGCGAGATCTTCATGGGCAAGACTGATGTGGAACGCCAGCATACCAATGTGGAGCGCATGCGTATGCTTGGTGCGACAGTACATCCTGTCACAACGGGAAACATGACGCTCTCAGATGCTTGTTCAGAGGCTATTCGCGACTGGTGCTGCCATCCGCAAGACACGTTCTATATTGTTGGTTCCACAATGGGACCACATCCTTATCCTGATATTGTGGCTCGCATGCAGAGCATCATCTCTGAAGAGATCAAGTGGCAATTGCAGGAGAAGATTGGACGCGATTACCCTGATTATCTCATTGCTTGCGTGGGTGGTGGCTCGAATGCCGCTGGCACCATCTATCATTACATCAATGACGAACGTGTGGGCATCTATCTGGCTGAGGCTGGTGGTCATGGAATCGATACCGATTACACGGCGGCCACGATGCATTGTGGTACCGAGGGCATCATTCATGGTGCACGTACGCTTGTGATGCAGACAGACGACGGACAAATCAAGGAGGCTTTCACCATCTCGGCTGGTCTTGACTATCCAGGTATTGGTCCGATGCATGCAAATCTGGCTGAACAGGGTCGCACGCATGTGATGGCCATCAACGATGATGAAGCCATTTATGCTGGTTATGAACTCACGCGCATGGAGGGCATCATCCCCGCCATCGAGAGTGCCCATGCCATTGCGGCTCTGAAGAAATTGACGTTCAAACCCGATGATGTGGTGGTGTTGACAGTCAGCGGACGTGGCGACAAAGATGTGCAGACTTATCTCAACAACAAGGAAATGGCTAAAGAATATGGAGACTTTTAATTATATAGCTTGTTCGCGTCGCATTCTGGGTGACCTCTATACCCCCGTGGGCGTGTATATGCAGTTGCGCGACATTCACCCACAGAGTGCGTTGATGGAAAGTAGCGACTTCCACAATCATGACAACTCACGCTCGTTTATCGGTTTGAATCCCATTGCCCAAATCTCGGTGGCTCATGGTGTGATTACATCCACTTACCCTGACGGTACAACAGAGAGCATCGTGATTGATGCCAGCGTGAAAGGAAAGGCGATGAAGATGGTGGCTGAGGCCGTGAACAACTTCATCCAACATTTCCATGTGGAGGGCGAGGCTGCTCATTATTGTGGCTTGTATGGCTATACGACATTCAATGCCGTTCGCTATTTCGAGGATATCGAGGTGAGGGACGAGACGATGGAGAAAAACGATGCACCAGATATATTATATATAATGTATAGGGACATCATCGTCTTCGATCACTTCAACAACCAGATGACACTTGTCGCACTGATGCCCGACGGTAAGGAGGAAGATGCAGAAGCCGAACTCGCCAAACTGGAGATGCTCATCAACAAGCAGAACGCCAAGGCTTACGCTTTCCATCCCGTTGGAGAACCCGTCTCACCACTGACCGACGAGCAGCACAAGGCTAATATTCGTCAGTGCATCAAGCATTGCTTGCGTGGTGATGTGTTCCAAATAGTCATCTCCCGCCGTTTCATACAGAAATACGAGGGTGACGATTTCAAACTCTATCGCGCCTTGCGTAGCATCAACCCCAGCCCTTACCTCTTCTATTTCGATTTCGGTGGTTTCCGCATCTTCGGTTCTTCACCCGAAACCCACTGCCGCATCGAGGGAGACAAGGCTTTCATTGACCCCATTGCAGGCACTACCAAGCGAACGGGCGATAGCGAGCAAGATCAGAAGAACGCTGAATACCTGCGCAACGATCCCAAGGAGAATGCCGAGCATGTGATGTTGGTTGATTTGGCTCGCAACGACTTGAGTCGCAATTGCCACGATGTGCATGTTGACTTCTATAAGAACATGCAGTTCTATAGCCACGTCATCCATCTGGTTTCGCGAGTCAGTGGAACGCTCGACGATAATGCCGACCGTATCCGTGCTTTCTTCGAGACCTTCCCTGCCGGCACGTTGAGTGGTGCTCCGAAAGTCCGGGCCATGCAACTCATCAGCGAGATAGAACCCCATAATCGCGGCGCATACGGTGGCTGTATCGGTTTCATCGGATTGAACGGCAACCTGAACCAAGCCATTGTCATTCGCACGTTCATCAGTCGAAATGGCGAATTGTGGTTCCAGGCAGGTGGCGGCATCGTGGCCAAGAGCAACGAGGAGTATGAATTACAGGAAGTACACAACAAATTGGGTGCGCTGCGTCGTGCCATCAACATTGCAGAGACAATATGAATAAATCGATCAAAATCGTAATCATAGATAACTACGACTCTTTTACCTATAATCTTGCGCATTTGGTAAAGGAACTTGGAGCCGACGTGACGGTTTATCGCAACGATCAGTTCGCGCTCAATCAATTGGAACCGTTTGACAAAATCATCCTCTCGCCAGGTCCTGGAATCCCTTCTGAGGCAGGTCTGCTGCTCGATGTCATCAAGGCGTATGCTGGCAAGAAACCCATTCTAGGCGTCTGCTTGGGGCATCAGGCCATTGGTGAGCATTTCGGTGGACAGTTGACAAATCTCTCGGAGGTTTATCATGGCGTGCAGACCGAAGGCACTCAGTTTGGCACCGACCCCATTTTCGCAGGATTGCCCAAGCGCATCATGATGGGTCGTTACCACTCGTGGGTGGTTGACCGTGTGGGATTCCCCGATTGTCTGGAGGTGACCGCTGTGAGCGACGATGGTCAGATTATGGCCTTGAAGCATAAGAACTACGACATTCATGGCATTCAGTTCCACCCCGAGAGCGTTCTCACTCCCGATGGGCGCACGATGCTTGGCAATTGGTTGGAGTTGTAGTTCTGTTAGAGACCATAAATGAGCGTGTCAAAGCTATGGAATGACGCGGTCAAAGCTATGCAATGACGTGGTTAAAGCTATGCTTTGAGGGGCTCAGATGCCACCTGTAAACCCCTCAAAGACCACCTCTGACAAAGCATCTGGATGCACTCCCAAAATGATGCTTTCTCATCCAGAAATGGTGGTTCGCGAGTCATTTTATGCTATTTTCGGCAAAAACCATCACTTTTCAGCCCCTTCCGAAAAGGCCATTTCGGGTGCAAAACCCATGCGTGTGACAATTGGGACAATTAGACACCCCTTTTTTGCGTGCCCCGATTTTGAGTTATTCGCGCAGGGAGCTGATTATCAATAAGTTACAATAATTAATTAATAATAATTAATAATAATTATATATATATTAACATATATATTATATTATATATATACATTTATATAGATATATAGATAGATTTAGTTGTTTCTATCTCTATTTTAGGCTGAAAAACCACCTTTTGAAACGGCACCATTGAGGAACTCTAGGCATCCTCCCCTACGGGGGGAGGTTGGGAGGGGGCTCTTAGTGCGTAAAAAACGACTGTCTAATTGTCCCATTTGTCACAAGTGTAAAAATACACGTTGCCCAGTCATTTTGTTCTCCGTTGCGGAAAAATATTGTTTTTGCTTTGGTGGTTAAAGCGAAAATGGGTATTTTTGCAGAAAAATAAAACCTCTGCATGGAAGAAAGCAATCCGATAGATACCACTCCCTGGTATGCCATCCGTCTATTTTCGTTGAGGCTGAAGGCTGCCAGAGGATATTTTGAAGAGAAGGGATTGGAGTATTTTGTCCCGATGCATTATGTCGATGTCCTCGACAAGGATAACCATATCCGCCACGTGCTGAAACCTGTGGTGAGCAACTTGATTTTTGTGAAGTGCACGGTGAGCGATGCTGATTTGGTGGAGCTCATCAAGGACTCAAACATCAAGATGGCCATTCTGACGCGTAGCCGAACAGACCGCACCTTCTGCGAAATACCTGCCAAGCAGATGCAGGAATTCCAAATCATGTGCAATCCTGAGATCGAACTTCGCAAATATCTCAGTGAAGAGGAGGCTCGCTTGAAAGTGGGAGCCCCCGTGCTGGTGAAATATGGTCCGTTGAAGGGATTGACGGGCAAATTGGTTCGTAGCAGCAAGAAATACTACTTGCTGAAGGAAGTTCCAGGCATGGGAGTCATGCTGAAAGTATCGCGCTGGTGTTGCGTGTCTCTCGAGGGCGAGAAAAACTGAATTCCCGTTTAGAACTCACTCGTGAAATGGAAGCGGATGTGCTTGAAGTCTTCCTGAGCCATCTGCAACACATAACCTGAGTCGGCCAAGAAGACATCACGTCCTTCGCGGTCTTTAGCCATATACTGGTATTTTCGCTTCTTGAAGGCTTCCAATTCTTTGTCATCGTCAGCCTCCACCCAACAAGCCTTGTAGAGATGCACAGGTTCCCAACGGCAACGGGCATTGTATTCATTCTCCAAACGGTATTGAATGACTTCAAACTGCAGTTGTCCGACCGTTCCAATGATTTTGCGACCGTTGAACTGGTTCACGAACAACTGTGCCACACCTTCATCCATCAGTTGGTTGATACCTTTCTCCAACTGTTTCGACCGCATGGGGTCGTCGTTCTCTATGTATTTGAACATCTCGGGAGAGAACGAGGGGAGCCCACGGAAATGCAGCATTTCACCTTCGGTCAGCGTGTCGCCAATCTTGAACGTTCCATTGTCTGGAAGTCCCACGATGTCGCCCGCCCATGCTTCGTCAATGGTGCTCTTGCGTTGAGCCATGAACTGAGTGGGAGATGAGAATCGCAATGTCTTTTCTTGACGCACATGCAGATAGGGTTGGTTGCGCACAAAACGACCTGAACATACCTTGCAGAAGGCGATGCACGAACGATGGTTGGGGTCGATGTTGGCTGTAATCTTGAAGATGAATCCCGTAAACTTCGGTTCGTCGGGTTCCACCTCACGCTCTTCAGCCTTCGTGGGTTTGGGACTTGGAGCGATTTCAACGAAGCAGTTCAGGAGTTCTTGCACACCGAAGTTGTTCAGAGCAGAACCGAAAAACACGGGTGCCACCTCAGCCGAGCGATAGGTCTCGAGTTGGAAATCGGGATAGACGCCACTAATGAGCTCCAAATCATCGCGCAATTGTTGTGCATCTTGCTCACCCACGCGGCTATCGAGTTCATCGCTGTTGATGTCAATCTCCACCTTCTCCGTCACACGCTGCTTGTCGGGTGTAAAGAGGTCGAGTTTTGTTTCATAGATGTTATACACTCCCTTGAACTTCGCTCCTTGGTTGATGGGCCATGAAAGGGGGCGCACCTTGATTTGGAGTTCCTGTTCCAACTCATCGAGCAGATCAAATGGGTCGCGTCCTTCGCGGTCCATCTTGTTGATGAAGATGATGACAGGTGTGTTGCGCATGCGGCAGACCTCCATCAGTTTGCGAGTTTGGGTCTCTACACCTTTAGCTCCATCCACCACGATGATAGCCGAGTCAACGGCAGTTAATGTGCGGTAGGTGTCTTCTGCAAAGTCTTGGTGGCCAGGGGTGTCAAGGATGTTGACTTTGTATTCAATGTCCTTTCCTTCAGGCGTATAATCGAATTCCATCACCGACGTCGACACCGAGATACCACGTTGTTTCTCAATGTCCATCCAGTCGCTGGTGGCTGTCTTGCGGATCTTGTTACTTTTTACGGCTCCAGCCACCTGTATCTGTCCACCGAAAAGCAGGAACTTCTCGGTCAAAGTGGTCTTACCGGCGTCTGGGTGCGAGATGATTGCAAATGTTCGTCTACGTTCTATTTCTTGTATCATAAGTATTTGGCACGGATTACACAGATTTCATTGTTTTCCTTTGTATGTATATATTATTCTTTTCTATTATGAAATACCCCCAACTGTTTTATTCATATAATCTGTGCCTTAAATAACGAGATTATGGATGCACTCAGCGAGACTGTCTTCCCAGTACGGGATGTCGAGGCCATAGGTCTGCTTGATCTTCGTTTTGTCAAGGACACTATAGTGTGGACGAGCGGCTGGAGTGGGGTATTCGCTGGTATGGAGCGGACGCACCTGACAGTTTTTGATGCCAGCAATGCGATGAATGGCTTTTGTGAAGTCGTACCATGAAGTGACTCCCTCATTGCTGAAATGATAAATGCCTGGCACAATACCTTTGTTGATGGCCATGAAAATGGCTACAGCCAAATCGTGGGCATAGGTGGGAGTGCCGATTTGGTCGAAAATGACACCCAGCTCCGACTTCTCTTTCCCCAAACGCAACATTGTTTTCACGAAGTTGTTGCCAAAGGAGGAATACAGCCATGCCGTGCGAATGATCATTGACCGCTTGCAGAGTTTCAACACGTTGAATTCGCCCACCAACTTTGTTCGTCCGTAAACACTGTTCGGGCAGGTATCTTCGTCCTCTGTGTAAGGAGTGTGGTTGGTTCCATCAAACACGTAGTCGGTCGAGATTTGAATCATCCAACCTTCGTGTTTGTCGATGGCGGCTGCCAAATATGCGGGAGCCTCGGCATTCAGACGGGTACAAAGTTCCTCGTTGCTTTCTGCTTTGTCCACAGCCGTATAGGCGGCGCAGTTGACTATTCCGTCAATATGGTTCTCGTCTATAAATCGGTTGACGGCTTCAGCATCGGTGATGTCAAGTTCGGCAACATCGGTGTTGAAATAATCATATTGTGGGTTCATTCTTTCAAGCAACTGCATTTCGTTGCCCAGCTGACCGTTGCAGCCTGTGATGAGGATATTCATGATTCAATCGTCTTCAAATTTCAAACCTTCTGTCTTGTCTTTGATATAATAGTCGGAGAGCATTCCGATGAAAGTGGTGATTTCCTTGATGGCATGCTCCGTATTGGGGGTGATTTCTTTCTTCTGCAAACGCAGGAGCATTGTTCCGTAAAGTGCGTTCATACAAGTCTCTATCTCACCCGTCTCCTTGTCTCCTTTGTTGCGTAGTTCGACAATGAACGGCAACACCTTATAGTATTCGGCATTGTAGAATGGGAACTTGGTGCTATTGAGCAGTTGGGCGTTCAGCTCCGCCATATCTTGCAACACGATTTGGTTGATTTGCAGATGACCATGTTCACGCTTTCCCTCTTGGTTCATCATCGTGACTAGATTGCCATACCAATCGACAAGTTCTTCTTTTTGCTCGTCATCGTAGTCGAATTGCTCGATGTATTCACGACGGATGCGTGAGAGGGAGCAACCGTAAACGCGGATGATATCTTCGACCTGCCACATGTAGAGCAAGTATTCGGCAATGCTTTTCTTGCGTAATTCTTGTGCTATGAACATTTAGTAGATGGTGTAAAGATTGAAAATGGTTCCAATGAGGGCGGCCACGGAAAACACAATGACGAGGCTGCCAATGATTTTGTTGATGATCACAATGCCGTTGTTATCGAACTTCTCGCGTATGGAATTGATGAGCCAAGTCAGCCCATACCACCACAGCAAGGCTCCGAAGACAATGCTCAAGAAACCGATGCACATCTCGAACGGGTGGTTCGGAATGACAAAAGCCAATTGTGCGAATAAAGCGAGGAAGAGGAAAATGATGAGTGGATTGGAGAATGTGACGAAAAATGCCGTCACTGCATTGTGAGTAAGCGAACCTTTTTTATGACCGCTCATGTGCATGTTCTTGGTAGGATTCGTTCGCCAACAGTATATGCCAAAGCCCAACAACAGGATACTACCTGTAATCTGAAGGAAGAACTTGTTTTGTGCATTGGTGATCAAATCCATCACGAAACTCATTCCCAAACCTGTGATGAGCGCATAGATGAGGTCGCTTGCTGCTGCGCCAATACCTGTGGCAAAACCATACCAACGACCTTTGTTCAGTGTGCGTTGAACACAGAGAACACCTACAGGTCCCATAGGCGCCGAAGCACAAATGCCAATGGCGATGCCTTTGAGGATGATATCCAATATGTCGATATGAAATTGAAACGGCATAACGTGTGCAAAATTACAAAAATAATGCGATATAGGTAAATTTTCAATCCAAAAGTTTGTAATATGTGAGATTTTTGATAACTTTGCGAGAAGAATTTGTCAAACTTATCATAAAAAACAAAAAACATGAATGCACAATCAGAATTGAAGCCATATGTGATTGGCTTGGACTTAGGTGGAACTAACTCGGTGTTTGGTATTGTCGATGCACGTGGCGACATCAAAGCCACAACAGCTATCAAAACGCAAGGATATCCGACTGTTGAAGAATATGTGGACGCTTGTGTCGATGCACTACAGGTGATTATTGAACAGGTGGGTGGCATTGAGCAAATCAAAGCAATGGGTATCGGTGCTCCTAATGGAAACTTCTATAATGGAACAATCGAGTTTGCACCAAACCTTCCTTGGGCACACAATGGTGTTGTGCCTCTGGCAAAGATGTTCAGTGAGCGTCTGAATAACATTCCCGTTGGCTTGACGAACGATGCGAATGCAGCTGCCATTGGTGAGATGACATACGGCGTGGCTCGTGGAATGAAGAATTTCATCGTCATCACTCTTGGAACTGGTGTCGGTTCGGGAATCGTCATCAACGGCCAAGTGCTTTACGGATGTGATGGATTCGCTGGCGAATTGGGTCATGTCATCATGCGTCGTGAGAATGGACGTAGTTGTGGTTGCGGACGTAATGGCTGTTTGGAGGCTTATTGCTCGGCAACGGGTGTGGCTCGTACGGCACGCGAATTGCTGGAAACAACTAACGAACCTTCTCTACTTCGCGAGTTGGATCCTGAGAAGATAACGAGTCTCGATGTGTCGATTGCTGCTGGCAAAGGTGACGACTTGGCAAATAAGATCTATCAGTTCACAGGTCACATGCTCGGAGAGGCTTGTGCAGACTTTGCTGCATTCTCTTCTCCTGAGGCATTCATCTTCTTCGGTGGTATGACAAAGGCTGGTGAGTTGATTATGAAGCCCATTCGTGAGTCTTATGAAGAGCATGTGTTGAAGATCTTCAAAGGCAAGGCACAGTTTTTGGTAAGTGGACTTGAGGGTTCAAGTGCCGCTGTGTTGGGCGCCTCGGCTATTGGCTGGGAACTATAAAGAGTAAACTTAAATAATTAACCATAAAAGAATAAGAGTATGTTTGATTTTTTGAAAAAATTGACTGGTGGTGAGTCTCCTGTGGGGAACACCGAAGAGATTTGGCAGTATATCAAGTCTGGTGCAAGCAAGGCTGGTCGCGAGACGACGAAGATGGGCTTGGAGCTTTTCTATGTGATGAAAGCCCCCACAACTTCCAAGATGAATAAGGTGATTATTGGTAGTGCTTTGGCTTATCAGTTCCTGCCCACAGATCTGCTTTCCACCAAGAACTTTGGTGCGCTGGGTATGGCTGACAACGCCCTTGCTTTGGCACTTGCTTATAAGAAGGTGAAAGATCAGGTCACCCCTGAAATCTCGGAGAAGGTGAACGCACAACTCAATGAGTGGTTCAAGACTCCGCAAGTAGCCACTCAAACCGCCACTCCTGAGGTTGAAATAATAACGCCCGAGGCACAAGTTGCCCCTGAATCACCAGAGTCGCCAACCCTTTAAACCCTTCACTCCCCTTTAAGCTCTTTATACCCTTTTTAAGGAGTGATTGTTCTGCCGAATGAGTTCCAATTGGAGTCTTATTCGGCAGAATAGTCGTGTACCATCTTCCTATAAAGACTATACATCCTAGCGCGTGAGATGAAACCGGTCAGATGGTTGTTCATGTCTGTCACAGGCAGATAGTTTGAGCCGGTTTTCTCAAACGTCTTCATCACATCACCCATGGGGTCGTTCACATTCAGGGTTGCCACCACAGGTGTCATTATCTGTCCAACAAGGAATTTTTGGTACAACTCTGTCCTGAAAATGATATGTCTTATCTTTGTGATGTCTATCTCACCCAATAGTTTTCCACCATCGTCAACGACAGGAATGAAGTTCGTATGGCTCTGACTGATGACATGCACCACGCGACCCAATGGCATATCAGGATTCACGGCGATGTAATCTTTTTCTATCACACTTTCCAAACTCATGAGTGTAAGCACAGCGTGGTCGGTGTGGTGGGTGATGAGTTTTCCATCACGTGCCAAACGCATTGCGTAGATGCTATGTGGTTCAAAGATGCTGATGGTGATGACTGCGCACACGCTGACGATAATCAACGGGATGAACAACTGATAGCCACCTGTGATTTCCGCAATGAGGAAGATGCCTGTCAAAGGTGCATGCATCACGCCCGCCATCACACCAGCCATTCCCAACAATGCGAAGTTCTTTTCTGGTATGTACACGCTTATTTGCTGCAGGTTCCACACCCTTGCAAACAGGAATCCGCTGAATGCTCCGATAAAGAGCGAAGGTGCAAATGTTCCACCGCATCCGCCTCCACCGTTGGTTGCTGATGTGGCAAAGACTTTCGTGAGCAGCACAAGGGTGATATAAACCAACAACAGACGGCTGTTGCCATAGAACAACGAGTTGTTCATAATGGTGTTCCAGTCGGCTTCAGTCTTTCCGTTCAACAGGATGTTAATGGCATTGTAGCCTTCTCCATAGAGTGATGGGAAGAAGAATATCAGCAGACTCAACACGATTCCTCCTAATGCCAGTTTCCCGTATCTGTTGTTTTTCAGTTTTGCGAAAACGCCCTCGCATGCGTTCATCGTCCTGATGAAATAAAGACTGATGAAGCCACAGAACAAACCTAAGAGGATGGTAGCTGGGATGCGTTCTATCAACCACTCTGAATCCAGATGAAAGGTGAAGAGTGAGTCGCTTCCCACGAAGATGTAGGTGAAACAAGTGGCTGTGACACTCGAAGTCAGAATGGGGAGCAATGAAGCCATCGACAAATCAACCATTAACACCTCCAACGTGAACACCAATCCTGCTATGGGAGCTTTGAAGATGCCGGCGATGGCGGCAGATGCACCACAACCAACGAGCAACATCAATTGCCGGTTGTCCATCTTGAACAGTTGTCCAAGGTTGGAGCCGATGGCAGAACCTGTCAATACGATAGGTGCCTCAGCTCCCACCGATCCTCCAAAGCCGATAGTGATGGCCGATGCGATGACCGATGACCAACAGTTGTGTCCACGCAAGCGGGAGCGTTTGGAGGAGATGGCATAAAGTATTCGGGTGATGCCGTGCGAGATATTGTCTTTCACGACATAATGGACAAAGAGTGATGTCAGGTAGATGCCTATCACGGGGAATACCAGATAGAGCCAGTTGTAGGAGGTGATAGTAAAACCTTCGGTCAACAGGAATTGTATCTCACGAATAATCCAATGCAGGATAAAGGCTGCGACAGAAGCGAAAAATCCGATAAAGAACGCCAAGACTATGGTCATCTGTTTGTCGCTGATGTGTTCCTCGCGCCAACGGATGACTTTTCCCATAAAACCTTGATTCTCTATCGCTGCTTCCATTATTTATTTGCGGATGATGCTCACTTCACCGTCCTGACCCAGTTTGATGATGCTACTGGGGGTATGGGGCTTGTGTTCTTGTCTGCGTGTCCAACAGACATAATCCACCGCGTCAATCAGCTCTTGGCTGATGTCGCTATAGTTTTGTGCGGCTTCTTCACCGCTTATGTTTGCGCTTGTGCTCACAATGGGCTTTTGGAATCGATAGCAAAGCTCATGCGAGAAAGCCTCTTTTGTTATCCTTATGGCAATGCTCCCATCTTCGGCAATCAGGTTGGGAGCCAAGTTCACCGCGTTGTCAAGGATCACGGTGGTAGGCTTGGTAGCCAGATCCAAGATGTCCCATGCCACATTGGGAACATCGCGCACGTATCGTTGCAGACGTGCATCTGAGTCGACGAGGCAAATCATAGCCTTCGAGTCGTCTCTTTGTTTGATTTTATAGACTTTGGCGACGGCTTCAGCGTTGGTGGCGTCGCATCCGATGCCCCAAACCGTATCAGTAGGGTAGAGGATCACACCACCTTTCTTGAGCACCTCCACCGCGTTCCTTACATCGTCTTCCAGTCTCATGTCGATGTTGGAGAGATTAGAACACCTGGAACTTGTATCCTACAGTCAAAGCCAGATATTGGTTGCGGCTCTTGCCAAGAATGCTCTTTGCTTTATCATTCTTTGCCAAGGGGCGGGGCGACCAGTTCCAACGCAGGTCAACGGTGAAATGGTTGTTGAGGAGCAGCTCGGCTCCAACGGGGAGGACGAATTCTGAACCATGAAGGTTGTCCTTGATGTTGCTGGAATGCCCCATTGTCTCAGACTTTGCGTTCAGCAAGGTTGAGAATCCCAATCCTGAGTAAACTGCCACGTTCTTCGTGACGAAATATTTGGCAAGATAACTTGTTGTGAGGTAATCCAGACGATAGTCGTAGTTGGACTCAGAACCCGAGTGGCTGATATTCGAACCTCCCTTATGAGAGAAGAATGCCTCGAATGCCATCGAGAAATAAGTCCTGAAATAGAGTTCTACACCGAAGCCGCCAGCAGGTCCCCACATGATGTCGCCGCCCTGCTTGGTAAGCATGGCGCCAGAACCGCCAGCCTTACCGTACAGAAGCACGTCCATGTAGTCATATTCATATGGCTTCCGATGATAATACTCATAATCATACTTCGTCTGATAGTTTTGAGCAGATGCGAAGTTGAAGCCGCAAAATGCCAAAACGACTGCCAAAAAAATCTTTTTCATATTCGAATTTTGTTTATAAACGCTGCAAAGTTACAATTTTTAATCGAAATAGCGCATTCATTCGGCAAAAAAATGGTCGAGATTGTGGAATCCATTCAAAAAATCTTTCGCCAACATGCGTTTTTTGCCCGCCATCTGCAATTCAATCACCTCTATCCACTCGTCTGCGGCGGCAATCATCAATCGGCCTTTCTCAATGCTGATACAGCCAGGAGTTTGCTTGTTTTCAACATTTTCTTTGATGACAGGCATTCCAGTCTTGGCTGTCTTGTATACCTTCACCACAATACCTCCCCCTTTTTCTTCACCTTTTTTATATAAGGAGGTCCAAGCGGCAGGAACGGGTGAAAGACCGCGCACGAAATTGTAAATATTTTTGGCAGTATTATTCCAATCAATCTCGCAAGTCTCCTTGAATATCTTTGGTGCGTGTGGAAGTGGTTCGTTTTCAGTCGATTGGATAATCTCGTCTTGTGGAATCGAGGCGATATCACCATCGTTTTCGATAATGGCGTCAATGGTTTCTATGGCAAGCTCCGCACCGAGGTTCATCAACCCGTCATAAACGTATTCTACATCAGCATCATCGGGAATGTCAAATTCTTTTTGCTTGATGATGCGACCTGTGTCAATGTCATGATCCAAGAAAAATGTCGTCACACCCGTCTTCTTCTCTCCATTGATGATCGCCCAGTTAATAGGGGCGGCACCACGATAGCGGGGTAGCAGGGCGGCGTGTACGTTGAAGGTGCCAAATCGAGGCATTGCCCACACCACTTCGGGGAGCATGCGGAAGGCAACTACCACTTGCAAATCGGCATTCAGAGCATCGAGCGCCTCCACAAACTGAGGGTCTTTCATCTTTTCGGGTTGTAGCACAGGCAGACCTTTCTGTAGGGCATATTCCTTTACTGCTGGAGCCCGCAAAACCGACCCATGTCGCCCTACTGGTTTGTCAGGTTGTGTGACCACTCCCACCACGTTGTAGCCGCCTTCCACAAGCCTTTTCAGCGTCTCTACGGCAAACTCGGGAGTTCCCATGAAAACGATGCGCAAATCTTCTTTCTTCATCTCGCTTTTTGTTTTGTTTGCAAAGTTACACATTATTCTTTAAATAGCCTTCCTATTTCCCGATTTCTTTTTTATTCATCATCTCTTATCTTTTATCTCTTATCTTTATATCTGTTTCTCTTTAAACCTTTATAGTTCCCCTTTTTCCGATGCTCCAAAAAATAGAAAATACACCCCTCAAAATCGCGATACTCATCCAGAAATCCATTTTTGTCTCAAAATCGAGTTAATTTGAGTTAATTGCATAACTCGTTGGTTGTCAATAATATAATAAAATATACTCGTTTTTTCAAGGCTCCAAAAATGCTAGATGCCTACATCTGAGGATTGTCAGAGCATAGCTTTGATGCTCTCACGCCTATGCTTCGACCCTCCTTGAGTGATGAAGTGGTAACCTCAAAGCATAGCTCTAATCAATCCCCTTGTCATTTTGGGTGTCGTTGTAAGTCTGTTTTGCAATCTCCACATGACAAAACCGTGCATTCCATTCTCTAGATTGAGAAATTGTTTTGTCCTGATTTTTCATAATCATTTTATAAAACTATAATTTTTGCTACGCGCAAATATTCGGGTTCTTCTTGTTTTTCTTCCCGCTCTTCTTAGGGGTGAAGGGACCACGGGGGGCTATATTCATTTCATTCATTCCTCCTAAGTGAAGGGTGATGAATTGGCGTAGTGTTTTACAGGAGTTGACACGGCGTTGTGTAGGTATGGTGTATGTGTAGTGTATGTGTAATGTATGTGTAGTGTATGTATGGTGTAGGCTTTGTGTAGGCTTTGTGTATAGGTCGGCAAGTGTTATTTGTTTCTGTTTCGTAATGAAAAACCTCTAAAATAGGGAAATAAATGCTTGATGATTTCATCATTTCATAGTTTTTTAGTACCTTTGCCACGTTTATATCGGTAATGCAAGACTCTATATGTAATTTATATTGTTTTTTGCTTAAGTCGTTAATTCTTATCATAACAAACCATCATGGTGTAATATGTTGTAAATAGTTGGTTCCTAGTTTAAAAGGTCGATTGACAAAGGAAGAAAGAATATGATGGTAAGTGTATTGATGAGCGTCTATAAGGAGAAAACAAGATTTCTTCGCGAGTCTATAGAAAGCATCTTAAATCAGACGTATAAAGACTTTGAGTTTGTCATTGTTGGCGACAGTCCTCCATCTGATCGTGAGAGGGTCTTTAGTGTTGTAGAGGAATGTGCATTAAAAGATAGTCGCATTATATTTATACCTAACGAAACAAACCTTGGATTAACAAAATCACTTAATGTAGGTTTAAGTCGTTGCAAAGGTAAATATATCGCTCGCATGGATGCCGATGACATCAGTGTTCCCTCTAGGTTGGAAAAGCAGATTGCATTCATGGAGGCGAATCCGAACATTCTTGCTTCAAGTGCTTGGTTTGAGTATTTGGATGAGAACGGAAAAAAGATAGGGCGAATAGCGCGATGTCAACAATCACCTCAAAGGATACGTCTTGCGATTTTGAAGAATTCGGTATTGGGGCATCCTGTATCGATTTTTCATCGAATAATCAATGATACAGTAGTAAAATATGACGAATCTGTTACTTATGCCCAAGATTATTCGCTTTGGGTGTGGATTTTGCAATATGGTAACATGTCCAACATACAGGAGGTTCTTCTATACTATAGAAAAAGTGATAGTCAAATAAGTACAGAGCATTTGTCTGAACAACAAGAATGTGCGAAAAGAGCTCAAAGAAAGGCATTCGAACTTCTTTATGGATTCCCCTATGTAGAAGAATTCATGGATGTGTTTTTTTGCTTAACGATAGGTCGCGAGAAACAAGTGCTAGAGAAAGAAGCATTGAAAGTATATCAAGATTATCTAGCTCAAGTCAAGGTTACGAAAAAAAGCTATCCTGCCTTAAAGTTTATAATGGATATTTATATTCGGTATTTCTCTAAAAAAACTCCAAAACGAATTGGTCTGTTCTTATATGACCTAACGAAGAGAAATAGGACATTAATGATTGTAAGTGAAATGGATTATGTTTTTCGTCGGCTAGTGGAAATTGTGAAATATAGAACGCAATCATAGGGCAACTCTTATAGTTTTTTTACCCTATCGATAAGTCTCCCAGTTATTCTCGCCCTTATCTTTTTTGCTTCATTCTTATAAGGCGTGTCGTAAATACCCTCTTGTAATATATCAAGAAAACTAAATACGCCCCAAAATAATTACTAAATGATTTTATCATTTCAATAATTTTTAGTACCTTTGCCGCGTTTATATAGGTAATGCAAGATTATTGACGACAATCTGCGGGGCTTTTCCTCATTCGTCGACGTGAGGGCGGGTCTCAAAGGTGGATTATGGCTGATAATCGTTCTTCTCGCACTGACTCCAACAGTATTCCTTATTCTGTTGGAGGAGAAGAGATTATGTAATCGTCATTCTATGATTCAATCGGATTGTTGTCATCGCTTGCATCCCTACGTATCTACTCGTTCTATAACTTGCATTCCTTTATTTACTCATTCGAAAGATTATGGCGCAACGTTATGATTATCTGATAGTTGGCTCAGGTTTATTCGGTGCAACATTCGCGTATCGGGCCAGACAAGTAGGCAAGCGATGCCTTGTCATAGACAAACGTCCCCATCTGGGTGGCAACGTCTATTGTGAACCTGTCTCCCTCCCTACTGGGGAGGGCCGGGGAGAGGCTGTCATCAATGTCCACAAGTATGGCGCACACATCTTCCACACCTCGAACAAGAAGGTGTGGGACTTTGTGAACTCTATCGTTGAGTTCAACCGCTACACCAACTGTCCTGTGGCCAATTATGAGGGGAGGCTCTACAACCTGCCCTTCAACATGAATACGTTCTACCAGATATTTGGTGTCCGAACACCCGCAGAGGCAGAAGCAAAACTTGAAGAAGAAAGAGCCGAAGCTCGCAGAGCTGTTATTGCCAAGTACGGTAGTCTTCCCCCTACTGGGGGGACAGGAGGGGGGCTGAATTTGGAGGAGCAAGCCCAGCTTTTGATAGGGAAAACAATATATGAAATACTTATCAAAGGCTATACCGAGAAGCAGTGGGGACGTCAATGCAAAGATCTGCCAGCTTTCATCATCAAACGCCTGCCCGTTCGTTTCGTCTTTGACAACAACTACTTCAATGATAGCTACCAGGGTATTCCCATCGGTGGCTATAATCGTCTAATTGATGGGCTTTTAGCCTCACCCCAGCCCTCCCCAGTAGGGAGGGAGTGCCCTGAAGGGGGGAGCATTGAAACTCTTGTGGGGATCGACTTGCCTTTGAATGTGAAGAGGAAAAAAGAGAAAAAGGAAAATGGTGGATATCGTGAAACTGCTGCCCCTACTAATTATTCTCAGCTGAAAGAGAACGCTAAGCGAATGCGGAAGGAGCCCACAGAAACTGAAAAAGCATTTTGGGAGATGGCTACAAGTGGTGTGTTTGGCTCTAAGTTCCGCCGTCAGCATATCATAGGGGATTATATTGTTGATTTTGTTTGTTTGGAGAAGAATCTTATAGTTGAGATTGATGGTGGATACCATGATGACGAACAACAACAAATAGAAGACAATTTACGTTCAACAGCACTGAAAAACGATGGGTTTGCTATTTTAAGATTAAGTAATGAAGTAGTTATTGGTGACCCACAGGAGGTAATAAGGAGAATGAAACTTGCTATGTGGCTTGCAGAAAAAGTCCCTCTACGGGAGGGATTTAGGGAGGCTGCTGACACTTTAGTATATACGGGTCCGATTGATGAGT
The DNA here is from genome assembly GCA_017557405.1 of Prevotella sp. Classification (GTDB taxonomy): domain Bacteria; phylum Bacteroidota; class Bacteroidia; order Bacteroidales; family Bacteroidaceae; genus Prevotella. The sequence goes on from JAFYYV010000051.1 coordinate 34,233, forward strand.
TCTTTGGCTTCAAATATGGAAAGTTGGATTGGCGTACTGTTAGTTTTAAAACCCGTGTTGAAAACACTCCGAATTATCAAGGCAATGCTGTGGTTAACTATACAAGTCATGAAGTTCCCTATACTCGCGTCATCGAGCACAAGCATTTCGAAATGTTTGGACAAGAAGTCCAAGATTGTCCTAAGACTGTCGTGAGTGAAGAGTATAGTACTGAATTTAAAGAGGGCATGGAACCTTATTACCCCGTGAACGACGACCGTAATAATGCTTTGGCAGATGCCTACCGTAAGCTCGCTCGCCAAGAATCCAACGTGATCTTTGGCGGCCGTCTAGCAGAGTATAGGTATTATGATATGGCACCAATTATTGAAAATGTGCTCAATCTTTGGAATAATTCCCTCTCTGCTGGAGAGGGTTAGGGAGAGGCTTCTCTTTCCCCCAACTGGGGGGACGGAAGGGGGGCTTATCTTCGGCGGCCGCTTGGCCGAATACAAATATTACGATATGGCACCTGTTGTAGAGAAGGTGTTGTCAATGGAAATCTAAGAAGTGGCTGGAGTTCGTGACATATTGGTGCAACTGAACGATGTGTTCGTTCGAGAACCACAACTCATTTGGCGTTATTATCGTCCCTTTGCCTGCTCTCCCACATCAAAGCGGAACATTTTCATGGTGGATGGTCGCACGAGTCATGGTGGCATGTTCGATCGTCTGAAAGGCATCATTTCCGTCTATGCCATTTCCAAGGCACAGCAGAAGGATTTCCGTATTCATTTCACCTATCCTTTCGATTTGGAGAAATATCTGGAGCCGAATGAATACGATTGGCACATCGATGCGAACGCCATCAACTATCATTATCCCGCTTCTCGTCCTTTGTTCCTATATGGAGAGTGCTATGCACCGCGTAGGTTGTTCAAAGTACGAAACCATGAGGCTCATTTCTATTTCGGATATAACATTATCGATGAGGTAAATGCCCATTATGGAACTCATTATGAATGGGGACAACTCTATCGTGAATTGTTTCGTCCGACTCAATATCTTCAACAATATATCGACCAATATCAAAAAGAGATTGGCGATGATTATGTGGTATTCCACGCCCGCTTCCTCAACTTGTTGGGCGACAAAGTGGAGACAGCCATCAATCCCGAACTTCCAGAGGTGGAAAGAGAGCCTTTGATGCAAAAACTTAGGGACAAGATGTTGGAATTGAAAGGTCAGCTGACCGGAAATCCACGAATCATGTTGGCTTCTGATAGCATGACTTTCATCAACTACATGTGTCATGAAGTACCCGATGTCTATGTTGTCCCAGGTACGGTCAAACACATAGATACTGCTGGCAATACGGATGATTCAGAGAACATCAAAATGTTTCTCGATTACCATCTCATCGCCCATGCTTCCAAAGTCTACAACATTGTAGCTCCCGGCATGTGGCCCAGTGCCTTTCCTGAGTATGCCGCCAAGATTGGTGGAACAGAGTTTGAAAGAATACACGTTTAAATCGTTTAAATAACATGAGTAACATAGCATTAATTATAGCTGGCGGTGCCGGCAATCGTATGGGGCAGGATATTCCCAAACAATTCATGCACGTTGACAATTGTCCTATCATTATTCATACATTGCTGGCCTTTGAACGCCATCCCGACATCAATGGTATTGCGGTGGTATGCATTGAAGGGTGGGAAACGGTATTGCAATCGTATGCTAATCAGTTCCGAGTGACAAAACTCAAATGGATATTCCCTGGTGGAAACACTGGGATGGAGTCGATTCATAATGGCATCTATGGTCTACAAGAAGCTGGATGCAAGGATGAGGATTTGGTGTTGATTCACGATGCCGTACGTCCTTTGCTCTCTCAGGACATTATCTCTTCCAACATAGCCATTTGTAAGAAATATGGTTATGCTATCACAGGTATCAAGTGCCGTGAGGCTATTTTGGAGAGTGAGGATGGCTTTTCTACTACTACGAGCATACCCCGCGACAAACTCATCCGTACGCAGACACCTCAAACGTTTCGCTTGAAGAACATTATTTCGGCACATGAGGAAGCTCGTGAGCGTGGTATTACGAATTCTGTAGCCTCCTGCACATTGATGGCAGAACTAGGTGGTCGCGAGATGCACATCGTTCCAGGATCGGAGAAAAACATCAAGATTACCACAGTTGAAGATCTGGAAATTCTCAAGGCTTTGATGCACACAGAGAAAGAGAATTGGCTGAAATGAGTAAGTTTCTTGACGACATACAACGAATCTACGATTTCCCTCTTCCGTGGGAACAATTGTCGGGGTCAAACATCCTGGTTACAGGAGCCACAGGACTGATAGGTTCATCCCTTGTTGACGTTTTGATGCATCATCCTCAACGTGATTATCAAGTCTATGCCGCAGGGCGCAATGAGGAAAGGGCCAAGAATCGTTTTCAAGACTATCAAGACGACTCATCATTTCATTTCTTGAAATATGATGTTATGGAATCACTTACATCAGAAATACCTTTCCATTATATCATTCATGCAGCCAGCAATGGAAGTCCTAACTTCTTTGCCAATCATCCTGTGGAAGTGATGAAGGCGAATTTGTTCGGTGTGACAAATCTGATAGAATACGGAATGAGTCATGATATGCGTCGTTTCCTGTATGTTTCGTCAGGCGAGGTTTATGGCGAATGTGCCGATGACGTGTTTTCTGAGAAGAGCAGTGGCTATGTGGATTGTGCGAACCCTCGCGCATGCTATCCTTCCTCGAAACGTGCAGCTGAGACCCTTTGTGTTTCATACGCCAAAGAATATGGTGCAGATGTGGTCGTTGCACGTCCTTGTCACACCTATGGTCCTTGTTTCACAGAGAGCGACAACCGTGCCTATGCGCAATTCATTCGTAATGTGCAACAAGGACAAGACATCGTATTGAGAAGTCCTGGCACCCAACTTCGTTCGTGGTGTTATGTAGTGGATTGTGCCAATGCTCTCCTCCATATATTAATGAAAGGTGCCTCTTCTGAAGCATATAATATAGCTGATGAAACCTCTAATCTGACCATTCGTCAACTTGCTGAGCTTATTGCTAAAATAGGAGGACGTAAGGTTGTGATGGACATAGACGAGAATTTGATGAAGACCAACAACATTATCTCGCACGCATTGTTCGACACTTCAAAATTAAAAGCATTGGGATGGCGCCCCATCGCTGATGTTGAACATAATGTGCGTGTTACAGTTGAAGTACAGAAAAGTTGATGGAACCAACAATATCTATTTTAGTACCAGTATATCAAGTCGAAGATTATATTGAGCGTTGTGCTCGTAGTGTATTTGAACAAACCTATCCCAATATAGAGTATATTTTCTGCAACGATTGCACTCTCGACCGCAGTATGGAAGTTTTGGAGCGAGTGATAAAGGACTATCCAGAGCGTGCAAAGCGCACGCGTATCATCCAGTTTGATGAAAACAAAGGTTTGGCTACCGTTCGTAATACCCTTGTGGATGCTTGCCAAACGGAATGGCTCCTTCACGAAGACTCTGACGACTGGATGGAACTTGACCTTGTGGAAAGTCTTGTTAAGAAGCAGCAAGAAACGGAAGCCGACATTGTGTGTGCGGATTTGATATTGCATCATTCAGACAGAGAAGAGCGCTATTCGTTCTCCGAGTTCGACAAAAAAGAGGATTATTTCCGACTCGTATTGATGAACAACGATGCACACTTTTGTTGGGGTAAACTTATTAGGACATCGCTCTATAAAGACAACCATATCAAAATAGCCCCTGATTGCAAGAAAGCGGAAGACATGAGAGTCATCATCCCCCTTTTCTATTATGCAAATAAGATTGTGGCCACTCATCAAGTGGGATGTCATTATAATTTGACACGTCCAGAGCGTATCAGCACGTTGACTGAGGGGAATATCAAGGTGAAAGGAGGATGGTTGTTAGATACTATGTTTGTGGTGAAAGAGTTCCTGTCTGATAAAGAGGAGGAATATGTCAAACTTTTTAATAAAACCATCTACGAAAAGATTTGCAATTACATTTCCTTGGCAGTCTATTATCGTAATCATGCCACGCATCAGTTTATGTGCCATAAAGCTGTAGATTTTGCCATACAATATCCCTATGTGTTGGGAGGTTCCAAAGAGCGGATATTATTCGAAATCAAATCCAATTATCACATCTATCGTGTGTTTATGAATTGGCTGTATAGGAACGAGAAGGCTGCGTAATAGTTTAAGGATTGAAAAATAGAAAGATAATTAATATTAAATATTTATGATAATAGGCTATACAACGGGTGTTTATGACCTCTTTCATATAGGTCATTTAAATCTATTTAAAAATGCAAAAGGCATGTGTGATAAGCTAATCGTTGGAGTAACAGTTGACGAGTTAGTTGCCTATAAAGGTAAACAAGCCATAATACCGTTCGAGGACAGAATAGAACTAGTGCGAAGTTGTAAGTATGTAGATGCGGCTGTTCCACAATACGATATGGATAAGTTGACTGCTTGTAAAAAACTTGGAGCTTCTTATCTTTTTGTTGGCGATGATTGGTATGGGACGGAAAAGTGGAAGAAATACGAGAAAGATTTTGCAAGAGAAGGAATCAAAATAGTATATTTTCCTTATACAAAGAGCATTTCTTCTACAAAGATATCCGAAGCCTTGAAAATGGTGGATAAATAGAATCCACTTGAGTAAGTTTTTATAACGATGAGAAACTGTATATTAAAAATTAAACAATATTTGTTTCCTTTGTATTACAAATACTTGTTACTTCCTTATGAATATAGGAGAAGGAATGAACAGGCTTTGTTACTAGGTAAGAAAGATAAGATAAAAGTTGTGTTTTTCGCGATGAATATTTCAATGTGGAAATATCAGCATCTTTATGATTTTTTGAAAAAAGATAAAAGATTCTGTTTATACATAATAATCTCTCCTGCAATAAATTTTACCCGTGAAAAACAAGTGAAAGATGTAATACAAATGCGTAAGTATTTTGTGATGAAGGAAATGCCATTTATAGATTGTGAAATCGAAGTTGATGGAAATCCATATGATGTGAGAGGGATAATTAATCCAGATATCGTTTTTCATACCCAACCATACGAAGGGGCGTTAGTTAAAGAACACGCACCTTCATTTTTTAAAGATAAGTTGTTATGTTATTGTCCATATTCATATAAAACTCTTGCATTACCCCATAATTATAATTTGGATTATTTTGATCATGCATGGAAGCTTTATGTTCAGAATCACATTCAATATGAATTGTATAGAAAAAGAAATCCAATGAAAGCGCGAAATGTGGTAGTTGTAGGATATCCTAAGGCCGACGACTTTTTTTCTGAAGAGTTTAAGGATGTTTGGAAACCACAACTAAAGCGGAAGAAGCGTGTTATTTGGGCTCCACATTTTACTTTAGAACAGAGCGTGAAAGGTATGCAGGCACGTTCAAATTTTTTGTGGATGGCACCTGTAATGATGGAACTTGCAAAAAAATATGCTGACTCTATACAATTTACTTTCAAACCTCATCCTCGTTTGCTTTCTGAGTTGTATAGACATCCAGACTGGGGAAAGGATAAGGCAGAATCATATTATGAATTTTGGAGGAATACAACCAATACACAATTGGAAGAAGGGGATTTTGTAGATTTATTTAAAGGTTCTGATGCAATTATTCATGATAGTGGATCATTTCTTGTGGATTATATGTATGTTCAAAACCCCGCCATGTTCGTAACGGACAAACTTGATAAGATGCTTGAAGAGGCTGATGACTTTGCAAAACAAGTTTATGGATGTTACTATATAGGTAAGTGCGAAGAAGATATAATTAGTTTTATTGAAGATATAGTTTTGGGTGACAAAGACGAATTAGAGGGAAAACGTCAGGCTTTATACAACCATTATCTGATAATTGGGGAAGGTAAAACTGTCACACAAAATATTCTTGATGATTTATATCAATCTCTAGGATTGAATGAACGATGAAGAAAACCATTGTAAAATCGAAGAAGACAAAAGTGAGAGATTCCAATATGGAGCTACTCCGAATTGTAGCGATGATTCTCGTAATGGTGGTTCATGCGGATTTTCGTGCATTAGGATGGCCCTCAACTGAAGATATAGGCCTTAATAACATGTTGCCTCGATTTTTGGTTGAATCGTTCTCCATAATTTGTGTGGATACCTTTGTGCTGTTGTCTGGATGGTATGGCATACGGTTTAAGTGGAACAGACTTGGTGAATTGTTCTTTCAAGTTCTGTTCTTTTTACTTATCGGTGTGGGTATATGGTTTTTAACAGTTCGAAACCATCAAGAGTCATATGGGATATTGATAAGGCATTTACTCCTATTCGGTAATTGGGATTACTGGTTTGTTAAATGTTATGTATTGCTTTATGTGTTCTCACCCATTTTGAATGCTTTCGTTGAGAACTGTACTAAACGGCAGTTCCTAGCTGTACTAGTCATGTTTTTTGTGATGCAAACCTATTTGGGATGGATAACAGATGGTGTAAAATGGTATGCAGATGGCTATTCAGGTATTTCATTTATGGGACTATATTTGCTCTCCAGATTTATACGCTTACATCCTAACGCCCTGATAGTTGAGCATAAATTATGGTTCTATTTGTTCGTATATGTAGCATTGGCTGTTTTAAATGGATTGTTAGCATATTATGTGTTTATATCGGGACATATCGCTTTATATAAAAGACTTTTCTATTATATTAATCCTCTTGTAATAATTCAGGCAATAGCTTTTTTGTTGTTTTTCTCAAAACTGGAATTTAAGAGCCGAATTATCAATTGGATTGCTATATCTAGTTTCGCAATCTATCTGTTGCACTCTAGTTTTGCAGGTGAATTGGTTTATGATGGCACAATAAGCGCTATATATAAGCGTTATTCCCATGTTAGTATGGTTTTTCTTGTCACAATCTTTCTTGTCATTGTGTTTGTTACCTCAATTCTTTTAGATAAATTGAGGTTATACTTTTGGAAAAAATTGATAATTGAATAAATAACAACTACTATTGTATATGTTATGGATACAAATCCTTTGGTCTCTATTATAGTTCCCTGTTATAATCAAGCGCAGTTTTTGCCAGAGGCATTAGACTCAATATTTGCTCAGACATATAAAGAGTGGGAATGCATTATTATTAACGATGGGTCACCCGATAATACCGAAGAAGTAGCTTTGGACTATTGTTCTCGAGATAAACGCTTCGTATATATCTGTCAGGAGAATCAAGGAGTTGTTGTGGCACGAAATAATGCAATACATGCAAGTAAGGGAGAATATATAATCTCTGTTGATAGCGATGATTGGATAGAACCTGATTGCCTCGAAATGTGTTTACTTGAGATTCGGAAATCACATGACATCAAATTGGTGTATTTTGATGCGGAATTGTTTGGAAAAAAAAACGGACTTTTTAAGTTGGCAGATTATTCGTTAGGAAGGATGTTGGTATCTAATTGTATTCCTGTTTTTGCAATGTTTAAAAGGAGTGATTATGATAAAACATCAGGATATAATGAAAATATGAAAAATGGTTTAGAAGATTGGGATTTTTGGCTTTCAATGTTAGAACAAGGAGGCGAAGTTGTAAAAATAAATAAAGTATTTTATCATTATAGAATAAAAGATGTATCACGTAATAATAGTTTTGATGAATATGAATTACGTGCTCTGATTCTGTCCAATCATGCTAAGTTGTTTTCAGAAAAATACAAAGAGTTGTGGTATGCTTACCATTCATTACTATCTTCAAGAACATACAAACTCGCACTTTTTATTCAAAGAGTTGTATTGAAAATGAAGATTGCCTTCGTCGGAATTTTTAAATCGTAATAATTGATATCTTTATTTATTAGAGGCCTTCGAGTTTGTTGTGCAGGAGAAAGAAAATGGTATCAATCGCAATGACAACATATAATGGAGAAAAATATTTGCGTGAGCAGATAGACTCCATTTTGTCTCAGACAATACAAGATTTTGAACTCATCGTTTGTGATGATTGTTCAACAGATTCCACAATAGATATTTTGAATAAATACCAACAGAGTGACAAACGTATAAAAGTATATAGGAATGATTCCAATTTAGGATTTAAGAAGAATTTTGAAAAAGCCATCTCCTTATGCCATGGAGAGTATATTGCATTAAGTGACCAAGACGATATTTGGATGCCTGATCATTTAGAGTTGCTTCTAAAAGCCATAGGAACAAAATCTATGGCATTTGGTAATTGCAACATAGTAGATGAAAATGGAAAGAGTTTAGGAATGACCGTACAATATCAAGAGAGCATGGACACCGTACCAAATGATGATATTAGTTGGGGGAAGACTGTTTATCTTTTCAGAAATCCGGCAATGGGAATGGCCATGCTCTTTAAACGTGATTTGCTGAAATATGCATTGCCTTTTCCAGACATTAAGCTTCATGATATATGGTTGATTTGTCTTTCTTCAATGATGGATGGTATATCGTATGTTGAAACACCTATTGTAAACTATCGTAGGTTAGGAACGAGCATTACTGGAATGAGAACTACACGAAGATGGAAATATACACATATTAAATACTCCATAATGGATCCCGCTAGAAAGGTTGCTGCAGAAACTATTCTAAATCGTATACCAGACTTGTCTTTGACGAAGAAGAATTTTCTAAAACGGGTTATCATGATGGTTGCAAGAAATGGAACACACAAAGGAAGGCTGTTAAATCGGTCGTATCTTCTTTCACATTATTATGGCATATTTAATTGTACTCTTTTAAGATGGAGGTAGCTTGATTATAGTCTGATAATTATGACCTTATTTAAAGAGCGTTTGATTGATTATTTGCCAAGTTGGTTATTAGGCTTTTGTGCTTATGTGGTTCATCCATTGAAGTATTATAGGCTTAGTAAGGAGAGTTTTTTTTTGTCTCAGGATTATCTGGAAAAACAGAGATTATTACACAATAAGGCTATAGAGAAACTCAAATGTAAAAATACGTGGAATTGTGTTTTTTTTGCTATATATGAATCTGTATGGAAATATGACGCTTTATACCGATTAATGGAAAGAAATGAGAGGTTTAATCCTACCGTTTTAGTTTGTCCTGCGGTCAACAGAGGCAGAAAACACATGTTGGAATCATTACACCATTGTTATGATTCGTTCAAGAAGAGAGGTTATAATGTTCTATTGTCATATAATGATGAAAAGGGTACATATGTGGATGTTAGAAAAGAATTGAATCCGGACATTATATTTTATACAAATCCTTATAAAGGGTTGATAGATGACAGGTATTATATTTACCAATTTAGGGATTTACTGACTGTGTATGTGACGTACGGATTTGGAAACACTAAAGATTTTTCTTTCAATTTTAACCAACCACTGCACAATCTTGTTTGGAGGAACTATGTAGAGACAAATAAGCATTTAGATTATGCAAGACTTGGGGGAAATAATAATGGACGAAATACAGTTGTGACAGGTTATTTAGGTATTGAGAATTTAATAGATACTCAATATAAAGTCAAAAATAACTATTGGAAATTCCATGATAATCAAAGAAAAAAGATAATATGGGCACCTCATCATACATTAGAACCTGTAGGTCCAATTCACTTTTCTTGTTTCTTGGATTATTGTGATTTTATGGTTGATTTGGCCAAAAAATATGCAGAAAAGATACAGATAGCATTTAAACCTCATCCTTTGCTAAGACCCAAATTAGAACAATTATGGGGAGAAGAAAAAACAAACAGTTATTATGAAACATGGGCTAACATGTCTAATACGTCTTTAGTAGAGGGTGATTATATTGATTTGTTTTTGACAAGCGATGCCATGCTTCATGATTGCGGGTCTTTCCTTATCGAATATTTGTATGTCAACAAGCCCGTAATGAGGACATCAAATGGAATTCCCTTAGAAGATTTGTTTAATGATTTTACGCTGGAGGCGTTAAAATATTATTATCACGCATTTAAAACTAAAGATGTAGAACGGTTTATTTGCGATGTTATAAATGGCATTGATCTGCTAAAAGAGCAAAGAACCGCATATGTGAATGAAGTGTTGATGCCAAAAGGCGGATTGCCGTCAGAAAACATATTAAACGATATTATTAATAGCATAGATCATAATGAAAACACATGAAATTGTCTGACGTTACAATAATACAACTGCCGAAGTATCTTGATGCCCGAGGCAATTTGTCGGTAGTGGAAGAATTAAAGGAAATCCCCTTTAAGATAGAGCGGACTTATTGGATATATGATGTGCCTGGTGGCGAAAGCCGTGGCGGGCATGCTTATCACGATAATTGTGAGTTCATCATCGCTCTTTCTGGTAGTTTTGATGTGATACTTGACGATGGGAATGAGCGACAACGGTATCACTTAAACCGCTCTTATTATGGCCTGTATGTCCCTGCCGGCCTATGGCGTGAGATGGATAACTTCTCTACCAATTCACTGGCTTTGATTTTGTCGTCTACTCGCTACGATGAGCAGGATTATATTCGTGATTACGAACACTTTAAAACTCTGAAGAATGAGGAATAGTAGGGTTTATGATTGTTCAATCATAGAGTTTAGTAAGCATCATGCTCCTCAGGGCAACCTGTCTGTTGTACAAAACGACAAGGATATTCCTTTCTGTGTGCAGCGTATATACTATCTATATGATGTACCTGGAGGTGAGAGTCGTGGGGCGCATGCACATAAAGAATTATCGCAACTGATTGTCGCCGCCAGTGGCAGTTTTACTGTCACTTTGGATGACGGACGCACCAAACGCACATTCCTCCTCAATCGCCCATATCAAGGTTTGCTGGTTGTCCCCGGTGTTTGGCGTACCCTTGACGATTTCTCATCGGGTTCTGTTTGTCTAGTCTTAGCATCACATAAATACGACAAAGAAGACTATATCCGAAACTACGAAGATTTTTTAGATTACAAGAAAAATGGCGGTTAAAATCCATCCGTTATCAGATTGTATGTCATCACACATAGGTGATGGTACTAATATTTGGCAATTTTGCGTCATCTTCCCTCATGCTGTCATAGGGGGCAATTGCAATATCTGTGCAAATGTGTTGGTTGAGAATGAGGTGACAGTGGGAGATAATTGCACGGTAAAATCAGGGGTTCAATTATGGGATGGTGTCACACTTGAAGATAATGTGTGCGTAGGCCCCAACGTGACTTTTACGAATGATTTAGTCCCTCGCTCGAAAAACTCTGATTATGTGTTGACCCGAACTCTGGTAAAGGAAGGCGCATCGATAGGTGCAAATAGTACCATCAAGGCAGGTGTCACCATAGGTGAATACGCATTGATAGGCGCAGGAAGTGTTGTCACACATAATGTGCCTGCAAATACACTTTGGTATGGAAATCCTGCACGTCAAAAAGGTTTTATCACATCAGATGGAATCATCTTGGATATGGATAAGAAAGATAAATCAGGAAAAACGCATGAGATATGATTAAGTTTTTAGATTTAGAGAAAGTAACTCAGAAATATGCTGCTGAAATTCATGAAGCAGTGACTCGTGTGGTTGATTCTGGGTGGTATCTTCAAGGCCGAGAGGTGGAACAGTTTGAAAAGAATTTTGCTTCATATATAGGAACGGATTATTGTATAGGGGTTGGTAATGGACTCGATGCTCTTATTTGGATATATAGGGCATATATCGAATTGGGTGTCATGCAGCCGGGTGATGAGGTTATCGTACCAGCTAATACGTTCATAGCCTCTATTTTGGCTATAACAGAAAACGGCTTGAAACCTGTATTCGTTGAACCTCGTTATGACACATTGGAAATAGATGACAATAAGATAGAAGAGGCTATTACAAGACGAACCAAATCCATATTGCTCGTACATCTATACGGAAGGTGTGCATTTACAGAGAGAATCGGAGAAATCTGTAATAAATTCAATTTGAAATTGGTCGAAGATAATGCTCAGGCTCACGGCTGCCGTTATGAAGACCGAAGAACAGGCTCTCTTGGTGATGCGGCTGGACATAGTTTCTATCCAGGTAAAAATTTAGGAGCATTTGGGGATGCTGGGGCTGTGACTACTAACAATCAGGAATTGGCAAATGTGATTAGGGCCTTGGCCAACTATGGCTCTCAAAAGAAATATGTGTTTAAATATACTGGTCGCAATAGCCGTTTGGATGAGATACAGGCTGCCATCTTAGATGTGAAATTGAAACATCTAGACGATGACAATGCCCATCGCCAGATGATTGCAAATTATTATTATGACAACATCAATAATCCACTTATACATTTGCCACTCCATCTTAATGACAGACAGAATGTATATCACTTGTTCCCTGTATTGTGTGAACAGCGTGATGAGTTACAAAAAAAAATGGCTGAGAAAGGTATTCAAACGCTTATCCATTATCCCATACCTCCTCATAAGCAAGAGTGTTACAAACAATACACTCACTTGTCGCTTCCTATTACAGAAATGATACATCAACAGGAATTGAGTTTGCCCATTAGCCCCGTGATGACGGCAGAAGAGGCAATTACTGTTGTAGAGTTGTTAATGCGTATTATTTAGAACGATCATATGAATAATCAACAAATTGTTACAGTTGCCGTTATTACATATAACTCATCAAAATACATTGTTGAGACTTTGGAGAGTATTAAATTACAAAGTTATTCCCATTTGAAACTGATTGTCTCTGATGATTGTTCATCTGATAACACTATACAAATTGTACGTGAATGGATTAGTAATAATTCATCACGGTTTATTAGAACACAAGTTTTAACTACAGAAGTGAATACTGGTGTTGCCGCTAATATTAACAGAGCATTTGATGCATGTGATACTGAATGGTTAAAGATAATTGCTGGTGATGACTTGTTGTTGAAAAATTGTATTGAAGATTATGTAGATTATTTGAATACGAATCCTAATGCTGAAGTTGTCTTTTCACGCGTTCTTATTTTCTGGTCATCATGGGGGAGAAAGAAATGGAAAACTTCATGGCATGATTATGATTTTTTTAGTTTGTCTCCTAAAGAACAATATGATTATTTAATCAATAAAGGGAATCGTTTGCCAGCTCCATCTTGTCTCTATAATATCAAGCAACTTCGGGCGTTAAAGATTAGATTTGATGAGAGAATTCCCTTACTTGAGGACTTTCCGATGTGGATTATGTTTGCTCGTAAAGGTGTCTCTTTTCATTTTATGGATAAAAATACCGTCGGTTATAGAATACATGAAGACTCTTTAAGTATTGGTCTTTTTAGTCCTCGTTTTTATAAATCTAATCTTCTCTTGTATTTATATTATTTTCAAGATGAGATAAAAGACGAAGCAGACCGGGATAAAACATACAATTTGATGGCTGATCACATGTTGGAGTTTTATACAAAAACATATAATACCGCAATCAAGTTGAAAACTTCACCGGAATATATGATTGGTTTTTTCTTGTTGTATCCCTATTATGTTGTGAAATATATCTTTGGAAGAATAAAAAGTTGTCTTTAAACAGCTAATGAATTGTTATAAATGAAAAATCCTTTGTTTTATTTGTTCTTTATTACTATCAGTTGTGGTACACATGCTCAATTTGAGGATAGTATCATTGCTCCACTTGATACCATTCATGTAAGAGATACTATAGTGCAACAGAATGATACGATTGTCCGTGATACAGTTATTCTGGGACAGAACAGTTATTCGAATCCAATTATCAAGGTAAGCCTTCCAGACCCTACGGTTATCAGGACTCCCGATAAAAGATTCTATCTGTATGCGACAGAGGATATACATAACCTACCAATATATCGTTCTGATAATTTTATTGATTGGGAATTTGTTGGAACAGCGTTTACTAATGAAACACGTCCGGATTTCTTGAAAGGTGGAGTCCTGTGGGCTCCGAACATCAATTACATCAATAATGAATATAGAATATACTACACACTCTCCAAATGGGGGGAAGTGGATAGATGTGGCGTAGGTATTGCAATCGCCAATAATCCAGAGGGACCTTTCACCGATTTAGGAAAGCTTTTTGTCAGTAAAGAGATAGGTATTAGTAATGGTATTGACCCATTCCTTGTCGAAGAGAATGGTAATTATTACCTCTTTGTCGGAGGACTGCATGGGCTGTATGTGATTGAACTCTCAGAAGATGGTTTGAGTATAAAAGAAGGAACACAACCAATTCGAATTGCCAGCAGTGGCGTTGAAGGTTCATTTGTTTACAAAAAGGATGGTTATTACTATTTGTTCTGTTCAAAAGGAAGATGTTGCGAAGGGTTAAATAGTAATTATCACGTCGTTTATGGTCGATCAAAGTCTTTGTTAGGTCCATATGAGACCAAAGCTGGGAAGAAACTCTTAAACGGGAATTTTGACATCTTGCTTCAAGGAAATGATTTCGTGGCAGGCCCCGGTCATAATGCACGCTTTATTACTGATGATAATGGACAAGATTGGATGATATATCATGGATATTTAAGGTCTGATGTGCACAATGGCAGAATAACGTTTTTAGATCCTGTCTATTGGGAAGATGGATGGCCATACATCAAGAATGGTTCGCCATCAAAATATAATTATCGTCCCACATTTAAATAGAAAAATGGTACAATCAAAAGTAAAAATCTTTGTAGCCTGTCACAAACCATGTGACATCATTTCAAATGACGTCTATACTCCAATACATGTGGGGCGTGCAGTCTCAAAGTGTAAGGATGAGATGACGGAAATGATAGGAGACGACACATGTGACAACATCAGCGCGAAGAATCCTTATTACAGCGAGATGACCGCTCAATATTGGGCATGGAAGAATTACCACGATTCTGATTATATCGGCTTTTGCCATTATCGGCGCTATTTCGGAGAAGAGATAACGGTCGATAATGTAGATTCCTATTTCGCTGATGGTACGGATGTGCTCCTTGTTGGACCCGTATTTCGCCATTATAACCGTTGGAACTGGTTGAAAACTTTTGTGAGTAGTGAGGATCTTGCCATCATGCAGATGGTGATCAAGAAACTCCATCCCGATTATTACACCACTATGTCACGCTATGCTAATGACTATGTTGATTATCCGCTCAATATGTTCTTGTGTCGCAGGGAGCTGTTTGATAAATATGCCGAATGGATATTCTCTATTCTGTTTGAGTGTGAGAAATATGTCAAACTCTCATCGTATTCTCGTGCTCGTCGTTTGTATGGCTATCTTGCCGAGTTCTTGATGCCTGTTTTTTTCTTGCATAATGGTTATAAAATCAAGGTAATTCCGTTTTATCGAAAAGATTCTGATGATACAATGGGTGGCTTGAATTATCGACAACGTTTGACAAGAAGCTTACTCAGAAAAGTTTATTTCCGCTATCAAACTTTGCCTTTGGAGATGGATTACAGTGTGGTTGCAGGATTGAAAAGTGACAATATAATTATAGAATAGGATGTCTCCACAAGAAGAATGCGAGCGGTTCAAGGCCGCACTTCGTCCACTATTTAAGGCTTTCATTGCCTTTTGCGAGGAACATCAGCTAACGTGGTATTGTGCCTATGGTACTGCTATTGGTGTTGCACGTCATCAAGGTTTCATTCCTTGGGATGATGACATTGATGTCTATATGCCGCGTGAGGATTATCAAAAGTTTCTCTCTTTGAAAAGTTCTCTGAAAGACACCAATTATGAAATCATAGATTGGGAAGACAAAGGCTACTATCTATATTTTGCCAAGTTCTGTGATCGAAATTCCACACTTATAGAACGTGAGGGCGAGCGGCCGATGGGTATATATATTGATGTGTTCACTCTCGATTATTATCACTCCGAATATAGCCGCCCGCTTCAGAAACATAACACGCTTTATCGTAATGCATGGATTGTGTATGCACACGGCATTCGTCGCCATTCATGGAGTGCTTTTGCACAGAGTATTAGTCAAGGTAGGATTGGCCGTGTGGGGTTGATAGCATTGGACGCCACTATCTTCCGTCTCTTCAGATGGCCGGCTAAACAGATTATTAAGAAATTCCTTAAGTATCTGGTCAAGACTCCAAAGAGTGACAAGATGTGGCAATACAATATCATTGACTTCTATTCTAATAAGATTTATGACGCCGCATGGTTTGACCATGGGGTGGAAATGCCCTTCGAGGACTTTACCGTCATGATGCCTTGTGGATACGACCCTTATCTCACTCTGCAATACGGTAACTACATGCAATTGCCTCCTGAGGACAAACGAATGCCTCACCACAATCATCTCTTTGTGGATTTCGAGAAGAGGATTTAATACATCCGAACACGAATAAGACGAATATAGAATTATTTTTAGTTTTTTGAGAGATTATAACACGATGCAACAGGAAACGACAGGTAATCGTTTGATAGCGAAGAATGCGACCATGCTTTATTTTCGCATGTTCGTCACAATGGCTATCAGTTTCTATACATCACGTATAGTGCTGAAGGCGCTTGGCGTTTCCGATTATGGTGTCTATAATGTGGTGGGTGGTGTTATCGTGATGATTAGTACGCTCACAGGCGCATTAGGAGGGGCAACATCTCGTTTCTTGACATTTGCTTTAGGAAGGAAAGACATAGAGAATCTAAAGACGACTTTCTCCACGGCTTTCTATATCCATCTGACATTGGCAATCTTGTTTGTTGTTGTTGCAGAATCGATTGGCGTGTGGTTCGTAAATACCCAGCTGGTCATCCCGGAAGGACGAATGGGGGCTGCCAATTGGGTGTTCCAGGCGGCAATCCTTAGCACAACATTAGGAATGACGCAGACTCCGTATAGCGCTTCGATCACTTCCCATGAGCGTATGGGAGCTTTTGCTTATATTGCCATCGCAAATGCTGTTTTTAAATTGGCAATAGCCTTTATAGTTCTTTTCTCTGCAGTTGACCATTTAGTGCTGTATAGTATTCTGTTGATGATTTTGTCCATTAGCTTTCGTTTGTATTATCGATATTATTGCATCAAGAATTTTGAAGAATGCCGTTTAAGGTTGATATTTGATAAAAACTTGTTCAAGCGAATGCTGTCGTTTTCTGGATGGAGTATGGTGGGCAGTCTATCACTGATGTTTAGAAATCAAGGCGTTAATATCTTAATCAACCGTTTTTTCGGCACACTCGTCAATGCTGCGGTGGGCGTGGCTGGTCAAGTTCAAGGTATTTTGTATGCGTTTACAAACAATATTATGGTGGCGTTCCGGCCCCAAATTATCAAAGAGTATGCCGCAGGTAATTATTCTCGAATGAATGAACTTATAGGGATGGGGGCAAAGTTCTCTTCACTGGTAACCATGTTAACAACCATCCCTTTTATCTTCAGTATGCATTTTCTTATGTCTCTATGGTTGGAAGAAGTGCCTATCGGAGCTGTCGAGATTTGTCAGATATTGCTTTTTACGAATTTCTTTAACAGTTTTAACCCATATCTTTATATGGGCGTCAATGCATCAGGACGAATTCGGAATATGAATATTGCATTGAGCATCTTATATTTTCTTTCCTTGTTTGTCACATATGTCATTCTGAAGTTGACGCACTCTTATCTCTTGTCCTATAGTATAGGCATTTTAAGTGCTCCAGCATCGACAATGATTTATGTAGTCATATTGAAAAAGTTGGTTCCCGAATTTCGTGTCGGCGAGTTCTTTATTAAAACCTATATTCCAATGACATTAGTCGCCATCTCGAGCTTGATGCTTGCATGGATGTTGTCTAATATTGGTTTAAACCAGTTGATCTCTTTCCTGCTGGTTGCTATCGTGTGTACCTCCTTTGTTTGTTTTTCTGTTTACACATGGGTGTTAGATGCTCATTCAAAGCAGATTTTCATGAATTTCGTAAAATCCAAGTTGCATATTAGAAATAAATAGCATTATCTAATGAAATACATAAAACTATTTTTATATTATCTCTATTCCACTTACTTTTGCATGCGTTATCTTCCTTTCTCGCAAGCAAAGAAGTTGCCAATTTTGATTCATCCTTCCGTTAAAATAAGAAGACTGCATAAAGGAGATATTGTTATTAACGGTAAGATATGGAAATCGATGATTTCTATCGGGTTTGAGGGAACCATTGGACGCTGCAACCAAAAGACGCTGATATATGTGAATCGTGGAGGACATATCGTGTTCAATGGTTATGCCTGTATCTCCAAAGGCTGCCGAATGGTTGTCTATCAAGGAAATCTAACTTTTGGAGCTAAATTGACGTTCAATGGTGATTGTTTCTTTTCTTGTTATGATGATATAACATTTGGAAACGATATCATTTGTGGATGGAATACTTCTTTTTTGACAACCAATGGTCATACGGTGATTATTGGTGGAAAAGAAAGAAAAATGGATGCTCCTATAACAATTGGTAATCATGTATGGATAGGTTCTGATTCTGTTATTAACAAGAATGTCAATGTAGCAAGTAATTGCATCATTTCACATTATTCTTTTGTCGTGAATAATCTTGATGAGGAAAATTGTATATACGGTGGACATCCAGCAAAGAGAATCAAGGAGAATGCAGATTGGAAACATTAATCCATTATATGAATAAGGATAATACATATCAATATCGACTTAGCGTTATAGTTGCTATATACAATGTGGAACCATATCTTGAGCGATGTTTAGAGTCAATCGTTCATCAGGATTTGTCAAAAGATGAGTATGAGGTTTTGTTAATAAATGATGGTTCCACCGACCGAAGTTTGGAGATTGCCAAGCGATATGAGGCTGAATATACCAATTTCATTGTCTATTCAAAAGAAAACGGAGGACTTAGTTCTGTTCGCAATTTCGGTATTGAGCACTCGCATGGTAGATTCATCATGCATGTTGATGCAGATGATTTCTTAGAGGAGAATGTGATAGGAAAAGTCGTAAAAGTGGCGGAGGATAAAGAACTGGATCTTTGTTTCTTCCGTTATATTTCCCATCCAGATGGCCGTAAAATAGATCTCTTCTGGAATTTCTCAAAATATAAGTTGTATACAGGTGAATGGCTGCTTTTAAATAACATGAAAGTAACCTCTACTTGGTGTGGCATTTATAATCACTCCTTTTTGGACAAGAGCGGGATAGAATATTTTGGAAGAATCTCGCATCAAGACGTAGAGTATAATTATCGTTTATATCCGTTAGCAAAAAGAGTGATGTTCACAGACTATTATGTGTATCATTATTCTATTGAAGGTGAATCTATCACTCGTACGAAGGACATAAAAAAGAAACAACAAAATCTCCTTGACAATTTACAAATTGCTCATAATATTAAGAATTATGCAAATAGTGGTAAATGTAATACCCCAATTAGACGTTTTCTTAATAGGAAGATGAATTCTATCGTTGTTGCTTTTCTTTTGTCCTTTCTTAGGAAAGAGAATACATACAGTTATGGTTTTATCAAAGAGTTTATAAATCAGGCGGAAATAAAAGGGGTGTATCCTTGCGGTAGAACGTATTCGTGGAAGACAACGGTTTTGTTACTTCTAGTTAACATAAAACCCCTTTATCTGTTGAGTGCTAGAATATTGAATTCCAGTAAGAATTGCTAGTTGAATGCATTACTAGTTCTTTCATTTTGTAAACTATTCAGTATGGGAAGAGAGAGAATCATTAGTTTTTTGAAAGGCCATCCCGTTTTGATGGATGTTGTTTCTTTCTTCTATAATATCTTTCATTCATGGTCATTCATTAAATATGGTATCATAGGACCATTATCTTGTCGTGGGGCATTTTTAAATCATGTTAAGATTGATATAAAGGGAAGAGGATGTAAGGTGTCTATAGGGCGGAGGAGTCGTCTTAATCATTGTGTCTTAACTTTAAGAGGGGATAGTTGTGTTTTGGTAATAAAAGGCGGAACGACGATGATTAATCATACACTTCTTGATATGTATAGAGACCACAGTTCTATTATTATAGGATCGTCATTCTCAATGGAAGGTGGGCAAATAGAGGCAATGGATGGAAAGGCTATTACTATCGGTAATAATTGTATGTTCTCTAGAGATGTCAGTATTTGTAATGGGGATAATCATCCTATTTATGTGGTCGGTCAACCAAACGAGCAGGTGAATCTCTCTGCAGACGTGTCTATTGGCAACCATGTATGGATAGGTTTTCATGCGAGAGTTTTGAAAGGAGTTCACATCGTAGATGATGTTATAATTGGGTCTAATGCCTTAGTAACGAAATCTGTGGATATACCCCATTCTGTCTATGTGGGTTGTCCTGCGAAGATTATTAAACAGGGTGTTACATGGAGAAGAAGCTAATAATGCGTTATTCATATTTAGGAATGTGTAGTTATTATTTTAGGTATCAAAAAAGAGGGTAAGAGATATGTTTTTGTATGTGGCTATTTTTGCGTTGTTGACATATTTGTATTTTGAGACAATTAACAGCGACGGAATATCTGATAGGCGATTTGGGATGATACTCTTCTTGCTTGCTACATTTGTTGGCATTAGTGATATGTTAGGCGGGTATGATCGTTATATTTATTGTGAATTGTTTGACAGAAATGCTGACATCGTTAGAAGTGGAGGAGATTATTGGGCATTAAGCAATCCTCTAATGGGATATAGGAGTGAAATGGCATATGTGTTATGGAATGTTATAGTTGCTCATGTTACAGCGAATCGATACATTTTTATTCTCATTACCACTTATCTTGTTTATTTGATGTTTTTCATCTCGGTGAAAAGGTATGTGAAGAATTATCCATTTCTCTTGTTGATGTTTATGTCCCTATGGTTCTTTTTTACTTTCACATATCTAAGGCAGGTTTTGGCAGCCAGTTTTGCTTGGTATGGTTATAAATATGTAATTGAACGGAAACTATGGAAATTTGCTATCGTTGCTTTTATTGTTTATAAGTTTCATAATTCTGGAATCATCTATAGTGTATTGTATTTTATCCCATTAAAAAAGTATAATCCCAAAGTTATAGCCGTTGTGATGATTTTGTTGTTTGCATTAGGATTGACGGGTTATTCGACTTCTTTATATAGTTTATATGGTGATTTGACAGACACAGAAAGCAGGACGGAGCAATATGTTAGGTATGGTAGTTCAACACGAATTGCATATTTAGTTGAAGTTGTTGTCTTTTTGTTTTTTATTTTTAAAAGATATAAGGATATCCCTGAAGACAAGGTGAGTGTGGTTATGTTGAATGCAAGTCTTTTGTTCTGTGCATTTCTATTGTTCTTCATCCAATCATCGAGTGCTGGAAGACAATGTTGGTATTTTATGCTTGGCATTTTTTGTACATTTACAAATCTTGCTACTATCAAGAAAAGAAAAAATGACTATAGGGCATACCTGATTGTGCTTTTTGCTTTGCTATATCTCAGATTTATTATTTCTTGGGCGGAACTGATATCTCCCTATTATTCCTTTGTAGTAAACAACCAATATTCGTATTCATGGCAACATAGATATGAATATGATGATAATTATAGTAAAGATAAAATGTATAGAGAACCATTTAAGATAGTATGGTAATTCTTGCTCGTAACCATTTTTGATGAATGAAATGCAATTAACTATAGTTACTCCATCTTATAATAGAGCAAAAATTCTTCCTGCTCTTTATCAAAGTCTTTTGGTTCAGACATCAAAAGATTTTGATTGGCTTATTATTGACGATGGGTCTCAGGACAACACTAAAGAGATTGTAGACGGGTTCTCCAAAGAGAAGAGAATTCCTATTAGATATATTTACAAAGAAAATGGTGGTAAACATTCTGCTTTAAATATTGCTTTTAAGGAGGTTGATTCTGAATTATTATTTATCGTTGACAGCGATGATGTGCTGACATCTGATGCTGTTGAGACGATTTTGAAAGATTGGTCATCGGTACGTGACAAGAACCTTTGTGGTATTTCATATCTGCGTGGGTATAATGAAACAGAGGTCATTGGTGAGGTGCACCCTCAGGACCATGCCATCGACAACTTTATTAATCTTCGCTATAATAAAGGCATTTCGGGTGATAAAGCGGAAGTGTGGAAGACTGATTGTTTACGAGATTTCCAGTTCCCAGAATATTCTGGAGAAAGATTTATCAGTGAGTCAGTAGCGTGGATATATTTGGCGAAGAAATGGGACATGCTGATGGTGAACAAGATTGTTTATATCACCGAGTATTTGGAAGGAGGACTATCTATGACCGGACGTAAACTGCGTTTCCAATGTCCCAACTTGATGGCATACGGTTCATTGATGACGATGTCGAAAGAATTCTCTCCCAAAATACGAGTTAAAGAGACATTGTTGTATATTGTTTATAATAAGTTCGGAAAGAAGTCGTTTGTCCATATGATAAAATGTCCCTACAAATGGTTGGTCATATTTTGTTATGTACCAGGGGTTGCGTTGTACCATATATGGAAGAAAAAATATCAGATGTGACACTAGAGAAAGAGAGACTTCTTTCTCAAACGATATCATGGTTGCGATTTCCGCTTATAGTGGGAATCGTATTGCTACATACTTACATTTTAAATCGACCTGTGGCGGGACATGTCATTACAGAGGACAATAGTCCTTATTTTGCAATATTTGAACACATTGCCAAAGCTGATATTGGTGAAATTTCAGTTCCATTGTTCTTCTTTATTTCAGGTTTCCTCTTCTTTTATCGTATTGAAAAATGGAATAAACAAGTATATGTAAAAAAACTGAAGAGCAGGTTCCATACATTGATTATCCCATATCTCTTGTGGAATACTCTTTTCCTTCTATATGTCGCTTTTCTTGGATGGCTCTTGCCCTCTTTGTTGACTTTCAAGCAGAGTTTTTTGACGATGACACCATCAGAGATTCTAAATTCATATTGGGAACTGAGTCAAGGGCTCATTCCATTATGGTTTATACGTGATCTCATCATTATTAATTTGTTTTCATGGTTCATTTATTGGTTGTTGAAACCAAAATATGGATTCTTTGCGATAATCGTGCTTGGTTTTATCTTTCTTTCTGCCCAATGGCATTACCTGCCAGGTATTGGAATGAGGAGTCTTTTTCCTTATATGCTTGGAGCGTGGTTTAGTATCAACAAATGCAATTATGTTAAATTGATTTCCCCATATCGTTATTGGTTGTTGGCTTTACTTTTTATCTTGATCGTTGTCGAAACCTATTTGTGGGAAACGGGGAGATATTCTTTTGTGGTTAATAGGGTATGTCTGTTATGTGGGGTGTTGACAGTTCCTATGTTTGTGGCGCAAGGAATTGAAAAAGGTTATCTTCAACTGAGGAAATGGAAAGAAGAGAGTTCTTTCTTCATATATGTGTTCCACATGTTTATAGTGCACTTGCCATTCGTTTTGTTGGCAAGGATTATTCCATTGAATGATATGACTGCATCCATCCTACAGATTGCTATTCCATTATTGGTGGCATATACATGTGTTATTATTTATTGGGCGCTTAAAAAGATAATACCGACACCGATGAGAATTGCAGTGGGAGGACGTTAATAAATTACTAATCATGCAAACACCAAAATTTGATTATTGTGTTGCCATCCGTACGGTTGGTAAGGCGGGAGAGAAATATATTCAAGAATTACAGTCGTTGCATCGGCAGACTGTGAAACCTAAACATATTTTCGTGCATTTGGCTGAGGGTTTTGAACGTCCGAAAGAGCAGGTGGGAATGGAGGAGTATATTATCACACCCAAAGGACTTGTGCATCAGCGTGCGGCTTCGTTAGAGGGCGTGGATACGGAGTTCCTATTGATTCTTGATGACGATGTGTTTTTTCCCGATGATGCCGTAGAGCGGTTGCATGATGCGATGATGGCACAAGAGGCAGACTGCATTTCTCCAGATACATTCCCCAATCATGAAATGTCGTTCGCACAACGGATGATTGCATATTGGGCAAATGGCGTCACGCGAAGAAAACCTGATGGGAAAGCAATTGTAATAGAACCCAATGGGGCATTTTCGTTTAATCCTGCTCCAGAGAAGGGTAGAGCATATCCCACCCAGAGTGCTGCGGGACCTGCACTCTTTATCAAGACAGAAGTTTTCCGTGCTATTCAGTACCAAGATGAGTATTGGGTGGATCAGTTCCCAGCTGGTACGTTTTATGAAGACCAATTGATGTTTCATAAGATTCATAAGAATGGATATAAGGTGCTGTTACAATATGATGCAGGCGTGGTCCATTTGGATGCTGGAACCAATAACGTGAAGCAGAAGACATACGAAAAACTGATGTATCGTGCTATGGCACAGTATGTTATCTGGTATCGATCCTGCTATGATGCCAATGATGTAGATGAGAAAGGAAAAAGACAGGCTCTTAGTGCTTATCAATGGCGGTATTTTAGGGGGTATGTCACACGATGTGTATTTTCGTTGCTGAAGTGGTCACCACGATTCCTCACAGCATACGTGGAAGGCAATCGGAAAGGTAAAGAGTTTGTAAAAACTGACGAATACAAGTCTGTACCGAATTTTATTGTGAAATGAGAATATTGCATGTCATCACATCTTTGTTGACTGGGGGCGCAGAGAAACTTATCATTGATATTGTTCCTCGCCTTCGAGAAAAAGGGCATGTGGTGGATGTAGTGGTTTTTAATGGTGCGGAGACACCTTTTCTCCGGGAACTTCGTAAGAACAAAGATGTGAAGATTTTTCTTTTGGGCAAATCCTTTTATGATGTAAGGTATATCTTCAAACTTCGAAAGATTATAAAGAATTATGATATAATCCATACGCATAACTCCTCGCCGCAACTATATACTGTGTTAGCAAATGTGGGACTTCATAAGAGGTTGGTTACTACAGAGCATAATACAACGAATAGAAAACGGACCAACTGTTTGTTACGGATGGTGGACAAATGGATGTACAAACACTACAATCAGATTATTTGTATCTCCGATAAAGCAGCAGAGAATCTAAAAGAGTATCTTGGATGTACAGACAAAATCTGTGTTATCTATAATGGTGTTGACGTAGAACAATTTCATCAAGCCCAACCGATAACAGAGATGAAATCCTCACGTTTTGTGGCATTGATGGTGGCGGCATTTAGACCTCAGAAAGATCAAGATACACTTGTAAGAGCAATTAGTCGATTGCCAAAAGATAAATATGAAGTGTGGCTTGCTGGTGAAGGCGTTCGTATGTCAGATGTTCAAAATCTCGTAAAAAAACTTGGCGTGGAAGATCAAGTGAGATTCTTGGGGAATAGAACGGATGTACCTGAATTACTAAAAACTGCGGATGTCATTGTTATGTCAACTCATTATGAAGGTCTTTCGTTATCAAATATAGAAGGTATGAGTGCCGGCAAACCATTTGTTGCAAGTGATGTGGATGGCGTGCATGAAATCACAAATGGTTTTGGCATCCTATTTCCTCATGAGGATGATCAATCTTTATCAGAGATTCTGCAAAGATTGTCCATAGATGATGCATATTATAGAGAAGTTGCAGAGAAATGCTATTACAAGGCAAAGAACTATGATTTGTCTAAGATGGTTGATAGATACTTTGAAGTTTACGAATCTGTCTTTTAAGAGATGAGTCAGCATGAATATTTCCATTATCATACCCATTTATAATGTCGAACAATACTTGAGGAAATGTCTCGATTCTATTCTCCGACAAGGACTTCTTGATGGGGAATATGAGGTGATTCTTGTCAATGATGGTTCGAAAGATGGTAGCGTGGCTATTTGTGAGGAATATTGCCAGAAATATTCTCATTTTCGTTTGATTAATCAAGAGAATGCGGGTGTTTCTGTAGCAAGAAATAATGGCATGGATCATGCTCGGGGAAAATTTATCGTATTAGCAGATGCTGATGATTACTTATTGGATAACGGTTTGAGTCTTGCCTTCGAGCATTTCCGTGAGCGTGATGATATAGATGTGATTCATTACTATAGTAGCTATGATAATTGGGTGAAGAACGAAATTGACAATACGATAGATTTCGATGGAATGGGGCATGATTACATATTAAAAGTTGGATTGCCATCGTTCTGTTGGTTATGCTTCTATCGTAAGGATTTCTTAGACAAACACCAAATAAGATTCAAACCATATATAGTTGGAGAGGATCAGTTATTCTCTTCTAATGTCTATATAGCTAATCCACGTATAGTTTCAACCAAGGCCCGTTTTTATCGTTATGTGATTCATGATAATAGTGCTACAACACAACGATCGGTGGAGCATACTCGTCGATGTGTGAATGATTACTTGGATTCATACCATGATATTATGAATTGCATGGAGAAATATGGGATTCATAAGGGTTCAGAGGTCTATGATGCTTGTATCCGTTCGGTCAATTCGAAAAAGATGTTTGGCTTTAGCCGTATCCTTTCTGCAGAATATAATCGAACGCAATATAAAAATGTGCAGAGGAAATGCCAAAATATTAGCTTTTATCCTGTGCTGCCTACTGCGGAGGGGGCGAAACACAAACTGACAGTTGGGGTGATGAACAGCGTAATGCGTTACGGTTGGCTTTACAAACCTGCCAGTTGGGTGTTCAATCACATTGTTGTTCCACATATTTTGCCAAAGATTAGGAAATCATTGTGATTGAAATGAAGAAAATAATAAGAATGTAAGTAGTTCGTGAGTTGTGACAAACAGCAATAGGATTCATTTTTTGGATGTTGCCAAGGGGTTGGGAATCTACTTGGTGGTTTTGGGACATGTGACGCATTCTAAATGGCTATGGTATTACATTTGGCAGTTTCACATGCCTTTATTCTTCTTCATCTCTGGACTTCTCTACTTTCCAAAATATTCTTTCAAGGACTTTCTCATCAAGAAGACAAAATCGCTTTACATCCCTTATGTTTTTTTTTTCTTAATCACTTTTGCCTATTGGGTTTTGTTTGAGCGAGCACATCGCGGATCAGGGATACCAATCACTTACGAACTCATTGGCTTGCCATACGGCACATACGAAGGTGGACATTTGTATTTTAATGGTGTTTTATGGTTTTTACCATGTCTCTTTGTTACAGAGATTGTTTTTTATTTCATTGCTAAATGGAATGATAAAATAGGCATAATGGCAGGAATACTCTGTTCATTTGCTATTGGTCAGCTATTACTATTAAAAAGAATTGATTTCTTACCATTTGGGCTTCATACTGCATTTAATGCTATATTGTTCTATGGAATAGGATATCTTTCAAAATCCACGTTGTTAAATCTTAAGGATAATAGTAAAATATCACAAGTTCTTTGTTTGTTAGGATGTTTATCCATTCAACTGCTCTTTTTGGGTAAATACGTTAGCAATATAAAAGTCTGCACGATTCCATACGGTTTCTTGGCTTTTGCAGGTATAGGGTTCTACTTGATTATTTCAAATCTATTGAACAAAAACAGAGTGATTGAGTATTATGGACGCAGTTCTTTAGTGATATTAGGATTACATGCTCCTATCATGAGAGCTGTCGTATATATTGTTGCCTTAACAACACATACTGGGGCAGAGGTTCTTAGACAAAACGTATTATTTTCTGTTATCTTATCCATCATTGTTTTATTGATAATGATTCCCATTATAGAATTGTGGAATAGAACTATTAGACCAATGGTTGCATGAAGAAGAAGCTGCTGAAAATATCCACGATACCTATGTCGCTTGATATCTTCTGTAAAGGTCAACTGAAAATGTTAAATGACCATTATGATGTGGTTGCTATTTCCTCACCTGATGAAGAACTCAAATGGATTGAGGAACGAGAAGGAGTGCGAACCATTCCTTTAAAGATGGCAAGAAACATCGAATTGTGGACAGACATCAAGGCTTTATGGAAAATGATAGGTGTGATGAGGAAAGAAAAGCCTTATATTGTTCATTCCATGACACCGAAGGCTGGACTTATTTCCATGTTAGCTGCAAAGATTTGCGGAGTTCCTGTTCGAATGCACACTTATACAGGACTTGTGTTCCCTACAGCTACCGGTATGAAGCAGAAGGTTCTGATATGGATGGACAAATTGCTCTGTGCATGTGCTACATATATTAATCCTGAAGGGAAAGGCGTTGCAGATGACTTACGAAGTTATATGATTACCAAAAAACCTTTGCATATTATTGGAAATGGTAATGTTCGAGGAATAGATGCTGATTATTGGAATAGAAACAGTTGTCAATTGGATGAGAGCAAGTCCATAAATAAAGGAAATGGTCAGTTTACTTTTATATTTGTTGGTAGGATGGTAGGTGACAAGGGAATTAATGAACTTGTTGAAGCTTTCAAACGATTATCAAACGTTAGGCTGCTGTTGGTAGGACCGATGGAGGAGAATTTGGATCCATTGAAAGAGGAGACTATTCATGAGATAAATAATAATCCCAATATAGATTGGCTGGGTTTGCAACAGGATGTTCGCCCTTATTACTTGCAAGCTGATGCCTTTGTGTTTCCAAGTTATCGGGAAGGATTTCCCAATACGGTTCTTGAGGCAGGTGCAATGGGGCTTCCTGCTATTGTAACAAATATCAATGGAGCTAACGAGATAATTGTCCCAAACGAAAATGGAATCATCATTCCATCTAAAGATGCAGTGGCTCTTTATAGTGCTATGAAGTATATGATAGATCATCCTAATGATGTGAAGCATATGGCGGTGAATGCTCGTAGAATGATACTCGAGCGTTATGAGCAGAAATACATCTGGGCTGAATTATTGAAAGTGTATCAATCTCTTGCTAGTTAGGATATGTTATATGCTATAGCACATTTTTTGCGTGACAAATGTCCTTGGATATGGGATTTGGTAGAAAGATTCAATTCTTTCTTGTTCATTTTACGTTATGGGAGGAAATTGAAGCAATTATCAGAAATACTTGAACGATATCAAGATGAATACAAAATTGAATTGATAGAAAAAAGACATCTTGATGATTTAACAAGATTCTTTCAAGAGCAACCAGAGGTGGCTTTCGAGTATTTCAAACCTCATACATTTGATTTGCAAACACTAAAGAAACTACAGAAGAATAAAGCATTCTTGTCATTTGTTGTCCAAAAAGATGATAGTATAGTTGGATATTTTTTCCTAAGGTGTTATTTCTTAGGAAAATGCTTTAGAGGGTATATGGTAGATTATCGATGGAGAAATAGAGGCATCTCAAAACTGACAGCAAAAGTGATGACAGATGTTGCTACTTTGTTGAGAATTCCATCGTATGGCACGATTGCTCCAGAGAATATGGCATCGATGAAATCTCAAGGTGCCGTTAATGATATCAAAATAATTGAGCAATTGGCAAATGGAGATTATTATGTTGAATATTGTCCAAAGGCAGATTAATAATGGTTCTAAAATGGATATTTGACAGATTGGTTTCGTTGATAGGACTATTATTGTTATGGCCCATCTTAATCGTCGTCGCTATATTGATTAAGTTGAAGATGCCGGGAGGACCTGTGATGTTCGTGCAAAAGCGCGTTGGACAATATGGAAAGTTATTCACGATGTATAAGTTTCGTTCAATGACGGTTTCACATTCTGGTAGTTCAGTCTCTGTTGCTGGTGAAAGCAGAATAACACCGTTAGGGGCGAAATTAAGAAAATACAAATTAGATGAACTACCTGAATTGTGGAATGTGCTTATTGGTGATATGAGCTTTGTCGGCCCTAGACCAGATGTCCCTGGCTACGCGGATAAATTGGAGGGACGCGACAAGGATATCTTGAAATTGAAGCCCGGCATAACAGGCCCTGCCAGCATGAAGTATCGGGAAGAAGAGGAATTATTGGCGAATGTGGATGATCCTCAAAAATACAATGATGAAGTAATTTATCCTGATAAAATAAAAATCAATCTGTATTATTTGGAACACCATTCTTTTATAAAAGATATTCAAATGATTCTTTGTACTGTGTTAGGGAAGAGAATGATGTATAATGGTGAAATGATATAATTGTCTCAATGCTCTATTAATAATATGTTCCTTACTTTCATCATACCACTTTATAATGCTGGACGATTTGTTTCGGTAGCATTGGATTCAATCTTTGAGAATCCTCTCGATGAAGGAATCTATGAGGTGGTGGTGATTGATGATGGAAGCATTGATAATGGTGTAGAGATTGTAAAGGTGTATGCCGAAAAGCATAAGAACCTGAGATTGCTACAACAGGCTAATCAAGGGGCCTCAGCAGCGCGCAATCGTGGTATAGAGGCGGCGAAAGGGGAATATATTTGGTTCGTAGATGCCGATGATCGAATAGAACCGACAATACTCGCAACTGTATGGCAAATCTATCAAGAGAGGCCGCATACAGAACTATACGGATTTAATCATACTGATTGTTGTGGTGACGATGAAAGCCCGCGAGTGACATACCGCAAGCAGTTGAGTACCGATGGTCTCGGACTACTCCGCTCGCATCCTTACATGTATTTATGGAACCGCATCTTCCGCCGCTCTGCTATTGGTGACATCCGATTCCCTGAGGGGACACGCAATACAGAAGATTGGTATTTCGACTTGATGGTTTTCGTGCGGTTGAAACATGTGGAGTGCATACCAATGAGTGGCTATTATTACAATAGTAGCAACCCGTATTCCACCTTGCGCAACCGTTCACGTGAGAGTCTCAAGAAAAATGCTGAAGACTCACAATTAATGCACCGACTGATATGGGAGGAGATACAGCGGACGGACAATCCAGGCATCAAATCCGAACTGCAACGTTCGCTCAATTATAGTGTAATGGGTTTCTTTTATGGGATGTTTGTCGATCATTTCCCTGTGAAGGACATCTACATGGCGATGAGGAATTACAAACCGATGGGGCTTTATCCAATTCCAAAGTCAGGAAGCAAAAGGGGGAACAAGTTCCTGAGGCTTGCCAATCGCCCCTATCTGCTCTATCCTGTAGTAATCGTGAGGAATTTGTTTTCTCCAATTTATGCACTTTTTAAGAAAGTGAGAACTAACAACAAATAGGTAATAAAACAAAAAACATGAAACGAATTTATCTTTGTCTAGCTCACATGAGCGGCAACGAAATGAAGTATATCCAAGAGGCATTTGATACGAATTGGGTGGTGCCTTTGGGGCCAAATGTGAATGGGTTTGAAGAAGATCTCCGGCACTTCGTGACTAGCACAGAGAACGCAGAGGAGACGGAGAACACAGAGATGTTGGATAAACGAGTGGTAGCTTTGTCATCAGGTACGGCAGCGGTGCATTTGGCATTGTTGGTATGTGGTGTTGGTCCAGGAGATGAGGTGATTTGTCAGAGCTTTACATTCTGTGCAAGTTGCAATCCCATTATGTATCTTGGAGCAACTCCTGTACTTGTGGATTCGGAGCCAGACACATGGAATATGGATCCTGAGTTGTTGGAAGAGACTATCAAGGACAGAATTGCCAAGACGGGAAAGAAGCCAAAGGCGATAGTTCCTGTATATCTTTATGGAATGCCAGCAAAGTTGGATGAAATCATGGCGATTGCAAGAAAGTATGAGATTCCCGTTGTTGAAGACACCGCCGAAGGATTAGGTTCACGTTATAAAGGGCAAGTATGTGGTACATTTGGGGATTATGGTGTACTTTCGTTCAATGGTAACAAGATGATCACAACGTCTGGAGGAGGTGCGCTTATTTGTCCGAATGAAAAAATGTGGCGACGTGTAATGTTTTTTGCCACTCAGGCTCGCGAGGCTTATCCATATTACCAACATGAGGAGATTGGCTATAATTATCGCATGAGTAATATTTGCGCAGGTATCGGACGTGGACAGATGACGGTGTTGGAAGAGCATATTGCTCATCATCGACATGTTGCCGATATGTATCGTGAGGCATTCAAGGATGTTGATGGCATTACATTCCATGATGAATGCCTCACCCCCAACCCCTCTCCAGAGGGCGAGGGGAGTGATAAGTACATCCCGTTGATGAAGAGTAACTTTTGGCTCTCGACCATCTTACTGGATGAGAATCTGCATGTGAAAGGTGAAGAGAATGCATACGCGGAAAGTGTGGCAGGGGCTGTTGGTGGAGCGGCTGGAGTCGTACATGGAGGTGGCTCCGTCCATACGGATTGCGAACCCAACAGGAATGTTGAGGCTTTGCGAATAGCTCTTAATGCTGTTGGAATAGAATCACGTCCTCTTTGGAAGCCTATGCACAAACAGCCAGTTTACAAGCATGTACCTGCATACGTGAATGGCGTTTCGGAAGATTTGTTCCATAAAGGATTGTGTCTACCTAGTGGACCTTGCGTCTCTGATGACGATGTGGAGCGGATTATTAGTGCTGTAAAATCAAATCTTATTGTTTTTTGATGTTGTACAAGTGGTTTGTACTGACAGTACAGATGGCTTGTACTAAGAGTACAAAGGGCATGTACTAATAGTACACGGGGCTTGTATTGTATCTAAACAGTATATTAGCTGATCTTCATAGGGATTAATTGCCATTGGTAGGATGGAACATAATGTTGCTTCGCCGATGGCAATTTTTATATATTGTGATGAACGATTTTGAGATTATCATGAAAAAAAAGCAAGGAAATAGCATTTATCAATCTTTTTTTTATTATTTTTGCAACAAATATTGGTTGAAAGCATAAATAAGAAAAGGATATGGACTTCGTAAGCAAAATCGTCAATTGGTATTTCTCTAAGAACTCATTGCCTTATTGGTGTATCCTGCTCTTAGATTGCTTGATATGCTTTTTTTCGGGGATTTTTGTATGTTGGTTGTTTTTCAAAGGTGCCCAAACATTAGGAAACATAATCCCGATTTCAAGAACATTGTTGCTGTATATGGTGTTTAACATCTTGGGCTTCAAGATGTTTCACACTTATGCTGGAATCATCAGATATTCCTCTTTTGTAGATTTACAACGTGTTGCGTACGCAATGGCATTTGCTTGCTTTTGCGTTATAATCATTCATTATCCTATTCTTTTCTGGAAGGAAGAAAATATTTTCGTCCCTCTTCATTCAAGGCATATTCTGTCGATCTATTTGGTTTCAACAATTCTGTTGTGGGCTGTACGTGTGATTGTCAAGACGGTTTATGACATCTCTTTTGGAACTGAAGGTGGTTTGCGAACATTGGTATATGGTGTGCGAGATGGAGGTATTGGTATTGCAAAGAATATCAGAAACCAGAAACCTTCAAGATTCCGTTTGAAGGGATTCATAACGAATGAAAAAGAGTATGAAGGCAAGATGCTGATGGGAGAGCGTGTCTATCTGGTTGGAGATGGGATAGAAGATGTTCTTAAAAGTAGGAATATTCAGGCTGTACTTGTCTCGCCTTTGCAGAACGAGAACTTTCGCGAAGATCAACGCCTTCAGGATATACTGATTTCTAATGGAATCAAGATTTATATGTCTCCTAAGACGCATGAGTGGCACTTAGGTGACAATTACAGTTCAATAAAACTGCATGAGGTAAATATTGAAGACCTGCTTCCGAGGACGCAAATAGAGGTTGATTTGAAATCGATTGCCGATATGCTTGAAGGCAAGAAGATCATGATAACGGGTTCTGCTGGTAGCATAGGTGGTGAGATGGTGAAACAGGTTGCTCAATTCAATCCCGCCGAACTGATATTGATTGACCAGGCAGAGACGCCACAGCATGAGATTCGATTGATGATGGCGAATAAGTGGCCTCAGATCAAAGCTCACACGATTGTCACATCGATAGTGAATGCAGGTAGGATGGAAGAGTTGTTTTCAGATTTCCGCCCTGACTATGTTTTCCATGCGGCCGCATATAAGCATGTCCCGATGATGGAGGACAATCCCAGTGAGAGCATTATCAATAATGTGTATGGCACGAAAGTCATTGCGGATTTGTCTGTCAAGTATGGCGTGAAGAAGTTTGTGATGATTTCAACAGATAAGGCGGTGAATCCAACTAATGTGATGGGTTGTTCGAAGCGCATTTGTGAGATTTATGTTCAGTCGCTGAATGACAGTTTGAACCGTTCTGTAGAAAGTGGCCACACGCAATTCGTGACAACTCGATTTGGTAATGTGTTGGGATCGAATGGTTCGGTGATACCTTTGTTTGAGAAACAAATCAAAGCTGGAGGTCCCGTGACGGTTACAGACCCTAATATCATTCGCTATTTCATGTTGATTCCTGAGGCTTGTAAGTTGGTGTTGGAAGCTGGGACACACGGCAGTGGAGGCGAGATCTTCGTGTTTGATATGGGCAAACCTGTGAAGATTTCCGACTTGGCAAAACGTATGATTAAACTGAGTGGTGCGGAAGATGTGGAAATCAAGTACACAGGCCTTCGTGCTGGAGAGAAACTATACGAGGAAGTATTGTCGAACGAGGAGAATACAATTCCGAGTTTCCATGAAAAAATCCGCATCGCGAAGGTTCGTGAATATGACTTTGATGCTGTCTCTGCTGATATCGACCAGTTGATTGCGGTGGCTCATACGTATGATAATATGGCAATCGTGAAGAAGATGAAAGAGATTGTTCCTGAATTTATTTCTAACAATTCGGAATATACAATATTGGATCAAGTTGCCAACTAACCTCATCCGATAGATTTTATGTGGACATGAACAAATCGGAATTCTTTTTCCAATTATTACAAACAGAACTGTCTAGTAGGCGAATACAAGGATGCCCTCTTTCTACGGAGGTGTATCATTCGTTGTTGAATTTCTCTGAAATTGAAACTGTAATGGGCATGTATTGCTCAGCCTTGATGAGCAATGATTTCAAGTTGGGGAAATATGATGCTATTGAATTATACACTATACTCGATGACATTAAAACGCGCAACAAACATGTCAATGATGGATTGAAATCTCTTGTCCAATTGCTTCGCGAGCATGATATAAAGTTCGTTGTGGTAAAGGGACAGACATTAGCCGCATTATATCCTCATCCAGAAGTACGTATGCCTGGGGATATCGATTTCTATTGTGATTCAATAAATTTCGATAAAGCTAAGAAGGTATTGGAGACTCATTGGCAGGTACAAATGTTGGAAGATGAAGATGGTGAGCAACATTTGTCGTTTGAGCATGATGATGTGCATTATGAAATGCACTATCGGTTGATGAAGTTTGAATCATCCTCAAATCAAAAGTATTTTGACAAGTTGGTGAACGAACTACCATTTGCGTCCATTGACGTGGAAGGTGTTGCTGTTCCTGTCTTAGAACCGACCTTTAATCTTCTTTATACATTTTTGCATCTTTATCATCATTTCATAGAATTAGGAGTGGGATTACGTCAATTCTGTGATGTGGCAATACTTGTTCGTCAGCAACAATTTGATAAAAAAAGGCTTCAATTGTATTTGAAGAAACTTGGATTTACGAATGCTTTTAAAGCTATTGGTGTCGTTTTGGTTGACAGACTTGGTGTTGAAGAGGTCTTATTTCCTTATACATTATCAAAGAAGGATAGAAAATATGAGCCTGCCATCGCAGAGATTGTGATGAAGCGAGGAAACTTTGGAATGTATGGCCGGAAGAATGCTGTGCGTTCTGGAATAGGATATTATTGGGAGACGTTGAAGATAAAGTTCTCCCATTATTTTGGATTCTTCATGCTTTCACCAAAAGAGAATATGGCGCGTTTGCTGTTTAGTGTTCCAAAGAAGATGTGGCAAGCCATTCGAAGGAGATAGACGTTTTTATATGAAGAAATGAAAAGGGTGGAACAACAAGCCATGATGCTTGGGTTCCACCCTTTTCTGATTG
The DNA here is from genome assembly GCA_017557405.1 of Prevotella sp. Taxonomy (GTDB): domain Bacteria; phylum Bacteroidota; class Bacteroidia; order Bacteroidales; family Bacteroidaceae; genus Prevotella. Next base: position 70,063 of record JAFYYV010000051.1, read on the forward strand.
TTTTACCTGCTCCACCAATGCTTTTTCTTAGGTGGTTCCTCCTGTCCAGCACTTCGGCGTGTGGCTTCGGCAATGAGGTCTTTGAATGTGATGCCGTCGTGAATCATTTGGTAGATGAGTCCCCAATCAGGAAGTCCACCAATATTTCGGTCGTCAATCCAAATGTCAGCTTTTATTTTTCTGGAAAAGCTTTCATTCCATTCCCTTTTTTCTTCAGGGTAGTCTTTGTTGACTGCCCAAAATTCAACACCACGTTCTCGGCACCAGTTGATAGCGTCATCGAGGAGTTTGCCTTCGCGAACTGACCATAGAATCAACCTATGCTGATCTTTGATTAGCATTTTGAGAGTCTCGGTGGCGAATGGCAATTCTTCTCCGATATCGGGGTATTTATGCTCAACGATGGTTCCGTCGAAGTCTACAGCTATTGTCATTATCGTTTAGATGTTGGGTTGTGAATAATCGAAACACGCCCATCAAGCTTTATTTCAGCTTGATGGATGTGTCGTTCTTGTCACCATAGTAGCTCTTTCCGTAGCTTCCATATCCGTAATGACCGTAGCCATAATGTCCATAGTGACCATAACCATATCTGCCATAACCATATCCATAGTTGTTATAGCGTCCGTATCGTCCGTATCGTCCGTAAACACCATATCCATAATAGTATCCATACTTCTTCTTGGACATATCTATACCATTCAGGACAATACTCATATTAGGCAGTTTCTTTTCTGCAGCCAATCCGTTGATAAGACCGAAACTTTCCTTTGGCGTGTAGTCGGCACGGCACATGTATACAGTTGCATCGGCAACACGACCAATCTGCAACGTATCGGTAACAAGTCCAACAGGTGCAGTGTCAATGAGGATGTAATCGTAATTATCTTTCAAATGATCAATGATTATCTCTAATGATGGACGGGCAATAAGTTCGGTGGGGTTGGGGGGAATGGGGCCAGCCAACAGCAAGTCAAGGTTGTTGTTAATGCCTGATGGAACGATTTGAGATTGCACATCATCCCATGTCGGGTTCTCTTTTGCAAGAAGAACCGTAATACCATGCTTGTGGTCGTCAATCTCAAACAATTCGGCCAAACGAGGCTTACGAATGTCAAGACCGACAAGAATCACTTTCTTGTTAAGCAAGGCAAAGCTAACAGAAAGGTTTGCGGCATTAAATGTCTTTCCTTCACCTGACGTACTTGATGTGAACATGACAACTTTTTGTCCTTCTTTCATCATGAACTGTAGGTTGGTACGCATCGAACGGAATACCTCTTCCATTTGACTGTTCTTGTTCTCATGGACAACGATGTCAGCCTTAGTTTTGGCTGTTTCACTTGCAACGGCCACATCGGCTATGATGGGAAGCTTTGTCAGTTTCTCTACATCGCTGTGTCCCTCAATCTTATATCGGAAGAAACGGAGCAAGAAAAGAGCAAGTGCAGGGATACCCAATCCGAAGAGAAGTCCCAACAGCATGATCATTGAAGATTTTGGGCTTACTTTGCCACCAGCACTGGGCTCATCGATAAGCTTACCCTTGTCGGCTGTTGCGGCTAGAGAAATTGAGTTCTCCTCACGTTTCTGCAAAAGCATCAGATACAATCCCGACTTGACTTCTTGCTGACGACCAATTTGGTTCAGCATACGTTCCTGTGCGGGAGTCTCGCTTACTTGTCCAGCATATTTATTGTATTGGCTGGCTATGCTACTACGTTTAATATCCATGTTCTTTCGCGATTGAGCCATTGCACGACGGATGGAAGCTGAGAGGTCGTCCATCTGCTGGGTAATGGGAAGCACGGTCGGGCTGCTTTCACTGGCACTACGTAGCAATTTGTTTCTTTGCAGAGCCAATTCATTGTAACGATTAATCAAAGAAGTGGCGGTTCCATCAGATAGTCCTACATTGGAAGGCAGAGTCTGATATTTGTTCTCGGGTTGATCCATGTAGTCACTGATGCTATTGAGAAGTGCTGACTGTGTGCTTGCTTCTGCCAACTGCTTGCTGTATTCCTCCTGGTTGCTGAAGGCATTGGATGCATTCATACCCAGTTGCACCATGTTGTGACTTCTCTTGTAAGCTTCGAGGGCACCTTCAGTGCTTCCCAACTCAGCATTGATTTTTTCAAGACGAGAGTTGATGAACTCTTCGGTGCGTACAGCAACCTCGTTTTTGTCTTCGTTAGCCTGTCTGTTAAAGCAAATGGCCAATTGTTTCAGATAATCAGCAGCGCGTTGTACGTTCTCGTCTCTGAATACCATATTGACGATACTGGTACTTTTTGCAGATAGACCAACAGAAAGCGCTCCAGCATATCTGTATGCAGCATTTTGTGGCGATATCATAGAAACGTTCAGAACTGCACCTTCTGGCATTGGAGTCGTGGAGTTTGCTGTGAATGACAGCACGCCACACTTGGTGGCAAGTGTAGTGGGAAGTGTTGCAATTATCTTGTCAATAGGCTGACCGGCTGCCGTACCTGTCACATGATAACCTTTTCCTTCACGTTTGATTTGCAAAACAACAGCCGAAGCGAGTTTGTTGAGGTGAGCAGGATCCATGTCCACATTGATAGGCTGTGACTTGTAAAGAAGCATATCCTTCACTTTTCCTTCAGTCCTGTATGTCACATACAGTTTCAAGTCACGTACAGCCTGCTCGGCAAGATTGCGAGACTTCAAGATGACCAATTCGTTCTCAAGTCCTGAGGTGTAGTTAACCATACCAAGGTTGGAGGCGCTCATAAGGCCACGACGTGTGTTGTCATCACCCTTGATGTAGAATTGAGCACTGGCTTGGTAGATAGGCGTCTTGTAACGCAAATAGAGGGCTGCAGCCCCAAGGCAGATGATCAACGAGAGCAAGAACCAATGCCAATTGAGCACAAGTGTTGTGAAAATGGCAGAGAAGTCAAACATTGATTTCTCTTCACGTTCTTGCACGTTCTCCATTTCTAAATTTTTGTTTTCTTCCATTTATTTTAATGTTTTAATTGTTATTTCTATTTGTTTTCTGATTTTTCCTTATTTAGCCAATTGCAGGAGGTATTTCCCGTAATCGTTCTTTGCCATCGGTTTTGCGGTTTCACGCAATTGCTCTTTTGTTATCCAACCGTTTTGCAAAGCGATTTCCTCCAAACATGCGATTTTCAATCCTTGTCTTTTCTCGATGACCTCGATGAAGGTGCTGGCTTCGCTAAGACTATCGTGTGTACCTGTGTCAAGCCAAGCAAATCCTCTTTCCAAAGTCTTCACTTTAAGGTTGCCTTGTGCCAAATATTCTTGGTTGACAGTTGTGATTTCCAATTCGCCGCGTGCACTAGGCTTGATATTCTTAGCAATCTCAACAACGCTGTTAGGATAGAAATACAAACCAACGACGGCATAATTGCTTTTAGGGTGTTGTGGCTTTTCTTCAATGCTCAAGCAGTTGCCTTCAGCATCAATCTCAGCAACACCGTATCTTTCCGGGTCGTTCACGTAATAACCGAAAACAGAAGCTTTTCCATATTCGGTGGCGTCTTTAACGCTTTGTTTCAAAAGTTGTGTAAAACCAGTTCCGTGGAAAATGTTGTCGCCAAGTACAAGGCAAACACAATCGTCTCCAATGAATTCTTCTCCAATGATGAAAGCTTGTGCCAAACCATCAGGACTCGGCTGTTCAGCATATTCGAATTTCACTCCCAATTCATGTCCATCACCCAAAAGACGGCGGAAACCAGGGAGATCGTGAGGGGTAGAAATAATCAAAATATCCCTAATCCCCGCATGCATCAATGCAGAGATGGGATAATAAATCATCGGCTTGTCAAAAATAGGGATCAATTGTTTGCTGATTCCTTTTGTGATGGGGTAGAGGCGTGTGCCCGACCCTCCAGCCAATACAATTCCTTTCATTTCTTAATTCTGTTTTTTATTGAATTGTCTCAATTAATTGTTAATATGCATTCTTATCGGGAACAATAATGCCCAATGCTGTTCTAAGGATAATCCTTATGTCAAGCAGGAACGTCCAGTTCTCAATATACCAAATATCTCTTTTCACTCGTTCTTCCATCTGCCAGAGTTCCTTGGTCTCTCCACGAAAACCTGTCACTTGAGCGTAGCCAGTAATTCCCGGCCGACAGAAATGGCGCACCATATATTTGTCTATCATGTTGCCAAAAACCTCTGTGTGGTAAAGCATGTGCGGACGAGGTCCCACGATGCTCATATCGCCTTTCAACACGTTGATGAATTGTGGGAATTCATCTATGTTTGTCTTGCGCATGAAGTTGCCGAATGCGAATTTACGAGGATCGTCTTTGGAAGCTTGTGCGCGATCAGCATCTTTGTTAACGTGCATCGAACGGAATTTGTAACACTTGAAAGTGTGACCATTCATACCCGTGCGGTCTTGTTTGAAAAATACAGGACCGGGACTCTGAATCTTGATGATGAGCGCGATAATGGGGAAGAACGGAAGTAGGAGCAAACAGGCAAAGCTGCTGAAAATGATGTCAAATGTCCGTTTCAAAACCCGATTGCCGATGTTAGCAAGAGGTTCGCGCCGGTTGGTGAATATGGAAAGATCGCCAAACAATTCGGGTTGTAAGTTGAGGCGATAGTTTCCAAATTGGCGTGGTACATAATAAAAATGTATCACGTTGTTGTCGCAAAAACGCATGATACGGACAATTTCATCAGAGGCATCATGTGAAAGACTACAAAAGAGTTCATCGGCATTATCGATGGTTTTCTTGAGTTCTTCATCGGCGTCATTACCGTTCATCAAATCCGTCAGCATGTCAAGATCGCCCAATCGTTCAAGACCATCAGGGCAATTGACAATCTGGTCTTTGCTGAAATATCCTTGTACTTTGTAACCCGTAGTGGGGTCTTCAATCATGTGTTCGTAGACGGTCAGAATTGAAGGGTCGCTTCCTATAAACACCACATTTCGAGTATTTCCACCCGCCTTGCGATATCTTCCCAGAATGAAGCGCTCACATAATCTCAACAGCAACAACGCTAAGAAACTCGTAGCACCAAAGATGAACATGAAAAGGAAGAAACCACCTCCATCGCTGATGATGCGAAGGAAAAGGAACATGATGAATGCTTGGGTGGCAGCCAATTTCAGCACACGGCTAATGATGTTCTCAACGCTGATGAGGCGTTTGTAGATGATGCTGTGATAAAAGTATTGCGCAAATATCATGGAGACATTTGCAACAAGGAAGATGATTCTTGGCGATTGCTTGAAATAGGTGGGTTCGTATGATGGCAAAAGTCTTGATATTCCTATCAAAACAAGATTAAGGACGATGAAATCACAAAGGATCACAATCATCTTGATTTTCTCGTTGCCGTTTGAATAATGCCTCATACTTTTTCTATGCCATTTGAGATTATGCAGAGCATAACTGCTTAAAAAAGCGGTGCAAAGTTAGTAAAAAAAAGGTAAAAAGCAAACTGATGAGACGAAAAAACGTTTTTTTTATATATATTTATCTTTAAAACATTCGTTTTACTCTTTTTTACAAACCAGTAGGATTGAATTAAAAAACTACCAAAAACTCTGACAAATCATTGTCAATGGAAATCTTTAATCTAGCAATCGAATAATGTAAAAATTGGCTTTTTATCGTTTCGAAATGCTGTTTTTTGCCCTGTTTTCTAGTTTGGTTTTTCTCAAAGGGGCACTTTGAGCTTCTCAAAAGCCATTTTTGACACGCTCAAAGACCATCAATGAGACGGTCAAAGCTATGCAATGACAAACTCAAAGCTATGCTTTAACAAATGTAGAGAATGTAAAGAAAACGGAAGGTGCTGGTTTCCAATGGTTTGTGAGGTGGCTCATTTTTGCGTTATTTTCATCCAATTGCTCGTTTGTTTGCAAAATCGCTTGTTTTGAAGCCTCAAAATTCGGAATTATTTTTACAAACCAGCCATTTGCGTGTTGGGTTTAAATAATAACAAGGTGTATTGTTTTTGTTGTTTTTATTTTGGATATTCACAAGATTGTTGTAATTTTGCAAAAGATTCAAATCGTGAATCTGATGTGGTTTTAATAAAATTATTTACAAAATCTATATGGGAATTTTATCTAAAATATTTGGAAGAAAGAAAGGAGACACCAAAGTCGGAGGTATGGAAGACTACATGACTTTGGTTAGAGTTTATTTTCAAGCATCATTGGCTTCCAATCTGGGAATCACCAACATATCAATGCTTCCTGACCTGCGTACCTTCAAAGCTACCCTGCATGTTCCAACGATGAACAATAAGTTGGGAGTAGGCGAGAAGTCGCAATGCAGAAAGATGATGAAAGAAATTTACGGAACTGATGATTCTTTCTTCAAGGAAATAGATCAAAGCATTCGTAAGAATTGCCATAAAATGCAGGATGTGCAGACGTATCTCTATCAGTTCCAAGGCTTCTCACAAGACTTGATGATGCTGATGGGCAATCTGATGAAATTCAAATTGCGTATGCCCTCTTTCTTCAAGAAAGCCCTTTATCAGATGACGGAGAAAACGGTCAACGACATCTTCAACAAGAACGATTACAAGGATGCTGGCGTGATGAAAACAGTGGTGGCTATACGTAAGTATAACAATCGATTGGGATTCAGCCAGAAATGGATTACCGACTTTGTGTATCAAGTTGTGATGCTTGCAAAGAAGGAGCCGAAATCTACTGCCGACAAGGCAGAGAAATAAATAGCGGGCTTGAAAAACTTGGCTGAAAAAGTGGGAACAAGGTTGATAATTCGGTAGAATGAAACTTCATAAATTGATGTTTTTCAATCGATATTAAAAAAAATGTACGATTTTTTTTGAATTATCGAAGAATTCTTTTAACTTTGTAACCAAATTGTAATTCTATGGATGCAAATGAGAAAACTTTAACGCAATTCACCACTCGTGTGAGGCAGATGGTTCTCCAATATAAAGACCTGAAAAAGGAGAACGGCGATCTGTATGCGATGGTGGATGAGCGTGATGCTCGAATCAAGCAATTGGAGGCTCAGTTGACTCAGGCGCAGAATGATTACAATAGTCTCAAGATGGCGAAGATGATAGAAATCACGGATTCTGACTTGGAGAGTTCGAAGAAACGTCTATCGAAGCTGATCAGAGACGTCAACAAGTGTATCACGCTACTGAGCGAAAAGTAACAACGACTGGAGCGATGGCTGAAGACAACAACAAACTGAACATAAGGTTGCATCTCTATGACACCGAGATGGCGGTGAAGGTTTACCGTGAAGAGGAAGAGGTGTATAGAAATGCGGCCACAATGATTAACGATACGGTGAATACTTACGCCAAGATTCTGAAAGGGAAGCGAGGCGATAAGGAGATACTGTATGCTGCAATGTTGGACATTGCGTTGCGCTACGAGAAAGAAGCGAAACGTAATGATACAACACCTTATAGCGATATTCTCAGTAAGTTGACTTCAGAAATCGAAGAAGCGTTGAAGGACTCGTGAGAATATTATAAACTATTATATATTGAAAAATGATTGAATTTCTAATTGCGGCCGTCGCTCTGATTGTAGGAGCGGTTATCGGCTATGTGGTTTTCCGTTACGTTGTAAAGGGAAAATATAATGAAGTGATTGCGGCAGCTGAAAAAGACGCCGAGAAAGTGATAAAAGACGCCGAAGTAGTTAAAGAGAAGAAACTACTTGAAGTCAAAGAAAAGTTCTTGAATAAGAAAAGTGAACTGGAGAAAGAGGTTCAGCAAAGGAACCAACGCATTCAACAAAGCGAAAACAAACTGAAGCAGCGCGAAATCTCGTTGAACCAGCGCCAAGAAGAATTGGGACGCCGCAAGCAAGAGGTGGAACAAGGTCAGCAGCGCATTGAAAACGAAAAGAAACTCTTGGCCATCAAACAGGAGGAACTTGAGAAGATGCAAAGTCAAGAGCGTGCAAAACTTGAAGAACTTTCTGGATTAAGTGCTGAGGAAGCAAAGAGCCGTTTGGTGGAAAGCCTGAAAGATGAGGCTCGCACCGATGCTGCCAGTTATATCAATGAAATCATCGATGAAGCCAAGTTGAATGCTAATGCTCAGGCAAAGAAGATTGTGATTCAAACCATTCAGCGCGTTGCAACTGAAACAGCCATTGAGAACTCTGTGTCTGTGTTCCATATTGATAACGATGAAGTAAAGGGTCGTATTATCGGACGTGAAGGACGTAATATCCGTGCTTTGGAGGCTGCTGCAGGCGTTGAAATCGTTGTTGATGACACTCCTGAAGCTATTGTTATTTCTGCTTTCGATCCTATTCGCCGCGAAGTTTGCCGTTTGGCTCTGCATCAATTGGTCAGCGATGGCCGTATTCATCCTGCTCGTATTGAAGAGGTCGTTGCCAAAGTGAAGAAGCAATTGGAGAACGAGATTATTGAAACAGGTAAGCGTACGGCTATTGATTTGGGTATTCATGGATTACATCCTGAACTGATTAGAATCATCGGAAAGATGAAATATCGTAGTTCATACGGACAGAATCTGTTGCAACATGCTCGTGAGACAGCCAACCTTTGTGCGGTGATGGCTAGCGAATTAGGTCTCAATCCCAAAAAGGCAAAGCGTGCTGGATTGTTACATGATATAGGTAAGGTGCCTGATGAGGAGAGCGAATTGCCTCATGCTCTTTATGGTGCCAAGATTGCAGAGAAATTCAAGGAGAAACCTGATATCTGCAATGCTATTGGTGCTCACCACGATGAATTGGAGATGAACACATTGCTCGCTCCAATCGTGCAGGTTTGCGATGCTATTTCAGGTGCTCGTCCTGGTGCTCGCCGTGAAATCGTTGAGGCTTATATCAAGCGTTTGAACGATCTCGAGGCTATTGCAATGAGTTATCCTGGCGTTACGAAGACTTATGCAATTCAGGCAGGCCGAGAACTTCGTGTTATTGTGGGTGCCGATAAGATGGACGATGCTGAAACTGAGAAGCTGAGTGGTGAGATTGCCACGAAGATCCAGAACGAGATGACGTATCCTGGACAAGTCAAGATTACGGTGATTCGTGAAACTCGTTCTGTTGCTTACGCGAAATAAACGTGCTTCAAACGGTATTGAACAAATTATATCAAACTCCTATAAACAATGAACTCCGTCAATTGCAAGAATTGGCGGAGTTCTTATTTTGTCTGTTTGATATTTCTTAGAAAGCAGGGAATGGCTTTTCTTGTTTCTTAATGGCCATTGTTTCCATCTCAATGAGCCATCCTGGACGGCAAACTTTTGCGTTAACAATAACCCAAGGCTTGTCAGGAAAGCGTTCCTCAAAGAGTTGTTTGACGATTTGATAGTCAGCAGGGTCACGAAGATAGACAATCATTTGTGCAGCATCATCAAACGTGCATCCTGCTTCTGCCAGCAAAGTCTCAACATTCTCCCACATACGGTGGCATTGAGCTCTTACATCTCCACGATGGACAATCTCACCCTTGTTGTTGATGCTGGCTGTTCCTGAAATGAACACATGGCGGCGATCACCATAATCAATATACGTTCCACGCTCGAAACTCACCCCATAGTCGCTTGTCCGATTGAGATGGCTCGATGCATAAAGATATGTGATTTGCTCTTTTTGGATTCCATCGATGGCGTAAGCATCCACTTGTGAGAGCACGTTGGGATCTGCTTGTCTTCCTCCGATTCCAGTACTTGCAATGAAATGCGTCTGGTCGGTTAGGTTTTGTGTAATGAAAACCTCGTTGCGAGCTTTCACAACACCCGCATAGTTCAAATCAACATCGTTGACAAAAATCCATGTACGAATGCAATTGTTTGCCAAACTACAACCTTCGTTGGCCAATTGCATGATATAATCGTTCAGGATGATTCTTGTTTGACGTTCGGAATCTTTTGCTTTGCAACATCCACCAGTGAGCCATAGATGGCGATAGTTTCCGTGACTGACTTCGTACAATCCACTTTGCAAGGCTCGTGTTTGCACACCAGTGAGCAGATAGGCCCACAATGCGATTTTTGTTCCATTAAGAGGACCTTGTTGTATAATGGAGAGTGCGCAACCAGGACCTTCCAACTCCCAATTCATCAACTCATCGCTTTGATTGGCAGCATCACTCAAGAAGTATCTCTTCATCACCGTCTCAGCTCCTTTTAGTTCGGTTTTCCTGATAGTGGAGAATGCCTCCATGACCGATGCAAGTTGTTCCGAGTATGTCAAGAGTTGGTTCTTGACACTGATGATTACATGGAACTCAGATACTTCAGTTCCATTGTCAAAGCCGTAAATTCGAACGTTGGTGTCTTCAAATTCAATCGTCTTGTTCATTGTTATTATTTTTGTGAGTGCAAAATTACATAAAAACAATGAAATAACTGCAAGTTTTGGAAAGATTAATGCATTTGGGTGTGTTTTATCCTATTATTTAGGTATCAAGAGGTTACATTCTAGCAATATTAATGGCTGTGTCATCATTTATGAGGAAACATTATTCCAATCACATCGTGACACAGCCATTATCAGTTCGGGCAAATTTGTCTATTGACTCAATCAACCCAGAAAGAGCGAATCAATAATTGTCAGCGTTTAACTCGAAGAAAGCTTGTGGGTGGTCGCAAACAGGACAAACTTCAGGAGCTTTGGGGCCAATGACGATATGTCCACAATTGCGGCATTTCCAAATGCGATCACCATCACGCGAGAACACGATTCCTTCTTCGATGTTGCCCAGCAATTTACGATATCGCTCTTCGTGGGCTTTCTCGATAGCAGCCACACCACGGAATTTCTCAGCAATCTCGGGGAATCCCTCTTCATCGGCTTCGATTGCCATCTTTGCATACATGTCTGTCCACTCGAAGTTCTCACCATCAGCTGCAGCTTTCAAGTTCTCAGGAGTTGACTTAATGGAGCCACCTTCCAACAACTTGAACCACATTTTGGCGTGCTCTTTTTCGTTGGCGGCTGTTTCTTCAAAGATAGCAGCTATTTGCTGATAGCCGTCTTTCTTTGCTTTGCTTGCCCAGTAGCTGTATTTGTTACGTGCTTGACTCTCACCAGCAAATGCCTCTTGCAAGTTTTTCTCGGTTTTAGTACCTTTCAGATCTTTCATAATGTGTTTTGTTTTGGTGTTAATAATATGTTTTATGTTTTTTCGGTTTCTCCAATTCATTCTTTAGATTGTTATTTCACCCGCAATCGAGCGGTTCATCATGTCGTGAACGGTTTGAGGGTCAGAATAATTGGCATGAAGGAACATCAACTTGGTTGCTGCTGCTTCCACCGTACTGTCGTATCCGCTCACAACTCCTGCGTTTTTCAGTTGAATTCCAGTGTCATAACGTGCCATTTCCACACATCCAGCCACACATTGACTGATGTTCACCACAACCACTCCTCGTTGAGCGGCTTTGTGTAGAGTGCGGATGAGCCAAGGTTCTTGTGGCGCATTTCCACTTCCAAAGCTACGCATAACGATTCCTCGAAGTTCAGGAGCGTCAAGCACATGTCCCACAAGATTCTCTTGAATGCCAGGAAAGAGTGAGAATATCACAACATTCGGGTTCATGTCGTAGTGTGGAATCATGGGACGTGTGTAATCTGGGCGCAAAATGTGGTGGTCGTGGAATGTGAAGTTCACGCCAGCATCGCACAAATGGGGGTAGTTGAAAGAGGCAAATGCGTTGAATCCATCAGCGTTTTGCTTCGTTGATCGATTGCCCCTCAGCAGTTTTCCGCTGAAATAAATACAAACCTCAGGCACACGTGGCGTTCCATCAGGATGATGCAAGGAGGCAAGTTCGATGCTAGTGACAAGGTTTTCTTTTCCATCGGTTCTCAATTGTCCGATAGGCAATTGAGAGCCAGTCAGAATCACCGGCTTCGTCAGGTTTTCCAACATGAACGACAACGCAGAGGCGGTGTAGGCCATCGTGTCAGTTCCATGCAACACCACAAAACCATCGTAATCATCGTAGTTGGTGGCGATGATTTTCACGATTTGCGCCCACGTGCGGGGAGCCATATCGCTAGAGTCGATAGGAGTGGAGAATTGATAGACATCGATGCCTGTCTCAATGTATTGCATTTCTGGCAGATTGCTCACCAGATAATTGAAATCCAACGGTTCCAAAGCTCCAGTTTTGGGATTTCGTCCCATTCCAATCGTACCGCCTGTGTAAATGAGCAGTACCTTTTCGGTGCGTTTGAAAGGTTTGATTTTCTCCATACGACATCGTTTACGTGATATTTTCTGCAAATATAGTTTAAATTTCTGTTTTATCAAAAAAAAATAAGTATATTTGCATTGAAAACAACACATATGAATTTGTAAACTTAAAAACTCATATAATTAAAGAACTTCGATATGAAAAAATTCATGGACGAGAACTTCCTGCTTGAAACACAGACCGCGCAGGAACTTTTCCACAATCATGCGGCTAAAATGCCCATCATCGACTATCATTGTCATTTGAATCCCGAGATGGTTGCCAACGACCACAAGTTCAAGAGCATCACCGAAGTGTGGTTGGGCGGTGATCATTACAAATGGCGCGCTATGCGCACAAATGGTGTGGCTGAACGCTTCTGCACAGGTAAGGACACCACCGATTGGGAGAAGTTCGAGAAATGGGCGGAAACGGTTCCTTACACGTTTAGAAACCCGCTATACCATTGGACTCATCTGGAGTTGAAGACGGCTTTTGGAATCGAAAAGTTGTTGAGCCCCAAGACTGCCCGTGAGATTTTCGATGAATGTAATGAGAAACTCAAACAGCCGGAGTATTCTGCTCGAGGTTTGATGCGCCGTTATCATGTGGAGTGTGTCTGCACGACTGACGACCCAGTTGATGATTTACGTTATCACAAGCAGACACGCGAGAGTGGATTCGAAGTCAAGATGATTCCCGCGTGGCGTCCTGACAAGGCGATGAATATTGAGAAGCAGGATTTTGCCGCGTACGTGAACCAGCTTGGCGAGGTAAGTGGTGTGACTATCACAAAGTTCGCCGATATGCTCGATGCATTGAAGAAACGCCATGATTTCTTTGCTGAGAATGGTTGCAAGCTGTCTGATCACGGACTTGAGGAGTTCTATGATGAAGAATATACTGATTCGCAGATAGAGACCATCTTTGAAAAGGCTATGCGTGGCCAGCAGCTTTCTGAATTTGAGATTCGTCAATATAAGAATTGCTTCCTTACGAAGATGGCCGAGATGGATAGTGAAGCCGATTGGACACAACAGTTCCATTATGGAGCCATTCGCGACAACAACACGTTGATGTTCAATCAGTTAGGTCCTGATACGGGATTCGATTCCATTGGCGAGTTCAATACAGCTCGTGCAATGAGTCGCTTCCTGAACAATCTCAACACTGAAGGAAAACTCGCGCGTACCATTATATATACGTTGAATCCGTGCGCTAATGAAATGATTGCAACTATGCTTGGCAACTTCCAGGATGGTTCGTGTCCGGGCAAGATACAGTTTGGTTCTGGATGGTGGTTCAATGACCAATTGGATGGTATGACCCGTCAAATGAATGCTTTGTCGGTGCTGGGTTTGTTGAGCCGTTTCGTGGGAATGCTCACCGATTCTCGTTCGTTCTTGAGTTATCCCCGCCACGAATATTTCCGCCGTCTGCTTTGCAATCTTTTGGGCAACGATGTGGAGAAAGGTCTGCTTCCCAACGATATGGAGACGCTTTCGCGGATGGTTGAGGATATTTCGTATAACAATGCTCGCAACTACTTCCGTTTCTATTAAAAACGAAGTTGAATTTTAGTGATGTTGCCAGGCGACTTTCGTTTTGGGAAGTTTCCTGGCATCGTCTTTTCTGGGGTTTGGTGAACAAATGCCAAATTCAATTTGTCAGCAATAAGTCATTTTTCGTGACATTATGTAAAGCAAAACGCGCATTTAAATAACCGTTTTGTTGAGTATTTTTACTTATCGTCTGGTTTCGTCAAAGCTATCCTTTGAGCCTGTCAAAGCATATCTTTGACCGTCTCATTGCTATGCTTTGACAACCTCAAAGCATAGCTTACATTTTGTCAAAGCGCCACTTTTGGTGAACGCTTTCACTAGACGACAAATAAAATTTGAATGATTTTTCAGCCGATTTCTTGGTTGTATCAAAAAATAGTAGTATTTTTGCAGAAATTTTAATAAAAATTGATGCATTTGAATATGAAGAAATTTGTTATTCCTTTTGTAACATTGGCTTTCGTGTTGCTGATGAATAGTTGTATGGGAAGCAAGGAAGTTCCTTATTTCCAGAATATTGATCATATTAGTTTGGCTGACTCGCGTGGTTTGTATGATGCGAAAATTATGCCAAAAGACATGTTGACCATCACGGTGAATACTGTAAACCAAGAGGCTGCCCGTCCGTTTAACCTTACGGTGTCGCGTTCTTTGAATAATACTGGTGAGATTGCATCAGGTGGTGGTATGTTGCAGGGCTATCTGGTTGATAACGATGGCTATATCAACTTCCCCGTTGTTGGTAAGATTCATGTGCTGGGATTGACAAAGCGTGAGTGTGAGGATAGGATTCTTTCGAAAATCATGCCTTACATGAACGAAGCCGAGAAGCCTATTGTTACGGTTCGCATGTCTAGTTATCGCGTGACGGTGATTGGTGAAATCGGTTCAAGAGTGATTCCCGTTTCAACAGAAAAGATGAGCATCATCGAGGCAATTGCTTCTGCTGGTGACCTGGGACTTCAGGGAAGGCGTGATAATGTGCTGCTGATTCGTGAGGATGAGTCAGGACAGAAGAGCATTCATCGCTTCAATTTGAACGATGGAAACATTTTGAATGATCCTTATTACTATCTCCAGCAGAACGACATTATTTACGTGCAACCCAACAGAGTTAAGGCTAAGAGTGCCGGTATCGGTGCATCAACCAACATGTGGTTTACGTTTGTTGGAATTGTGACTTCAGTGGCGTCATTGCTAGTCAACGTGCTGAAAGACTAAGATACAAAGAATTGAAAGATTGACTCGCTCATCTTTCAATTTTTTTTGAATTGAAAAATAGTGTGACTTGACTATCGGTAGAAGAATATGTGTGGAATCGTAGGATATTTGGGTAAAAGAGACGCCTATCCCATTTTGATTAAGGGATTAAAGCGTTTGGAGTATCGTGGATACGATAGCGCTGGTGTGGCTTTGCATAGTGCTGCGGGAAACCTGAATGTGTTCAAGACCAAAGGCAAGGTGGCCGATTTGGAGGCTTTCTGTGCAGATAAAGACACTTCGGGCACTGTGGGTATTGCCCATACACGTTGGGCCACTCATGGCGAACCATCCTCATTGAATGCCCATCCGCATTATTCTGAATCCAAAAATCTTGCCATCATCCATAATGGCATCATCGAGAACTATGCTGAAATCAAGAACAAACTGATAGAGAAGGGTATTGAGTTCCGTTCCGACACCGATACGGAGGTGATGGTTCAGTTGGTGGAATACATCATGCTGAAGAAGAATCTTGATTTGTTGACGTCTGTCCAGTTGGCTTTGCATCAAGTGATTGGCGCTTATGCCATTGCGATTCTCGACAAGCGAGACCCTGACCAGATTATCGCTGCCAGGAAGCAAAGTCCGTTGGTGGTGGGTATCGGTGAAGACGAGTTCTTCCTTGGTTCCGATGCCAGTCCTATCGTTGAATATACCGACCAGGTGGTGTACCTTGATGATGGGAATATTGCCGTGATGCGCCGAGGAGAAGAGTTGAAGGTCGTGAACATGTACAACGACAAGTTGAATCTTGAAATCAAGACGGTCGACATTAACCTTGGACAGATTGAGAAGGGCGGATTTCCCCATTTCATGCTGAAGGAAATCTTCGAACAGCCCGAATGCTTGACAACCTGCATGCGCGGCCGCATCAACACTGAAGCCAATCATGTGACGTTGAGTGCTGTCATCGATTACAAGAAACAACTGCTTGGCGCCAAGCGCATCATCATCGTTGCTTGTGGTACTTCATGGCATGCGGGTTTGATTGGCAAGCAGATGATAGAAAACCTATGCCGCATCCCTGTGGAGGTGGAGTATGCTTCCGAGTTCCGTTATCGCAATCCCGTTGTGGGTGAGGATGATGTTGTGATAGCCATTTCGCAAAGTGGTGAGACGGCTGACACGTTGGCGGCTGTTGAGTTGGCCAAGAAGCAAGGTGCGTTTATCTATGGCATTTGCAATGCTATCGGTTCAAGCATCCCACGTGCCACGAACACGGGTAGTTATATCCACGTGGGTCCCGAGATTGGAGTGGCTTCCACGAAGGCTTTCACAGGTCAAGTGACGGTTCTCACGATGCTTGCTTTGGCGTTGGCTGAAGCAAAAGGCACCATCGCACAACAAGATTATTTGGAGATTGTGAAAGGGTTGAACGAGATTCCCGCAAAGATGCAGGAAGTGTTGAAACTCAATGACCGTATCGCTGATTTGAGTCGCACGTTCACCTATGCTCGCAATTTCCTCTATCTGGGTCGTGGATTCAGTTATCCAGTCGCTTTGGAGGGTGCTTTGAAGTTGAAGGAAATCAGTTACATCCATGCTGAAGGTTATCCTGCCGCTGAGATGAAACATGGTCCCATTGCCTTGATTGACTCCGACATGCCCGTTGTTGCCATCGCCACCCATAATGCCATGTATGAGAAGGTGGTGAGCAACATTCAGGAAATCAAGGCTCGCAAGGGTAGGGTGATTGCTCTTGTGACTCGAGGTGATGATACCATCAGCAAGATTGCCGATGAGGTGATAGAGCTTCCTGAGGTTCTCGAGTGTTTGGAGCCGTTGATTGCCACCATCCCCTTGCAGATGTTGGCTTACCATATAGCGGTTTGCAAAGGCAAGAATGTGGACCAACCAAGAAATCTGGCCAAATCGGTAACGGTTGAATAAAAGAACAAAAGAATTAAGAATAAAAAAGAGCGAATCGTCAAGAAAGAACGATTCGCTTTTTTGTTTCTACGTTTTCTTTGTTTCTATGATTTCATTTTAGCACTTTGTTCCAACTCCTTTTTCAGGAAGTAGGGCGTGTATCCTTTTGTGCTTTGCGCCACTTCCTCAGGTGTGCCCACAGAAAGAATCGTTCCACCATTCCGCCCACCTTCAGGTCCCATATCGATGATGTGGTCGGCCAGTTTGATGACATCGAGGTTGTGCTCGATGATGACCACCGTGTTTCCTTTGTTAACAAGTCTATCAATAACACCCATGAGGATGCGGATATCTTCGAAATGAAGACCTGTCGTCGGTTCGTCAAGGATATAAAGCGTCTTACCCGTATCGCGTTTGGCGAGTTCGGTAGCCAGTTTCACACGTTGGCTCTCACCTCCCGAGAGGGTAGTGGAGGGTTGCCCCACCTTGATATAACCGAGTCCCACATCCTGGATGGTCTTGATTTTCTGCAGAATGTTCGGCACGTTCTCAAAGAATTCAACGGCTTGGTTGATGGTCATGTCGAGGATGTCAGCAATCGATTTGCCTTTGTAGCGCACCTCCAAAGTCTCGCGATTATAGCGTTTCCCATGACATACCTCGCACGGCACATACACATCGGGCAGGAAGTTCATCTCAATGGTCTTGTATCCGTTGCCACCACAAGCCTCGCATCGTCCGCCTTTCACATTGAACGAGAAGCGCCCAGGCTTGTAGCCTCGAATCTTTGCTTCAGGAAGATTGACAAACAAAGAACGTATATCAGCAAACACACCCGTGTAAGTGGCTGGATTGGAGCGTGGTGTGCGGCCAATAGGACTTTGGTCCACATTCACCACTTTATCAATGTACACGATGCCTTCAATGCTGTCATAAGGCATGGGGCGTTTCAATGAACGATAGAAATGTTTCGACAAGATTGGTTGGAGCGTCTCATTGATGAGCGTTGACTTGCCCGAGCCGCTCACACCAGTCACAACGATGAGTTTTCCAAGCGGGAATTCCACATCGATGTTTTTGAGGTTGTTGCCTCGAGCACCACGAATCCAAATGCTTTTCCCGTTTCCTGGGCGTCGTGTGGCGGGCACCTCAATCTGCTTCATCCCCATGAGATATTGCGTTGTGATATGGCGGTCATCGGTTATCTCCATGTTTTTCGCCAATTCATACATCTCCTTTGGTGTACCTTGGAACACCACCTCACCACCTTTTCTTCCCGCCTTGGGGCCAATATCAACGATATAATCGGCCGAGAGCATCATGTCCTTGTCATGTTCCACCACGATGACCGTATTGCCGATGTCGCGCAGTTGTTTGAGCGAGTCGATGAGACGTTTGTTGTCACGCTGGTGGAGTCCGATGCTTGGCTCATCGAGAATGTAGAGCACATTCACGAGTTGGGAGCCGATTTGGGTGGCCAATCGTATGCGTTGGCTCTCACCACCCGAAAGACTGGCCGATTGGCGGTTCAGAGAAAGGTAGTCAAGACCCACCTCCAACAGGAAATTGACACGCGAACGCAGTTCCTTAACAATCTCGGTGGCTATCTTCTGCTGCATGGGTTCCATGTGCTCCTCAACGTGTTCGAGCCACTCACGCAGGTCATTGATGTCGAGATTAGCCACCTCACTGATGTTCTTGTCCCAGATGCGATACGAGAGTGATTCACGTTTCAGCCTTCCATCTTGGCATTCAGGGCATTCGCAAAGTGCCAAGAACTGGTCAGCCCACCTTTGTCCGGCAGCCGAATCATCGTTGTCCATCACGTTGCGCAAGTATTTGATGATGCCATCGAAAGCGATGAAATAATCGGAAGAAGTATGAACGAGTTCCTTGTCAATGCGCACGTTCTCTAGCGAACCATAGAGTATCTCGTCCATCGCCTCCTGTGGGATGTCGCATACAGGCGTATGAAGGTCACAAGGCTTTTCTTTCAGACCACTGTCAGTAGGCTCATAGCGTTGCAGAATGGCGTTGATTTGCCAGAAAATCATCTGGTTCTTGTATTTTCCCAATGGCGCAATGGCACCATCGTGAATACTCAATCGAGGATTAGGGATGACCTTCTTAAGGTCAATCTCATTCACATAGCCAAGTCCCTTGCACTTCGGGCAGGCACCCTCAGGCGAGTTGAACGAAAAGATATTTGGAGCCGGTTCACCATACGACATGCCCGTTACAGGGTCCATCAACCGCTTCGAGAAATTGCGCACAGCCCCCGTGTCCTTGTCCATGATCATCAGGGCTCCATCACCTTGCTTCATGGCAATCTGAACGCTCTTCTTCAAGCGCTCATCGTCTTTCTCCTGTACTTTGAGCTTGTCAATCACCACCTCGATGTTGTGGTTCTTGTAGCGGTCCACCTTCATGCCACGCGTGATCTCCAGTACCTCACCATCCACACGAATGTACAGATATCCTTTGCGCCGCATCGATTCAAACAGTTCGCGATAATGACCTTTGCGTTGGCGAACCAAGGGAGCCAGGATGAAGATGGGTTTGTCGGCATATTCGTCAAGAATCATCTGCAAGACCTGTTCCTCGGTGTATTTCACCATCCGCTCGCCCGACATGTAGCTGTAGGCCGTGCCGGCACGTGCATAGAGCAGACGCAGATAGTCGTATATCTCCGTGGTTGTGCCCACGGTGGAGCGTGGATTCTTGTTCGTGGTCTTCTGTTCGATGCTGATGACAGGGCTGAGCCCCGTAATCTTGTCTACGTCAGGGCGTTCCATGTTACCCAGGAAGTTGCGGGCATAAGCCGAGAAAGTCTCAATATATCGCCGTTGGCCCTCAGCGAAAATGGTGTCGAAGGCCAACGATGATTTACCAGAGCCTGAAAGCCCCGTGATGACAGTCAGTGAGTTGCGGGGTATCTCAACATCCACATTCTTCAGGTTGTGGACACGAGCGCCCCATATATTGATTTTTTCGTCTTCTCGTTGCATGATGAGTGTGTGTCGGGCGGGGGGTGGTTCTTGTGGTTATGGGTTGGCAGTTGAGCTTCTGTTCTCGTTGTATCCGCGAAGCAGGTTTACATCAGTTCGGATGTTGAACTTGCGGCCATCGGCGCCTTTTGCCTTGACGAGGCAGAAATAAACGCCGTCTTTGACAGGACTACCATTGTAGGTTCCATCCCATCCAGCCTCATATTTGTAGCAGTCGGTCCATGAATAGAGTTTCTGCCCCCAGCGGTTGAAGATATATGCTTCGAACGAGATGATGCTCTGCGGTCCATTGCCTTGGAAGGTTCCTTTAGCCTGATAATAGTCGTTGATGCCATCACCATTGGGAGAGAACGCATTGGGCATCTCAAGCTTGCTTTCCGAGATGGAAACGATGAAAGGCCCCGTCTCATCCCAATAAGTCTTGGTAAACGCAATGGTGTCCGTGCCTTGTGTGAAGATGGCATAGCAGACAATCATGTGCGTACCAGCCGTGGTGAACGTGTATTCGGTATCCTGCTCGTATCGAATCAAGTAAGGCTCGTCAGGGTCCTCCTCCGTGTAGAACCTCCATTCGTAGTAGGGCGTGTAGGCGCCAATGTTCGAGGGATTGGCTGAGAATCGGCCCGTCAAAGGAGCAGAGCCGGAATAGACAGTACTTTCCTCCTCCTCACCACTATTGTTGACGTAAACAGCCTTCGGGCTGATGGATGGCACCTCGTCTTGTGCATACAGATGCATGGCCGAGAACAAGATTGCCACAAGGGTAAATATTTGTTTAAAATCCATTTTGATGTCAAATAATTATGCAAAGATAGCAAAAAGTTTGATGTTTGGTGTTGGGTGTTGGGAGTTTTTTTGTATTTTTGTACTCGTAAATTGAAAAAATAAGATTATGAGACATTTTTTAAGATATGCAACCACCTTTGTGGCATTGGCATTTGCGGTTTCTGCCTTCGGACAGACAACCAAGTGGCGCGACATCTACAAAGCCAAGAAGAAGGACACCATCTTCGGCATAGCTCGGAAATACGAGATCTCGTTGGATGAGTTGAAGGAGGCCAATCCCGAGATGAAGCAGCCTGACTACCAGCTGAAGAAGGGTGATTTCGTGTTCATTCCCTTCGATGCCAACCATCCGCAGGATGCTTCTAAGTCCACCAAGAAGAAGACCGCTGTTGCTACCACCACTCCAGAGTCCACTCCTGCAAAGCCTGTTGCAGCCAAGACCGATGTGCGTAATCGAGCCATCAATGTGGGTGTGATGCTGCCGTTGCACGATGTGGATGGCGATGGACGTCGTATGGTGGAGTATTATCGTGGCATTTTGTTGGCGTGCGATAGCCTGAAAAAGGCAGGCATCTCCACGAATGTGCGTGCTTGGAATGTGAATATCGATGCCGACATTCGCCAGACACTCCTCCAGGAGGGTGCCAGCGATTGCGATATTATTTTCGGTCCGCTATACACCAAGCAGGTGAAGCCACTCGGCGACTTCTGCCGCACCTACGACATCAAGATGGTCATCCCGTTCTCCATCATGGGCTACGAGGTGACTACCAATCCTCAGATATTCCAGGTCTATCAATCGGTTGAGAATTTGAACGAAGATGCCATCAAGGCTTTCCTCGAGCGCTTTGGCAAATACCATCCCATTTTCGTGGATTGCAACGATACCACCAGTCGCAAGGGCATTTTCACTTACGGACTCCGCAAGCAGTTGGATGCAAAAGGTGTGCAATATAGCATCACCAACCTCAAGTCGCCCGATGATGCCTTCTCGAAGGCTTTCAGCCGCACGCAACCCAATGTGGTGATTCTGAACACCGCCCGCTCACCCGAGCTCAACTCGGCTTTGGCACGCTTGAACAAGGTGGTGGCTGCCAATTCAGGCCTCTCCATCTCGATGTTCGGCTACACGGAGTGGTTGATGTACACCAAGGTGTATCAGGATTATTTCCACAAATACGACGCCTATATCCCCACCACCTACTATTACAATCCGTTGTCAGTATCCACCCAGCGGTTGGAGCAGAACTACCGCAAGTGGTTCAAGCGCGACATGCAGTATGCTTTGCCACGCTTCGCCATCACCGGCTACGACCACGCACAGTTCTTCTTGCGCGGATTGCACCAGTATGGCCGCGACTTCAAGGGTACCAAGGCCCAGCGTGTGTCGCGTCCCATGCAGACCCCATTGCATTTCGTTCAGACAAGCGATCAGGGAGGCATGCAGAACGCTTGCTTCATGTTGGTGCATTACACCCCGAAGAAGACCATCGAATCGTTGAATTATTAGGAGATGTGTATGAAGCGGATTCTGCCCCTTTGCATGTTCTTTATCCTCTCTGTTGCCGCCTCCGCCCAGGTGGGTGAGCACCGCAACGACTTTGCCGTGGGTGTGAACGGAGGCTATGCGTTGACAAATATTGGTTTTGTGCCGAAGGTGCCACAAGGCTTTCATGGTGGTCTGACGGGTGGTTTGTCGTTCCGATACGTGTGCGAGAAGTATTTCAACACCATCTGCTCTGTCTATGGCGAGGTGAACTACACGCAGATGGGATGGAAGGAGAGTATACTCGATTCCAACGACCAACCGGTCATCAACGATATTACGGGCGTGGCAGAAGAATACAGCCGCACCATCAACTACATACAAGTGCCCGTGTTCGCCCATCTTGCTTGGGGAAAGGAGCGCAAGGGCTTCCAGTTCTTCTTCCAGGCAGGACCTCAGTTCGGCTATTACCTCAGCGAATCCACCGACACCAACTTCAAACTCGAGGAGCGCAGTTACAATCGTGTGAGCTCTGTCATCGCTCAGGACACCATGGCCGTTGAGCACAAGTTCGATTATGGCATCGCTGTGGGAGCAGGCATAGAGTGCAGCGTGCCCCATCTGGGCCACTTCCTTTTGGAGGGCCGCTACTACTATGGGCTGGGCAACATCTATGGCGACACGAAGCGCGATTACTTTGCCCGCTCCAACATGGGGTCGATAGTCATTAAAATGACATACCTCTTTGATGTTGTGAGGACCAAAAAAAGATGAAGGGTGAAAGATGAAGGATGAAGGATTGAATCCTTTTTCTTTAGAGACAAATAAACTTTCATCCTTATTCCTTCATCCCTCATCAAAAATGAAACTCATAAACTCATGAACTTATAAACTTAAAACTATAATATCATGTTTGAAAATCAACCGAAAGGACTTTATGCGTTGGCATTGGCCAACACGGGTGAGCGCTTTGGCTACTACACCATGCTCGCCATCTTTGCGTTGTTCATGCAGGCCAAGTTTGGATGGGATGAGGCTGCTGCAGGTCAGGTATATGCCATCTTCCTGGCTGCCGTTTATTTCATGCCGCTGGTGGGTGGTATCATCGCCGACAAGATTGGCTATGGCAAGTGCGTCACCATTGGTATCATCGTGATGTTCCTGGGCTATCTCAGCCTGGCAATGCCTACAGGCGCCAACACCACCGGTAAGCTTGTGATGTTTGGTGGACTGGCTTTGGTGTCTATAGGAACGGGCCTCTTCAAAGGCAATCTGCAGGTACTCGTTGGCAACCTCTACGACGATCCGAAGTACTCTTCACGCCGTGATGCCGCTTTCAGCCTGTTCTACATGGCCATCAACATTGGCGCCATGTTCGCCCCCTCGATGGCAAAATACATCACCAACCTCTACCTCGGCAAATATGGCTTCACCTATACCACCGATGCCGTTGCCACCTATGGCGACCGTGCTCCCGAATATCTCTCAACGCTCTCCAGCGCTTATGGCTTGTGCTTCGGTGTGGCATGCGTTTCCCTCATCTTGTCCATCCTCATCTACTACTGCTGCCGCTCGTGGTTCAAGCACGCCGATGTGACTGCCAAGCAGGCGAAGGCTGCCGATGTGGCTGTTGAGGAGCTCACACCCAAGCAGACCAAGGACCGCATTGTCGCCCTGCTGCTCGTGTTTGCCGTGGTCATCTTCTTCTGGATGGCATTCCACCAGAATGGTTCGGCATTGACGTTCTTCGCAAAGAAATACACCAACCTCGAGGTCTTCGGTCCCATGCGTATCGGTTTCAACATCTGGAGCCTGTTCTTGATTGCCGTGTCTGTTTACACCGCCTTCAGCATCTTCCAGACCACCAATAAGAAAGTGCGCAACGGCTGCATCGTGGCCACCCTGTTGTTGTGGGCTGGAGCACTGGCACTCTACTTCAACATGTCGAACCCCGTCAATGCGCAGCCATCCGATTTCCAGCAGTTCAACCCCTTCTTCGTGGTTGCCCTGACACCGTTTAGCCTGGCCATCTTTGGCGCATTGGCCAAGAAGGGCAAGGAGCCCACAGCACCCACGAAGATTGCGTTGGGTATGTTGGTGGCAGCCCTCGGCTTCGTGGTCATCACCATGGGCTCGTTCGGCTTGATTTCACCGATGGACTTGGGTGAGCGCACGCAGAACATCCTCTCGCCAGGTTGGCTCATCTCCACCTATCTCACACTGACCTTCGCCGAGCTTCTGCTCTCACCGATGGGCATCTCGTTCGTTTCGAAGGTGGCTCCTCCGAAGTACAAGGGTTTGATGATGGGAGGTTGGTTTGTTGCCACTGCCATCGGTAACTATCTGAGCTCTATTCCTTCGATGCTGTGGAACAAGATTCCGCTCATGGCCAACTGGGGCATCCTCATCGCCCTCTGCGTCATCAGTGCCATCGTCATGTTCGCACTGCTCAAGAAGCTCAACGCCGTCACAGCCGAGGCATAAGGGAGATAATTGTAAGATTGTAAATCGTCAAATCGTCCAATCGTTTTGTCATTTCTCCCTTTCCTTGTCCTCATAGCCCTCATTACGTGTTGCGTTGCCGTATTTGGTAACGCAACGCTTGATGGTGCCAGTCAGGTGTCGCTGCTCGTGGCATCTGCCGTCTCCGTGTTGGTGGGAAAACTCACCAAACGGCTGGAGTGGGGGAGACTGGAACAGGAAATTACTAACAAGGTCGCCAGCTGCACACCCGCCATCATCATCCTCTTGCTCATCGGCGCCATTAGTGGCACGTGGATGGTATCGGGCATCGTGCCCACCATGATCTACTACGGCGTTCAGATTCTGCGCCCCGAGTGGTTTCTCGTCAGCAGCAGCCTGCTCTGTGCCATCGTGAGCCTCCTCATCGGTTCGTCGTGGACCACCGTGGCAACTATTGGCGTGGCACTCATGGGCATCGGAAAGGCACACGGCTTCGACGATGGATGGATAGCCGGCTCCATCATCACGGGCGCCTACTTCGGCGACAAACTCTCACCGCTCTCCGACACCACCGTGCTGGCTTCGAGCGTCTCCGGCACACCCCTTTTCACACACATCCGCTACATGATGAACACCACCGTTCCGGCGTTCCTCATCTCCCTGCTTGTCTTCTTCGTGGCGGGTCTCACGGTGGAGGTCTCCCATGGGGCCAACGTGCTCGAGTTCATGGAGGCGCTTCGCCATTCGTTTGTCATATCGCCCTGGCTCTTGCTTGTGCCGGTGGCCACGGGTGTGATGATTGCACGTCGTTGGCCGTCGCTCGTTGTGCTCTTCCTGGCTGTCCTTATGGCGGCCATCGTGGCATTGGTGGTTCAACCCCATCTCATCAGGGAGATTGCCGTGGCCGATGGCATCTCCATCAACGACTCCCTGCTGTCCTACAAGGGCATCATTCAGGTGTGCTATGGCAGCACGAACATCGAGACGGGAACGGCAGTTCTCAACAAACTGGTCTCCACCAGCGGCATGGCGGGCATGATGCCCACCATCTGGCTCATCATCTGTGCACAGACCTTCGGAGGAGCCCTCACCGCCACAGGTCAGGTTCGCGACATCATCTCCATCATCCTCCGCTTCGTGCGTGGCACCGCCTCCCTCGTGGCGTCCACCGTGGGAGCCAGCGTGTTCTTCAACATTGCCATGGCCGACCAATATCTCTCCATCATGCTCTCCAGCAGCATGTTCCGCGAGACCTACGAGCGCGAAGGCTACGAAGCCCGCCTGCTCAGCCGCTCCTGCGAGGATGGTGCCACTGTCACCTCAGTTCTCGTGCCTTGGAACACGTGCGGACTTACGCAGAGCACAGTCCTCGGCGTCTCCACCCTCACCTACCTGCCCTATTGCTTCTTCAACTACCTCTCACCCCTCGTCAGCATCGTTGTTGCCGCCCTCGGCTGGAGGATTTACAGGAGGAAGTGAAAAAGACCATCGATTTCGATTAAGCGAGAGCGGAGTTTGCCGAGCATGAGACCCCGAGTGTTGTGCTTTAACATAATTTTAGGCAATATCGTTCTGTATTTCATAAATAACCACTATCTTTGTTCATGAAATTAGTTTTGCCGATATTGGATATGAAATCTTAAAACAATACAATTATGAAGAAGCATTTCCTTTTACTCGTGATGCTGCTGCCAGTAGTAGCAAGTGCAGATATCGTGAAGTATCAAGACCTTTATTACAATTTAGTGTTAGAAACAAAACAGGCTGAAGTAATAAGCACTGTGGAAGCTATGGAAAATAAACATCTTGAAGGCATTCCGAATATCCCTAAGACGATTGAATATAAAGAAGAGGAATATAGCGTAACGAGCATAGGAGACCACGCTTTTGCTAATTGCAATGGTATAACCTCTATCACGATTCCCTCTAGCGTGACAACAATAGCAGACTATGCCTTCTATAATTGCAATGGCCTGACCTCCATCAAGATTGGCAATGGCGTGACGAGCATAGGTGCCCATGCTTTCGATGGTTGCAGCAAACTAACCTCCGTCACGATTCCCAATAGCGTGACAACCATAGGCGAATGGGCATTTTTTAGAGGCTTCCGCCTATCCTCTGTCACGATTGGCAATGGCGTGATAGTCATAGGAGACTATGCTTTCTGCACTTGTAGCGCCCTGACCACTGTCACAATTCCCAACAACGTGACAATAATTGGAAAAGAGGCCTTCCGAGATTGCAGTGGCCTGACCTCCGTCACGATTGGCAATGGCGTGACGCGCATGGGAAATCGTGTTTTTAATAGATGCAGCGGTCTGACGGCCATTACGGTTGATGGCGGCAACTCTTCGTACGCCAGCGAGGACGGCGTGCTGTTCAACAAAGACAAAACGACGCTCATCCAATATCCCCAAGCCAAGAGCGAGACGTCTTACGTCATCCCCACCAATGTGACGAGTATTGAAAAAAATGCTTTCGAAGGTTGCCACAATCTTACTTCTGTCACGATGCCCAACGGCTTGTCGCGCTTAGATCACAATGTTTTCTTCGATTGCAGTAGCCTGACCTCTGTAACCATTGGGGAAAGTATTAGTTGGATTGGAACTTCTTTCGTTAATTGCCCACAACTGACAGACGTCTTTTGCTTAGCGGAAAACGTACCTTCTGCAGCCACTAATGCCTTTGAAGGCTCTAACATCGAACATGCGACTCTGCACGTGCCTGCTGCATCGGTTGATGCTTATAAAGCAGTAGCGCCTTGGAGTAATTTCAAAGAGGTTGTGGCTATAGACGGTAGTCTAAATGGAGTTGCTTCCGTATCAGCTCGTTCCGTGATGATTCAGAATAATGGCAGTACCTTGAACATACAGGGAACAGATGATGGTTCGACTATCAACGTGTATAGTGTAAATGGTACGCAAATCAACTCCGTAGTAAGCAGCAAGGGCCAGGCAGTAGTCAACACCACCCTGCAAAAAGGCAGTATGGCCATTGTGAAGATTGGGCGGAAGTCGGTTAAAGTCGTTATGAAATAAAGCAAGAAAAGCGAGTAACTCGAGTGGGAAAAGACCATCAAATACTTCACCAAGTTTGATGGTCTTTTTCTTTAGGAGTTAGAAGGAGTAAAGGAGTTAAGCCATTAGCCAATGATTCATGTGGTCTTATGACAATCTGAGTGTTTTACTCACTACGATATAAATCGTCCAGCGACTGACCTTCGTCATTTATCCAATGCAACCAACCATTACAACTGCGGCCCGAACAATAACTTGCAGCCGTGCTTGGGCTTGCTACCACATAGTCGCGTTGCAATTCCCAAAAGCCGTCCTTGGTGGGCTTCGACATGGCGGCGATGATGGCATTGCGTTTCTCTCCGTCTCTATACGAAGGCACCGTGCTTTGTGGTAACAAGCTGCCCTTCAAGATGCGAATGGAATGGTCGGTCTCGTTGAAGATACCATGAGCATCACAATCGCGCACTGTGATGTGGAACAGATTCTCACCTATCTTCGTTTTCCCCTTTTCCTGCTTCTCGAAGATGGGACAGCCTATGAACGATGCCAGCAGACAGACGTCATCGAAGAACTCCTCCATGATGTCTATCTGATAGTTCGACAGCGATATTTCCTTGCCCGACTGTTCGTTCATCACGCCATACTGTGAACAGTCCGTAGCCAGATCGATGGCCCGACGCTCCAAGTATTGCACGTCGGCCTTGTTAATGCTCCCGTCCTTGGCCACAAACATCAGGCATTTGTTCCAGAACAACTTATGGCTTTTATGGTTATAGATGCGCTTCACGCCATTAGTAGATTCTCCGATATATGCCTGTGCGCTTCCGTTCTCGTCCTCGCCTAGTAGAATGTAGAGTGCAGGGCGTGAACTCTCTTCCATTTTGCTAACTATCTCAAACTCCGATTTGGGGAACACTATCATCTCGCAAATCTTGTTGCTGATGAACACGGTGCGAATCCCATTGGGGTCGCCAGTACGCAAATGCGTCGTTATAACCTTACCTCTTGACATATATTATTGTTATTATTTTGCTCCTTTACGACGATTACAATCAGCACATAGCATCTGGCAATTATCTGCTGTCGTGTGGCCACCCTTGCTCCAAGGGGTTATATGGTCGGCATGCATCTCTCCTATTTCAAAATGATTGCCACAATCTGGGCAAATACCCTTTTGTCGCTCGTATGCTTCTATTCGGTCGGCTTCATCGAAATCACGGATGTTAAGCTTTCTTTCGTCACCAGAGAGGACATACGCATATACACCTTTTTTATTTGTGACGTCTTTGTCTATAAGCAATGTCGAAATGCGTTTCTCAATCTCTGTTGCTGAATATGTGTTACTGCCATAAGTGTTATACAATTCTCCCCATTCTATACCTTTCATAATAGAGCGATACTTGGTAAAAATGCGTTGTACCCAGGCGATAACAGCCTGAAAATATTGCCACTCTATATCAGCATTCTCATCATGTTGATGTGTGGCCATATATTCATTGATGTTGTCTTTGCTAATCCATTTCAAGACTGTTTGCAGATAATCTTGTCGTATAGGGTTTCCACTCATGTAATCTTTGGCAAGACGATATGCCACACATGTTGATTTGCTAAACTTCTTTTTCAAGGCCGTTACCCATTCGCCAGAATAGACAGCGTTGCGCAACTCCTGTGGTGTAAGCTTCTCTCCTGCAATATTGATTATCTCAAACCAATCAAGTTTCTCGCTGTCTGTGCCATTCTCACATATATATATCTGAAGTTCGTAGTCGAGAAACTGTTTTATCTGGTCTGGGGTTAAGTTGGCAAATGACTTTACCTTGCCATCGAGATTTACATAGAAGTTGTCCTCGTAGAATGAGCAAATACTCAATGTCCGTTGTTGGCCGTCAAGAAGTTCAAATGTCCCATCATCATTTTTTACCCAATACATGACATTCAATGGGAATTTTTTGAATATGGAATTGATAACCTCTTTCTTCTGCTTGTCATTGTAGACAAATTCCCGCTGATATTTGGGCCTAATATTCAATAGACCTCCATACCCAACAACACCTTCTTCCTCATTGTCCTCATATCCATCGACGATGTCGCGAATCTTAATTGTGTGCAATGTAATTTCCATAGTTATTTCCTTTTTTTGATTAATATGGCAGGCCAACAAAGCTTATATGTTGTCCCGATTTTTATAACTCCCCGTCTGTTAAGATCACTAGCATTCTTTGCGTCTTCCTTCGTATAGACTTTTGTTTTCAAGCCAGAATTGTTGTCGCGGTCTGTAATTCCCAAGACAATAAATTGGTCAGGGTCATAATTGGCAAAGAAAGTGGGAGGAACCCCCATAGGCTCATCATAATCCGCGGGAATGTCAGCAACGTTTTTCACAAAAATAGCGTCATAGTTGTCATACTTGGGATACTCCTCTGGAGTGTAATGCTTGTAAAGGTCTAATTCCTCGTGACGCTTGCTATGGTCAAGGTTTGTGAACCAACAAATATTTCCCATTGTCGATATGATGGTTCCGTCCTCAAGTGTTTTTATGTTAGTCTTGCTCTCGTCGTATATCTCTGGAATAACGAACTTCATGGAGCCAGCATAGTAGCCCAGCCATAGTTGGTTGTCCCTAATGCGCGAGAAAATGTCTTTGTACGTCACATTATTTTGATTTCCGATTATTAGGAATTTCTTCCCATGTTTATAAAGAAGGTTTACAAATTCCCTGAAGAGAGAGAACGGAGGATTGGTTACCACAATGTCAGCTTCTTGTAAGAGCTGTATACACTCGGGACTTCGGAAATCACCATTGCCTTCCAAAAGCGTTGGAGGATTTTTTCGCAGTATGATTTCAACATCTTCCAAGTCCGTTGCCCCATCCCCATTAACATCCGTCACTTCTGTAAGCTCTATTTTGAAAGCTTTCCTACTACTATCCTGTCTTTTCTCAAACAGGTCGAATTCTGTTCCAGCCACGGGAGAACCATCATAGCATGTACATATAAGCTTCTTCAGCCCCCATGCATTAAACTTTGTAGCAAAGAACTTGAAGAAATTGCTTTCGTAAGGGTCATCACAGTTGCAAAACACAATTTTGTCTCTGAAGTGTTTTCTGTAGTGCGAAAGTTCATTGGCTATATCTGAAAGTTGGGTGTAAAACTCATCTTCCTTAGCTTTTTGAGCAGCATTCTGGTTTTTGTTTTTTGCCATAATCGATTGATAGTTTTCAGTTAACTACATCCAACTATCAATCACGCTAAGACGCAAAAAAGACGTGATGCACCTTTTGCGTCCAGCAAGAGGCGAAGCCTAGGATAACTTGGAACCCCTGTATATGAACAAGAATGCACCACGCTTTGCGTGTGCATCGCTATATTCATATAACAAGGGCCAAGATATGGCTCACCTGTCACGTATTATTCCGTGCTTGTTATTCCAATTGAAGTTTCCTAGGCTTTCTTGGCTGAACGCGAAATAATAGCGAATGCTTTTTCTAATATGTCAGTCCGGATTTTGACAATCCGCTTTCGTTCGGTCATTTGCAAGCCAGCTTGCATGACACTCACTTAATCGCGGATTTCTCCCCGAACCGATGGCAAAGATAAAGAATCTTTTTAAAACAAGCAAGAAAAAGGGCAAGTTTCCTATCGAAACTTGCCTTAAATCTTGAAATAGTATTGTCAAAGTCGGCTTATACAACAGCTGCCGTCAGTTCATTGCCAATTTTGTGAATCGCATCCATAATGCGTTTCAACTGATACGGCCGTGTGGTTTTTAGTCCATTCGCATATTGTGAAAG
Source organism: Prevotella sp. (assembly GCA_017557405.1). Lineage (GTDB taxonomy): Bacteria > Bacteroidota > Bacteroidia > Bacteroidales > Bacteroidaceae > Prevotella. Next base: position 101,505 of record JAFYYV010000051.1, read on the forward strand.
CAGGCTCTGCTTAATACCCGAAGCGCGGCTAATTGCTACGAAGGATATGTAAGGTCTATAGGCATTCAACAGCGCTCTCGCATCGAGGAATTTGTACTCAAACTCATACTCCTTGTTTTTAAGCCACTGTGGCACTTCATTTCCATTGGCCACCAATCTTTCAATGTGGAAAGCAAGGCTCGCTTCTACATCTATTTGTAAATCAACAAAAGTTTCGGCAGTAAACACTCCAATTCCTGGCACGTTCACACCAAGCGATGCTGAGAATTTGTTTTCACACCAAGATATATCCACCCGAATCTTCTTGGTTTCACCCGATTCATTTATTTGTCTTCTACGACGTGGTAGTAATCTTTCTGCAAACAACCGACTTTCTATTTTCGCCGCAAACTCTGTCAAGGTGAGATTCAACGCCTCACAGTAGTCTATCAATTCAATGACATCAAGTCTTCGGGTGCCTACCTCAATTTTAGATATCCATTCTTGTCTGACACCTAACATCTGAGCTATATCTTTCTGATCAAGCTTCAGGCATTCACGTTCTATCTGTAGAAGAATACCAACGAATTTTCTTCTCCTTTTATGCAATTCTTTTTTCATATCTGCCACAAAGGTAATAAAAATATTACCAAATATGCGAAAACTGGCATAATGAAATCTTTAGTAAACTTCTGCACGTAAAATGTACGTATTGCAACCGAACGTGTTCGGGATGCAAGGTGTACACGAAGTCCCTTGTTTGTCAAACTAACAACTTTCAAGAAAATGAAAAAGAAAGTTTTCAGTGCTGCCCGTCACGGCAGTAAGCGAGTGAGAGGGATTTCAAGAGAAGTCCGAGTGTTGGATCTGCAAGCACCTTACGGCATTAGTAATAATGCTCTAAGCACACTGATGGTGTTGGCGAACCCGCACAAGTATGCACACCTATTCTACAAGGTATGCAACTGCCTGCGTGGTTTCGACCCTCGCATGCAGGGAGAGATTGTGGAGGCTTTAGCCCTGTACTACACGGGCAAAGCGTTCACCATCACCTGCATCGAGCACATCGACGAACTGCTGGTAAACCTGTACAAGGAATGTGACCGATTATTAGCAGAGTAGGTGGCTCGGCATTAAATCATTTCTGGAGAGGATGTGTCTCCAAACGCATTCTCTCCTAATTACAAACAAATAATAACAATTATGGATAAGTTTATTTTTAACGAAAATGAAATGTCATCAGAGAATGAGACATTGAATGGCGCACTTCCAAGGCTACGTACCTTTGCGGAGATTGAAGCAGAGGAAGGGTGTACTACCCAACCGGCTATTCCCCAACCAATGGACGACGAGAAGATGACGGACGAAGACATCCTGAATCTATGGGAAACATTGCGCATCACAACCAAGACCGAAGTGCCGGAGTTGGAACCCATCATCAAGGTCAGCTACAAGGAAGAGGAGCAGGAAGACCACAAAGAAAGCGAAGTGGGAATCTTTACCCGGCGTGACATTCACGGCATCAAGGCCAAGCAAAAAGCAGGCAAAACCACAGTGCTGAAGGTGATTCTGGCGGTTTTGCTCTTGGGGAAAATGTTTCGCCTGACATCGTGTTTGAAGAATCCGAAAATTTTCTGGCTCGACACTGAGCAGCAAGCTAGCGACGTCAAGCAGATATTGACGGATGTTGGTAAGTTGACTGGCTTGACAGACAGCGAGATTGACGAACATGTCAATTTGTATCAATTGAGAAGCAGGACTTGCAAGACACTGCTTCGTGAACTGATAGTCAACGTCAAGGCGCATCGTCCCGACGTAGTCTTCATTGACGGTGTGGTGGAATTTGTGGAGAGTTTCAACGACGAAATCATGTCTCATGACCTGATCAAGGGGCAAAAAATCCTAGCCAACGATTGCAACTGCGCCATCATCAACGTGCTTCATGAGAATAAGTCAGCTGAAGACGAAAACATGAGAGGACACTTGGGCACTATGCTCTCACAAGCGGCAAGTACCGTCATACAATGCGTGAAGAGCGATAGTGGTACCATCACGGCCAAGAACTCTGAGGCACGACATGCCCCGATGCCAGAATGGAGTGTGATGTACGACCAAAACGGATGTATCGTAGATGCTGACGAACAGGTTCGGAAAGAGAATTACCAGAAACAGATGGAAAAGAAAGAACGTCAACAAGCCGAGAAGGAGGAGCGCAATCGTGAACGTAAGGATGCTGCCGTACAAATAGTTCGTAACAACGGTGGTAGTATGTTGCGCAAAGATCTAAAACAGGAGTTAAAGGCAAAACTGAAACTGGGCGATAGTTCAGTGCAGGAGATCATTCGAGTGTGCCTTGAATCTGAACTTAAAATGGTTGACGGCCGGATTTGTCTCTTGCCTTCAGCGAGCCAAAACGAGCCTACGACCTGACTTGATAGTCCAACCATCCAAAACTCATTTATATGTAGAGTTTTGGATGGTTGGACATAAAGTATTGTTTGAATTATTTAACGTAAAACGTTGAAAATAAATGACTTGCCGTTTGCTAATATGAAACATTTTTTGTAACTTTGAGGTATCAAAGATAGAGCGCGATATCAATTAAAAGGCTCCCTGACACTGCTGCATCGGGGGGCACTCCCAAGGGAGAACAGACAGCAGCGTTAGCTCAACTTTTTATACATAATCACTATGGCAATTTTGTATAAAATCCTTCAAGACACTCGCGAAAATTCGCTCACTTCTGGCCAGTGGTTTGCTCGTGCCGTGCACACCCAAGCCATTGAATTGGAGGCAATGGCACACGAGATTGAGGAGAACGTCTCCGTGAAGTACTCTGACGTCTCGGCTGTGTTGATTGAGCTCATCAACGTGATGAACCGTCACCTCAACGCTTCCGAGCGCGTGGTGCTCAATGGATTCGGTTCGTTCAAAATCGGACTCAAAACCAAGGGCTCGCTCCGCAAGGAGGACTTCTCCGCCTCGAAGAACATCGTGGGTAGCAGACTGAACTTCTGCCCTGAGTGGAAGGTCACCAAGGAGGGCCATCGCATCCGCAAGTTCCTCAATGATGTTTCCGTGCGTAACATCGAGGAGATTGTGAACGGCAAGAAGGCCGACGACGACAACAACGCCAACCCGTAAAAAGTCTCCCCTTCGGGGGGAGGTTGGAGGGGGCTTCTCTCTGATGTTGCTACATGCCACATCTAAGCGTCTCAGGTGATACATCTGAGGCGCTTACTTGTATCACCTAAGGGCCTTACATGCCACATGTACCAAAAAGGTCAAAAGAAAATAAGGTCATCGAATGATTTCGGTGACCTTATTCAATGTTTAATTTTCAATTTACTTGATATTGGGTTCTTCGAGTCCGAGGCCCTTCTTGCGATCGACAGCTTTCAGGATGAAGCCGAGGAGGAGGGCGGCGACACCGAGGCATGCGAGCATGACGAGAGGCCACGTGTAGTCGTAGCTGACGGCTGCCTGCTCAGCGGTGATGGAGCCATTGGCGAGGCCATTGACGACGTCGGGGTTGGTCTTGTCGAGCACCTTGCCGATGAGGAGCGGGAAGAGCCAGAGCCCGATGTTCTGAATCCAGAAGATGAGTGCGTAGGCGGAGCCTATGACCTTGGCATCGACGAGCTTGGGTACGCTGGGCCATAGGGATGCCGGTACCAACGAGAAGGAGGAGCCGAGCACGAGGATGGTGATGTAGGCCACGATGACGCCTCCAATGGCGTTGCCCTTGAAGAGGGGCAGGATGAAGGCGAACGTGAGGTGGCAGGCTATGAGCAGCAGGGAGCCGAGCACGAGCATGGAGGCTGCCTTGCCCTTATGGTCGACATAGGAGCCGAGGATGGGGGTGATGAGCACAGCGAGCAACGGGAACACGGCGAAGATGCTCTCTGCCGACTGGCGCATGTATCCCATGAAGCAGTAGGTGATGAGGGCGATGATGGAGATGGCGAGCATTCCATACTGGCGGCTCTTCTGTTTCTGGAAGTTGCTGGCGAAGCCGAAGGCTGCCACGACGAGCATGATGGCGTACTGGATGATGGTGACCGAGGAGCCTGCCCAGAACGAGTTGCTGGCGGGCTCGGAGAGCGTGAGGTTGCACTGCAGCATGTTCACGGCGTACTTCTGGAAGGGGAAGATGGCCGAGTAGTAGAGCACGCAGAGCAGCGCCACGAGCCAGAAGCCGCTGGAGGTGAGTATCTGTCCGAGGTCCTTGATGCGGAAGGGGTCGTCTTTCTCCTCTGCCTCTCCTGTCTGGGCATCGAGCTTCTTGTCCATGAAGAAATAGACGATGGTCATGATGAGGGCGATGCACATGAGGACCACTCCAAAGGCTACGCTACGGCTCACGCTGATGTGGCCACCGAGGCGTGCGAAGTAGGGCGAGAAGATCATGCAGGTGGCAACGCCAAGGCGTGCCAATGCCATCTCGGAACCCATGGCCAATGCCATCTCGCGACCTTTGAACCACTTGACGATTCCACGTGAGACGGTGATGCCTGCCATCTCGCATCCGCAACCGAAGATCATGAAGCCGCAGGCGGCGAACTTGGCTGAGGCGGGCATTCCCTCGTAGAAGGGACTGACGCCCAACTCGTCGAAGACGGGGATGTAGTTGAGGTTGTTGGTGAACCATGTCTCGAGTCCGCTACCGGCAAAGCTGTCGCTCACGGCGTACCACTTGATGATGGCTCCCACGAGCATCACGGCTGCCGAGAGGATGGCTGTGAAGCGAACGCCCATCTTGTCGAGGATGATGCCGGCGAAGATGAGGAAGAACACGAAGACGTTGAGGAACACCTCGGAGCCCTGCATGGTGCCGAAGGCTGTGGAGTCCCATCCGCGCTCTGAGAGCATGAGGTCCTTGATGGGCGAGAGGATGTCCATGAAAATGTAACTGCAGAACATGGCGAGCGCCAGCAGCAGTAGGGCGGTCCACCGCATGGCAGCGGAGTCGCGCAGTGTCTTTTGAATTGAATCAGTCATAATATAATTTTTTAATTTTATAATTCTCTAATTTTTCATTAGGAGTTATCCGAAGTTATCAGAAAGGCTACGGGTAGGCGAGCCTTGCTCGGGAATGGTTAAGAGGTCTCGACCTCTGGAGTTAACTGACATTACTTTTGCTACTCCTTATCTATTATCTCATTATCTGGGAGTATCGTCCGCTAACTCCCGTTAACTACTCCCCTCCCTACTTGGGGAGGGGTCGGGGGTGAGGCTTCCTAATCTTCCATCCTCACTCTCCTCACCACTTCCGGTTTCTTCAGCCAGCGGTTGAGCCAATTGAAGAACGTGCGTTGCCAAAGGATACCATTCTGGGGTTTCAGCACCCAGTGGTTCTCATCGGGGAAGATGAGCAGTTCGGCTGGGATGCCACGAAGACGGGCGGCGTTGAAGGCTCCCATACCTTGGTTGGCATTGATGCGATAGTCCATCTCACCGTGGATGCAGAGGATGGGGGTGTCCCATTTGTCAACGAAACGATGGGGAGAGTTCTCGTAGGTCTTGCGGGCGTTCTCCGAGAGGTCCTTGTTCCAATAGGCATCCTCGTACTCCCAGTTGGAGAACCACACCTCTTCGGTATCGGTGTACATGCTTTCGAGGTTGAAGGCGCCATCGTGGGCGATGAAGCACTTGAATCGCTTGTTGTGGTGTCCGGCCAGGTAGTAGACGGAGAAACCGCCAAACGAGGCTCCTACAGCTCCCAGATGGTCGCGGTCGACGTATGGCAGGTTGTTGGCAGCATCATCGATGGCAGTGAGATAGTCGTCCATGCACTGTCCTGTCCAGTCGCCCGATATCTCCTCACACCACTCGGAGCCGAAGCCAGGAAGGCCATGGCGGTTGGGGGCTACGATGACGTAGCCTTGCGAGGCCATGATCATGAAGTTCCAACGGTAGCTCCAGAACTGAGAGACGGGGCTTTGTGGGCCTCCCTCGCAGAAGAGCAGGGTGGGGTATTTCTTTGTCTCATCGAAGTTGGGAGGCAGTATGACCCAATAGAGCATCTGCTTGCCATCGGTGGTCTCTACCCAACGTTGTTGCACTTTTCCTTTTGCCAGTTGGTCGAAGATGTGTTTGTTCTCTTGGGTGATTTGCTCCACCTTCGTCTTTTCGGGCTTCTTGAAATTGGGGGTGACCACGTAGAGGTCGGCGGCATTCATGAAATCGTGCCGCTCGGCGAGGATTTGCTTCCCGTTGTTGAGCATCTGGAGGGAACCGAAATCCGCCCAGTCGTTGGTGAGTTGTTTCACTTCGCCTTTCCAATTGATTGCATAGAGATTCTCGGTAGCGTGCCACACACCGATGAAATAGATGAGAGCATCCTTGTTATCACTCCAGCAGAAGTCGTCCACGTTGGAATCGAACGACTCCGTGAGGTAGCTCTTTTCACCCGTCTCGAGGTTGAAGCAGCACAGGCGCTGGCGGTCGCTCTCGTAGCCATCGCGGGCCATGGAGAGCCAAGCCACATATTTGCCATCGGGCGAGAACTGCGGGTTCTGGTCGTAGCCAGGATTGTTCTTGAGGTTCTCCTCGCTATTGACAGCCTGGCCTTTCATCGTCTTCGTGGGATCGGTACGGAAATTCGTGGGTCCCGCTGTCTTGCAGATATTCACAGTGGCGTTATCATCCACGCTGTAAAGGAAAATGTCGCTATCGGTGCTGATGGCATAGTCAACGCCCTCTTTCTTGCGGCAGGTGTAAGCAATCGTCTTCGAATCGGGGCTCCATGCAAGTTGCTCAACGCCTCCGAAGGGAGCCATCGGACACTCGTAGGGCTCGCCTTCGAGAATATCCCTCATGGATGAAGGATGAATGATGAAAGATGAAGGCTCGACATCGGCCACGAAAGGATGGGTGATGGTCTCCACGTAGTGGTCCCAGTGGCGGTAGTTCATGTCGGTGACAAGTCGGCCTGTAGCCTTTGGCAGGTCATCGGGATTCTTCTGGATGGAGCCGTGGTAGGGCAACGATTTGAGGATGATGACCCGCTTGCCATCGGGTGAGAAAAGGAAACCTTCCACCTCGCCATTCGTGTCGGATAGCTGTTGGCGGTTGGAGCCATCGATGTCCATAGCCCATATCTCACCACCCGTGAGGAAGGCGATGCGGTTGTTGGAGAGCCAAGCGGCATCGGTCTCGTTCTTCGAGGAGGTGGTCAGCTTACGTTGGTTCTGTCCGTCAGCATCCATCACATATAATATATGGTGGCTCTTGTTGGCTTTCACGCTGTAGTAGGCCACCTGATAGGCGATGTGCTTGCCATCGGGCGAAGCGGCATAACCACCTATGCGTCCCATAGCCCAAAGCGCCTCGGGCGTCATGCGGCCATCTTTGACGGTGATGTTGTTCTTTCCGATATTCACGTCTTCTTGTGCGTTTGTCGTGGTGCATAGCATCAGTGCGGCTGCCACGAGGGTAAGTGTTTTTTTCATTGTGTAGATATGTTTTGTGCGCAAAGATACAAAATAATTCACAATTTGTCATGCTAATTCAACTATATTTTGTAACTTTGCCAACCGAAACTGAAAAAACTTCAATTAACGTTTAACCAAAAAAACAATTATCCAAGATGAAAAAAACTATTTTGAGTGTTGCCATCGCAGTTGTAGCAACTGCCCTCGTGGCATCGTGTGGAAACAAGAGTGCAGAAAACGCTGAGGCAAAAGACTCTGCCAACGTAGAGCAGCAGGCCGCCCCTCAGGAAGAGGTGGAAGTGAAGATTGAGGACCAGAAGGAACTCACTTGCGACGACTACACCATCAAGGTGCCCGAGGGCTGGAAGGCTCGCAGCCGCATGGTCAACAGCTCGTGCACGATGGGCTTCAAAGAGCCTCCGTTCACCACAGCAAGCCCCAACTACTCAAGCTACACAACTGTTGAGAAGTTCAAGGAGATGCGCGAGAAGGAAGGCGCAAAACAGATTGACAACCTTGAAGTTAATGGCAATACATTCGAGGTTTTCTACAGGGAGATGCCCAATGGTCAGCAGTTAGTGAGCGCCGTTACTCCTAAGGGTGATGGTTCGATGTACGTGAACTTCCAGACTGGTGCCCACAAGCTGGATCAGGCTGAAGCAAAGGATATTCTGATGGCTCACACAAAGACCATTCTTGAAAACCTGACCATCAAATAATCTGGAAAACAATCCAAACAAAAACGGGCTATAGGAGATATTCTATAGCCCGTTGTTTTATTGTTGTCACTCGAGATTATTTCAGCATCTTCACACCTTTCAGTGCTTCTTTTACGTCGTCGATTGTTCCACCATTATCGGCTGAAATAGTACCTTCAGCACTGAGATAATTGAATGTTCCGCCAGCAGGCAACTCTGCTACAGCATAGATGAACTCTTCGCGGTTGTATATTTTCCATGTGTAGTTGCCAATCTTTTCTTCTGCCACTTTGTGCTCGGCTTTGATTTGATACATGCCAATGTTGTTCTCATCAAACTCCTTGCCTTCAACAGCGTTGACATTGATAATTGCATTGATCTTGTCAGCGTCGTTTTTCTTGACCAACTTGACTTTGCATGCTCCAAACGTTGTAGCTTCACCTGTCCATCCATTAGGGACGACGGTGCAGAAAATGTGATGGATGTCTTCAATTACATTCTGCTCTGACTCGGCTGCTGTTGCCTCAACGGCTGTTGAGTCGGCGCCATTGGCGTTTGCTTCAGACTTGTTTCCACACGCGGTCATGGCTACACACGCTGCAATAGCGGTAGCCCAAAGAAAATTTTTCTTCATGTTTTTTTAAATGTTTTGTGGTTAAAAAATAGTGTTACTTTATGAATAAATACTGTTATTTTTTCTTCACGGGGTCACATGTGAGTCCGCAACCCAGACGACGCCAAATCTTGCGATCAACCTCACTGAGCATGACGGTGGTGTGCACCTGGCAGCCACGCAACTGGGGAAGCTGTTCAAGGGCCTTGCGGCAGTTCTCATCGTGTTGTGAGAGCACGCTGAGCGCCACGAGCACCTCATCGGTGTGCAGACGTGGATTCTTGCCACCCAGATACTCTATCTTCGTCTTCTGGATAGGCTCGATGAGACTTTGCGGAATGAGCTTTGTCTCGTGGTCGATGCCAGCCAGATGCTTCATGGCATTCAGAAGCAGGGCGGCACAACAACCCAGTAGTGGAGTGGTCTTTGAGGTGACAATAGTACCGTCTTCCATTTCGATGGCTGCGGCGTGGTTTCCACTCTGTATCTTGCGCTCGTAGGCGGCCACAGTGACCTTGCGGGTGGCGGTGGAGATTTTTGCCTGGTTGAACAGCAGACGAATTTTGTTGACTTCGTTCTCGTTGTCGGCGCCATTGGCCATCTTGTTGGTGGCTTCGTAGAAACGGCGGATAATCTCATCGCGCGATGCTTGGCAGCATACCTCATCATCGCTGATGCAGAATCCCACCATGTTGACTCCCATATCGGTGGGCGACTTGTAGGGATTCTCGCCGTAGATGCCTTCGAACAAGGCGGTCAGTACGGGGAATATCTCGATGTCGCGGTTGTAGTTGACAGCCGTCTTGCCGTATGCCTCAAGGTGGAAGGGGTCGATCATGTTGACATCGTTGAGGTCGGCTGTGGCGGCTTCGTAGGCGATGTTCACGGGATGCTTCAAAGGAAGATTCCACACGGGGAATGTCTCGAACTTGGCATATCCTGCACGTATGCCTCGTTTGTTCTCGTTGTAGAGCTGTGAGAGGCAGGTGGCCATCTTGCCGCTTCCAGGGCCAGGAGCGGTGACAATGACGAGTGGACGTGTGGTCTCCACGTAGTCGTTCTTGCCGAATCCCTCGTCGCTGGCAATGAGCTCTACGTTGTGGGGGTAGCCATCGATGGGGTAGTGGATGTACGACTTGATGCCCATTCTCTCGAGACGATGGCGGAACTGGTCTGCGGCGCTTTGTCCGTTATAATGCGTGATGACAACGGAGCCCACCATAAAATCACGGCGCATGAACTCATCGCGCAATCGGAGCACATCTTCATCGTAGGTGATGCCTAGGTCGGTGCGTATCTTGTTCTTTTCGATGTCCTTGGCACTGATGACGATCAGTATTTCAATGCTTTCGCGCAGCTGTGCAAGCATGCGCAGTTTGCTGTCGGGCTTGAAGCCTGGCAACACGCGCGAGGCATGGTGGTCATCGAAGAGCTTGCCGCCAAGCTCCAAATAAAGTTTGCCGTCGAACTGGGCTATACGTTCACGAATGTTCTCTGATTGTATCTTGAGATACTTGTCGTTGTCAAATCCAATTTTCATTGTCTTGTGTGTATGAAAATGCCAAAGTGCACTTGTATGGTTATTATTGTTTCAATCTCTTGTTGCGAAGCTCATCGCGTTCCTTCTGCAAACGCTGCTGCTCTTCCTGCATGGCTTGCAGGCGTCCTGCCAAACCACCCATCTTCTTCTGTGGGTTGTTCTTGTTCTCTTGGTAGCGAGCCTCGAGGAGAGCCAACAACTTCTTGTCGTTGGTCGTCTTGCGGAGTACCCACATGATGGCTGCCGAGAAGAATAGGGAGATGAAATAGTAGAAGTTCAAACCGCTGGAATAGTCGTTGAACATGAAGAAGAACATCACCGGCATGAGGTACATCATCCATTGCATCATCTTCATCTGCTCAGCCTGCTGACCTACCATCTGATCCTTCTGCTGACGCATGTTCATGACCGAATAGAGGAGGTTGGCCACACAGAAAAGGACACAGGTCAACGAGAGATGGTCGCCGATACCCCAGATGTTCTTGCCCCACTCGATGATGGGGTCGTAGGTCGAAAGGTCCTTGATCCACAAGAAACTCTCACCACGCAACTGGATGGCATTTGGCACGAAGTTGAACATGGCAATCCAGATAGGCATCTGGATGAACATGGGCAGACAGCCACTCAAGGGTGATACGCCATATTTGGCATACTCTTGCATCATGGCCTGCTGCTTCTGCATCTGGTCCTCAGGCTTGTCGAACTGCTTGGTGGCCTCTTCAAGTTTCGGCTTCAGCACGCGCATCTTGGCGGAGTTCATATAGGTCTTTTCCACCAACGGATAGGTGATGGCTTTCAACAAGAGGGTGATAAGGATGAGTACGATACCCATGTTCAGGCCAAGGCCTGTGAGGAAGTCGAACACATAGATGGTAAAGAAACGGTTGATCCAGCGCACGATAGGCCAACCCAGATACACAAGTTTCTTCATCTGAAGGTTCTTGCCGAAAGTACTCTCTGATTCAACGGCCTGCAACTTGCGGAAGTCGTTGGGACCATAGTAGAACTCGAACTCACTCGGTGTCTTACCCGATGGGTCGAAGAAAGTCTTCATCTTGGCCTCGAACTGCTTCAAATAGCCAGATCCCTTCTGCTGGGGGATGCTGGTCATCTTTGACTCTGCGGCAAAATCATGTTTGGCAATCATGATGGAAGAGAAGAACTGGTCTTTGAAAGCCACCCAATCGAGTGCCTCCTTGATGTTCTCGTCTTTCTTCTCGGATGTCTCACTTAGATGATCTGTCGAACCATCCTTCTCCTTATATGTCAATGTGGCATATCTGTTCTCGAAAGTAAAACCTTTCTCTTGCTGTGGACATAGCTCCTTCCAGTTCACATCCATCGTCTGCATGCTGGGCGAGAAGAGGCCTGCAAGTCCGTTGGCGGTCATCTTCAAGTGGAGCATGTAGTCTTTGCCAAGCCAATACTCCATGACGATGCTCTTGTCGCCACCTGTTTCTGCCGTGAATGTCACAGTGGTGTCGCTGACATTGGTGGCTTGGAAGAAGAGGTCTTGTGTGGAGATGTTCGACTCTTTGGCAGTGAGCGTGTAGTTCAAGCTTTGGTCTTTCCCCTCAAAGAGTGTCACATCGGGTTTGCCATTGCGGTCTTTGAATCCTTTGACAACAGCCTTCTCAACGATTGCACCTTTTGAGTTGAGGGTCAACTCTACCTTGCCGTTCTTCAAAACGATTTTCTGCTCATCGCCTTTAAAAGCAGAGTGGAACAACGCTGTGCTGTCTTCCTCTGCCTCATGTTTGGCAGCCAAAAGTTTGGCTTCCTCGGCTTTCTGACGTTTCTCGGCGTTTACTTTTGCCACTTGTGCGATGGAGTCTTGTATTTGCTGTTGACGCATTTGCTCTTCAGAAGGACGTGTCCACCAACTGAAGACGATTAAAACCAATGCAATGAGGATGAATCCTGTGATTGTATTTTTATCCATTATTTCTGTTTTTTATTATCATTTTCTTCCGCTTAACGTCCAACGAAAAGCGCGCCAAACATGTCTGACTGACAGAATGGCATGATTTTGATGAATGGGTTGCCAGTTCTTTGTAAATTTAAGGTGCAAATTTACATTATTTTCTTGAAACCTACAAATAAATGATTTATTAAGGTTGGAAAATACTTCAATTTTCAAAAAGATTTCGTATTTTTGCAAAAATATTTAACCAAATCAGACTTATGAAAAGATTTTATGCTTCTGCGCTAATCATTTTAGCCGCTCTTCCTATGTGGGGACAAAACAAGAAGGCTGTTGCCAGTGTTGACACGATGCCCAAGGTTGTACGCCAGTATCAGGATTCGCTGATGGCTTATAAGGCAAAACTTGACAGTTTGCAAACCATTGACAATCAGAACAATGCCTTGTTCTCAAAGCTTTTCCTACCAGTGACCTATTACAACGATGTGTCTCACAATGCTTTGAGTCTTGAGGGGAAGGGGACTGCCAATTATAACCTTAATACGGCTTTGATGAACCTCTACCTCACACGTCCTGACCTCGTGGCAGGTACGGAGGATGAGTTGAAGAAGATTGGTGCCACAGCGGCTCAAATCGAGGCTGCCAAGAACACTAAAGTGGAATTAGTGGAGAAGAAAGCCGAGAAACCTGTGGAGCCAGAGCCCGCCCCTGTGACTGTTGTTGTGAAAAAGCCCAATTTCTGGACCTACAAGGGTGATGGATACTTGCAATTCCTTCAGAATTATGTGTCGGGCAACTGGTATAAAGGTGGTGAGAGCAACTATTCAATGCTTTCCAGTTTGACGCTCGAGGCCAACTATGACAACAAGAGCAAATGGAAGTGGGACAACAAACTGGAGATGAAGTTGGGATTCCAGACTTCGCGTTCTGACTCTATCAATAGGTTCAAGGCCAATGAAGACCTGATTCGTTTGACAAGCAAACTGGGACTCCAGGCAACGAAGCATTGGTACTATACCTTACAGCTGTTGGCTTACACCCAGTTCACCCGTGGTTTGAAATCAAATGACCGCCGCACCTATTCTGACTTTATGTCTCCCTTCAACCTGAACCTTGGTCTTGGTATGGATTACAAGGTGGAGTGGTTGAACAAGAAACTGACCGGAACGGTCAACATCTCTCCTCTCGCTGTCAACTACAGGTATGTTGACCGCCGCATCTTCCGCAAGAACGATACGGAGACACAATGGTTCCCAAGCCGTCATGGATTGGAAGACCAGAGACACTCGTTGACTGATTTCGGTTCGCAGTTCACCATCGACCTCCTTTGGAAAATTGCCGAGAACATCAAGTGGAAGACGCGCATGTATGGATTCACCAGTTACAAGCGTGTGCAATATGAATGGGAAAACACGTTCACGTTCCAATTCAACAAGTACATCTCGTCCAACATCTTCGTTTATCCGAGATTCGATGACAATACTGCCCGCGACGGCCATCACGGCTATTGGCAGTTCAAGGAGTATGTCTCCATTGGATTCAACTATTCGTTCTAACCCATTATTGTGAACACGAACGGCAAGATACAGCTTTATATCGTACCCAGAATAGCAGCTTGGCTCATTCTGGGTATTTTTATCGGCTACTTGTCTTTTAGCATCTTGCCCGCTTGGACGTGGTGGGTTGCAATGGGTGTCCTGACTCTTGTGGCTTGTTTCGTGAAACGTCCAATTGCCAATAGCGTGTTGCTGATGGTGGCTGTCATGTGCTTGGGTGGAGGAGTGGTCAGTATGCGTCTATCCAAATTGAATCGTTCTTTCCTACCACATGATAATGTCTACCATGCTGTCATAGCCACTCAACCTGTTGAGCGTGGGAAAGTGGTCAGATGTGAATTGTTGGTGCTGGACGAGAAGGAGAATTATAGAATCCAAGCAGCCATTCTTCGCGATACGATTACAGGTCGATATCGGCATATCTCGGTGGGCGATGGCATTGAGTTCTATTCCCATGTTGAACCCTTTCCTGTTTCCCAAAACGCTGATTCCCACTTCAACTATTACTCGTGGCTACAAAGGCAAGGCGTTGTGGGACAGGTGTTTATCAATCATTTGTCTTGGCGCAAACTATCGCTTGACATTTCTTCGCTATCCCTTCTTCAGCGTGTTCGTCTTTCCATGCTTCGTTTTCGTGAACGATTGGTTGGACAATTGGCCGATTCAGGTTTGGAAGGTCAGCAGCAAGCGATTGTGGCGGCTATGGCATTGGGCGACAAATCGGCATTGTCAAAGTCCACACGAGAGGCATTTTCCATTACAGGCGCCTCTCATGTATTAGCTCTTTCAGGACTTCATTTGGGCATCATCTACTTCCTGGGAACATTCCTCATTCGCCGCCGAAAATGGAACACACCTTTTCAGATTGTATCGTTGGCGGCCATATGGGCTTATGCCATTCTGGTGGGACTCTCGCCATCTGTGGTTCGTTCGGCTACAATGCTTACGGTTTATGGCTTGTTGTCCATCGTACATCGCACACAACGACCTTTGAATGCCCTCGCCATTGCGGCAGTCATCATGTTGCTTTACAATCCGTTGATGTTGTGGGATGTGGGATTTCAGATGTCTTTCATGGCGATTCTCGGCATCTTTGTCTTCTATCAACCTTTGTTCCATCTCTTCGGGCAACTGCATAATCCTCTCGTGAGGTTGCTTTGGGGAATGGTTTGCATGTCAATATCCGCACAAATGGGTGTGTTCCCATTGATCATATATTATTTTGGCCGATTCTCGTGTTATTTCTTCCTGACCAATTTCATAGCTATACCTGCCGTTTACGTGGTGCTTTGTTGCGCTTTGGCGTTCTTCCTATTCTCGTTCATCCCTGTCGTTCGAGCCTTCTTTGCACTTGTCTTGCAAACGGTGGTTGGGTGGTTGCTGGCTGTGTTGGAGTGGTTTTCTTCGATTCCATCGGCCAGCATTGACCACATTAACATCACACCCCTTCAGGTCTTGATGATTTATGGCCTGATAGGTTGCTTGTATGGCATAATCTATTACTTGCACAAAGGGTATGTGCAAGCAGGGTTGAGGCGCAATCGTTGAAATGCCTTATGCCTCGTTGAATTGTTGAATGATTTTGGCCTTTTCTTGTTCCGATGGATGGATGATGTGAAGGTCGCGTTGTGGGAATGGAATCTGGATGTTGTTCTGGTTCAACGTTTCATAGACACATTCCAACACTCGTCCGTCATCGTAATATTGTGTCAAAACGGGTACCCACACCAATATCTTCAACACGATGGAACTATCTCCGAATTCTTTCAAAACAATGCGTGGCTCTTTTTCAGGATTGATGCAATCGAGCTGCCTGATGGCATCGGTCAACAGCCGTTTGGTCTTGATAATGTCTGTTCCATAAGCCACGCCCACTTCCAAAATATCGAGCTCGTAGCCGTGATTCTTGGTCATGTTCTTGTAGTTCTTCGTGAACAACTGGCTGTTGGTGAAAGCGATGACAGAGCCATCGATGGATTCGAGCATAGTAGAGGTATAGCTTATTGAACTCACTCGACCACGAGTGCCATCGCAGATGATGTAATCGCCAATCTTGATGCGGCCAGCCATGAGCGAGATGCCATAGTAGATGTTCTCCAGAATGTCCTTCATGGCGAATCCAACACCTGTTGAAAGACCTCCTGAAATCACAACCAACCACGTATTGCTCACATGCAGGATTCGCAAGCTGATGAGCAGCCAAGCACCCCATACCACCAGTTGCACAACGTTCTTCGTCATCAGACTTCGAGTGCCAGCGGTCGATATGTCGCTGCGTTCGAAATAGAGTTTCAGCAGACTCTGTATGGTGTGGTTGATGTATTTGAAGAGGAAGAACAGATTGATGACCTGTGCTATCGAGAACACGCTGGCTCTGAATCCTTTGGTGTTGATGAACGGCTTTTTGAACATCATCCAGGTGGTGTCGCTCAGGTTGAACACATCGGCTGCCCAGAAGATGGAAATCAGCACTGAGAAAACGCCAAGAACGGGTAGGGCGACATTCTCAATGAGGTTGAAGAACCATGTTTGCGTGATAGGTCTCGAATCAAAGTTTTTACGAATGGCATAATTTTTCAACCATCCCGAAATACACGTGATGGTGAGAATGCACGTCAGCTGCATGATCCACCAAATGAGCAGTTGCACGGCAAGTAGCGTATAGCCTACCCACGAGCAAACCACCGAGATGATGAACACGATGAGCGAGACATAGGTGTAGAACACGTCGCTACGTGGGATGTTATGGTTGTGTCTTCTAATGACACTCCATTGCCACAGCATGCAAATCAACAAGACGGGCGGCAGGATGAGGTTCACTAAGTCATTAGGCATCAACACGATACGGATGCTGATGACCAACAATCCCATGAAGATGAGTGGGGCGTAGATGCGGAAAGCACTCTTGATTTGGCTTCCATCGAGGCGCAACAGCAATGAAATCAAAATCACACCCAACAGCCACGTATATTGCACTAGCAACTTCGAGGCCATGATGAGGAAGTTCTGTTCAGACAAGGCGCGAATGACGCCCAAAATGATGGCGAGCAGGATCACAGAGGTGGTCAGCGTGATGCACGTGCGTTTCACCATGAACCCTTCTGTGCGGAATCGTTTGGGGAGCAACACGCGGATGATGAACAAGTTGATGGCCACGGAGATCAAAGCATATAGCAGCAGCCAACCGAAGAAGCTGAGAATGATGTTCACATCCCAGTCGCTCCTCACTTTTTTATAACTTTGGTATTTGTCGCTGACCGCTTCGCGTGTTTCCCGTAGGTTCATCCCCAGGTTCGAGAGAATCGAGAAATAGTTGCTGCCGCCATTGTTGAAGATGTTGTCCTGAATGTCTCCATAGCGCTTGTTGGCATAGTCGTTCAGGTATTGCAGCTTCTTTTCCGTGTTCTCATAGATGCGGATGTAGTCGCCCAACTGATCGCGGTTATCGCGCAAGGTGTGGCGTATGTTCACGGCCAATGTCAGACATACGTTGCGGTCAATCTTTGCTTTCTCCGACAACGACTCCGTCCTCATCGTGCTCAGGTTGTTGATGAGACTGTCATATCGGGCGATGTCCGAGTTCGTTTTTTCCATGAACATGCGGAAAGGCATCACGTTCTTCTGGAACTCGCGGAACTGCTCGGTGGCTTCGTGGCAAGCGTAGGTGAGGTCGAAGATGTACTCCGACTTCTGCGAATAGAGCATCAGCGAGTTCTGGTTGCTTCGGTTAAGCACGCTGAAGAGGTTCTTGCGTATCCGCTCTTGCTGATGCTTCAAGAATCCCGACTGCCGTTCCAGTTCGTCGTGATATTTGGTCAGCTCTGTCCGCAGGATGGACAGCGTGTTATCTAAGTTCTTCTCCTTGAGCACTGCGCTGGCAGGCAACAGCCACGCCATCAGCATCAGGAGTGCGATTGATAGCCTCTTCTTCATTATTCGTTGTTGTTGATTTGGCTGCAAATTTAGTAAAATTCTGCCATTCCGCCCCCATGTTCCCCATCTTTTAGTGATTTTTCAATGTTTTTCCGCTTTTCTCCTTTTAATACTTGCAATACAAATGAACCTTTAAAGTTGCCTGAAATATTCCTCTCAACACATCGATTCTTCGCTTCATAGCATCGGAAAGTAAAACCGATATTGTCAAATAAATTCTGAATTTTGGTGCCACGAGAAGGCCCACATTTCAAAATAAAAACCATTTGCTCGCAAATACGCGAATTCTGGGCGTTTTTAGAAAACGCTGACTATCAACCACTTCCGTTTTCTTTACATTCTTTAGGCCTGTCAAAGCTATGCAATGACCTTGTCAAAGCTATGGAATGAGCTCGTCACAGCTATGCTTTGAGGCCCTCAAAGCTATCATCTAACCGTGTCATATGCCACATCTGACAGCCTCACATGCCACATGTGACAATTCAACTGCATAAAAAACAAAGAAAAGGAGTTGAAAAATCATTTTCCCACCCCTTTTCCTTCTCTAGATTGAACGAAAATGATGACAAAATTTTGTCATCTTTTTTCGCATTTCTTATTTTTCTATTGTCCTGTCAATTATGATTCTCACAAGGCTTGTGGATGATTTTTCTTTCCCAAAACTCCTTCTATTATGGAATCATTTTGTATCTTTGTAACATCTAATATCAATATAATCATGAAGAATTACTTGATTAGCGAGGCTATTGGTGATATTGCAGGAAGTGCGTATGAAGGTAGAACGCGCCGCATCAAACAATATGATAAGGTGAAGTTGTTTGCTGACAAAGCACATTTTACCGATGATACCGTGCTGACTTTCGCGTGTGCAGAAGCTTTTATAGACCATCTCGACATGACGATGAACCTTTGGAAGTGTGCAAATGAACATCGCCATGCAGGTTTTAGTTCCTCGTTCAAAAGATGGTTTACCAGTCATAAGCCCCAACCATATCGTAGTCTAGGTAATGGCTCCGCTATGCGTTGCTCGTCTGCCGGATGGCTGGCACAAACGGAAGAAGAATGTATTCGAATGGCTACTGAGACGGCTGCTCCTACCCACAATCATCCTGAAGGCATCAAGGGCGCAGTTGCCACAGCCCTCACCATCTTCCATTTGAAGAACGGCAAGGATAAGGATTTCGTGCGCGAACATTTGTTGAACGAATATTATCCTGATTGGTCGAACAAGAGTTACGCAGACATCCACGATGACTATACTTTCAATTCAACCTGTGCTGGCACCGTTGGTCCAGCCATGATTTGTTTCCTCGATTCCAAGGACTACGTTGATTGCATCAAACTTGCTATTGTATTAGGTGGCGATGCTGACACACTCGCCGCCATAGCAGGCCCAATGGCATACGCTTACTACAAGAAGATGCCCGATGCCCTTGTCTATCAAGCTCTGAAGAAACTCCCCGACTGGATGGTAGATGTCAGCGAACGATTTGATGAGGTGGTGAATTCATAATAACAAAATCATAGTGAATGATGAATGAAGCAGATATTAAAAGGTTAAGGTATTACGCCATTAGCCATGTCAAACATAGCGAGAACTCATTTCATGGCATAGATCATTGGGATAGAGTTGCAAGAAATGGTAAAGCTTTATATGTATCAGGGGTTGATATAGAGGTGGTATTTTGTTTTGCATATTTACATGATGTGGAAAGAGAATATGATGGCTATGATGAAGAACATGGTCCAAAAGCGGCAAAGCTGATAGATTTGATACGGGATTCTATGCTTGGCTTCCTTAATGACGGGCAAATTGGTTTGCTGAAAGATGCCTGTGCGTTTCATACAACAGTCTTAAGGACAGGGGAGCCTACCATTGATACTTGCTTTGATGCGGATCGTTTGGATTTACCAAGAGTTGGCATCATACCTGATCACGAAAGAATGGCAACAAAGAATGGGAAAGAGAAGGCAAGACAAATACGAGCCAGAAAACAAAAGTTACATTAATGTAATAATGAAAAAAATCTCCACGGAAACGATTATTATATTAGATATTATTTGTATATTTGTGGCATTGATTTACTACTAACAAAAGAAACAATATGGTAGACGAAAACAAAGTAATAGGACATTTCTATACATACGATAAACCTCGTTTTGATAATATAAAGGAGAGCCTCGAAGAGATTGAAATGTCAAATGGTGCTAAAGGGGCATTGCCCAATGTCGTAGATATACAAACGGGGTATGAAGATCCAAGATGGATAGAAAAGAGTAATTCTATTAAGGCTCGTGATAATTATACCTGCCAACTTTGCCATGTTTTTAATCCGATGCAGGGAGACTATGTTTTCGTTAAACAAGGAGAATATGAAACGATACACCATTATTATTGGGCAGGAAATGACAAATACATGATATTTGTCAAGGGTTATACTCTAAGTATCACTTTTGATTTCATGCCAGGCTTTCATTTAGCAATGCCGCGGTTAAATGTTCACCACAAGATATATTATAGAAATCGAGATTTATGGGATTACCAAGATGATTGTTTAGTAACTTTATGTGAGGATTGTCACCATTACGTACATTCATTAAAAGAGTTGTGCATTCCTATTGCAGAGGTGAATGCCGATGGACAAACTATAATAATTGGAAGAATTCACTCTAAGACTTATAAACCACAATTAGATCATACTGATTTGGGTTCATTTCGACCTTTTTCCTTGGTTGAAGAAATAATATGGGAAGTTGGATTGAATGAGCAAGATTCTGCAGACTTTAAACGGGCAATGAATGAAAACAAGCAATGGTTTAATCACCACGCAATATTAGATGATAAAGTTGTAAATATAAGCTATTTTACACAAAAGAACCAGCCAAATAGTAAGTATACGGACAAAGAGACAAGAATTGCTGCAGAATTCATCATTCATGATTTTATTGAGAATATTATGGGTTATAGCAGATATTCATCATCCTAATTCTCAACTATTATGGTAAAAGCAAATAATACGATATTACAGTTTTATCTGGAGATGATGGATTCTTTTGGAAAGTATCTTTCTGAAAAACATCCAAATAGTGCCTCAATAGAAGACACAAAGCACTATCAGACAGTCATAATAATGAAGATTGTGCAAATGTTCCATTCTCTAGAATTATTAACGAAGAATACGTTAGATGAAGTGTCTGCAAGATGTGTACTCCGTGGCATTTTGGATAGTGTTACTTCATACAGTTTCATTTATCAGAGAACAGATGAAAATGACATGCTGTTTCGGCACTATTTATATGCCTTAGATGGCTGGAGAGAATGCAAGAAGAGTGTTATTATAATTTCAGAAGAAAATGAGTATAAAGATAAAGAGGATTTTGCTTATGATTTTGTAATAAAGCAGATTGAAGAGAAACTAAAGAATCATACTTATTATACTCAAGATAGGGCTACAGCTAACTTGTTAATTCAGAATTCTAATTGGAAATATGAATCATTGCAGAACCCTAGAAGTCTGAAATATGGAGAAATGTACTCTGCTATAGGTTTCAACAATAAGTCTATAGAATATTTTCAAGGCTATTTGTCACAATTTGTTCATGGCTTGTGCTTAAGCAATAAACCTATCGCAGACTCAGAACAAATGAATAGTGTTTTGTATGAATGTATTCCTATTGCAGACAAATTCATACAAACTATAAATCAGACGCTTCATGACAAAGAGATGATGAAAAATTTTATCAGCTCTGATAGAATTAATAAATTACTCAATTCTAAAGATTTTAATCTTGATGAGTTGTCGGAATTCGCAATTGCATTAGTGCAGAAAGATAAAACTCTATTAATATGATGATACTTTCACACGCTAGTTATATGGCATTGTGGTATAATATCAATGATTCTTAAATATTGAGTGAACGAGAAGGACTATAATTTAAATATAAAAAAAGCAGAAGACATATGACAGAAGATTTTTTTGATACAATAAGATATGACTATTCAATAGACCAGAAGCTTGAAAAGTGGATGGCATCAAAAGTTAAGTTGGCTTTTGGCTTAGCAAAAGTTCAACAAGACATCCTTGAAAAACTTGGGTATAAGAACCTTGCTCCATTATCCATTGATTATGACAGAATCTGGTTTTATATAAAAGACGATAAGTTTCACACTGTTGATGATGGCAATGGGAAAAGTACTTATAGACGTTGGGAACATTTATATGGCGATATACTCTTATGCTTGAACGATACAGGATACCATCTTTGTGAAGCTTCAACTGATGAAGAATCTAAAACCTATAAAGTTGAAGATGGAGAATACTATTTCTTGTGGGACAATGATGAATATACAGTTCTGACATACATGCCCCCCCTGAGAACTCAGTATTGCAAAGATAAGTTTGAATATATCAAGGGAGAAAACTATGTGGCCATTAAATACTATGAAAAGAAAAAGTTTGGGGAGGAGTTTATGAGTGAGGAAGAGAGATTGAGTGAACGTCCTCGCAAAGATGTAATCATATCTAGAAGTAAAGATATTTGTCACATTGAGGTCTTCGCATACTTTCATAAAAATAAAATTGTCGTAGAATTTGACGATACTGTAATTGTGTATGATACCGAATTCAATATTTTGTATGAAAACAACAATAACTATAAAATCTGGGAAATAGAAGGAATGGCATACCTTATTTTTCCTTATGATGAGATTGTTTTCTGCCTTTCTGATTGTAGAAAAATTGAATTGAAAAACAATGATAAGTATTTATGGAATTTCGTAAAAACATACAAAAAAATTCTTATATGCTATAGTGAGAAACATTTTCCGCTACCACATAACTGTTATTCCGATAAAGATGATTGGGACTATGAACCAGAAACTCCTGTGAGGAATACCTTTGGCAAGGTTTTTGATTCTAATTTCAATTTTCTAAGAGATTTTAATGTTAAAGGCAAAATTGTTGATATAAAAGAAATGGGCAATACTATAGCGATGGAAGTCTATTCTACAACCTATAATGAAGATGATACTGAAAACTTATTCGACCTGATGGAGCCTAATATATCTAAATATGATGAAGAAATTAATGAAAACATTTCCATACCAATTACTTCTTATACTTATTTGGGGGGTGGTGACTTATATATTCTTTCAACAGGATGTTCAAGTGATGTTATTAGCTCCATGAATAGAAAAATTAGATATGGTGTTTGTCAGAAAGGTATATTTGACGATAATTATATAAAAGTAATCGATTGTAATTACGATAAAATTATACCGATGCCCGTTAAAGAGGATAATAATGTATATTTTGTCGGAATCATAGGTACTGAAACAATCGGTAAATGTGATTTTTATATCAATAACGAATTGGTGTTTCAAGGAATACCATTCAACAAAGGGAAAGCCATTAGAGTCTTAAATAGTGGTTATTTCATTTTTCTTAGAGATCTCCAGGGGAGAAATAGAATTATTAGAGATGGGAAAATAATTTTTTCCACACGTTATAATGTTGCAAACGCTTATGTACAAACGGATTATGATGTAGATGGTAATAAATTCATTGCAGATGTTTATCTTATTGTAATCTCAAAAAACGGTTTGTATGGCATTTACTCTTCTAAAAAGCATTTGATACTTCCAATTAAGTATTCGACAATCGATATTGATGAACAATTTAATATTGTCTTAGGTGAGAAAGTGAATTTAGACATGTATGACGAGGAACTAAAAAAGGGAAAGCTTAAATGTATGCGCAAAGGTGAATATATGCAAATAGGTAACTATATTGAGAAATATGATTATGTAGAATGCAAGAGTGCAAAGGTATATGGCGATGAAGTGTATATTGTAGACACATATAACGAACATTACTATTGGAATGATGGCTTCAGTGATTATGAAATAGATGATGAAGATACTTCTGGTGTTAATGTTCCCTCAAATTGGGATGATTATTCATACGAAGATTCTTTATACGATGCTTTAGGTGGAGAAATGGATGCAGTTTGGAATATTGACTAAATTATATATCTAGATAACTTTAATATAATACGCGTGTACTCAACACCGAACAGGATGAGGTATGAAGTAAAAGCCTATATTAAAGAATATAAACGTTGTTACGATATGGACAAAGATAATAAATTGAACATAATAAATTTTATGGGAAAATAGAATAGACGGGAGATCGCAACTTACGCATGATGTCTAACATGCGCTCAGCACTGCCGCTGCGGAACATTAAAGGAAGCTTATGTAACTGCTCTTCCGTGATGAAAAATGAAAATCCTTGCAGTCGAGTATATAGCTGTTCATAGTTGACTTTCACCAGTTGCTCCATCTTTTTGAACAATTCTTCATTGTCTTCTACTAAGTGCATATACAGAGCATCACCTCGCATCGGACCATGTGGGGCAAAAACAGTACCTTTGGGGATCAAACATTTGTCTGCCCCAGTGAATGGAGCAGCAAAATGAATTAGGTATTCTAATTCTGTATCCTCTGTTAATTCAAAGACGTTCTCGTCAATTTTCAATGCTTTAATCTGTGCATCTGTTGCCATATGTCTCATGTTATTAAGTTTCGAAGGCAAAGATATGCAATAAATCTCAATAGTGCAAATAAAAATAAAAACACAAGCCTTGCGAATAATTATTTTCTGCTGTAACGCTATTGTAGTTGAAGAAAAAAATGTATCTTTGCGGTACTAAAAACCAATGGGTAAATTATTAATGGCAGACCACAATATGGATATATTTGATTACATCTTTGATAAAGATTTATCTGAAAGACAGAATCCAGGAAAGTTGTCATCGTACAGGCAGGCTGCTGAATTAATATGTTTGTGCTGGAATAGGTTGGACATGAGTTTCATAGAGCCATTTCTGCACGAGCAAATAGTTTGGGAAGGTAATGCTCTAAATAGAAGGATTCAAGGTAAAAGTAATTACCTGAAACTGATGCGACAGGTATTTGACTCACTTCAATACTCGAAGAAGAGTTATAAGGCTGATGTTAATGGGTCAGATGACCATGCTGTTGCCATTGTTACTGTTGATGGTAATTCTCAAGACATGATGCATCGCCTGACAATTGTGAATGGACTGATAACGAAGATTTGGATTACTCCATCGCCTTCTTGGTGGCTTAAAGAACTTGGTGGCTCGTCACCTTTCGGGGTGATACACCAGACTTCGTTACATGAATTGGCTGCGGCTGTTGCTGCCATAGAGCAATATATTAAGACGGAACTTGGTAATAAAACTATTACTTGGGCTACGCCATACGAACTGAAGAACTCACACTGTCAGCTGTCATTCACGTGTGATGGTCTTTCATACGATTTGTTGATAGAGATTCATACTTTCGATAAATCCAAATATCGTTTTGTGATGTATACCGAATACAACTGTCTTCTTGCTGGTTGTCGCGAAAATGATCACATTCCTTGTATTCTTGCCCTTGATGAGAATAGAGAATTTTCTAGTTTAACATTATTAGAAGATATGGACGTTAGAGTTCAAAAGATAAGAAACCAAGGGATGAACGAATGGACGTTCAGAGGATTGTTTAAGACAAAAGCACAGTTGAGCCGTCTTGTCATCACTAAAGACTTTCGAATCTTACTTCCCGACTATAATGATATTGAGATTAAGATGGAGCCTTTGGTAAAAGCTGTGTTCTTTTTGTTTTTGAAGCGTCCTAATGGTATCGTTTTCAAAGAACTCGCTGATTACAAAGAAGAACTGCTGGACATCTATAAAGAATTGAAGCCTATGGGGGTGAGCAAGCGAACGATTCAGAGCATTGAAGATGTCACGAATCCTTTGCTCAACTCCATCAATGAGAAATGCGCTCGTGTTCGTGCAGCATTTGTGAAAGAGTTCGATGAACACTTGGCAAAAAACTATTTCATTACAGGAGAAAGGGGTGAGGCTAAGAAAATCACACTGCCACGTGACCTAGTGACTTGGGAATAAAAAACTGCTATTTCCACAAGGCTTGTGGAGGAGAAAAACTTGGAAGGTTTTATTTCTTCTTGTATTTTTGTGGACAAATCAAAAAACAAGAAATATGAAGCATATTAATGAAATAGTAAATAACTACAAAATAAAAGAGGAGCCAGCAATGACGGCTGGCCTGAAGTTCTTGGATGAGAATATCGGAGGATTGTATCCTAGAGAGTTTACAGTAATCTGTGGTGACGCAAACTGCGGAAAAACTGCTATTATGATTCGGCAGATTCATCAGTTGGCAATGGAAAAGAAAGAGCCTGTGATGATAGTGCTGAATGGAATGAGTGAACGGACATTTTTGGCTTGTATGACAGCGTACTATTGCAGCATCTTCACCAAAGATGTTAGAAGAGTTTTTACTGATCCACTTTGCCTTGCAGAAGTGGAGAGCTACATGAAGCTTCTTCATGAATGTCCTATTTATATCATGGAAAGCCATGAGTTTGAGACAATTAATGATCTTCAATTGAAAGAGTTCGTAGATGAGAATGGCATTCAAGCTATCTTTGTTGAATGTATGGGGTTCTTTTGCGAAAGTTCAATTGAACAAAATCTTTTTGCTCGAAGGCTAAAGCTAATGGCTAAGAAATTAAATGTAACGATTGTTGGAGAATATCATTTCTTTACAAATGATGATTATCCAGCGCTGTCAATCCGGCAATTTGAGAACAATGACGTGATAATGTTTGCTGATAACATTATTGGAATCATTGATTTTCAACAGCATGGCATAAAACAAGATGAGAAGGGAAATAATATGCGAGGCAAGGTGAGACTGAAAATAATGAAGCACAAGGGTATGTTGTCTGAAGGGAAAGATGTAATTTATTCGAAGATGAGATTATTTGTGCGCAGCAATAGTAGAGCTACATACATTGATGGTTGTGAACCTTTGTTAGATTGGTGAGAGGCGAAGTGAATGAATTATTATTGATAGATCAAGAAAGGAGCTATGAGGAAAACAATATTTACTATAATAGGATGTGTGGCCATCATTTCGTTTATTATTGTCTGTTGTGAATGGACGGAGCGGGACACGTTGGAGGTGGATGTTCACAATCTTATTACAAAAAAACTTAAAGAAAAGGTGGACAATAAAGTGCAAGAGGATGAAACAACTGAACCTGTTTCTGAAGATACGAGCGATTTTGTTACTAATAATACGCTCGTTGAAAGATTGACTAATGCCGAGGCTTTAGATGGGTGGATTGGTTCGTGTCCGTGGGTTACTTGGAAGAGCGACAGGTATCGTTTCAGAGTACAGTATCCCTATTTCATGAATGTTGTTGAATATCTGACACATGACGATTGTATCTATCTTCAATGGGAAATGCTTAAGATGATAGGCAAGATGTATGAGAACAATATGTCAGTAAACGAAAAATATGAAGCATTGAAAAGTGGTGCCAACACTTCATCTGTCGGAGAAGACTATTTCTTGTTGGCAGGTCGTATTGGTAAGGACATGAGGTTCTTTGAGAAAGACATCAAAGGTGAACGATATTGGTATTACCTCAGGGTGGAGTTCCCTGTGGAATACACGAAAGCCATCGATCCCTTACTGCAATATGTGAAAGACTATTATCCCTGTGATTTCATTGATTTTGGTTATACGTTGAAGTAATTCTCCAATTCCTGTTCGGCGCTGCCGTTTTCGTTTTGCAAGTCTTTGATGATAACACCATGTTCGAGCAATGCAATGCGCGATGAGATTTCAATAGTGTGTTGCAGGTTGTGCGATGAAATCAGGATGGTGGCGCCAGTCTCTTCGTGGTAGGCGGTCAACATCTTCTTCAGGATGTTCTGAGAAGAAGGGTCGAGGAAGTTGAAAGGCTCATCGAGGATGACGAGTTGTGGCTTGTTGAAAAGTGCGGCCACAATACCAATCTTTTGCTTGTTACCTGCGCTGAAATCTCGGATGAGCTTCTTTTGATCCAGAATCTCTCCATCCATAAATTGTTCGAAATCACGTTGGCGTTGCTCTATGGTTTCTTTGTCCATTGAATAGGTCTTGCCGACGAATTCAAAGTATTCTTCAGGTGTGAGGAAGTCAATCAGGAAGGCTTCATCGATATAAGCTCCTGTTGTGGTCTTCCAATCTTCGTGCTCGGCAGGGTTGATGCCAGCAATGGAAACCTCACCCTCGTCAGGCTTCAGCAAATCGAGAATCATACGGAAGAGGGTTGTCTTTCCTGCTCCGTTGTTTCCTACGAGGCCCAAGATGTCGCCATCGTTGATTTGGAATTCGTTTATATCGACAGCGGTTTTTTCGCCGAATGTCTTCTTGAGATTACTGATGCGGATGTCCATAGTTGTTTTTGTTAGTTATTGATGTTTTGTGTAAGCCCAGAAAAGAGCTGTTGCTCCTTTCTGTGGCTTTTATTGTGCTTTATTACATGATTCCGCGTCCGTGACATTTCTTGAACTTCTTGCCAGAACCGCAGGGGCATGGATCGTTAGGTCCAGGCATCTTCTCTTTCACGATAGGTGTGCGAGATGCTTGCTGGGCAGTTTCACGCGTGTCGTGCTTGGCGGCAGCTTGCTGATTCTCGTCAACCAATGTCTCACCTTTCTGCTCGGTGTAACGCTGGCTGTGCTGTTCGGGTTCTGCCTCACGCACCTCATCTTGTTGCATTTCGGGGATTTGTCCGCGAGTCAAGATAGAGGAGATGCGGTTGTTCATGTCGTTCACCATATCATCGAAAAGCTTGGCACTTTCGAGTTTGAAGATGAGAAGCGGGTCTTTCTGCTCGTATGAGGCATTGCGAACGCTGTGCTCCAGTTCGTCGAGCTGGCGAAGATTCTCTTTCCAGCAATCGTCGATGATGTGGAGCATGATGACCTTCTCGAACTGTTTGACAACGCTCTTACATTCAGTATCGTAGGCTTCTTGCAAGTTACATGGGATGTTGAACATCTTCTTACCATCGGTGATGGGCACCATAATGCGCTCGTAGAGGGAGCCTTGTTGCTCTTGCACCTGTTTGATGATGGGCCATGCGACACTCTGAATGCGGTCGGTCTTGCGTTTGAAGGCTGCCATTGCCATCTGGAAAGCGTTCTCTTCGAGGTCGGCATGATTGCCTTCGATGAACTGTTGTTCGGTGAATGGGCATTCCATAGCGAGGACTTTGAGGAACTGCTCACGGCAACCCACATAGTCGTTCTTCTCGATGATGTTGACCACGCGATCCCAGATGATGTTCGTGATGTCCATACCTATGCGCTCTCCGATGAGTGCATGGCGGCGTTTCTCGTAAACAACGGTACGCTGCTTGTTCTTCACATCATCGTATTCGAGCAGATGCTTACGAATACCGAAGTTGTTTTCCTCGACCTTCTTCTGAGCACGCTCAATGCTCTTCGAAATCATCGGACTTTCAATTCGCTCGCCGTCCTTGAATCCCAAACGGTCCATCACGCTGGCGATACGCTCGCTGGCGAAGAGTCGCATGAGCTTGTCTTCGAGCGACACATAGAAGACAGATGAACCTGGGTCACCTTGACGTCCTGCACGACCACGCAACTGACGGTCGACACGGCGGCTTTCGTGGCGCTCTGTACCAATGATAGCCAAACCACCAGCTGCCTTCACGTTGTCGGAAAGCTTGATATCAGTACCACGACCGGCCATGTTGGTTGCGATCGTCACAGCACCAAGCAGGCGTTGTTCTTCACGAATATCGTCGGTAGTGGCATTGGCGAACTTCTTGTTGGTTTCAACCAGTTCGTTGGTGTATTTCGTAGCGGAAATCTTATCGCAGAATGCACGCCCGTCGGGACATACCCATGCAGTACCCTGAGTGCTCTGACCAGCCAAAGCCACGATGTCGGCTTCCTTTTGGTGGAGCTTGGCATTCAGCACTTGATGTGGAATCTTGCGCATAGACAGCATCTTCGACAACATCTCAGAGATTTCCACCGAGGTCGTACCCACAAGGGTGGGGCGGCCATTAGCGCGCATATCAACAATCTCCTCGATGACAGCACGATATTTCTCGCGGGCGGTCTTGTAGACGCGGTCGTCCATATCGTTACGAGCAACAGGGCGATTGGTCGGAATCTCCACCACATCGAGTTTGTAGATGTCCCAGAATTCACCAGCCTCCGTAATGGCGGTACCGGTCATACCAGCAAGCTTGTGGTACATACGGAAGTAGTTCTGCAAGGTGATGGTGGCGAATGTCTGTGTGGCAGCCTCCACTTTCACATGTTCTTTGGCTTCCACAGCTTGGTGAAGACCATCGCTCCAACGGCGGCCTTCCATGATACGACCTGTCTGTTCGTCAACGATTTTCACCTCGCCGTCGATGACCACATATTCATCGTCCTTGTTGAACATGCAATAAGCCTTCAGCAACTGTTGCAGGGTGTGCACACGCTCACTCTGAACAGCATAATAGGCCATCATCTCATCTTTCTTGTTGATACGCTCCTCTTCGTTGAGAGAGGTGTCGGCTTCAAGTGTGGCGAGTTGTGTGGTAATGTCAGGCAACACGAAGAGATCCTTATCGTTCACCTGCGTAGCCAACCAATCGGTACCCTTGTCGGTGAGGTCGCAAGAATTGAGTTTCTCATCAACCACGAAATACAAAGGCTCAACAGCTTCCGGCATACGACGGTTGTTGTTCTCCATATAGATTTCTTCCGTCTTCAACATACCAGCCTTGATACCTTCTTCCGAGAGGTACTTGATGAGCGGCTTGTTTTTGGGAAGACACTTGAACGAGCGATAGAGCGACAGGAAACCCTCATCGGTCATTTTCTGGTCGTTGTTCTTCTGACCTTCGGAGATTTTCTGCTTGGCATCTGCCAAATATTGTGTAGCCAACTTGCGTTGTGCTTCAACCAAACGCTCCACAAGCGGTTGATATTCCTCGAACATTTGGTCGTCGCCTTTAGGAACAGGACCGCTAATGATAAGAGGTGTACGAGCGTCATCGATCAACACAGAGTCAACCTCGTCGACGATGGCGTAGTTGTGAGCGCGTTGCACCAAGTCAGCGGGTGAGATGGCCATGTTGTCGCGCAGATAGTCGAAACCAAACTCGTTGTTGGTTCCAAAGGTGATATCGGCTTCGTATGCTTTGCGGCGCTCAGGAGAGTTAGGGCGATGCTTGTCGATACAATCAACCGAAAGGCCATTGAATTCGTATAGAGGGCCCATCCATTCAGAGTCACGTTTTGCCAGATAGTCGTTGACCGTAACCACGTGAACACCATTACCCGTCAAAGCGTTGAGGAAGACAGGGAGTGTAGCCACCAACGTCTTACCTTCACCCGTTGCCATTTCAGCAATCTTTCCTTGGTGGAGCACCTCACCACCAAACAACTGCACATCGTAGTGGATCATTTCCCATTTCAGGTCGTTTCCACCCGCTGTCCAATGGTTGTGATAGATGGCCTTGTCTCCATCGATGGTGATGAAGTCTTTGGTGGGGTCGGCAGCCAACTCGCGGTCGAAATCGGTGGCAGTCACGATGGTTTCTTCGTTCTCGGCAAAGCGGCGAGCGGTGTCTTTCACAATGCTGAAAGCCACAGGCATAACCTCGTTCAGAGCCTTTTCGTAAATATCGAGAGCCTCTTTTTCCAGTTTGTCAATTTGGTTGAAGATGGCTTCGCGCTCATCGATGGGAGTGTCTTCGATGGTTGCCTTGAGTTCGGCAATCTTCTCCTTCTGCTCGCGAGCGGAATCCTGTACGTACTTTTGAATCTCCTTCGACTTAGCACGTAGTTCGTCGTTGCTCAGCGCTTGTATCTCGGGATAGGCTTTCTTGACCTCCTCAACGAGAGGTTGGATGAGTTTCATGTCGCGAGACGACTTGTCGCCAAACAATGATTTTAGAAATTTGTTGAAATTCATTTTATTATTTTGTTTTTTATTGTTTCGTGAAAAATCTGTGCAAAATTACGAAAAAATCCCCAATTACATCTTTATTATAATAAAAAATGATGCTTTTGAGGCTTTTTTCAGAACTCCTGTATAAGATGGTTTTGTCAAAGGTGGTCTTTTGGAAGGTCAAAGCATATCTTTGACCGCCTCATTCCATAGCTTTGACCGCCTCAAAGATATGCTTTGACAACGTCATTTGTAGTCTTTGACAAATCGGTTTAAAACAGGGGTTCCGACGAACATGCATTCGGTGCACGAATGCGTATGCTTTTGGCGATTGTCGGCGCAATACGGTCGACAGTTATAGGGGTGGTGATGCGTTCGGCCTTTGTTCCTGCACCAAAGAAAATGACGGGGAAAGGCACGAATCCAGCACGCGAAGTGAATGTCTCTTGAGTGTCTTCGTTCAGCAATTGCCAACCAGGAGCGACTTCGATGATGATGTCGCCACTCAATGTAGGACTGAAGCCGTTGCGAAGTTTCAGAATATCGTTGTTGCCGTTGAGTAGTCGTTCGGTGGTGTAAACGTCAGCTACTCCCGCGTTTTGAACCAAGAACTCCTGCGAGCGCGACAATACTTCGGAGATGCCTGCACGCTTTTGCTCAAGGAGCTTGTGGTTCAGGTACATCTCGTTCTTGTAGCAGGTTTCCACATAGCGGCCTTGTCCGTAGATGGCGCCAAGATACATGTTCAGCAGGTTGGCGGTGCGGTTGATGTAGAAAGTGCCTGTGGGAATGCGATATTGCGAGAGGTCGGTGTAGCCTTCATCAGCATATCCCGTGCTGGTGACAACAAAAAGGACATGCTGGGCGCCAACCAAACTTTCAATGCTCGAGACGAGTCGTCCGAGCGTGTTGTCGAGTTGCAAATAGACGCTTTCCATTTCCGTCTGCCAGTTTGTCACGTACCCCGTAGGTTTCGCGGCTGAGAGGGTAACGCAGAGCATGTCGCTCACATCGTCGTGACCCATCGAGCAACTGCTGACGGCTTGTATCGCCATCTTTGTGACGACATCGTTCATAAGTTGTTTGTTCCCAGAGATATCCTCGGTTATATTAGAATATCCCTTTAACCACTCATTGGATGTTGTCGTATAGTAGGTTGATGACTTCCATTGTTTAGTATTCTCGTCAATCCATAGTGCTCCATTAGCAGCATGACCAGCCGCCAAGATGGCAGCTTCGCGAGTTGCGGCTATGCTCCAAACGATGGCTGCACCTTGTGTGCTCACCTTCATTTCATCGCCGATAGTAGAGGTCATCAGTCGTGCGGGAGAAGCAAAATGCTGGGGGTCGTCAACGCAAAAAACGGGGCGAAGTGTATTGCGGTCGAGCCATCGCGAACTGATGATTCCGTTGTAATAGGGAGACGTTCCCGTCGATAGTGTTGCAATAGCCGACGCGCGATCAACGGGGGTGAAAGGATAGGAGGCAGCTTCGAAGA
Source organism: Prevotella sp. (assembly GCA_017557405.1). GTDB lineage: Bacteria > Bacteroidota > Bacteroidia > Bacteroidales > Bacteroidaceae > Prevotella. Next base: position 134,540 of record JAFYYV010000051.1, read on the forward strand.
CAGTACCTTGATTAATCAATCTACGGAAACCATTTGCGTTGAAGAGGGGCGTGAAGGCTTCCATATAGTCGGAACGAAGTTGGTCGATCGTGATGTTGACAACGAGTCGTGGCGCAAGTTGGATTGCTTGCACCTCTGTTCCGTAGAGCACTGTCAGTATGATGGCAATATATTTATTCATGCTGTTGTTTGTTGTTTGCGTGAAGGTGTTTCCATGCACCCCTTCCGCTTCTGACAAGCAAAGATAGTGCCAAAATGTTCATTCCTTCAGCATAAGATTGTATGAAGTTTCCGAGTAGGAAAGCGATGATGCAGACAAAATAGAATGCCCAGAACCAATGCGACTTTCCTTTCCGTTCGCGTTTGACAACGAATGGAAGACAAAGTAGAGCAACTGGGTTGAGCAGTAGGATTTGCAAGTTCAGTCGAACGGTAGGGTGTTCTGAGAATAACATGACCGTCAGAATCAATCCGCATAAGCCGATGAGCAGCAAGAGCAGAAGGTCGAAGCCCCAAAACGTCTTATGACGTAGGTGTTCAATGATAGTCAGAAGGATAATCAAGGTGGCCACGATGATGGCGCATGTGGTGGGCGATAGTGGGAACTCTTGTTCGGTAATGTGTGTGAAAGGTTCGATAATTGTTCGGGTTTCCTTCACCAGTTTGTGACCATCGGGTTCAACAACTGCCTTCTCGAAGTCCTCCATCAAATTGTAGGGTAGGAACTGTTGTTCGCTGACTGTGCTGGGACGGTCGGCTTGCAATCCCAATAGCAAATCATTACCCATTCGTGCCCAAGGGCGGTCTTGGTTGTATTGGTGAATCATCTCGCGAAGGGAAGGTCCGTCGTTCGGTCTTTCATATTTTGTTTGACTTCCCAATTTTCCCAACGCAATATCTCGCGCACGAGTCGTGCAGTTGTCGTAATAGAAATTGTAGCGATATTGTAGGTTTTCAGGCTTGCTGTTCTCTTCGATAGCCTTCACAAAGAGAAGTTTGTCTGCGGATGGGATGTCGAGCACTTGTTCAACAACACCGCGTTCCTCATAGTTGTATTCGGCGCAAAACATATAGAAAGGAACGATGCTCATCATATAATCTGTTCGACCGAGTACGAAGTTCAAGACGAAATTTGGTTGGTTGAAATCGAATGTACCATAATTGATGGCCACATCGATGTTTTTGTCGGTGTTGATGTAATGAATGGCCGTATGACCGTAAAGACTATAAACTTCCTGGCCAGGTTGGCAAGTGAGCAATCCGATGTGAATAGTGGAGTCGGCGTGAGCAAGAGCAACAGAGTCGACAAGTTCGTTGGAGGCATATAAAACCATCCTGCCACCACCAATGAGGAGCAGCAGAATCAGGAATTTAAGCTTTAAAATGCTTTTAAAACGTTTCACGATGCAAAAATAGTTTATATTTTGCACTTAACGTGCGTTTATATCAAATTTTTTCGATAATTTTGCATCCAAAACTGAAAATAACAGATAATGAAACGAATATTGATTGCTGTGAGTGTGTTGTCTTCAGCGCTTTTCGCCTCAGCACAGAGCGGCACTAATTCTCCTTATAGTCAGTTCGGCTTGGGTACATTGGCCGAGCAGAACAGTGGATTCAATCGGGGCATGAATGGCCTTGGTATAGGATTTCGTGAACACAATCAGGTGAACTTCACGAACCCTGCATCTTATTCTGCAATTGATTCACTTACTTTTATCTTTGACGTAGGAATGTCCGGCCAGTTGACCAACTTCAAGGAAGGTGGGAAGAAACTGAATGCCAAGACGGCTAACTTCGAATATGCGGTTGCAGGATTCCGTGCGGCCAGAAATGTGGGTGTGAGTTTTGGAATCCTTCCCTTCACGAACGTAGGATATAATTACTCTACCACCGAATTCATCGACCAAACCAAGACATCTTCCTATACGAACACCTATACGGGTTCAGGTGGCATTCGCCAGGCTTATCTGGGATTCGGATGGCAACCTTTCAAAGGAGTGGCCTTCGGTGCGAATGGTGGCTATTTGTGGGGTGGTTACGATCGCTCGATGGTGAACACATTCAATTCAGAATCGACTGCCAATACACTATCAAAGTATTATACGGCCAGCGTCAGGAATTACAAATTGGATGTGGGCGTGCAGTTCACGGCTCGTATTTCCCCCAAAGATCAGTTGACGCTTGGTGCGACTTATGGTTATGGACATAAGATTGGCGGAGAGCCGAGTTGCCAGGTGATTTCAACTAACAAGCAGACTTCTGTGGCCGACACCACTTCTTATCCGTTGCACGGAAAGATGGATTTGGAGATTCCTACAACGTATGGTGTGGGTATCGGCTTGAATCATAATAATAGCTTGAAGATTGGACTTGATTACCAGTTGCAGCAGTGGGGTAGCGTGAAGATGCCCGAATACAACACGACGAATGGCGTTGTGGATTATTCCTTGAGCAGCAATCTGCTAAAAGACCGTCACAAGTTTACATTAGGTTTTGATTTGTGTCCTGTCGAGAATAGTCGTAAGTTCTTGAATCGAGTGCACTATAGGGCTGGAGTATCTTATGCTACACCTTATATAATAATAAATGGGCAGGACGGCCCCAAGGAAATGAGTGCCAGCTTGGGATTTGGAATTCCCATCATGAACCGTAACAGTTTGTCGACATTGAACATCAGCGCCCAATGGGTGAGAAACGATTCGAAATTGTTTGTGACCGAAAATGTCTTCCGCATCAACGTCGGATTGACATTCAACGAGCGTTGGTTCATGAAGTGGAAGGTTGAGTAATCGCAAAGTTGTGAACTGAGATGCTGAAACTATTTCGTTCCATATCCATCATCTTGTTGGGAGTGTTGCTGCTCGATTCGTGTGACGAACCGGTCGAACATACCGCTCCTGCCATCTATCCGCGCGACTCGGTTGCGTTGATGACAAGCTATGGAGTGAATGCGCTCATTTCAGATTCAGGAGTGGTGAAATACAGAATCGTAACCGAGCGATGGGAACTCAATCCGAACAGGAATCCTTCGCGTTCGGTTTTTGACAAAGGTATCTTCCTGACGCAATTTGATGAAAAGTTTCATGTGCAATCTTACATACAATGTGATACTGCCTATAATTATGATAAGCTCCGCTTGTGGGAACTTCGTGGGCGTGTGCGCATTCTGACCAAGAGAGGTGTTCATTTTTCAAGCGAACAGTTGTTTTGGAATGAGAACAAGCATGAGCTTTATTCATACGTTTATTCGAAGATTGTGACCCCCGAGCGCACGCTTGAAGGTACATATTTCAGAAGCGATGAACGAATGACCCACTATTATATATCGAATAGTAAGGGTTCGTTCGAGAAAAACGATTTCACGGGAGAGGAGGATTCAAATTCCGACTCCAATTCCTCATTCACCCCATCACGTCCGCAAAGCCAACCACAGCGGCGTAGTAACTAATGACTAGAAAACATGGAAGGACAAGTTGATTTACCACTTATCATTGGCATCTTGGTTGCAATGGTTTTCTCCGCCTTTTTCTCGGGTATGGAGATAGCTTTTGTATCAAGCAATCGAATGCTAGCCGAGATGGATAAGGACAAGAATGGGATTTCACAACGAATCCTTTCCTTGTTTTATGCTCACCCCAACGGATTCGTTAGTACCATGTTGGTGGGCAACAATATCGCGTTGGTTGTCTATGGTATTTTGATAGCTTGTTTCTTCGATAACACTTTGTTTCGTGGACTCGAGCCAGGATTCACGGTACCTGCAGATACCATTCTTTCAACGTTGATAGTGTTGTTCACAGGTGAGTTCTTGCCAAAGACTCTTTTCAAGAACAATCCCAATCGTTTATTGACCATTTTTGCTTTGCCAGCCTATTTGTGTTACATTGTCTTATGGCCCATCAGCAAATTCTCCACGTTGTTGTCGCGTATGTTGCTTCGTGTGATGGGCATCAAGATGACAAAAGAAACTGAAGAAGAGGGCTTTACGAAAGTGGATCTCGACTATCTGTTGCAATCAAGCATCGATAGTGCCAAAAGCGACGATGACATTGAAGACGAGGTGAAAATCTTCCAGAATGCGTTGGATTTTGGCGAGACAAAGGTGCGCGATTGTATGGTTCCGCGTACCGAGATCAATGCGGTGGACATCGATTGTTCTGTTGACGAACTGAAGCAGAAATTCATCGAGAGCGGTCATTCCAAAATCGTTGTGTATGAGGAAGATATCGACCATATTGTGGGATATGTTCATTCATCCGAGATGTTCCGATTGAGGGATGAGTTGAAGAATGCCGCTCCCGCATCTTCCGAAACATCTTTCTTGAAACTTCATCATTCGTTGATTCGTCCGATGCCTTTTGTTCCTGAAACCATGATGGCTCAGAAACTGATGCAGATATTCCTTCAACAGAAGAAATCGTTGGGTATCGTAGTTGATGAGTTTGGTGGTACGAGTGGTATTGTTTCGTTGGAGGATATTGTCGAGGAGATATTTGGCGACATAGAGGACGAACACGACAGCCAGAAATATGTGGCGAAGAAAACCGAGACGGGCGAGTATGTGTTGTCGGCTCGTTTGGAGATTGACAAGGTGAACGAATTATTCGACCTCAATCTGCCTGAGAGTGATGAATATATGACCATTGGTGGGTTGATTTTGCATGAATATCAGAGTTTCCCCAAGCTCAATGAGGTTGTCAAAATTGGCAGGTGGGAATTCAAGATAATCAAGAATACAATGACGAAAATTGAGCTCGTAAAACTAAAAGTGACCTCCTAAAATCACTTTTTACAAGAAAAATTACGTTGTTTGATATCTTTTTTGTATTTTTGTACGCTTTTTTGTAAAACCGAAAAAATAAAACAAAATAAATAATAAATAAAATTGAATAATGGCAGCATTAGGAAAAATTAGAAGTAAAGGATTGGTCCTTATCTGTATCATTGGATTGGGCCTGTTCGCTTTCATTGCCGAAGAACTGTTCCGCTCGTGCGAGGCTACTCGTAACAATCAGCGTCAGCAGGTAGGCGAAGTGTTAGGAGAGAAAATCAACGTGCAGGAATTCCAGAAACTCGTTGACGAGTACACTGAGGTCATCAAAATGCAACAAGGTCAAGACCAGCTTAACGACGACCAGATGAACCGCATCAAGGACATGGTTTGGAATCAGTTCGTGCAGTCGAAGATTATTGAGAATCAGGCAAAGAAACTGGGTCTCACCGTTACCGATGGTGAAATGCAGGCTATTCTCAACGAAGGCACTAACCCCATGCTTACTCAGACTCCGTTCATCAATCAGCAAACTGGACGTTTCGATGCTAACGCTTTGCAGAAGTTCTTGGCAGATTACAAAACACAGAAGGCTACAAATCCCCAGGTGGCAAAGCAGTATGAATCCATTTATCGCTATTGGACTTTCATCGAGAAGACCCTGCGTCAGCAGACTCTTGCTCAGAAATATCAAAGCCTGTTGGCTCATTGCTTGCTCTCTAATCCCGTAGAGACAAAGATGGCTTTTGCTGACGAGAACACCGAGAGCGAAATCGAACTCGCTGCATTCCCCTACAGTAGCATTGATGACAGCAAGGTGGAGATTACTGATGCCGACCTCAAGGCTAAATACGAGGAGATGAAGTCTCAATTCAAGCAGTATGTCGAGAGCCGTGATGTGAAGTATGTCGACATTCAGGTGAATGCCTCTGAGGCCGACCGTTCGGAGCTCCAGAAGCAGTTTGCTGCTTATGCAACAGACTTGGCTGAGGCCGCTGATCCTGCTGATGTGGTTCGCAAGAGCACTTCGTTGGTTTCTTATCTGGGCTTGCCTGTTGCCAAGGAAGCTTTCCCCAGCGATATCGCTATGCGTCTCGACTCGATGTCTGTAGGCAATGTCTATGGTCCTTTCGAGAACACTCAGGACAACACCCTCAACCTCATCAAGCTTGTGGCTAAGACACAGTTGCCAGACTCAGTGCAATATCGTCAGATTCAGGTTTCTGGAGCTACTGTTGAGGCTGCTCGCAAGACCGCTGACTCCATCTATCAGGCTCTCAAGGGTGGTGCTGACTTCGAGGCAATCGCCAAGAAATACAACCAACCTGGTGAGAAGACTTGGATGGTTACACGTCAGTATCAGAACGCTCCCTCGCTTGATTTGGAGACTCGCAATTTCATCAGCAGTCTTAACACGATGGCTGTTGGCGAGTTGAAGAATGTTGAGCTCACACAGGGCAATCTCATCGTTCAGGTGGTGGATCGCAAGAACATGATCAGCAAGTACACAGCTGCCGTTGTGAAGAAACCCATTGATTTCTCGAAGGATACTTATCGCAATGCATACAACAAGTTCAGTTCGTTCGTCAGTGCCAATCAGAAGGCTGATGACATCGTGAAGAACGCTCAGAAGAACGGTTACAAGGTGCAGGAGCGTAAGGACATCACCACCGCCGAGCACTATCTTGCTGGTATTCGTAGCACACGCGATGCTCTGAAATGGCTCTTCGAAGCTAAGGAAGGCGACATTTCACCCATGTACGAGTGTGGTGAGAATAACCATCTGCTGGTTGTCGTTCTCGACAAGATTCATACTGCTGGCAACCGTGCCCTCACCGATGAACAAGTGAAGGAGATGGTCAAGGCTGAAGTGATGAAGGATAAGAAAGCTGCTCAGCTCGTGGAGAAGGCAAAGGGTGTCAACTCTATTGCTGCAGCCAAGAGCAAGGGTGCCAACGTTTCTACCGTCAGTCAGGTTACTTTCGCCGCTCCTGTCTTCGTTTCAGCAACAGGTGCTAGCGAGCCCGCACTTAGTGGTGCTGTGGCCGCTACAGCAAAGGGCGCATTTAGCAAGCAGCCTGTCAAGGGTAATGCTGGTGTTTATCTCTTCCAGGTCAACAATCGCACCAATAGCGAGGCCAAACTTGATGAGAAGGCTCAGGAGCAGAAACTCCGTCAGCGCGCCATGCAATATGCTGGCAGCTTCACCAACGAGCTCTATATCAAGTCGAAGACTGTGGACAACCGCTATCTCTTCTTCTAAGACAAAGACAATCCTTTAGTGGATTTCAAAATAAAGTGCAGCGAGATGATTGTTTCGCTGCACTTTTTGTTTTCCATATTTGTACTATATTCGGACTCTCACTTCACACTCCATTCGAAGATTCCTGCCGAATTATCATCAGGTAGTGTCACTTCTAGTTTCAGGGATTTTGTTTTCACAGGGTCGAAGTTGACAGTATTTCCAATACCTTTTTCCACACCATATTGATCGGGATGGGCGACAGGTTGCCAGTTACCTTGTTCGTCAAGGTATTGAATGTTCCATGATTTGGGAACCCGACATCCGCCCCAAGGACCATCGTCAAACCACCAAACGGTGGCGCTTTGTACAGTTGAGGCAGTGGGGAATTCATATGAAATCCATTCTGTTGAAGCTTGTTTTGGCCACCAATGGGTGTAAGAAGCCGAACGGTCGTTTGCATCGCGTGGTACCAATCGGTCGTTGAGGGAAGTCAATGCAGGAATCTTGCTCGATGTTTCCACTTTACTTTGTGAAGCCAATGTTGCGGGTAGTGTGGGAGTGGTGGCACTCAGGTCTTGTGCGAGCCATACACTCATCTTTCCACTTCCTCGATGGCACCAAGCGTAATATGGGATGAGCGTCAGCATGACATCTTTGGTTACCAATCGCCCGTCTTTTGAGAAACTCAGCGTTTGTGCTTGTGTCTTGATTGTCTTGATGGACGTGTTGGCAATTGTGGCGTCGCCTATTTCAAATTGTGGCTCTTGATTGACGAGTGTACCCATGATGTCGAAGTCGTTGTCCACCCATTCAGCGCAATAGACAATCGGTCCTCTTTCAATGGAAACCATTCCTCGGTCGGCTTCCACTTGTTGCAAAGCCCTCACCGTTCGTGGTTCCATATCAAAATGCAACTTGATAACATCGTCTTTCTTCCAGCGGCGGGTGATATTGATGTAACCGTCTTCAAAGGGTGTGATGTTGATATTGGTTCCATTCAAGGAACATTTGGCGGCAAGCCGTTTGCCGTCTGTATATTGGTAAAGCTTGGAAGGTACAGGTTGGTTCTTGAGCCAGCCGGGAATGCGTATCTTCATGGTGAACATACCAACGTTGGACTTTTCAACGCGTATGGTGATGTCACCGTTCCACGGGTAGTTGGTTTCCTGACTTAGTGTGAGTTTCTTGCCATCGACATCAAGGGTTGAATTGTTCGACAAGAACAAGTTCACATAAACCGCTGGTAATCCCAACGCTCCAACTGGGGCATGTGCTCTATCTCTCACGGCGTAGATGTAGCCAGGTAATGAGGGGATGAACCGACAGATGTTGCTGGGGCAGCATGCGCATCCGAACCATGCTTGCCGCTGGTGCTGACCGATACTGGCAAGTGGGTTGGGGTAGAAGAAACTTCCTCCATCGAGCGACACGCCCGAGATGAGTCCGTTGTAGAGCGTGCGTTCCAACACATCGTAGTATTTAGAATCACCGTGCAGTAGGAAAAGACGGTAGTTGACATATACATTGCCGATGGCTGCGCAGGTCTCGCAATAGGCACTCATGTTGGGAAGTTCGTAGTTCCTGCCAAATGCTTCTCCGCTGGAAGTCGCTCCAATGCCTCCCGTGATATAGAGTTTCTTGCCTACGATGTTCTCCCAAATGCGGTCGATGGCGTTTATGTATGCCGAATCACCTGTGAGAGCGGCCACATCAGCCATTCCAGCATACATGTAGGCGGCTCTGACAGCGTGTCCTACGGCTTCGTTTTGCTCAACGACAGGTTTGTGTGCCTGGCTGTAGTCGTGAACGATGGTAGTCTTTCCGCGATAGTCGAGGAAGAACTTTGCTTCGTCAAGATATTTTTTGTTTCCTGTGACAAGATAGAGTTTGGCAAGAGCCATCTCCGCAATCTGATGGCCAGGCACCACGCAGGCTTGTCCCTCATAAGGTCCTACCTCGCGGCAAACGCAATCGGCATATCTGATGGCGATATCGAGGAATTTCCTACTTCCCGTAGCTTGATAGTGGGCGATGGCAGCCTCCACCATGTGTCCCAGGTTGTAGAGCTCATGACTGAGGTCTTCTTCCTTGCTCCAACGTTTGTCGCCCGCCCATTCATGTGGCTGTTGTGGGTTTTGTGTACGTGCGGTGTATAGATAGCCGTCGCTTTCTTGTGCCGAGGCGATGATGTCAAGCACGGAGTCGATGTAGGCCACCAATTTCTTGTCGGGGAACGTCTGAAGGATGTAGCTTGCGCCTTCAATGGTCTTGTAAGGGTCGGTATCATCGAAACTATACCCGCCCACCTTGAAAGTTTTCGATGGGTCTTTCAGGTGAGTGGCAGCGTTCACGAAATTGGTGTATCGTCCCGTCTCCTCGCATTTGCTGAAAGCAAGAGGAATGGTGGTCTTCCGGCTCGCTTCAAGACGTTGCCCCCAGAATGTGTTGGGTGTCACTTTCACCGATGTGAAGGGTACGGGTGTGATGGGGTATTGTGCTGAAGCGTTGAGCGAAACGACCGCAACGACGAGGGTTGCCAATGATTTGATAGTGTTGTGCATGGTTTGTGTTTGCTTTTGACTTTGCATGCAAAGATAGTGATTTATTTAGAATATTAGTGCAAAACGTAGCGCATATTTTCGCTTCATTGGAGCTTTTTTCCTATCTTTGTGGCAGAAAACAAAAAACTTGAACCTTATGGATTTGATGATGATACGGCATATGAGAACGAAGATGGTATTGTTGGTGGTTGCAATGGCTCTTTCTACCCCCGTTATGGGTGCTTCACGTGGTGTTCCAACTACCCAGCGACGGATAGCGATAGAGGAGGTTCCTTTCACCGCAGTGCACCTGAATGATGGTTTCTGGAGTCCTCGTATAGAAGTGAACCGCACGGTGAGCATCCCCTCGGCTTTTCGCGAATGCGAGAAGAACGGTCGATTCGACAATTTTGCGATTGCCGCGGGATTGAAGAAAGGTGAACATCGTGGCGACTTTTCATTCGACGACACCGACCCCTATAAGGTCATCGAGGGTGCAAGCTATTCGTTGGCTGTGAAATACGATGCTGCTCTCGACCATTATCTCGATTCGGTCATCAACATCATAGCGCAGGCTCAGGAAAGCGATGGTTATCTGACGACCTGTGTAACGAACAACTGCACGCGGTTGTCTGGATGGTGGGGGACACACAAATGGGAGAAAATCAACTCACACGAGCTCTACAATAGCGGTCATCTCATCGAGAGTGCGGTGGCTCACTATCGTGCAACGGGAAAGAAGTCTTTTCTGAATGTCGCTATCAAGAATGCTGACTTGGTTTGCAAGACGTTTGGTCCCAATGAAGGTCAGATTCATCGTCCGGGTGGGCATCCCATCATAGAGATGGCGCTTTGCAAGTTGTATAAGGTGACAGGCGATAAACGCTACTTGGAAGGTGCTCGCTATTTTGTGGAAGAGACGGGGCGTTGTACGGATGGTCATCAACCTTCTGAATACTCCCAAGACCACAAACCCATTCTTCAGCAAGACGAGATTGTGGGGCATGCTGTTCGTGCTGGTTATCTCTTTAGTGGTGTTGCCGATGTGGCTGCTTTGACTGGTGATACGGCTTATTTCCATGCGTTGGAGCGCATATGGAACAACATGTCGTCAAAGAAACTCTTCATCACAGGTGGTATTGGCAGTCGTGCTCAAGGAGAGGGATTCGGTCCTAATTATGAACTCAACTCTCACACAGCGTATTGCGAGACTTGTGCAGCTATTGCCAATGTCTATTGGAACCACCGCATGTTTCTCGCAACGGGTGAGTCGAAATACATGGATGTGGTCGAGCGCGCGTTATATAATAATGTGTTAAGTGGCGTTTCTTTGAGTGGCGACCGATTCTTCTATGACAATCCGTTGGAGAGTGATGGTGAGCACGAGCGTCAGCGATGGTTCGGTTGTGCTTGTTGCCCTGGAAACATCACTCGCTTCATAGCTTCGGTTCCCAATTACATTTATGCTACGCAAGGGCGCGACATCTACGTGAATCTCTATGTGCAGGGCAAGGCCAATATGAATGGAGTGGAGTTGGAGCAAACGACCGATTACCCCTGGGATGGAAAGATTAGAATCAAGATTAACAAGGGTGGTGGACGATTTGCCATCAAGTTGCGTCTTCCCTCGTGGTTGAAGCGGAGTCCTACGAACAACAATCTATACACCTATATCGACCGAGCTCCAGCGTATAGCATCAGCGTGAATGGGCGAGGGCTCTATCCCGAGAACCGTGAGTACATCACGTTAGAACGCTCTTGGAAGAAGGGTGATGTCATTGAACTTGAGTTTCCGATGAATGTGCGGCGTATTGTGGCCAACGACAATGCCGAGGACTTGCGTGGCAAGGTCGCATTGGAGCGTGGCCCTATTGTCTATTGTTTGGAGGCCGACGACCAAGCCGATTGCCATGTGTTCAACAAATATATTCTCAACTCCTCGGCCATCGATGCTCACTTCGAGAAGAACCTCTTGGGTGGAGTGGTCGTCTTAGAAGGAATGGCGAAACAATTGGAGCAGGATGGAAATGTCAGCGATGTGTCTTTCCGTGCTATTCCATATTCTACTTGGAACAATCGAGGTCGTCAGCAGATGGAGGTATGGGTGGCCAACTCGCCCACTACCGCCAAACCTGTTCCCTCGAAAACCATCGCGTCGCAAGCGCAGACATTCAGCAACCGAGGTCCCATACAGAACGATGCCCCCGAAACCGCTCCCACCGACTCGTGGGCGGGTGGTGTGAACGACCAATGGGAACCCCGACGTAGTAGCGACACTTCAAAACCTTATCACTATTGGTGGCTCAAACGTGGAACCTCAGAGGCCATCGCCTATCAGTTCGACCGCGAATACGAGGTGTCGAACGTGCAGGTCTATTGGTTGGACTTCGACCATTACGATGGTTCGTTCCGCGTTCCTGAGCGATGGGCGCTCTACTATAAAGATGCCGAGGGACAGTGGCATGAGGTGGAAGACCACACACCTTACACCGTCTTGAAGGACTGCTACAATAGTGTGGACTTCCGACCTGTCAAAACCACTGGTTTGAAGATTGTGGTGAAACTCCGCGAAGGACAGTCGGGTGGGGTGCTTGAATGGAAAGTCAATCCATAGGAACAACTTTGCCATTTACAAGGTAAAGAATGGCTTTTGATAAAAAGAAGAAAGCAGGAAGGTTTGTTGCCTTCCTGCTTCATTTTGTGGTTTCCTATCCGTATGTTTAGAAAGCGAAAGCTTCATTAGTACATTCCTGCTCCGTGGAGGATGTAGGAGAGGGCATAGGCGATGATGGTGCTCGTGATGACGCAGATGAGGCCGGGCATCATGAACGAGTGGTTGAGCAGGTATTTTCCGATGACGGTGGTACCCGATCGGTCGAAGTTCACCGTGGCGATGTCGCTGGGGTAGTTGGGGATGAAGAAATAGCCATATACCGAGGGGAGCACACCCAACAGCACCCAACCCTCGATGCCGAGCGAGTAGGCGAGTGGGAGCATGGCCACCACGACGGCGCCTTGCGAGTTGATGAGCACAGACACCAGGAAGAAGGCGATGGCAATGGTCCACGGATGGGCGGATACGAGGTCGGTCAACATCAGTTTCATCTCGTCCATGTAGTTGCCGAAATAGGTGTCGGCGAGCCAGGCGATACCATAGATGGCGACAACAGCCACCATTCCGCTTTGCCAGACGGCTCCACCCACAGCCTTCTTGGGCTTTGCCTTACAGAAGATAATCATCAGGGCGGCGGCGGAAATCATGATGATCTGGATGACGAGATTCATCGCCAACGGCTTCTTCACGGTCTCGGTTACACCTTCCATCACGATGCCAGCCGATGCCAATTGCTTGGCGGTCTCGGTGACTCCACCCTCGAGGGTGATGCTGGCAGGACCTCCCTTCACAGCCTGTACGGTGTCGTAGGAGGGTAGGAGGTTGCCACCGAACATCTGCACGATGGAGAACATCACGATGATAGCGAGTGCTGCGAGGAAGATATATACTGCACGCTTGGATTCGGGAGTGATCTTTTTGTCGAGCGTTGTCGCATTGCTACCATAGATGTACTGATATTGTACGGGGTCTTTCAGGCGCTCTTGGAACTGCGGGTCTTTGTCGAGGTCAAGGCCACGCTTGTAAGAAGCGGCTGCTGCTGCCATCAATCCGCAGATGCAAGCGGGGATGGTGACCATGATGATCTGCAGGTTGTTTACGTGGAAGCCGTTGCTGGCAGAGATGGCCGAGAAAGCCACGACGGCAGCGGCGATGGGCGAACAAGTAATACCCACCTGCGAGGCGATGGAAGCCACACCACACGGGCGCTCCGGACGAATGCCTTTCTTCAGGGCGATGTCGCAGATGATGGGCATGAGCGTATAGACAACGTGTCCCGTTCCTACGAGCACCGTGAGGAAGAAGGTGCAAAGAGGAGCCATGAACGTGATGCGGTCGGGATGCTTGCGAAGCATGCGCTCAGCCACCTGAATCATCCAATCCATACCACCCGATGCCTGCAATACGCCGGCACAGGTAACGGCTGCGATGATGATGTAGATGACGTCCGTCGGCGGTGTGCCAGGCTTCAATCCGAATCCGAAAACGAGGAGTGCAAGACCGATGCCCGAGATGGCACCTAAGGCAAGGCTTCCGTACCTTGAGCCCACCCACAGTGCCAATAGCACGATGAGCAGTTGGATAATCATTAGAAACGACATAATGTGTAGGTTTTTAGTTTATTATTTTGTAATTTATTGTTGTTTAGGTTATGGTTTCACGGTTTGTTTGCAAATATAGACAATTTTAATGAAAATAGGCAGCAAAAATCAATTTTTTTGCCGCCTATCGTTATTTTTTCTTTGTTTATCGCCGTTTAGTATTGCCTGAGCGCCGCCAAGAGTTCGTTGTTTTCGCTCTTCGTACCGATGGTCACACGCAGGCAATTCAGGCAGAGGCTCACCCTTGTGCGGTTGCGCACGATGATGCCTTTATCCACCAGATAGTTGTAGATGGTTTGCGCGTCGGTCATCTTCGCCAAGAAGAAGTTGGCGTCGGTGGGGTACACCTTCTCGCAGATGGGGAGCATCTTGAAAGCCTCGATGAGTCGTTTCCGTTCGAGCAGCAACATGCCGACCCATTTCTCCACGTCGTAGGGGTTGTCGAGCAATTCGATGGCTTGCTCCTGGGTGAGTTGGTTGATGTTGTAGGGATATTTCACCTTGTTGAACAACTGGATGATTTCCTTGCTCGCGAACGCCATTCCCAATCGTATGGCGGCACATCCCCACGCCTTGCTCATCGTGTTGAACACAATCAGGTTCGGGTGTTTCGCCACCTCATATCGCATGGGCTTCTGCATAGAGAAGTCGCTGTAAGCCTCGTCGATAACCACCAGTCCCTCGAACTCTTCCACCACCTTCTCAATCTCTTTGCGGTGGATGCTGTTGCCGGTGGGGTTGTTGGGGCTGCAAATCCAAATGATCTTGGTGTTCTGGTCGCATGCGTTCAGCAGTTTCTCGGCGGTTATCTGATAGTTCTCGTCGAGCAACACGGGGCGATACTCCACATCGTTGATGTCGGCACACACCTTATACATGCCATACGTGGGTTCCATAGCCACCACATTGTCGATGCCCGGCTGGCAGAAACAACGATACATCAGATCGATGGCCTCGTCGCTACCGTTGCCCAGGAAGATGCTTTCGGCAGGTATTCCCTTCACCTTCGAGAGCCGCTTCTTCACTTCCTCCTGCAGAGGGTCGGGATAGCGGTTGAACGGTTTGTTGTATGGGTTTTCGTTGGCGTCGAGAAACACGCGAGCCACCTTCCCACTATATTCGTTACGGGCGCTGCTATAGGGTGACAGTCGCCAGATGTTGGGTCTTGTGAGTTGTTCCAAAGGTTTCATAAGCTATGCTAAATGAAAAGTGAAAAATGAAAAGTGAAAAGTGAAGAATCCTGTAGTTTTAATCTTCGAGCGACCTGATTCTCAACGTCATTGCATTGCGATGGGCGTCGAGCTGTTCGTTCTCGGCCATCAGTTCAACGGCGCGACCAATCGACTGGATGCCCTCGGCATTGAGATGCTGGAAGGTAATCTTGCGGACAAAGCTGTCGAGGTTCACCCCGCTGTAGGCCATTGCATACCCGTGGGTGGGCAGCGTGTGGTTGGTGCCACTGGCATAGTCGCCAGCACTCTCGCAAGCATATTTGCCCAGGAACACACTACCCGCGTTCACCACCTTCTCCGCCAACGCCTCGTAGTCTTGGGTGGCCAGTATGAGATGCTCGGGAGCGTAGGTGTTGCTCAGGGCGATGGCCTCTTCCGAGTCCTTTACAAGCACGAAGGTGCTATTCTCTAACGTCTTGGAAGCCAGTTCCTTGCGCGGTAGTTGTTCAAGTTGTTTGTCAACCTCCTCGCACACCTGCTGAATCATCTCTTTCGAGGTGGAAATCAAGAACACTTGCGAGTCGATTCCATGTTCGGCTTGCGATAAGAGGTCGGCAGCCACGAAGGCAGGATTGCTCTCGGCGTCAGCGATGACACACACCTCGGAAGGACCCGCCGGCATGTCGATGGCCACGTCGTGGAGGCTCACCTGTTGTTTGGCCGCCATCACATATTGGTTGCCTGGACCGAAAATCTTATACACCTTGGGCACGCTCTCCGTTCCGTAAGCCATGGCTCCGATGGCTTGAACGCCGCCAATCTTGAAAATCTTGTCCACACCAGCGATGCGGGCTGCCATCAGTATGGCGGGATTCACCCGACCTTTGCGGTTTGGAGGAGTACACAGCACAATCTCCCGACACCCGGCAATCTTGGCAGGTGTGGCCAGCATGAGAACCGTAGAGAACAAAGGAGCCGTGCCACCGGGGATGTAGAGACCTACCTTCTCGATGGGCGAGCTCTTCTGCCAGCATACGACGCCCGCAGCTGTCTCAATCTTCTTCCCCTCGAACCGTTGCTCGGCATGGAACTTCGAGATGTTCTGGTGGGCCAGGCGCAGGGCGTCTTTCAGCTCGTCGCTGACCAACGACTCGGCTTCCAGCATTTCCGCTTCGCTCACTGCCAACGACTGCAAAGCCACATGGTCGAACTTCTCTTCGTATTTCCTGACAGCCTCGTCGCCATGTTCGCGTATGTCGGCCAACACCGATTCGACAACGGCATTCAGTTGCGACACGTCGAGATGGGGCCGCTCCACAATGTCGGCCCATTGCGATGGTTGGGGGTATTCGATGATTCTCATACGTCTTACAAAATCATTTTCTCGATGGGGGTGACCAGAATGCCTTGTGCCCCGAACTCTTTCAGTTTGCCGATGATTTCCCAGAAGCGTTTCTGGTCGAGCACCGTGTGCACCGAGCACCACTCCTCGTCGGCCAACGGGATGATGGTGGGGCTCTTCAAGCCAGGCAGCACACTGATGATTTCCTCCAGACGCGCCTTGGGTACGTTCATGCGCACATATTTCTTGTCCTCAGCCTGCTTCACGGCCTCGATGCGGAACATCATGTCGTCGAGCGTCTGCTGCTTCTCCTCGTCCAGGTTCTTGTTGGCAATGAGCAGCGCCTCGCTCTTCATCACCACCTCCACCTCGCGCAGGTTGTTGCTCACGAGGGTGCTTCCGCTGCTGACAATATCGAAAATGCCATCGGCCAACCCGATGCCCGGGCTGATCTCCACGCTACCTGTGATTACGTGAATCTCCGCATGAATGCCCTTCTCGTCGAGGAATTTCTTCAGGATGTTGGGGTAGGAGGTCGCAATGCGCTTCCCGTTGAACCACTCGAGCCCTGTGTAGTTGTGCTCCTTCGGAATGGCCAACGACAGACGGCACTTGCTGAATCCCAGTCGTGCCACCACCTTCGCGTCTTCCTCGCGCTCCATGAACTCGTTTTCGCCCACAACACCCACGTCGGCCACGCCACCAGCAACACTCTGTGGAATGTCGTCGTCGCGCAGATACAGCACTTCCAGCGGGAAATTGGTCGATTGCACCAGCAGCACGCGTTTGCTGCTGCTCACTTTGATGTCTGCTTCGGCCAGCAGATTGATGGTGTCTTCGTAAAGACGCCCCTTCGATTGAACGGCGATTCGTAACATAAAAAACAAATAATCTTAAAAGCGAATGCAAAATTACTCATTTCTGTTCTAATCTGCAAGAAATGTTTTAATTTTGTGGCGTTTTAGGAAATGAACCGTTGTTTTATGCACATTAAATTCACGTTATTCGGGCGCCTGCTTGGTTTCAGCCTGTTCCTCCTCTCGCTCGTGGCATGCGAGGACAAGCGGCCGGAGACCACCCCTTGGGGTACTCCCTCCAGCGAGGTGGCAGGTGCCGAGAACAACAACGGTTCCACTTCCACCACTACCGACAAGTTCACCCTTTCCGACATCGTCAACAACGGCGAGCTCATCATGCTCACCATGAGCGGCCCCGAGACCTACTACGACTACCACGGCCACGGCATGGGATTGCAGTATCTGCTCTGCGAGCGGTTCGCCTCAGGGCTGGGCGTCTCGTTGCGTGTCGAGGTGTGCAAGGACACCATGGAGATGGTGCGCCGACTGCGCCAGGGCGAGGGCGACGTGGTGGCCTATCCGCTCCCCACCACCTTCGAGGGCATCGAGTATTGTGGCGCCACCACCAAGGAGATGCGCGAGGGGCTGAAGGACTCGCTCCGTCTGTCGTGGGCAGTGCAGAAGGGCAACCGCGAGTTGGCCGACACGCTCAACCGTTGGTTCCGTCCCGAGCTCATCGCCCAGATACGCAAGCAGGAGTCGTTCGCATTGTCCAAGCAGAGCGTCACCCGCCGCGTCTATTCGCCCATGCTCAACAAGAAAAGCGGCGTCATCTCCCACTACGACCATCTCTTCCAGCAATACGCCTCCGTGGCGCGCTGGGATTGGCGTCTGCTGGCTGCCCAGTGCTACCAGGAGTCCACCTTCGACCCGCGGGCCCACTCGTGGGCAGGAGCATGCGGACTCATGCAGATTATGCCCGCCACGGCAGCCCATCTCGGCTTGCCCAAGTCGCAGATCTACGAACCCGAACCCAACATTGCCGCCGCCGCTAAATACATCAACGAGCTCACAGGTCATTTTAGCGACATCCCTAGCCGTGAGGAGCGTTGTTACTTCGTGCTGGGCGCCTACAATGGTGGCTTCTTCCATATCCGCGATGCGATGGCCTTAGCGAAGAAATACGGGCGCAATCCACACCGATGGGCCGATGTATCCGAGTTCGTCTTGAAGTTGAGCTCCGCCGAATACTACAATGACCCTGTTGTCAAGCATGGTTATATGCGAGGTAGCGAGACCGCCGACTATGTGGCACGCATCCGCGACCGCTGGGCACAATATCGTGGAATGGCGCGTGGAGGCTCCTTCGACTTCGGTACGATGACGCCGCGTCGAGCCAACAAGAAGAACAAATACAAGATTTGAATAATACCAACGGCCAAAATCGGACAATTTACAATTAACAATTTACAATTAACAATTGACCGCTCGGCCGAATAGCAATTGACAATTTACAAATTACAATTGAAAAAGGTCATCGAATAGTTCGGTGACCTTTTGTTTTATTAGTTAATAAGGGGGGCTATCACCCTCTTCCCTGATCATTTCATTCCAGTCCGGCTGCTAAAGTTGATACGCACGCCCTTGTCGTCAACCATCATGTCGTTGCCTCCGTTGTTACCGTTGCTGAGGGTGGGTTTGCGTACGCCGTCCAATATCTCGCGGCACATGTTCTTGATATCCGTCACACGCTGGAGCGTCTCCAGGTTGTCACCGCTGTAATGACCGGGGAAGAGAAACCGTATGTCATTCTTCTTCATATAGTTCTCAATCCTCTCGGCTGTGTACATTTCGGTCGAAAGATTGGTGAAAACCAGCAGGTTGGTCGAACCGAAGGCATCGCCGCTGAAGCCATAGTGCTTGGCCTTGTCGAAGAACGTGGTGCTTCCGGCAGTATGACCGGGAGTGAAGATAATCTCAATCTCGCGTCCACCCAGATCAATCACTTGGCCGTCGTGAAGATACCTGATTTGCCCCTGGTAGTTACGCATGCTATTCGGTACGATAGGCATGTCGCCCGCATTCAGAAAAACCTCAGGGAAAGGACCTACGCCACCTGCATGGTCGCCGTGTGCATGGGTTAGCATCATCGTGACGGGTTTCGAAGTAATCTTTGCCACAATCTTGTCCAGATTAGGCATATAAGTCCCTGCATCAATCAGGATTGCGCGGTCGTTACCCTCCACGAGGTAGAGCGACTCGTTATAGACCCTGTGTCCGTTGCCTATCCAAGTATGCTCGTCGAGCTGGCGGAACACCACTTCATCATCCTGATAAACCACTTTGCCGCGAAGGTCACGACTATTGATATCTGTTCCCTGAGCATCCGCCACAAAGGGCATCAGGGCAAGCAGCATGGCTGCAAAAAATACGTAAGTTTTCATTATAGATAAGTTAGTTATTGTCTTCTTTTTGCAAAGATAGTGAAAACCGAGTGAAATGCCAAATATATTTATTTGTTTTTTCCTTTGCTCTCACCTGAAGCTTGCTTAAAGGTGGGGAGCGTAAGGAAAAATATTGGAAAGACTTTTCCGCATTTCCGAGGTGCCTCCTATGTTCAACGTAGTTAAAGATAGTTTTTCGTGAGAATTTTATTCAAATCGAGCACAATACAAAATAAAATCGCTTTTATTTTTATTGTTGAGATGCAGCCTATTTTAGGCGTAGCCAAATTTAGATGTTTTTCTTGAAACTTCCAAACAATCAGCCGAAAAGTTGCATTTAATCCGATTAATTGAATAAAACAAAAAGCCACCAAACTCACATACGTAGTCCAGTGGCCGTTTCTTTGTTTATTCTTCACAATGCCTCACTTTCCTAGAATGGCATTCACCAGCGAGGTGACGTCTGTGACTGTCAGTTGACCGTCGCCGTCTATGTCACCCAACTTGTTGATGGTAATGATCTTTGTTGCTATGTCTGAATTAACGTATCCATCCTTCGTAGCATAGACGCTAACCGTGAAGGTGCCGCCAATATCCAGTACATTTCCATTCTGCAACTGACTGGGTGTGCAGGTCACTGTAGGAACAAACTCCACATCCTCTGTCTCGCAGGCAAAATGCACTTGCCCATTCGCATAGGTGATGGTGGGAGTGGTGCATTTCTCGGGAACTATCTCTACAATGGAGCCAAATTGACTCCAAGGAGCTGTTGTTTTGTAAGCCTCTAATAATGTAGCAGGAACATGCAATGTTGCTAATGATAAGTCAGTGCGTTGAAAACTACCCTCGTGATCATCGTCATCATCAGGGCTGGCATAAGGAACACTTTCTGCATAAACATACACATCCCTTAATTCATTGCAGTAAGTAAAAGCATTACATCCAATGCTTGTTACATTTTTCCCTAAAACAATGGTAGAAAGAGAAGTACTTCTGAACGCTCCATCACCGATATAAGTTACACCATCGCCTGTATTAACTGAGGATATTCCTTGAAAGCCATTAAATGAATCTGAGCTGATTCCTGTAGCATTATTAGGAATTACAAAATCTGTTATCTCTTGCCCATCAACAAAAGCATGTTTTGCCTTACTAAGAGGATTGGAGGATCTTATAAATAGAATCTTGCACCATTTTGCTAAATTCTCTATATATACAGTATCCAATGATGCACAATTATCGAAACATTTTTCCCCAATACAGTCCACACTGGCTGGTATGGAAATAGATGTTATTTTGGTCCTATAAAACATATAATCCCCTAACTCGTGGACTTTGGGGCCTATCGTAAAAGATGTCAGTTTCGAACAATCATAAAACGCATAATTACCAATAGATGTCAAATCTTTTCCACCGACGACGGTTGTTAAAGCATAACAATTCATGAAAGCATACCATCCAAGTGACGTCACCCCATCTTCTATAATGACTTTTTGTATGCTTCCACGATAATTTCTCCAAGCGGGGGCATCATAGGAAAAATTTTTCATGCTACCACTGCCTGAAATTGTGAGGGTCTTCGTTTCTTCCACAAAAGTCCATGTAAGGTTATTACCATTATCGCCACATGTACCACCGTCATCTGCACTCGCCATCAAGGGCAGAAGCATCAGGACGAGGAGTAATATTTGTTTTTTCATATTCGTAGGTATTTAGTTATTGTTGTTATTTCGTTTCTTTCTATTTATTTCCTTTTCTACTATTACATGCCCTGCATGTCAAACGAGCATTTGAGAGGACAGTCCTACCTCCAAGACTCCAAGGCTTTTTATGGTCAATAGTCAACTCATCTGCTGCAAAGTGTTGATGACATTCGTCACATGCAAAAAGACCCTGCTCATCGGGTTTGAGTTTTGACAACAATTCAGCCTTGTCGTCTGCAGTAAAGAGCCTCTTCGGGTCAACACGCAGGTTTCCAACTATGCCGAGTATCATTGCTTCAATGTCCTCTTCTTTGCTTGATGAGAGTTTGTAACCTTCGCTCTTGATGAACGCATTACACTCTTTACAAATCTCATCTTTGTGTTGTAGCCAAATAGCACGGTCTTTCAGATACTTGACAGATAGTTTGAACTTCGAAGTGTTTCCTATCTTGGAAACATCCCCAAAAACATCACGGATGAAACTTATGTGAGGTTTTATCTTCTTCACTTCATCATTAAACGACTCATCTTTATGCTGCTGTACATAATCATCCAATTCGCTTCGTTTAGGGAAAACTCCCTCCCTGCGCACATAATAGATGTATTCAAGTAAATGGTATTTGTTCTCACCTCGGTCAACGCTGGCATTAGGTAGAACTTTGCGCACATTGGCATCTTGAGCAAAATAATCATTCAATCCTTCGATGTAAACACCATGATAAAGACCATTAAGTACTTCAAACTTGGATAGTGGAACGCCCAACGTGTTTATACGCTTGAATATCTCACGTTTCTTATCTTCTGTACCACTGCATATAATGGTAGTCAGCTCTGTATTGTCTACCACTTGCTGCAAATCGCTGTCGTAGGCGTAGGCTTTCCAAGTCTTTCCTTCGTAGAGCAGATTTCCTTGTTTGAACTTCTTGATAGCTTCTATTCGCTGTTTCCCATCGAGAACCTCCAACTTACCATCTACACGTTGCCAAAGATAGAACGCTGGCAAGGGAATTCCATTGTAGATACTATCAATGACCAGCGCCTGTTTGTCTGCATCATAGACAATGGCTCGTTGCAATTCAATGTCGCTGATGATAATACCATTGACAACCTTCTCATATAGTTCTTTTACTGTCATATATTAGTCCTCCTTTCTGCGTTTTATGACCATTCTATCCCAAAGACGACGATAGTGTTTGTCTCCTTGTGCCAAATAGAAACGTATTCCCCCTTTTTCGTAAATGGCATCTTTCTCTACAAAATCCTTAATAGGCTTACCAAGTTGCATACTCGAACCAATAATTTCAAATTGCTTGGGATTATATTTCTGCATAAACGTGATGGGCACGCCCATTTCTTCATAATAATCATTGGGAATATCTGCAACGGTAGGAACTTCTATCGCATCGTAATTCACATATTTTGGATACTTCTCTCTGTTATCATAATATGAAGCTGTTAGCGTAAGTTCTTTCTTTTGAGGGTCAACTTGCAAATTGGTATACCACATACAACTTCGAGGCGTGTTATGTTGCTTGGGAAGAGTTGTACCATCAGGACGATTGAAACCGCTCAAATGATAATGGTACCCGATTCGGATATTACCTTCTTGAAAATGGCGGATGATGCTTTTCTCTGTCGGTGCCGTCTGAGGCCCAATCACTAAAAACTCCTTCTTATTTTTTATCAAAAGGTCGATAAACTCATCAAACTGGCTGAAAGGTGGATTGGTGATTATGACATCATAATAGCTGTAATCAATATCTTGAAAGCGGACACCTTCGTTTGTCCGTGGATTGTAGCCACTCACGCTGATAGAGCGGAAGCCCCATTCTTCGGCTTGGTTCAAAAGATAGTAAACAAATTGGCAGTTCACCCTGTCCATTCGTTTCTCTATCTTCTCGCGTGTCTTGGAGATGTCGATATTCTTTATTTTTCCTTCTGCACTAAACAAATCACGATTCAGCACATACCCCTCTTCCTTATAGACAATCTCTTCATTGTAACTCTCATCCCAGTCACAAGGACAAAGTATGCGCTTACCTCGCAATTGAGGCAGGTAGAGACTCACTTCATCTGCGATGTCTTGGAACAAAGTGTAATACTCATCGTCCTTTTTTTGTTTGCTGCCTTGAAGCCTTGTCGTTCGTTTAACCATTAGGTTAGGTAATTAGTTATACGTTCCGCTTTTCGTTAAGAACGTACAGCTAACCCAAACACCCAGTCTCAACAAGACATAAAAACGTGGACTATCTTCCTCGTCCACGTCCTTGGGTGTTTGGCCTAACCCGTAAAAGAAGACAACTCAGAAGCCCACGCTAAGTGGGCATCTGCATTATTCATCTTTTACGTCTATCTGTGGCCAAACTTCAAGGACGTTCTTTGAATAAGCAAATGCTTTCATAGTCCGGATTTCTCCCCGAACTGTGGGCAAAGATACTACTTTTATTTGAAAATAGACGTTCTATTGTTAAAAAGATAACAAAAAAAAGTAGTTGTAGGAGCAAAAAAGTATGGGAACTGGCGATTTTTGTGTAATTTTGTAGACATGAAGCAATCATTACCCGAATATATCAAACATAATGAAGACTTGCGCAATGTTTTGCTTGCGCAAGATGGTGGCATCATGAAGTATCTGGCAGAGCACTTGGATGCTAATGGCACCGCCGCATTGTTCAACGACTATCAGGACCAGTGTGTTGAAGAGTTCTTCGAGAAAAACAAATGGGACCTGCGTGTAGTGTGGGCAGGTGATGAAATGAGACGGGCGGCTCTCGGATATGAACACCTGTGGAGAGAACTGCACTTGCAGACAAAGCTGAAAAAAGCTGTAGTCGATATGCCTGCTGAAACAATTGAAATCGTCAACGACTTCACCGAACAGTACTTGACATGGGCATACATGCAAAATAGGCTGCGCTGGTTCCCTAATGGGATTATGCCCCTCGACGTTTACCAAGAAGCTATCGGAGTGTTTAGTTCGGCTGGATTGGCTTATAAGTGCATGCAGCTCATTCTCAGAGAGCATCACGCTAATGGTAAGATGGAAAAAACAAAGTCTGATTTTTACGAGGAGTTCCAAATCCGTCAGTATTTAAATCAACTCAAGTCTTGGCATTTCTTGCAGATGCGTCAGGCTGTTGCTGAAATGCTTGCGGGAAAAGATGCTGACCAATGCCGACAAATGGCCATTGACACGATGGAAAGGGTGAGAGGCTTTTCGCAGATGATATACACAGATGTTGTGGTTCAATCCCTGAGAGACATTGAGTATATGAAAGAGGCTGACCAACGAGAGAGTGACGGTGAGTGGCTGCGCGATGCTGCTTATCGTGCCATGCGTGAAGATTTCTCAGACAACATCAAGACACATTCCATGCACTACTACTATGCCCTCTTCGTAAACCTGCTGCAAGACTTAGGACAGATTTGGGCTGCCCAGTTACTGGTACATGATATAGACATGAAGGACTTGGAAGATCAGGTCGCTTGCATCATGAATCCTGTCAACACACCTCGTTATTATGTAGATAAGCATTATTCCGACGACCAGCAAGGTCAATATTGCATCTCCAACAGCGAGATGGCAGAAAGATTGCTGAAAAAGATTGGGCGAAAACTGTCACAACAGTGTTACCTGAAACTCGCTAATGAAGATATTAAAGAAAATGAAGCTATAAGTACGTTGTCCAGGGCCTATAACATATTGACAAAAGAGGGGTTTGTTGATAGTAAGAGGACTAAACTAAGGTTATTTGTCGATGTGCTGCTGAACAACAAGAATGCAAAGATTTATTGGCAGAACGACCCTACACGCAAGTTCTTGAAAGAAGTAATCAATGTCTTTCTGGGTAAATCGAAAAGGTATTTATATCCTGCAATCTTAGCTCCGAGCGAGTGTGGCAAACAGTGGGCTTTCGTCAAGCAGCATTTTGTTGATGAGAAGGGTAACGGAATTGAAATTAAGAGCAACACCACCAAACTTGGCAAGAAAGACGTTGAGCAGTTTGAACGCATATTAAAGGCCATTTACGACCAGATTAAGATTTATCCGAAACCGAAAAAAACATGATTTTCGGTCAAAGAAAGTTGCGCACATTTTTTCGCGCGCAACTTTTTTAACATTCTTTTTTCCCCCATTACAAGCCGTTCTTTGAACGGCTTTTTGCGCATAATATGTCCTCCCCCTTGACAGCGAATCTCATATTTTGTATCTTTACCTAAAAACGGTAATCCCCACCGTGCAAAACGGGGGGTAGTAAGTATAAATTATACAAAATAAAAAATATGGACTTTAACAACAAAAAACCAACTTCTTTCGGTAACGAGGTAAATATCTCGTTTACCTTTTTTGGCAAGGGCCATTGGAGCGAGAAGGCACAGAAGTATGTGCCTTCTACTAAGCCGCAAATGAATGTCGATGTGGCATGGGTAGGCAACTATGTCTTATCGGAACGTGCGAAGTTGCAAACCTTGGAACTGCGCCAGATGATGGATACGGCAACCGACCAGCAGATGCGTGACTACAAACTGCTACAGTTTGATGCTGTGGCTGCGGCTGGCGTTTTCAGCTATGGCAGTGCCGCAGGACTGGAAGTGAGGTCGCCTTACATTGTTATTGACGTCGACGATTTGGTATCGACCGACGAGGCACGCGAGATTCAGCAGACCTTGATCAAAGACAAGGAGGTGGTGACAGCCTTGTGCTTTGTTTCACCAAAAGGTCTGGGCGTGAAGTGGTGGGCAGAGTTGCCAGAGTGGTGCAAGAACATGGACTTCCGTGAGCAGTATTCAGCGTTGAGTCGTTACATTGGCTATACCTATGGTATACTTGCCGACTCTACGGGCTCAAATGTAAATCGCCTGTGCTTTCTGCCATACGACCCTCATTGCTACATTCATCCGAAATATTTAACCAACAAATAGTTTTAAAGATATGAACAGTTTTTCTGACTTGGAGAAGCTGGAGCTATATGCACAGCAGATTCACGATTCGGGCATCGACATTACGCCCGACCAGAAGAATGAGTGGACTCAGATTGCCTATGCCTGTGCCTCACAGGGCGAGGCTGGCCGCGAGCCTTTCCACCTCATTAGTAGTAACTATCCTGGCTACAGCCGCGAAGAAACCGACCGCCACTTTTCGTACTGCCTGAAGACCAGCAGGAACTGTGTCTCGTTGGGCTCGCTGGTGAAGATTGCCAAGGACCACGGTTTGGAACTGAAGTTGCCCAAGGGGCGTCGGCCCAAGAGTGACGAACAAAAGGAAGAAGACGAACGCAACCGTTTTGAGCGTATGGAGGAAGAGTTGTTGAACTACGGAAAGTGGCGCATCAACAAATGGTTGAACCGCACCGAGGTTAAAGAAGGGGACAATAGCGAATGGCGCGAAATAGACGACCAAGACTACAGCACATATATTATGCGCTTGAAGAAGGGCGGGCTGAACGTGAGTAAGAACGACATGATAGACATGACCGAGAGCCGCGACTTCTCGCCGTTGTATGATCCCTGTCAGGAGTATCTTGACAGCCTCGAAATATGGGAGGAAGGAGACCCAGACTTCATCTTCGACATGTTCAGCTGTCTGCCCATGAAGGACGAGGAGAACCGCGATTTCCTGATTGAGATGCAGCGGAAGTGGTTTGTCAACATGGTTGCCATGATGAAGGGTGTTGAGACAGAGAACCCGCTAATGCCTATTTACGCAGGACCTGAGTACACCATGAAGTCCACCTTCGTCAGAAACATCCTTCCGCCAGAGTTGCGCAAATATTATATAGAGGTCACCCCGGCCCAGCAGCTCGACAAGGACTTCCTCATCAGTATGTCCGACTCGCCACTGATCAGTTTCGACGAGCTGAGCATAGGCAAGGACCAGAAAGCCGATGCACTGAAGCAGGCCATCACACTGAACGAGACCAACGTCCGTGCTCCATACGGCAGAAAAAGCAAGTGGCGTAAGCGTACTTGCTCCTTTATCGGCACGACCAACGAGAACCAGTTGTTGCCTAACATAGGTGGACGTCGCCGCTTCCTGATTATCAGCATCGCAGACAACATTAAGCCAAGGCTGGAGACCATTAATTATGAAGGAGCCTATTCACAAGCTCTGCATCTGTTGCAGGATACCAACTACAACTATAAGCCCACCAAAGCCGAGTCGCAGCGCATATCGCTACTGAACGCTCCATTTATGATAACCAGCGAATGCGAGGCCGTGTTGGGTACACTACTTCGCAAGCCTAACGACGGCGAGAAGGGCCTGGCACTTGCTGCCGGTGACATTCTGCGTCTGCTCAATGAGAAGCATATCTATGGACGTGACTTTAACGTAAACAACATCGGTAAAGCCATGAGCAAGATGCTCTTTGAGAGCAGAAAGATTCACGGCTATCCCAAGTATCTTTGCGTGGTCATCACAGATACTGAACTTGAGCAGGCTCAGAAAGACCAGGCTGCCATGTTCGACACATATGAAGAGGAGTAAAAATGTGGGTGATGGGGGAGGGGACGTTTCCTGTAACCTATATGAAAAAATACCTAAATCGCCAACTGATGTCAGTAGTGTATTTAGGTATTTTTTTTCTTTATATCGTAGGATATACATTCACCCTCACCCACGGAGCAGTTGTGCCGACATGAAAACCAAAAAAGGAGCAGATGGCTCATTCGTCCATCTGCTCCTCCTCGATGTGCAATCCACAGGGCTTTAACCGCCTTGCTGTTGCTGGCCGTTGGCCTCCTCCTCTTTGGGAAGCAGGTCCTTCACGTTGCGTACGGTGACGTTGTTCAGGAACTGACGAGTGCGCTTCTGAGTGGCCACGTCCACGGTGTACTCAGGCTGGAAGAGAAGCTTGCTGCCCACGATGTTCTTCGTGGCAGAGAAATCCTCCTCACGCAAGGCACCCTTGGTCTTGAGACCAATCTTGAACGAACCAAAACCGTCGAGCTTCACGCGGCGCGAGGCGTTCAAATGACGATTCATCACGTTCACCAGCTCGATGAGCACGGCTGAAACGTCTGAATACTTCACCGAAACGTTCTCCTCGATCTCCAACGCCATCTGCTTCAAAGCGACAGTGTCGGTGTGGATGGCACGGGCGAAGTACTGTCCCGAGGTCAGAGAGTTCTCGCGGTTGTCCTTGTAGACACGATACAAAACAGCCATGATGTCCTCCTTTCATTAAATGATAAACAATTCGCTGCTGTCCTCCTTTAGCACCCCGATGCAGCGGTGTCGGAAGTGCTTCTTTCTAACAACAAAGATACAAAATAATTTCCATATTACCAAAGGTTTATACAAATATTTTTAAAGTATTTCTCGAACTTTGTCAAAACTGCGAGTAAGTGAGTGGAGAGTCAAGTTTGTTTGAACTATCCCGAACTGACGGAGCAGCGAGAGGAGAGCAAGTATACTTGAACTATCCCGAGACGCGACGGAAGAAGATGAAGTCAACGTGAGCAGTTTCGGCGTAGCCAAAGCTATGGAATGACGTTGTCAAAGCTATGGAATGACGTTGTCAAAGCTATGGAATGAGCGTGTCAAAGCTATGCAATGAGGCGGTCAAAGGATACAAATGACGCGGTCAAAGGGCATCTTTGACAGATATAAAGATAAAAGATAAAAGATAAGAGATGACGGTCAAATATAGTAAATCTTCGTGGAATTGTGCGACGCTTGCATCAACTCTTCCAAGTGTGAGCAGGCTCGACCATAGGTCAAATAGAAGCATTTTCATAAATTTTCATAAAAAATGCATGGAAATCCCCGTTGTTCGGGGATTTTTTCTTATATTTAAAGCCTAAAACCATGTTTGCCGCATGAAGTTAAAAAAACTACTATCCTTGAAAGACCGGTTTTCGTATAGGCAGAAAGTGGGTCTGCTGGTTGTGGCGGGTGTGATCTGTGGGCTCGGTGGGTTGTTCATGTACCTGCTCCGAGCGCATACCTATTTCGTTGGCGACAATCCGTCGGCCTGCGTGAACTGCCACATCATGACCCCTTATTATGCCACGTGGAGCCACTCCTCGCATGGACGCGACGCCACGTGCAACGACTGCCACGTGCCCCACCAGAACCTGGCCATGAAGTATGGTTTCAAGGCGATGGACGGAATGAAGCACACGGCTTATTTCGTGACCAATGCCGAACGACAGGCTCCGATGGCCGAGACGATGACAGGAGAGGTGGTGATGGACAATTGCATACGCTGTCACACGCAACTGAATCAGGAGTTTGTGAATACGGGTCGCCTGAGCTACATGCAGCAGCAGGCCGAGGGTGGAAAGGTGTGCTGGGACTGCCACCGCAGCGTTCCCCACGGTGGGATGAACTCGCTGATGGCCACGCCGAATGCGGAGGGGGTGACGCCACTGCCGCCATCGCCCGTTCCTGGTTGGCTGCAGAACCTTCTAAGTGAAAAGTGAAGAGTGAATAGTGAATAGTAAGCGGCAAAGCCGAGCGGTCAAATCGTAAACATCAAAGATATTATGGCAAAGAAGTTAAAGAAATGGCAAGGTTGGATACTATTCCTGGGCTCAATGGCCGTGGTGTTCCTTTTGGGACTGCTCGTATCGTCGTTGCTGGAGCGCCGTGCCGAAGTAGCCAGTGTGTTCAACAACAAGCGAACTGTGTTTGAGGACAGTATCGTGGCTCAGAACGAGAAGTTCAAGGCCGACTATCCGCGTGAGTACGAGACGTGGGCGATGACCGAGGACACCACGTTCAAGTCGAAATACAACTCGTCGCAGGAGGTGGATGTGCTCGAGCAGCGTCCAGAGATGGTGGTGCTGTGGGCTGGTTATGCCTTCTCGCGCCACTACAACACGCCTCGTGGCCACAAGCACGCCTTGGAGGACATGCGCAAGATTCTGCGCACGGGCAATCCTGGCATCGATGGCGACGCCGACATGCAGCCTGCCACCTGTTGGACGTGTAAAGGCCCCGACGTGCCTCGCATGATGCGCGAGCTGAGTGACAAGAAGTCGGTGATGGACCCCGCCAATTTCTATGCGAAGAAGTGGAGCGAGCTGGGTGCCGAGGAGGTGAACACCATTGGCTGCAGCGACTGTCACGATGCCACGACGATGGACTTGCGCCCGGCACGTCCTGCCATCTACGAGGCTTTTGCCCGCAGAGGTCTCGATGTCAAGAAACAGAGTCATCAGGAAATGCGCTCGCTGGTGTGTGCCCAATGTCACGTGGAATACTATTTCATCAAGCCCGACGACCCGAACAATCCCAACAAGGCCAACTATCTGATGTTCCCGCACGACAAGGGATTGACCTGCGAAGCTGCCGAGGAATACTACGACAGCATAGGTTTCTACGATTATATCCATCCGCTGTCGAAGACTCCCATCTTGAAGGCCCAGCATCCGGGCTACGAGATTTCTCAACACGGCATACATGCCCAGCGCGGCGTGAGCTGTGCCGACTGCCACATGCCTTACAAGCAAGAGGGTGGGGTGAAGTTCAGCGACCACCAGATCATGTCGCCGCTGGCCAAGATTGACCGCACGTGTCAGACTTGCCATCGTCAGGATGCCGAGGTGCTGCGCCAGAATGTCTATGACCGTCAGGAGAAGTGCAACGAGGTGCGTACCCGTGCCGAACAGGAACTGGCTCGCGCCCACTTCGAGGCAAAGTACATCATCGACAAGGGTGCCACAGAGGCTGAGATGAAACCCATCCAAGCCCTGCTGCGCAAGAGCCAGTGGCGTTGGGACTATGCCATCGCCTCGCACGGTGCCACGTTCCATGCTCCTCAGGAAGTCATCCGTCTGCTCTCGCACTCTGTGGATTATGCTCAGCAAGCCCGTCTGCTCATCGCCCGTGTAGCCGCCAAGCAGGGACTCGTCGGTGAAATTCCCGTGCCCGACTACTCAACCAAGGCCAAGGCTCAGCAAGCCATCGGTCTCGACATGCAGAAACTGAAGGACAAGAAACAGCGCTTCCTCAATGAGGTCGTTCCCAAGTGGATTGACGAAGCAAGGAAGAACGGCAAGTTGATAGAGATTTAGAGATAGTCGCCACACAGGAGAACGACAATTTCTCATCAATAAACAAAAGTACCCCCGTATCACCGCGATATGGGGGTATTTTGTTATGGATTCAATAAATATGCATTTTCTTTTCTTTTGTTGCATAAATTTTCAAATTTGAGGAAATAAAGTCATGATTTTTTACTTGATTTCATCGATTTTTTTGTAACTTCGCGCCTCGAAATCAACCAGATGGGCGACATGGATGGCGACGGTGAGGTGAATGTCACCGACGTTACTTCGCTGGTGAATGTGGTATTGAATAAATAAAGAGAGCCTCCCCAAGCCCCTCCCGTAGAGGGGATGTTGAATACCTACCCAAACGGAGTATAAAAACAAGGTCACTGGACTATGAATGATAGCTCGGTGGCCTTTCTTATTGTTCTCGCCCCTTGGGCAAATGTGAAGATTCAATATTTGATGATGGGGCCATGAGTCTTGCGATATTCCTTCGGACTTGTGCCTTTAAGGCGTGAGAAGAACTTGCTGAAGGATGGGGTGTCGGCAAAGTGGAGGCGGTCGGCTATCTGGGTGATGCTCAGTCGGGAGGTTTGCAACAAGAAAGAGGCCTCCATGAGAAGCATCTGGTTAATATAATCGACAACTGTGCGCCCCGTGACCTGACGGACTACGCGGGAGAGATAAACAGGAGAGATATGGAGGCGGTCGGCATAGAACGGGATGTCGTGGTGCTCCACAAAGTAGCGGGGCAGCAGACGGATGAAGCCGATAAAAATCTCTTCTACGCGCTGAGGTGTCTGGCGATGTACGATGGCACGATTTTGGGCGTTTTGCAGGTCAAGCAGGAATATGGAATAGAGCATGCGCAACACCTCGCCTTTGTAGATATGGTCGGAATGAAGATAGCCGATGATTTCGCGCATTTTCGTGAGCAGATGCTGCGCGGCATCTGAAGCCAACGTTTGTTTTGGCTCATGCAACTGTACGATGGGCAGGTAGGCCAGATGTACGAGGTCGCGGACGGATGGTGCCTCGATGGTGACATGCTCATCGGCCATCAGGCAGTAGCCGTGGAAATCGTCGGAAGTGGCGATAACGGTGACGGGGAGGCCTGGCGAATAGATGTACAAGTCGTTGGGGTGAAATGTCAGTTCCCGCCCATTGTAGTGAATCTTCATCCACCCTTTGTCAACCACCATAAAGGCGAAGCAGGACACGAACCCATGCTGCAAGTTGGTGCGAAGGATTTTCGCTCCATTCGTTTCAAAGCAGTACATTCCGTCGTCCCCGCCTTTTTCGGGCAAGTCTTCACCGATAAATTTTGGCAAATATTCTTTCAGCGTGTACACCTCTGTAATTTACAATTGGACAATTTACAATTTACAATTTGAAAACTCGGGACAAAGTTACAAAAATAATTTAAAGTTGTATCGTTTCAGACAAGTTTTGTGTTGTTTCAGATTTGTTTTAGTGTGAAAAACCATGTATTTTTGTGTCGTGATTAAACCGTGAATCATTAAACATCATATCATTTAATAACTAAAACAGAATATTATGGACAAGAAGAAATCTATTGAAGCATTACAGTTTTTCGTAACCCATCTGGCTGAAGGTGCCATCGTTCACAAGCAGCAGGGTATGATTTTCAAGTCGCAGGGCATCGGCAAGCTCGGACAGAAGTATGTCGACCACTTCAACGAGGAGATGGGCTGGGTAGAGAAGTTCACAGAGCGCATCCTCGACCTTGGTGGAGAAATCAAGTTCGAAGGCATGAAGAGCCGCGACCTCATCTGCGACCCCGTGGAGTATGTCAAGGCCGACCTCGCCATTCAGGAGCCAGGTGTTGAGCTGCTGATGAAGTGCATGGAGGGCGTGAAGGACGATCCAACGACCTACGACCTGCTGAAGGACTACCTGAAGGATGAAGAGGAAGACCTCTACTGGAGCCAGGGCGCACTGGAGCTCATCGAGAAGATTGGCACGCAGAACTGGCTGCTGTTGCAACTGTAAAAAGTGAATAGGGAATAGTGAATAGGGAATAGTGAAAGTCAATAGTGAAACATTGGCTACCGCTCAATTTTGATAACAATGAAAGAAAAGGTAATACAAGCCATGCGTGAGTTCGGTGCTCCCGTCAACGCTGGCAAGATTGCGGAAATCACAGGTATCGACCGCAAGGAAGTGGACAAGGCTTTCGCCGAGTTGAAGAAAGAGGGTGCCATCGTGTCGCCCGTACGCTGCAAATGGGAACCGGCTTAATAATCTCTCACGGCCTCGCATGGTGCAGATGCACCTCGACGCTTATAAATTTTTTCTTCAAAAGGGGACGGTGTAGCCGGAGTGACTGTATTACGATTCAGACACCACGCAAAACCGTCCTTTCTTTTTCAAATCACCTAAACATTTTCTATTATGGCTAAGATGAAATGCCCTTGTAAGTACACTTACGACCCAGAGAAGGGCGACCCCAAGCAGGGAATTCCCCCTGGCACCAAGTTTGAAGACCTGCCCGACACGTGGCGCTGCCCCCGTTGCAAGCGCAAGAAGGAGAAATTCGTACCCGTAGAAGAATAATCACGACAATAAATGACATTTCATCACTTGGCTCTTTCTGACCGCGAAGCGATGCAGGCAGTTACGCTACCCTCTGGGAGGCGTAACTGCAACTATACTTTTGCCAACCTGGTGGGATGGAAGTTTCTGTTCGGTACTGAGGTGTGCGTGCTTGAAAACGCCGTGGTACTGCGCTATACCTTCGATGGCAGGAGAGCGTATATGGTTTGTACGTCAGAAGCGTTGTCGCTGGAATTGATTGAGGGATTGTTTGATGATAGCATTGGAGATTTGACATTGATTGGGCTTGAAGACTCGCAAGTACCCCAATGTTCAATGTTCAATGGTCAATGGTCAATTTCCGTCGAGCCGCTTCGTAACCAATACGATTACATCTATCGTCGCACTGATCTCGCAACGCTTCATGGCAGACATCTTGACGCCAAGCGTAATCACATCCATCGTTTCCGTGCGGAGCATCCCAATTTTGAATATCGTCCCCTAACTCCGGAACTGTTTGACGAATGTCGCCGACTTACGGAAATATGGCAGAATAACAAAAACGAAAACGATGGTTCGACAGGCTCACCACAAGGAACTATCGAGGCCGAGCATCACGTGATGGAGACAATCTTTTCGAATTGGGACGCTCTCGGCATGATAGGCGGAAGCATCTTAGTGGACGGTCGTATGGTGGCTTTCACATATGGTGCCGCTGTTACAACCGACACCTTGGACGTCTGTGTGGAGAAAGCCGATCGTTACGTTGAGGGTGCTTTTGCCATCATCAACCAGCAGTTTGCCGAGCATCTGCCTGAGCAATATATCTATCTGAACCGCGAAGAAGATATGGGAATCCCAGGTCTTCGCCAAGCGAAACTGTCGTATCACCCTGAAATCCTGTTGACCTACAATGTCGTGCATATTACAAAGAATGACTGAAGAAGACGCGCCGTTGACCGCCCGCTGGATGGTGCGACAATACGGTTTTGACCGCGTTGAGGTGGAGTCGTGGGTGCAAGACCTGCATTTCAACTGGCCGTTGAGTGTCAAGGCCTTAGATGAAAACGGCCATGTCGTGGGGCTGCTCAATATGAGTGACTATCGCATAGAGGAGGAGACGCCGCAGATTCTGAAAGATGAGCCAGAGCTGATAAAAAGACTCAACGCCCAGCGTTATATCGCTGTCTTTTCGTTCATCGTGGCAGAAAAATATCGTGGAACCCCGTTGAACTACGACATGCTGATGTCCATCATGCCCGAGTTGAAAGCCAACTATGATTTCATCTTCATTCCTGTATTGCATCGCCTCAAAACACACCAATACTGGCAACGTTGGGGTGCAAAAGAGTTTTACCGCGATGGGGATTGTGTGTGTTACAAATTGGATATTTAGTATGCTCGACAATAAAAACAAGCTTTTATTGTGCTCGCTTAACCGAATTTTTTGTATCTTCGCGACAGAAATCTGCACAAATCTTTAAACCAGATGGGGGATATCATATACCAAAAACTGACCGTGGATAGAATCGACACGTTTATCCAGATGCGTATCCATCAACTGCTTGAAGAAGGAGCAACAGGAGATGTTGACCTTGCACCTGCGTTGAAGGACTATTATACAAGACACATGGCTGATGGCACATTCGTGTCATGGATTGCCGTGGATGGTGATAGGATAGTGGGAACCAGTGGTATGTCGTTTGTGGAGAAACCTCCGTATTTTGGTTGTCCCAGCGGAAGGATTGGTTTGCTGTCGAGCATGTTCACGGCTCCTGATTACAGACGTAAGGGCATAGCAAAAGAGTTGCTTTCAAGAGTGATAGAGGAGGCCAGGACGTATGGATGTGGTACTGTTCAGATTACTGCGTCAGATATGGGCGTTCTACTATATACAGATTTTGGTTTCGTCAAGAATAAGAATTTCATGCAATATCGTATTCAATAGAATCTCACGCCCAAAATTGAATGAAAAAATGAAAAAGATAACAATCATCACAGCACTGCTTTTCATAGCAACTATCACAGCAAACGCGCAGTTCCTCTTCCGCATCAGCGGCAATGGGCTGGAGAAAAACTCGTATATGCTTGGTTCGCTGCATGTGTTGACAGGCGACCTGCTCGATAGCATCCCCGCCTTTCTGGAAGCCGAGAACCAATGTCGGCAGTTGTATGTGGAGACCGACATCACCGACTCGCAACAGAAACAAGCCAGAGCAGAACAAGGTCAGCAGTTGGTGACGCTGCCCGACGGGAAGACCATCGCCGACGTCTTGGGCGAAGAAAGGATGAAAATGCTCCGAGAAAGGATGAAGGAGACCTGCCACATTGATCTGGACGACCCTACATCAGATGGGTTCATGCACTCTCAGCCATACTTTTTCTACTTGTCGATCAACGTGATTATGCAGATGGAGGCATTGAGGAATTATCCGGCCATGCGGAAGGGCCAAACGATGGATGGGGCCTGTATCGAAAGAGCCAAGGCTCGCGGATGGGTAGTCGGAAATCTGGACCTTCAGTTAAATGCCGAGGAACTGGCTAAGAACAAAGAGACATTGAGTCAATCACTCGATGCACAAGTCGATACGCTCATGGCTTTCCTCAACAACTTCGACGAGCGCAAACAGGAATTGCTGGAAGAACTTGAAGAGGCACAGACCATGTGCGACTATTGGACTTCGGGCGACTACGAAGGCTTTGAACGTTTCATCATGCCAATGAGCGATGCCTTTCCAACTTTGCTTGAAGACCGCAACAAGAAGTGGCTGCCCATCATCGTCGATGCCATGAAGGAAATGCCGACGCTTTTCGTCTTCGGAGCCGGTCACCTGACAGGTCCGAAGGGAGTCGTCTACCTACTTCGCGAGGCAGGGTTTGTGGTCGAGCGTGTGATTGGCAATTCTCACGTTCGAGAATAGAGAACAAGGTTTTGCATGAAAAAGATAATCACTATAACATACGCTCTGCTATTCACCTTGTGTGTTTCAGCACAGATACTCGTTATTCCTGACGTACATGGACGGACATTCCTTCGTGAAAAGTACAACCTTCACATGACGAAAATGTAATCGACATCATGCAGATAATACTCGCTTCCGCAAAAATCATGCACGACAAGCTAAAGTCTATTCCTGACATTAGCCTGTCAACACCTCGTTTCCTGAATGAGGCTAATGCTTTTGCAAGGGACATGGCCCAGAATTCTACAGAGACGATAGCCGAAATGCTGGGCTGTAGTCAGCAGATAGCCGCTCAGAACAGGCTCAGGTTCATGCAATTCTTTGATGAAAAGTCAAAGATGCCAGCCATCCTTGCCTATCATGGTCAGGCATACAAGTACCTGCAGGCTGAGACGCTGAATGTGGATGACCTCAATTATTCCCAAAGGAAGTTATGGATTACCTCTTTCCTCTATGGCCTGCTTCGTCCGTTGGATGGTATTCTGCCTTATCGGATGGAGGGTCATGTGGTTCTGCCAAGCGGAGCAGGACAAAACATGTTCGGTTTCTGGAAGAGCCGCCTGACAGATGTCCTGATTGATGCCGTGAAAGCTGATGACGGCATCCTTCTTCACCTTGCCACCGAGGAATACCAGCATCTCTTCGACTGGCAGCGAGTCCGTAAGGAAGTCCGAATCATTCAGCCATTGTTCTATGTCCGCAAGGGCACCGACCTGAAGATACAGGCCGTTTGGGCAAAGACATGCCGGGGAGCCATGACGCGATTTATCATCAAGAACCGAATCGACAAGCCGGAAGATCTTTGTGCCTTCAGCTATGAGGGCTTTGAATATGAACCAACATTAGGGGAACCAGATTATCCGCATTTCATCCGTGCCATTCTGGGTAACCGGCAGCGCTGAGTACCACTTGACGAAATTCTTCCACGAAATCCCATAGTTGCCCTCGTTGCTTCTCTTTGCAATGATGCGACCGTTTGTGACAAGTCTGTTGATGTACTGGCGGCTGAAACCAGAAAGGTGAGCCGCTTCTCCTATGGAAAGCCAATCGTGTGAGATTCTAGCCTTCCATTCTGCGTTCAAACTATCGTATGGATCGTAGTAGTGTTTTTTGAAATTGTACTGCATATTATCACAACCTGCGTTAGTGCAGGTGTAATAATATATATTGAAGTCCACTTCCTCAGATATGTTCAACAAATAAAGAAATGTATTGTGAACTTAATATGTTACCCCATGCGATATTCTCCTGGAGTGATGCCTACGAGACGCTTGAAGTATTTGCTAAAGAAGGAAGGATTGGGGAAGTTGAGATCATCGGCAATACGGGCAACGGCTTTGTCAGAGTGCATGAGTTCCACTTTGATTCGGGTGATAAGGGCCCGGTCAATCCATTCCTTGGCAGTGACGCCGCTGGCCTGTCGGATGACGGTGCCGAGATAGCGCTCGGTGAGGCACATGCGGTCGGCATAGAAACTGATTTGGTGCTCGTGTGTGGCATGCTGATTGACGAGGTAGATAAATCGGTCGAAGATGGTCTGTTCGCGGCTCTGTGATACCTTCATTAGGTCGATGTGCTGGCGATAAGCACCGTCGTAATGGTACATCATGGCAGCAACAAGGCTACTGACGGTCTGACGGTTATAGCCGGGCTGATGAACCACGTGCCAGATGGTGTCGATGATGTGGCGGGCGGTGGCAATATCGCTTTCGCTAGCCTTGATTTGAAAGTCGCGCACCTGCCCGTTAAAGGCTGATGGCATCTGTCCTGCGGCAAAGGGCATGGGGAAGTCCGCGAATATGCCCATGCCATAGACTTCGATTTTGCCATTGAAACTGATGGGACTGATAATAGTGCCAGGACCGAGGAACACCAGTGTGCCAGGAGTGATGCGCCGCTCCACGAGATTGATGTTGATACGAACCTCACCACTGACAAAGACTCCCATACGATAGTCATCGATGACGAAGGGCGGCTGACTCTGTCCAATGACAAGCATGAAGATGCGAGGATCGCCATAGATGATGCCGAGTTCGTTGCTAATATACGAATAATCGTGTACCTGCGCATAATGAGGAGCAAGGAGGTCTTTCATGCGCGAATAATTCATCAGTTTGGGCCGTCTGTCCATTGTCGTTGCTGTTAAATATGCTGCAAAGATAATAATTATTATTGAATTATCGTTCATTTTATACCAAAATCGTACAAAAAGAACATTTCTTACTGATGATGGATAACGATTATCTGGTAAAATCGTCGTAATTTTGCAGCGAAATTCAAAACGACGATTATGCGAAGAATTATTTTAGGACTCATGATGCTGCCGATGATAACACTGGGGCAATCGCTGGACCAGTGCCAACAGGCTGCCGAACAGAATTATCCGCTGATTCGCCAATACGACCTTATCAGCAAGACCACCGACTTGACAGTGGCGAATATCCAGAAGGGTTGGCTGCCGCAGGTGTCGGCATCGGCACAGGCCACGCTACAGAGTGATGTGACGGCATTCCCCGACCAGATACAGAAGGCGTACCAAACGATGGGTATCGACATGGAGGGGCTTAGGAAAGACCAGTACCGTGTGGGTATCGACGTGCAGCAGACGGTGTATGATGGCGGAGCCATTAGGAGTCAGAAAAAGATTGCCCGGCAACAGGGTGAGGTGCAGAGCGCACAGAACGAGGTGAATCTGTATAATGTTCGCAAGCGTGTGAATGAGATGTACTTCGGACTGCTGCTGATAGACGAGCAGATCAAGTTGAATTCGGATTTGCAGGAACTGCTTAGTGCAAACGAAAAGAAACTGGCTTCTATGGTGAAGAATGGTACGGCCGCAGAGAGCGACTACCAGAGTGTGAAGGCTGAGCGGCTGGACGTGATGCAGCAGGGGACGAGTTTGCAGGCACAAAGGAATGCGCTCGTCAGGATGCTCTCCACTTTCTGCGGAATTGAGGTGAAGCAGGCAGCGAAACCAGTTCTTTCTGAGTCTGTGGCACAGACACAAACGGTTCGTCGCCCAGAACTGAAAACCATCGACGCTCAGCTACGTCTGGCTGATGCACAGGAAAAAGCGCTCGATGCAGCCCTGATGCCAAAGTTAGGCGTGTTTGCCCAAGGCTTCTACGGCTACCCGGGCTATAATATGTTCGAGGATATGATGGGGCATAAGTGGTCGCTCAACGGTATGATTGGTGCACGGCTTACCTGGAATATCGGTGCCCTCTATACCCGCAAGAACGACAAGGCAAAACTGAATGCGCAACGCTCCATGTTCAACGTTCAACGTGAGACATTCCTCTTTAACAACAACCTCGAACAGATTCAGCAGAATGAGGACATTGAACGTTATAGGAAACTGATGGCTGACGATGAGGAAATCATCACCCTGCGCAGTGCTGTGCGCCGTGCGGCAGAGTCGAAGCTCTCACATGGTATTATCGACGTGAACGATCTGGTAAGGGAAATCAATGCCGAGAACGGTGCCCGCGTGCAGCAGACAATACATGAGATAGAGATGCTGAAAGAGATATACAATCAGAAATATACAACGAATAATTAATCCAATATGAAAAAGAATATCATCATTTCAGTTGCAGCCCTGATGACAGTTGCCTGCGGAAACAAAGAAAAGGAGTATGATGCTACAGGTACATTTGAGGCAACGGTGGTGACGGTGGCAGCCGAGCAAGCCGGTACGTTGACGATGTTTGATGTAGATGAGGGCGATGAGATTGCTCTGGGCAAGGAAGTGGGACTCATCGACACCACCCAGATTTGGTTGAAAATACGGCAGGCAGGAGCCACAAAGGCTGTCTATCGGAGTCAGAAGCCCGATATGGAGAAACAGATAGCAGCCACTCGCCAGCAACTGGTCAAGGCTCGACAGGAACAACAGCGCTACAGGGAGCTGGTCAGCGACGGTGCCGCCCCCAGCAAGATGCTCGACGATGCCACCAGTCAGGTGGCTGTACTGCAGAAACAGCTCGATGCGCAGATTTCTTCGCTGAACACCAATACCGATGCATTGAATAAACAGATGGCAGCAACCGACGTTCAAGTTAGTCAACTGAAGGATCAACTTCAGAAGTGCCATATCACTACGCCTATCAAAGGCACAGTACTGGAGAAGTACGTTGAACGTGGTGAGTTCGTAGCTATAGGCAAGCCCCTCTTCAAAATGGC
>JAFYYV010000001.1 GCA_017557405.1 Prevotella sp.
AGCAAATTATCCCCAACAGTCACAGAATCACAGTCACAGTTCAAAAATAATGTCACATTCCATGTCAACATCCGCTTCTAAACATTCATAACTAATTAATAATCAATTAATTATATATATAATAAGATATAATAAGAAGAAACGGATGTGGGTTTTAAACTAACTGTGACTCTGTGACTGTGACTGCGAAGGGTGTCAGCAATCATATAATAGTCTAAGAATCAATGAATTACATAATTTTGACAACAAGGCTCTAGCATCATTTTACCTATTACAGACACAGAAACCGGCCATTTTTTCCTCTAAAAGGCCTCAAAAAACGTGCTTGAGACGCTTGTTTCAAAGCTTTCCCTACCAATTTAGCATATTTTAATGTTTGTGAAATTCAACATTCTGACCTCATTTGGAAGGCATTTTGTGCTCAAATGGCAGTCTCGTAGCAGAAAATGGAGATAACAATTGCCATTTTTCACTACTAATTGGAACAATTGTGAGACTATTTTGTAACCATAATGTAACGAAAATGTTGGTAAATAGCACCTCCCAAGCCTAAACGCTTGTTTTGTAAAGAAAATTATAGATTTTGGTGCCACGAGAAGGCCAACGTTTTGAAAAAATTCTTCCTCGTGGGCAAATATGCGAGTTTTGAGCGTTTTCGGAAATCATTGGGAATCAACGACTTCTGTTTTCTTTACATTTTATAGCGTTGTCAGAGCTATGCAATGAGGTGGTCAAAGCTATGGAATGAGCTTGTCATAGCTATGCTTTGAGGGCGTCAGATGCCACATGTAAGCGTGTCAAAGCATAACTATGAGCGTCTTAGATGCCACATGTGACAATTTCGGATGTGGAAAATGAGGAAATTGGAGCAGAAAAGTCGTTTTCTTACTCCATTTTCTTTTCTAGATTGAACGAAAAAGTTGACAGTTTTTTGTAAATAAAAATACTTATATTTTATCATTCTGCTGCCAACCTACGCTCGTAATTTTGACTTCGCCGAAGGTAATCGTAATTTTAACTTCGTTGAAAATTAATCGTAACTTTGGCTACGCCGAACGTAGGAGGCACCTCGGAACCAACGGTCATCGGCCACGTAGTGGGAAAGATAAATGAGGAATAATACTTATTCCTTGTTTATTCTCCCTCCCCCACCTTCTAAGCGAGCTTAAGGTGAGGGCGAAAGAATAAAAAAACAAAATAAATTTGGCATTTCTCTCGGTTTTCACTACCTTTGTCACAACTATGAGTTATAAGAACATCATTTTCGACCTGGGGGGCGTGCTGGTGGGGCTGGATGGACAGCGTTGCATCGAGGCTTTCATGCGCATTGGATGCCCTGAGGTGGCACGATATGTGGAGCTGCACCTGACGGAGGACTTGTTCTTCGACATTGAGCTGGGCAACATCTCCACGCATGAGTTTTGCGACGAGGTGCGCCGCATGAGTGGGTGCACGGCGGACGATGACGCGATTGTGAGTGCATGGAACGCCCTGCTCACGACGATTCCCGACCACAAGAAGAAGCTGCTGCTCGACCTGCGGGAACAGGGAAAGAGGCTCTTCCTATTGAGCAATACGAACGACATGCACTGGACGTACACGGTGGAGGAGCTGCTGCCAATGGGTCCGTGGGGCGCAAGCGACTATTTTGAGCAGACGTTTGTATCCTACGAGATGCATCTGGCCAAGCCGTCGGAGGACATTTTCCGCGAAGTGCTTCGCCAGGCAGGCATCAAAGCCAGTGAGACGCTCTTCATCGACGACAGCCGCGACAACATTGAAGCAGCACGTCGCTTGGGCATTCACGGTTTTCTAGAGACCACAGGCGAAGAGTGGATGCGCGAAGTGGTAAGGATTTAGGAATAGGAAACGACATTGAAGACGACAGACAACATACAGGGGCCGTGTGTGGCCACGATAGGCTTCTTCGACGGTGTGCATCGCGGCCATCAGTTCGTGCTCAGGCAAGTGGCTGACGAGGCTCGCGCAACAGGACGGGAGTCGGTAGTGGTAACGTTCGACCGCCATCCACGCGAGGTGTTGCGGGGCGATTCGCCAACCGATGTATCGGCCAGCGAATGCCGATTGCTCACTCCGCTCGACATGAAGCTTCAGTTGCTTCAAGCCTCGGGCGTCGACCGTTGTGTGGTGTTGCCTTTCAACAAGGAGTTGGCAGCACTATCGGCGCGTGACTTTATGGCCAACATCCTGCGCGACCGCCTTCATGCCGACGTGTTGGTCATCGGCTACGACAACCGCTTCGGGCATAATCGCGCTGAGGGCTTCGACGACTACGTGCTTCATGGTCGCGACTTGGGCATACAGGTGGTGAGAAGCCGCGAATGTGAGGTGCCGGAAAGTATGGCGGGGCTTCATGTCTGTTCGTCGACGATTCGTCATCTGCTGAAGGAGGGCGACATCCGTCGGGCAAATTGGTGTCTGGGCCGTCGATACGAAATCAGGGGAATGGTCTCTCACGGTTATGCCGAAGGGCGCCGATTGGGATTCCCAACGGCCAATCTGCAAGCCGAGAGCATCGGCCAGTTGATTCCCGCCACAGGCGTCTATGCCGTAGAGGTTAGTGTGGGAGAGGGTATCGGTGGTGAACGTTATGCAGGCATGCTCAACATAGGAACCCGCCCCACCTACGACGGTCATGCGCTGACATTGGAGACGCACATCTTCGGCTTCGACAAAGACATCTACGGGCAGCGGCTGACGCTGGATTTCGTAGACCGCATACGCGATGAGCGGCGCTTCGAGTCACCCGACGAGTTGCGCCTTCAGCTGGAGGCCGACAAATGCGCGGTGAAGGCGTTGCTGGAAAATAAGGAATAAAATAATGAAAGCCTAAAATGAATAAAGTAGTGAAAGACATGCTGAACGCCATTTGGTATCTGGTGGTGTTCTTGTTGATTCAAGCCTTTGCGATGTTTATCGTGGGGACTATTTGGTATGTATCGCAGGGAAAAGACTTGCAAACAGCCGTTCAGACTGTTGGCAATGGGACAACCGATGGTTTGGTGGTTGTGTTGTGGACGATAGTCTCCAGCCTTCTGACCATCCTGATTTTCGCCCTTTGCCGTTGGTCGCCTTTCTCGCGCAGCTATCTGCGCACGCACCCCTGGCTGTCGTTGCTGTGGGTGGTATTGCTGGCTTGTGGCACCATCATCCCTTCGGAATGGCTGCTCGAACAACTGAACATACAGATGCCCGAGGGTACAGAGAAAATGTTCGAGGATATCATGGGACGTCCCGAAGGCTACATCGTGATAGGCATATTGGCTCCGATAGCCGAGGAAATGGTGTTTCGCGGCGCCATTCTGCGCTCGCTGCTCAAGGCTTTCAGTTCGCAGATGCATTGGCTGGCCATCATCCTCTCGGCCTTGCTGTTCGGTGTGGCTCATCTGAATTTGCCCCAAGGCTGTCACGCCTTCGTGATAGGTTTGTTGCTGGGTTGGCTTTACTATCGCACGA
The DNA here is from genome assembly GCA_017557405.1 of Prevotella sp. Taxonomy (GTDB): domain Bacteria; phylum Bacteroidota; class Bacteroidia; order Bacteroidales; family Bacteroidaceae; genus Prevotella. The sequence continues at coordinate 3,478 of JAFYYV010000001.1, forward strand.
ACTCCATCGTTCCGTGTGTGGTGTTCCACTGGGTGAACAATACGGTGGCCTACGTGATGTTCAACCTGCTGCCACAGGCGGGAGACGGCAAACTCATCGACCTCTTCCACGGAAACCATCGCATGATGATGTACGCCATCGGCTTCTCGCTCTGCATACTGCTTCCGGCGCTCTTCCAGTTGGCATTGAGGCTGCGCAGACCTAAAGAATAACCATTTGAAACAATGAGCGCCATGAAGATGAAAGCATTGATGACAGCCGCCCTGGTGGCTTTTGCGTTGAACGGACAGGCAAAAGTGAGACTGCCCCACATCCTGGGCGACAACATGGTCGTGCAGCAAAACACGCAGGTGCGCCTGTGGGGTTGGGCGAAGGCTGGCAGCAAGGTCAACGTGAAGACCTCGTGGAGCGACGGCGTGGAGTCCACCAAGACGGGCAAAGACGGCCGCTGGATGGTGAAGGTGGCGACGCCCAAGGCCAGTTATGAACCGCTGAGCATCACCTTCGATGATGGCGATGGCGTGGTTGTTCTTCAGAATGTCCTCTCGGGTGAGGTGTGGGTTTGTGCCGGACAGTCGAACATGGAGATGCCCATGAAGGGCTTTGGCAACTGCCCTGTCGAAGGATACAACGAAGAGGTGATTGACGCCCGGCAGTATCGGGGCATCCACTACGTGAAGATTCCCAGCGAGATGAGGGTGGAGCCGCAAGAAGACGCGCTGTGCGAATGGAAGGAAAACAGTCCTGAGACGATTGGTGACGCTTCGGCAACGGGCTATTTCTTCGCCCAGATGGTGAACCGCGCGCTCGATGTACCTGTGGGGCTCATCATGGCCAACAAGGGCGGAAGTCGCGTGGAGAGTTGGCTGACGAAGGAGAATCTGGAGAAATACACCGACGAGCCGACGGACTCGGCTGGCATCGTGCGCTTCAAACCCGAATATGACTACTACCGCGCCCTGCTGTGGGGCAACGGTACGTTCAACCCCATCCTGAACTACACCATCAAGGGAATCCTCTATTACCAAGGTTGTTCGAACGTGGGCGACCCTGGCAACCAATATTCGGAACGCATGAAGATATTGGTGGACCAATGGCGCAAACAGTTTGACTTGGGCGAGATTCCGTTCTATTTCGTGGAAATCGCCCCATTCCACTATGACAACGTGAATGCCGACAACGCCTCACGGCTGCGCGAACAGCAGTATCGTGCCTCGACTATCATCCCAAACAGCGGATTGGTGTGCACGAACGACCTTGTCTATCCTTACGAGAAGACGCAGATTCACCCCGCACAGAAACGTCAGGTGGGGCAACGGTTGGCTTATCTGGCGCTGAACAAGACCTACGGGATGACTACGGTGGGCTGTCTGAGTCCATCGTTCAAGGACATGAAGATTGTGGGCAACACGGTGGACATCCATCTGAACAACGACTTGGGCGCCATTAACCGCTTCGAGGACATCCAAGGGTTTGAGTTGGCTGGCGAGGACCACGTTTTCCACCCCGCTCGGGCAGAGCATTTCTGGCAGCCTGGTGGTGGCTATTGGGATGAGACGATACGAATCACGTCGCCCGATGTGAAACAACCTGTGGCAGTGCGCTATTGCTTCAAGAACTTCCAGATAGGAAACTTGAAGAATGCCGCTGGACTGCCGCTCTTCCCCTTTCGCACTGACAATTGGTAAGTATTGAAAACAAAAACATAAAATAAAAGAACTAACAGTATGAAGAAATTTTTATTCCTTATGGTAGTCCTGCTGATAGCTGCGATTGCCTTTATGACCCGCCCCGACAAACAGGCTCATAAGGAGGCCATGATGAAGGCCGTGAGAGAGTATGTGGACGAAGAAGCTGCCAACAAAGGTTTTGGCGACAATGGTCTGACCCGATTGGGCAAGAACATCGTGAACAAGGCCGTGGAAGCCGCCCTGAACAGCAAACTGAAGGTGGACGACTACTATCTGTTCAACATGACGCACGTGAAGATGGGCGACAAGCAGAAAACGCTCTCGCTGGGTCTTTTCGGCAAGGTCTTCACTTTCGACAAGGAAATGCTGCGCGATGCACTTGAAGACTCGGGTGCCACCGACTTCAAGGACGAATTGAAAAGTTCGTTGAAGGAGCAGAAGCGTGAAGCCAAACGATTGGAGAAAGAGCAACGCAAGGAGCAGAAACGACTGGAGAAAGAAGCAAAAAAGGCTGAGAAAGAGGCCAAGAAGGCCGAGAAGGAACGCCTGAAGAGGGAGAAGGAAAACGAGGAATAGAACGGAATATATCTAGAAATGAAGCATCCATTCGAGCGTTTTTTGTTCTGCCCCGAGTGCGGAAGTCGTGAGTTCGTGGTCAACAGCCCCAAAAGCAAACGTTGCGAGGCTTGTGGCTTCGAGCTGTTTATGAACGCGAGTGCGGCAAACGTGGCTTTCATCACTAACAAGCGAGGTGAATTGCTGGTCACACGGCGCAAGAAAGACCCCGCAAAAGGCACTCTCGACCTGCCAGGTGGCTTTGCCGACCCTGGTGAGACGGCTGAAGAGGGGGTGATGCGCGAGGTGATGGAGGAGATTGGCTTACGCGTGACGCGTGTACATTATCTCTTCAGCCTGCCCAACGAATACCTCTATAGCGGATTGACCATTCCAACGCTCGACATGTTTTTCCGTTGCGAGGTGGCCGACACGTCGAACATTCGTGCGATGGACGATGTAGCCGAGTGCATGTGGATGCCCTTTGATGAAATCAATCCTGCCGACTTCGGTCTGCAATCCATCAGCATGGGAGTGGCTCGTTTCATAGCGATGGAAGGGGGAAAAACTTAAAAAAAGTAAAAAGTTACATATATAATAAGGTGTAAGCAAAAGTTTTTCGTTACTTTTGCGCCCTAAAACATTTGTAACGTAAAGATGACGGAACAGAAAACCAGCGCCAGTAGAGGCGAAAAGAAGAATTTAGTGATTGTAGAGAGTCCGGCCAAGGCCAAGACTATTGAGCGTTTCTTGGGCAAGGACTACAAAGTGATGTCGAGCTATGGACACATTCGTGATTTGAAGAAGAAGGAGATCAGCATCGACATGAATACGCTGGAACCCGACTATGAGATTCCAGAAGAGAAGAAAAAATTGGTTGCCGAGTTGAAGTCGCAGGCGAAGAAAGCCCAGAAGGTGTGGCTGGCTTCCGATGAAGACCGTGAAGGAGAGGCTATCTCGTGGCATCTATGTGAAGTATTGGGATTGGACGAAGAGAACACCAATCGTATCGTGTTCCACGAGATTACGAAGCCCGCCATTCTCGAGGCCATCGAGCATCCGCGCCACTTGGACATGAATCTGGTGAACGCCCAGCAGGCTCGCCGTGTGCTCGACCGCATTGTAGGCTTCAAACTCTCGCCCGTGCTGTGGCGCAAGGTGAAACCCGCCCTCTCGGCAGGACGTGTGCAGAGCGTGGCCGTCAGACTCATTGTTGAGCGCGAACGCGAGATTCAGGAGTTCAACAGCGAACCTTATTTCCGCGTGAATGCCATCTTCGGCCTGACGAACACCGACGGGTCGCAAAGTGAGGTGAAGGCCGAACTCGACACCCGATTCAAGACTCACGACGAAGCAGTGGCTTTCCTCGAACTGTGCAAGGATGCGAAATTCACGGTGTCGGCTGTGCAGAAGAAGCCTCTGAAGCGTGTTCCTGCTCCGCCTTTCACCACCTCTACACTGCAGCAAGAGGCTGCCCGCAAACTCGGCTTCACGGTGAGCCAGACGATGATGGTGGCGCAGCATCTTTACGAAAGCGGACGCATCACCTACATGCGTACCGACTCGGTGAACCTTTCGGGGTTGTGCATCGGAGCCAGCAAGGCCGAGATCGTGAAACTCTATGGCGAACAATATAGCAAGGTGCGCCAGTATCATACGAGTTCAAAGGGCGCGCAAGAGGCTCACGAGGCCATCCGTCCCACCTACATGGATCAGACGGAGATTGAAGGCTCGGCCCAGGAACGTCGTCTTTACGACCTCATCTGGAAGCGCACGGCAGCCTCTCAGATGGCTGATGCCAAGATTGAGAAGACCATCGTGAACATCAAAATTGATGGCGAGGCGATGAAGAAGGCTCCGAAGCTGATGCGCGACTCCATGTTCGTAGCTCAAGGCGAAGTGGTGACATTCGACGGCTTCTTGAAGGTCTATCGTGAATCCATCGACGACGAGGACAACGGACAAGAGGAGATGCAGCACTTGCTGCCTGCCATCAGCGAGGGTAGCGAGCTTGAACGCCGCGAGATCAACGCAATGGAGCGCTTCAGCCAAGGTCCCATCCGCTACACGGAGGCCAGTCTGGTTCATAAGTTGGAGGAGCTGGGCATCGGACGTCCATCAACCTACGCGCCCACGATTTCTACCATCCAGCAGCGCGAATACGTACACAAGGGCGACAAGAAGGGTGAAGAGCGCTCGTTCACCATCGATACGCTGAAAGGCAATCGTGTGACGACACGCAACAAGAAGGAAGTGGCTGGCAGCGAGAAAGGAAAATTGCTGCCTACAGATATCGGAATCGTGGTGAACGACTTCCTGATGGACAATTTCCCCGACATCATGGACTATAATTTCACTGCCAACGTGGAAGAGAAGTTCGACCAAATTGCTGAGGGAAAGACCGAATGGATCAAGGTTCTTAAAAGCTTCGACAAGAAGTTCGAGCCTGTGGTGGAGAAGGTGATCAACGCCCGTTCGGAGCACAAGGCTGGTGAACGCGAACTTGGCATAGACCCCAAGAGTGGCAAGCCTGTGTTTGTGAAGATTGGTCGTTTCGGTCCTGTGGTGCAGATTGGTTCTGCCGACGACAAGGAAAAACCTCGTTTCGCTCAACTGCCTGCTGAGATGAGCATGGAGAACATCACGCTCGAAGAGGCGTTGGAACTGTTCAAACTGCCGCGCGTGGTGGGTGAATACGAAGGCGATGAGGTCGTAATTGGCACAGGTCGTTTCGGTCCCTACGTGATGCATCAGAAGAAATACGTGTCGTTGCCTAAGGATGAAGATCCGCTGGCTGTGACTTTGGAAACCGCCATCGCTCTCATCGAAGAGAAGCGTCAGCAGGAGCAGAAACGCCATCTGAAGATTTTCGACGAAGATCCGAAACTGGAGATTCTCAACGGTCGCTATGGTCCCTACATCGTCTATGACGGCAAAAACTATCGCATGCCGAAAACCATGCATGCAAAAGCAACCGAGCTGACCTACGAGCAGTGCATGGAGATTGTCAAGAAATAGTAGCTACACGCGCATAATCCCTTATGATTAGAATCATCATCATCGGATATATGGGTGCTGGAAAGACAACGGTCGGAAAAGCACTAGGCAAGGAACTGGGTGTTCCATTCTACGACCTCGATTGGTATATCGAGACGCGTATGCGCAAGACGGTGAAGCAGATTTTCGATGAACGCGGCGAGGAAGGATTCCGGAAGATGGAGTACAACATGCTTCATGAGGTGGCGGAGTTCGAGAATATCATCATTAGCTGTGGTGGAGGGACTCCCTGCTTCTTCGACAACATGGACTACATGAACCAACAAGGGGAAACCATCTACCTGAAAGCCACGCCCGAAGTGCTCTATGGGCACCTCAGAATGGGCAAGGGTGTCCGCCCTCTGCTGCTGAACAAGACGCCCGAAGAGATGCAGACTTTCATCCGCGAGCAACTTGCCTACCGCGAACCTTTCTACGAAAAGGCCAAGCATATACTCGACGTGAATCTAATGGATGATTACGAGAAAATCAAGATTACCACAGAGAAAATTAAAGAATTATTAAATCTGTAAATTATGACTACAAGTATCCTCAGCTTTGCTATTGTCATTAACGAACTAATGGCTGCAAATGCAGGCTCTGTGATGAGTCCAGCCATTAATTTCGACAGTTGGATTGAGCTCTACAACCCCACAGAACAGGTCATCGACCTCGGGGGTATGTACCTAAGTGATGACCCTAATAACCTGACGCGTTGGCAGATGCCCTCCGACATGGGCTCTATTCCTGCCAATGGCTACAAAGTGATATGGCTCGGGTCAAATGACATCAAACTCGGAAGGAATTTAACCGATGTAGGTAAATATCAGGCCACCTTCAAACTTGATTGTGACGGCGGCAGTATTTACCTCAGCGACCAGAGCGGAAATCTTATCACCAGCGAAGACTATCCAGAAGCCATGAGCCGCACCGCTTGGGCTCGTACTACCGACGGCGGTGACGAGTGGGGCTGGACTGCTGATGCAACGCCTGGTGCAAGTAACGCTACAGCAGTTTTTGCTGAGGAACGTTTAGCCGCACCCGCCGTCGACAAAGGTAGTCAACTTTTCTCGAGTTCCTTAAACGTAAGAGTCACTATTCCTGAAGGTGCCACGCTGATGTACACTACAGATGGTAGCTTACCCAAGATTAATCCAAACTATGTAAAAAACGGCAATTGCGAGGGCACAGACGCGACCTGCTTCGGCAGTAAAGACAGCAATAGCAACACCATTGGGTATACTATTACACCTGAAGTAGGTGTCGACAACTCACGTGGAATCAAGGTCTATGCTGCGAAAAGAACTTCCAGCGCCCAGTTTTTCGTCTATACCCCCAACCACACATGGCAATCTGGCGAGAAATACCGCTTTCGCATGAAAGTGCGCGCCGACAGAGAGGCATCCATCGCAGCCTATGCCTATAAGACTCCTGGCAACAAGATTTCCAACATGAGGGACTATACTATGCTGAAAGGTAGTAGTTACACTGTGAACACAGAGTGGACAGAAATTAGTTATGAAGGCACGGTTACCTCAAATCAGTCTGGTAATTCTACGCTACAAACAATCGCTTTTAACTTAACTAACAACAATCGTAATTATGATATTAACTTCTATTTCGATGATATTTCGTGGGAAACTCTCTTAAGCTACGAGAGCGAGGACGGCCAATTCAATCTCACTGAAACCACCAACCTCACCTGCCGCCTTTTTCAGGATGGTTTCTTGCCTAGCGTACCTGTTACACGCAGTTATATTAAGACCAGCAACAATTATACACTACCTATCATCTCGATAGTCGGTGACACAAAGTACTTCACCGACTCAAAGATTGGTTTCGATTGTGATGGTGACGGCTCAAATGGTATAACTGGTAATGGTCAAAACTCACCCAAGAACTATAATCAAGACTGGGATCGTCCTGTAAACTTCAGTTATCTGAGTCCCGAGGGTGAGATGCTCTTTAACCAAGACGTCAACATCAAGTCATCAGGCGGTTATACACGTACACAATCATACCGCTCTTTCAAACTGAAAGCAAACAAAGTGTTCGACGGGCAGAACCGCTACGATTATTCGTTCTTCCCTCAGAAACCCTATATTCGCAGCAAAACACTACTTATCCGTAACGGTGGTAATGACATCTGGAGGCATAATGCACGCTTCATAGACCCTGCTTTGGAGACTATTATCCAGCGCTCAGGTATTGATGTCGATGTTCAATCCTACGTGCCCGTCATAGAATATGTGAATGGTCAACTGCGCGGTGTCTTCAACTTGCGTGAACCCAACAATGACGATTTTGCTTACGCTAACTGGGGGTATGACGACGAGGAACTCGATCATTTCGAAAACCTTGAGATGAAGAAAGGCGACAACGTTGCCATTAACCGTATCTTTGAACTGGCCAAAAACATTAATACCAATGGTGCTTACGACGAGCTGAAGACATTGCTCGATATCGACGAGTACACCAACTATATGGCCGCCACCCTTTTCCTCTACAACGATGACTGGCCCGACAACAACATCAAGGCATATCGTAGCCGTAACGATGGCCGTTATCGCTTCGTCAGCTACGACCTCGACTATGCTTTCAAAGGATGTTGGGCAACTGCGGCACAAAACCCGAGTTATGACAATCCCTTTACTAACTTCGAAAGATTCAAAGATGACAATGGTCCGAAGAGAAATAACCACCCTATAGTTTATAATAAAGAGTTTGTAAACCTCTTCCTCGACCTACTCAACCACGACGGCTATCGCCGTAAGTTTATCGACACTTTCTGTTTGATGGGTGGTAGTGTATTTGAGCCAACACATGCCAACGCCATTGTCGACGAGCTATTGGCAAAGGTAAAACCCATGTGTGATTTAATGAAGCAACAAAATATCAGCTCTGGACACAATCCCGAATCTTCTGCCAACACTATTAAGACCAATCTGGCAGGACGATCGCAGTTAATGGCTGATTACATGAAGGAATTCTCTTACTTGCAACTCAGTAGTATCAACTACCAGAGTGTCACGCTGAATACAGATGCCGAGGGTGCTCGTCTTTTTATCAACGACATCAATGTACCCTATGATGACTTCAACGGTCACCTCTTTGCACCTGTCACACTCCGCGCCGAGGCTCCTGCCGGCTATAGCTTCGCTGGTTGGAAACAGGGAGAAACCATTGTGAGCAACAATATCGAGATGAACCTACCAGCAGATGCTACTGTCAGCCTTACCGCTACTTTCATTCCTCTTGCAGATAACGATCTGCCACCCGTTCGCATCAACGAAGTGAGTGCTGCAAATAGCATTTACGTCAATGAGTATTTCAAGCGCAACGACTGGGTTGAATTGTACAATACCACTTCTGCTCCCATCAATGTTCAAGGAATGTATCTCTCTGACAACATAGACAAACCACATAAATACCAGATCTCTGCTGCTCCAAATGCCACAGAGAGCACTACCATCCCACCATATGGTTATCTTGTTGTCTGGTGCGACAAACTTGAACCGGAGTCACAACTTCACACTTCGTTCAAATTGGGTGCCGAAGGCGGCGACGTGCTACTTACTGCCAGTGACGACTCATGGAGTGACCGTCTCACTTATGCAGAACACAAGAGCGATGAAACAGTGGGACGCTATCCCGACGGAGGTGATATGGTCTTCATTATGAATATGCCTACCATTGAGAAGGCTAATATGATAAGCAGTTATTCCATCTCCGTAGAACAGCCTGAACCAGAGGTCATCATACCCGGCGACGTGAATGGCGACGGCAATGTGGACATTGTTGACGTAACTTGCATCACTAGCTACATCCTTGGAAACATTCCTACTCCGTTCATTGAGAAGGCGGCCGACTTGAATCACGACAATGAAATCAATATCATTGACGTGACAGCAGTCACAGCAATCATCTTATCCTCAAATTAAAGTATCTGACCATATGAAGAGATGGACCATTGAAGATTCGAAGGAGCTCTACAACATCAACGGATGGGGCACTTCCTATTTTGGCGTCAACCCAAAAGGCGACGTTTATGTGACTCCTTGCAAGGACAACACTCAGATTGACTTGCGCGAAGTGATGGACGAACTTGCCTTGCGTGATGTGACTCCACCTGTGTTGCTTCGATTCCCCGACATTCTTGACAACCGAATCGAAAAGACTTGGAGTTGTTTCAAGAAAGCGGCAGCGGAATATGACTATAAAGGTGAGAATTACGTGGTCTATCCTATCAAGGTGAATCAGATGCAACCTGTGGTCGAGGAGATTATCTCTCACGGTCGCAAGTTCAACCTTGGGTTGGAGGCTGGTTCGAAGCCTGAACTGCATGCGGTGATTGCTGTGCAGTGCCAAAGCGACTCCATCATCATCTGTAATGGCTACAAAGACGACAATTACATTGAATTGGCGTTGCTAGCGCAGAAGATGGGAAAACGCATCTTCATTGTGGTGGAGAAACTCAACGAATTGGACATCATCGCCCGTAAGGCCAAGAAACTGAATGTCAGACCCAACATCGGCATTCGCATCAAGTTGGCCAGCAGCGGTAGTGGAAAATGGGAAGAGAGTGGTGGCGACGCCTCGAAGTTTGGTTTGACCAGCGCTGAATTGCTTGAAGCCCTTGAGTTGCTCGACAAGAAGAACATGCGCGACTGCCTCCGACTGATTCATTTCCATATTGGCTCGCAGATAACCAAGATACGCCGCATTCAAACAGCATTGCGCGAAGCCTCTCAATTCTACATCCAACTGCACAAGATGGGTTACAACGTTGACTTCGTGGATTGCGGTGGTGGATTGGGCGTTGACTACGATGGCACTCGTTCGCCAACAAGTGAGAGTTCGGTGAACTATTCTATACAAGAATATGTCAACGATTGCCTTTATGCTTTCATCGATGCTGCCAACAAGAACGGTCTTCCCCACCCCAACATCATCACTGAAAGCGGACGCTCGCTGGCCGCCCACCATTCCGTGTTGGTCATCGATGTGCTTGAAACGGCTTCTCTTCCTGAGATGCCTGAAGAGTTCGAACCCGACGAGAACAGCCATCAGTTGGTGAGGGACCTTTATGAGATTTGGGACAACTTGTCGCCGCGCAACGTGCTCGAAGACTGGCACGACGCCGAGCAGATTCGCGAGGAAGTGCTCAATTTGTTCGCTTTGGGTATGGTGGACTTGAAGACCCGCGCTGAGATAGAGGCCATGTATTGGAGCGTTTGCCACGAAATCAATGCGTTGGCCAAGAATCTGAAGCATATCCCCGAGGAGTTGATGAACATCGACAAACTATTGGCAGACAAGTATTTCTGCAACTTCTCGCTCTTCCAAAGCCTGCCCGACCTATGGGCCATCGACCAGATGTTCCCCATTATGCCGTTGCAAAGGCTCGACGAACGTCCTACTCGCAACGCTACGTTGCAAGACATCACTTGCGACTCTGACGGAAAAATTGTCAACTTTGTGACCAATCGCCACAACTCGCACTCTCTCCCCGTGCACCCCTTGCGTTCGGGCGAGCACTATTATCTAGGTGTTTTCCTCGTAGGAGCTTATCAGGAAATTCTCGGCGATTTGCACAACCTCTTTGGCGATACAAACGCTGTTCATGTCTCAGTGAAAGACGACACTTACCACATCGACCAGATCATCGATGGTGAGACGGTAGCCGAGGTGCTCGACTACGTGCAATACCAACCCAAGAAGCTGGTTCGTCAACTGGAGGTGTGGGTGGCCAAGAGTGTCAAGCAAGGCAAAATCTCACTCGAAGAAGGCAAGGAGTTCCTCAGCAACTATCGCTCCGGACTCTATGGTTACACCTATTTGGAATAGAATCTATCGGATTTCCATATCACAAAAAAGAAATGATGAAAGAGCCTTTGACAATCGTGAAAGTGGGCGGTGCCGTTGTAGAAGACGAAGGGCAACTTGCCCAGTTGCTGAAGGATTTTTCCGCTATTCCGGGTCGTAAAGTATTGGTGCATGGTGGTGGTCGCAGGGCTACGCGAGTGGCTGAGAAACTGGGCATTGAGACTCAGATGGTGAACGGACGTCGCATCACTGATGCGCAAATGCTCGAAGTGGTCACGATGGTCTATGGCGGCTTGGTCAACAAGAACCTTGTGGCACGTTTGCAAGCCCACGGCGTGAATGCACTGGGGTTGACAGGAGCCGACATCGATGTGATTCGTTCCCACAAACGCCCACTGAAGAATGGAGTTGACTATGGTTTTGTGGGCGACGTGGATCGTGCTGATGGTCAGATGTTGCAAACGCTCATAGAGGCTGGAATCACACCCGTTATGGCGCCTCTCACCCACGATGGACAAGGCAGTATCCTCAACACTAATGCCGATACTATAGCCTCGGAAACAGCCAAAGCATTAGCTCCCTTCTACGATGTTACCCTTATCTTCTCGTTCGAGAAGCGAGGAGTGTTGTCCAATCCTGACGATGACAATAGTGTGATTCCCGTTATCACACGCCCGCTCTTCAACCAGTATGTCGCCGATGGCGTCATCTCGGGCGGTATGATTCCCAAGATTGAGAACGCTTTGACTGCTGTTGATGCTGGTGTTTCACGAGTGGTTATCACCCTTGCTACCGCTCTCGATGGAAACCATGGAACGGTCATTCATGCTTAGTCGACAATAAAGACAAAGTGTAAAATACAAGATAATAGTCCTAACATCTGTTGGGACTATTTTATTTTCTTGCAAACTAACAAAATATGGTCGCCCTCACAAGTAGTAGTACCAAAGATATAGGTGTCGCCACCATCCTTCAAATGAAGGCGTTGCCGCAATTGGTCTGCGCTGAGAAGAAAATTCCTTACGCTGATATTTGCGCGGTCTATTCCTTGTAAGGTCTGTCGAAGCGACTTCTTGTTCATCGTTGAAATGGAGAAAATCTGGAACTTGCGGCCAGGAAAATTCTCGATGAAATCGGGCGAAACGAAGAGATGACTGTTTTCCGCAATAGCCTTCACGCCAAATCTTTCGCATAGTTCGGCAAAGCAACCCGCCTTCATAATAGAAGCGTTGGGCTCATACAAGTAATCATTAACGATTAACAATTGCCCGCTCGGCCCGCAGGGACGCTTGCCAGAGCTAGAATTGACATTTTCCTGTTGTGGCCCAAAATTGTAAATTGTCAACTGTAAATTGTCAATTGAAAACAGCTCTTCATCATTAATACACACCAACCGCAAAGGAACTTTCATCTTGTCGGAAAGAATGAGCAGGAGCTCTTTGCATTCACCTCCAGTAGAGACGATACGTACTTCCGTATATTGGGCAGGAAGTTGGCGTACTGCCTCACGCCAATCGAGCATAGGTGAGAGTTTCACCACGATGAAATCGGCCTTTTTCAACAATTCCTCACGCAAAGCCACCACATCGGGCGTACAATCACTAATGGCATAAGTCTTACCTCCGTGTTCGTTGCGACGTGCAGGGTCGAGATAAATGACACTCGCATGCTCTTGCATCTGATGCAAATATTCCACCCCATCTCCGCAAACCACCTCAGCCTGATGCAACCCCAATAGGTGGAAATTATGACGAGCAATGGCGCAAAGGTCCTCCTGTCGTTCCACATAAACCGCCCTTTTGAAATACTGTGCCATGAACGAGAAATCCACACCGAATCCGCCCGTTAAGTCAATAAGCAAACCATCATCCGTTGAGGAAGGAAAAGTGGTTTTCATCTTTGCCGTCTGCTCACTGGAACATTGCTCCATAGAGAGATGAGGAGGATAGACCATCCCTTCCACAGCCGCCCACGAAGGCAGTTTGCGACGAGCCATCTGCCAACCTGCAATCTGTTGCAACGCCCACGACATGTCCACATCGGGATGTTTATCGGCCATGAATGCCAACAGGCGCACGTCGTCGGCTCTATGGTCGGCAACGAACGCCTGTGTTGCTTCGTCGTTCAGACGATGTTGTATGTCCATTCAAAAACTATTTGACCACGAATTTCTTGCCGTCGCGGATATATACTCCCTTAGGCAATTGGGTGGTTTTCACTTGCTGACCACGCAGGTTGTAAACGGTTTTCCCGTTCATACTCGCCCATTTCATCGAGACTATGCCCGTTGGGGGATCTGTCGGTTCCGAAGAAATCGTGCGATAGTAGAGGACGACTGGACTAGCAAACGAGCCTGCATTGGCATATGTGGTAAAACGGGGCGCGTCCTTATTAAATAACAAGTAGCCTTTAGGAGTCTCCAAGGTATAGCCATCATCTGTACTGGAAATGGTCCATGTGGCAACCTCGGTATCGCTCCACGCCATAGTCTTCGTTGCTGTCGATGTGAGATATCCCTCGCTGCCCTTCAACGACCAGGCATCTTTTGAACCACCGAGTGTCAAGATGACCACCGACTCGCTGGGAGAAACAGCATCGTTGTCAATCGTTACATCCACGGGCAACATATACGTCTTTTCCAAAGCACCCATTGCAACACTTTTGGCCTCGTTCACAACGATATATTCATAGCCAGCCTTCACTTGCCCATTGGTAGTCACCTTCACGAAATCGCCTGTGCCAGGAGTCGGATCGGGCGTATCGGGATCTGGGTCATCTGGGTCAGGATCGTCTGGATCGGGATCATCGGGTATTGTTCCATCGTAGTTGTCATAAGAGAACGCCTGGTCTTTCTTGCTTCCCCACACATACTCCTCCAATCCTGGATAGTCGACAAAGGGATTGCGATTGCCTTGCACGTCCTTCTGGTAGACTGCATTATTACGGGCAATCTCCACATCATCGACAGGGTCTTCTTTCGACCACTTCATCAGCATGTTGAGATACCACGTGGTGAAAGCAGGATAGGTAGTGCCGTTGAAAACGTTGCTAGCTGTAGCGTTGCCGTTCCACTTGTTCACAACATTCTCGTAGCACGTGGCCATGTAGAAATAGATGCGAGCCATATCACCCTTGATTTCATCGTTGGGCTCGAAAACCTGACCACTATATCCGCTGACCGAACAACTACCCAATTTGCAATAATTGTTCTTCGACTTATATGTTGCAGTTCCCACCTCTGCCAACGGATAGTTGCTACGGCGGTTATTGACATAGCCGTCAGTGGGCAATACGTGCACAATGTCGGCCTTGATGATGCCTGCATCTGCGTAACTTTCGAACCAACTTTGTGGCACCGAATGCTCGCGGTTGTAGCAGTCACCCTCTTGACTATACGACCCAGCTTTGTCTTTCACGTGGGTGTAGTTTGTGGCGTTTGAATACCAGTCGCGCACTTTGCCATCGGCTCGTGTGTCGGTCTTCTTGTATGCTTCATATAGACCGTCGTAGCCGATGTTTCTGTGACTATAAATGATGTTATGCATCGCCGTCTTCAGCGCCTGGCCTTTCTTTCCGTTGGCAGCCTTGTAATAGTCTTTGCTGCCATTGGGTCCTTGCGCCCATGCTGTGGACGTAGCCAGCACCAGAGCCAGAGCTATCAAGATATTTCTTCTTTTCATAATCTTCGGTTTTTTAGTTCATACATAGTGATGTTATCTGCCTGCAAAGATACATCATTTCGGAGATAAAAGCAAATAACGACGATAAAAAAAACAATTATCTTGTCAAAGACCACAAATGACATTGTAAGAGCTATGCAATGACGCGGTCAAAGACCATCAATGACAACGTCAAAGACCATCAATGACAACACCACGGGGGGCGATGCGTGTAAATCAAACACCCGTACAGTATTACAGTTACAGTTTACCTTTGTGGAATTGTGAAAGTGAGTTTATTTATATATATAATATAATATATTATATATTAAATAAAAATTCTGATACCACTTTTTCTCGATAAAAAAACTGTTATACTGTACGTTCGTACGCTTTTGGTATCTCCTACCTCACAAACAAAAAAATGCAGCCATTTCTGACTGCATTTTAATTGATATTCGTTTTGCCCTCACTCCCTTTATTTAATAAGGTATAGGGGCAACGGATTATTCATCCCACACGTTGGGAGCCTTGGGGAGGCCTTCATCATTAAAGATTCCCTTCTTACTCAGGTCATCTCCATCATCATCTTCGTCAATCTCAGGATATGAGCCTGCCAACAAATCCTCTTCATCAAAGAAGAGCATCTTCGTCTCTGGTTTGATATACATGAATTTATCCATAGTCAAAATCTCTCCTTTCTCATTTATTTGTTAATCATTTTCTTACCATTCTCAATCACTACACCCTTGTAGTTCTTATCGACGCGCAGGCCATTCAGGTTGTAACGATCACCGTTCATCTGCTCGTTGCCAACAGTCTTGATGCCAGTGACAATTTCATTCAAGTAGATGAACTCAAGACCCTTAGCACCAGAGGTAGCAGGCAGACGCAGGTAGCTCTTGCCAGTTCCAAAGGTAAAGTCCACCTTCTTCTTCTGGAAGCCAACCTTACCGGTGCTTGCCGACTTGAACAAACCATAAACAAAGCCATAATCGTCTGAGGTTACAGTGTAAGCCTCGCTAGCTGTGCTTACAAGCAGGTTGTCTTCCACGTCATCGAACGTTGCATCAGCAGCAGCTACTGGAATTTGGTATGTACCCTCTTCACCTTCAACAACGAGTCCTGTTTCAGCAGGAACCACAGTCACTGTCTGGCTCTTGAAACTAGAACCATCCTTTTCGGTAACAATGTTGGCGGTCAATCCACTCTCGCTGAAGTCAAGAGCATACTTGCTGCTGAACGACACTGCACCAGCAGCAGAGATTGTAACCTCGACAGCTGTTACCTTCTTGTAAAGTGACAAGGCGCCACCTGTAGATGTACCATAGCAAGCGAAACCATATGTACTGTTATTGCGGAGGTTAGCATTGACTTCATTCTCAGTATTCTTTTTATTTACAAACTCATAAGTTTCTCCAGCTTCTTCATCAAGAGTAACTATCCACAAAGCTTTATCATCTGTGCCATCTGCTAACATTTGAGCAGCGTTCTTTGCGCCAGTACTAGCTGCGAATGCTTCTGCGTCTGCACTATAAATCGTCCAATAGTCACCGCTCTTAGCAATATGCCAAACAATAGCAGCATCAGCAGTGTTAATAACATCGTCCTCGGGAGTGACTTCTGCGTATTGCAAACGATTACTAGCAACCGTATTCTTCATAGCCTTTCCGTTGTAGTAGATGATATAGTCACCTTCAACGAGATCACCACTGAAGAGTTCGTATGCGTCAGTTGCTGGAGCTAAAGCTACAGTAGCAGTGATGGTGACATTGCTCTCAGGCATGATGAATGTCCACATACCAGCATCACCTTCTGTCACATCAATGTTGTTGTTGTCAGCATCTGTAACATTGATTGCGTCAAGTACGTATCCTGTTGCGGGATCAGGACTCACATAGATTGTCGTGCCCCAAGGAATCTGTGCACCAGTTGTTAAGGTTTCACTTCCATTAGGATCATCAAAAATATACAAATCAATGTTCTCCAACGTTCCTATGGTAAGGGTATATTTCTCATGTTCAGGACGATTGAGTGATACAATGTAGTTGTCTTGTGCTATCTCTTTAGTATCGTTATACGTAGTAAGCTTACCCTGAATAACCACGACATCACCTATTTGCAAATCGTCATCACTACTGAAAGCAACATTATTCAAGCCTTTACCTTTATATACCAAGAGTTGGTCGGTAGTTGAGCCATCATCAGAGATATAATAACGGTGACTGCTATCACCCGTAATACCAGTATTCTCTCCAAAGAATGATGAAACAATACCTTGTACATAAACTACATCAGAAGTTCCACTAGCAGGGGTTGCTTCAAGTGCCTCAGCAACTGTTAAAGGAGTTGAAAGCGTGAAAACCTCAGTAACAATCTCACTGGTATTGCTCTCAAGTACAGCAATGGCCTTAACGGTGGTTGTAGCAGTAATTGTGAAGGGGGCGCTGTACTGTGCACTACTCGTTGTTGGATCAGTTCCATCAGTAGTATAGTAGATCGTTGCTTCATCATCAGCTGTAATCGTTATAGTTGTTTCACCTAAGAAAGGAGTAGTACCAGAAATAGTGGGAGGAGCAACTGTGCCCTCAGGGGTAATGGTGACAACGACCTGTGAAAGACGAACTTGAGCAGAAGCAGAAAATACTACTGATGTGGCACTACCAGTCCATGTTCCACCATTATATGAACCTGTCTCTGTTGAAAGGTTATCGACGGAATAACTTCCTGTCTTTGTAAAGACAATCTTCGTGATTTTGCCAGATGTTGTTGAGAAAGTCGTTGTAGAATTAGCATAAAGTCGATATTCTGATGTAGCGAAAGCTGCATCAGTACTGGACATCGTAACGCCAGATTTGGTAACAACATCTGGACTATTATTGGCTGATGTAGTTCCCATGTCGGTACCAGCTACAAAAGTCACATCACCTCCCTCAAATGGAGAACTATCAGTAACTGTCAAAGTATATGTTGCATAAGACTCATTGTATTCTCCTGACACACCTTCATATGTAGCTGTAATAATTGTTGTTCCTTCGGCAACGAGTGTTACATTACCACTTTCATCAATAGTTGCTACATTTTCGTTGCTACTTTCCCAAGAAACGGTTGCACCGCTGATAGCGGAGCCATTAGCAGTTACAGTTGCTGTTAGTTGACCTGCTGTCGTACTCGTATGAACATCGGTATTGAAATCCGTAGGAACATTAATAGCGGTTGTTGTGTTAACGGCACCATCTGTGACTACCTTATAGAAAAAAGCCATAGTACCAGTTGTTCCAGCATATGAACGCAAGCCACTGGTACCATTTATACGGAGGTGACGAGCGGTTGTGGTCTTATTGGCAACTGCATAGTTTGCATCAGAAACCTGAGTTGTACCAATAATAAGGTCGGTGTTTGTTCCTGCCTCGGTTGCCATACTGAATGTGTTCGAGGTGGGGACCTGAAGGTAATAGGTCGTTTCGCCGATAGTGGCTTGTGCGGTGAACGAATTACCATCAGCTGCCTTTGTAAGGGTGTAGTAAATCGGAGTCTGAGCTGTAGGAAGAGCTGTCTTTCCCCAACTACTAGTACCGTCGTAATGGAAACCAGTACCATCTATACCAAGAACATACTGAGCAGACTCGTCAATATTGGCGATTGAGGTTAATTGTTCATATGTATCTCCCCACGCTGTTCCAGCGCCAATGATGCACATGACGGCCAGCAGCAGTAAGCCGCGTAGTCGTTTCAAATTTAGTAATTTTTCTTTCATAATGATGTATTTTTGTTAATGTTGATATTTAAGTTTCGTATGAATCACTTTAGTGGTGATAAGTGAGAGGTAAGAGGTTAGACACACCAAATCGGTGGAGTTTTACTCCACTATTCGAGTGCAAAAATAGAAAAACTATTTATAAGTAACAACAAAATTGGTGTTAAATCTTTCATAAACAATGATTTTTTCTCCTATTAGCTCCAAAATGGCTATTGTTGCTTCTTCAGAATGATGTTCACAAGGGTAGTAACGTCTCTAACATCAACTTCTCCATCACCGTTCACATCGCCCTTGAGATCATCATTAGAACCTGTTTCAATAAGTTGATAAACTTTTATCGCATGGGGGTAAGTACTTAAACTTAAACTGGAAGCAG
The DNA here is from genome assembly GCA_017557405.1 of Prevotella sp. Classification (GTDB taxonomy): domain Bacteria; phylum Bacteroidota; class Bacteroidia; order Bacteroidales; family Bacteroidaceae; genus Prevotella. The sequence continues at coordinate 22,381 of JAFYYV010000001.1, forward strand.
CATATGCTTTATATACATGAGAAGTTGAAGAAGTATAACCTAAATAACGATTCTCATTGCTCGTGTTTTGAATATAAGCAGTTCCATCTGTCTGAAAAACAAAAGCCCAAACAGATCCAGCACTACCCAATGAAACATCAGTACCACTATTATTCGTAAGCAAATTATTAGAAGTTCCGTTACTTACGTTCTTCATAGTAAAACCACCTTTAGCAGTCCCCAACTTCCACACATAGGTTTCGGTTCCTGACAATCCTTCTGTATTATAAGAATTTGTCGTTTGGAGCGCACCATCAGTAGCAACATTATTCATCACATGTCCATCTTGCTCAAACACATACAGACCACCTGCCTGAACAGTAGTTACCTGCACCAATTTGTAGGTTGTATCTGCCCATGTCGTACCAAATACAGCCAAAAGCAGCATTGTGCACCATAATCTTATTAGTTTTTTCATAAGGAAAATAGGTTTAGATGGTTATTTTCTAGTCATTATGATTTCGGTAATAGAGCTTATTCGATGGCAAAAATAGAAAAAGAAATCCGTAAATGCAAGCGAAACAGGGGCTTAATGTGTGAAAAAAGGAAAAATGGCCATGAAAAAGCTATTTTTTGTGTAATTTTGCAGCCAAAAAGGAGAGGAAATGAAAAAACTATATATCGAAACCTACGGCTGCCAGATGAACGTGGCCGACTCGGAGGTGGTGGCGAGCGTGATGCAGATGGCTGGCTACGAGACTTGCGAAACGGTGGAAGAAGCCGATGCTGTGTTCCTGAATACCTGTTCAGTGCGCGAGAACGCCGAGAACAAAATCTATCATCGGCTGGAGGAGTTGAACTTCCTGCGCAAGAAAAGACATTCCACCAACAGCCAACAACCATCACCCAACACCCTGATTATCGGTGTGTTGGGCTGCATGGCCGAGCGTGTGAAGGATGAGTTGATTCAAACTCACGGCGTTGACTTGGTGGCAGGTCCCGACGCCTACTTGTCGTTGCCCGACCTGGTGGCACAATGCGAACTGGGAATGAAGGCGATGAACATCGAACTATCGTTGACAGAGACCTATCGCGACATTGTTCCACAACGCATGTCCGTTGGACGCAAAGTTGGTGGTTTTGTGAGCATCATGCGCGGCTGCAACAACTTCTGCCACTATTGCATCGTACCTTACACTCGAGGCCGCGAACGTTCTCGCGACGTGGAGAGCATCCTGCGCGAGGTGCGAGACCTGCGCGATCGTGGGTTCAAGGAGGTGACATTGCTGGGACAGAACGTGAACTCGTATCAGTTCAAAATTGAGAGTTCAGAGTCTATCGTCAATTTTCCACAGCTTCTGAGAATGGTTGCACGTGCTGTTCCTGAGATGCGCGTGCGTTTCACAACGAGCCATCCAAAAGACATGAGCGACGAGACGTTGCACGTGATAGCCGAAGAACCGAACGTGTGCAGACAAATCCATCTGCCCGTGCAGAGCGGAAGCGACAAGATACTGAAGTTGATGAACCGCAAATACACACGCGAATGGTATCTTGACCGTGTGGCTGCCATTCGCCGGATTGTACCCGATTGTGGTCTTTCAACAGACATTTTCGTAGGTTACCACAACGAGACGGAAGAGGACCATGAGTTGTCGCTATCACTGATGCGTGAGGTGGGCTACGATTCAGCGTTCATGTTCAAATATTCGGAACGCCCAGGCACCTATGCATCAAAGCATTTACCCGACAACGTGTCCGAGGACGTGAAGATTCGCCGCTTGAACGAACTCATCGCCTTGCAGACAGAGATGTCAGCACAAGTGAACAAGCGAGAAGTAGGACTGGAAAGAGAGGTGCTGGTGGAAGGTTTCAGCAAGCGCAGCCGTGAACAACTTTGCGGTCGGACTGAGCAAGGAAAGATGGTGGTGTTCAACAAGGATGGTCACCATGTGGGCGAACTGGTGCGTGTACGTATTACAGGCAGCACATCTGCCACATTACTCGGCACGGCGCTTTAATAATCAAAGATTTCTCATCTAATTTATCAAATGAAGAAAGCATAGCCTCGGAGTTCCCAAAGCTATGCTTTCTTTTTGTATATTCAAAAGGTCAACGAATTTCTTGTATTTCCTTGTGGCTACCCTTGCCGTCGATGATGACACAACGGTTCTTGTCGTTCTCATCGAAGGGCTGCACAGTGTCACCCTTGTAGTCAATAGACAAGCGGGTGGCGTCGCAACCATAAGTATCGATGAGTTCCTGACGACAGTTCTCGGCGCGTTTCTTGGAATAGCCAATGTTGAGCGTAGGATTACCCGTTCCCTTGTCAGCATATCCCACAATCATCACGCGAGCATCAGGATTGCGCTTCATGAAGTCGGCCACCTTTTGCATCTGTCTCACACCCACCTCGGGATCGCTTTTGCAAATGACGTAGAAAATCTCCTCGTGGAGAGTCTCATTGACGGTGATTTCCTGCTTGACCGGCTCTCTTATAATGGGTTTTTCAGGTTCGGGTTCGACTACGGGTTCAGGCTCTACAATAGGTTCGGGTTCGACTACGGGTTCAGGTTTCTTCTCGCAACACTTCTTGTACTTGTGGCCGAAGCGGAAACTGACACCGAGTTGTGCGGTAAACATCCAGTCGTCGGCATCATTGGTCTTCGAGTTGAAACGGTCACTCAAGCTGTTGGCGGCCACTTCGAGAGAGAGACCGAGAGGTTTGGTGACATTGGTCTCCAAACGAAGACCAGCACGAATGTTATGGGAAAGACGATTCTTGTCCCATGCCAATGGTGTGTGAATGGTGGGATAAGCAGCACGCAAATCTTTCAACTCGTCGTTGTTCCACGCATTGGTGAGTCCGAATCCGCCGACTAAGATGAGATTGAGCGGTCGTGAATAATTCTTGCTGAAGAGGTTGCTGACGTTGACTAGCAGATCGGCGTCAGTGGTGATATAGTTCCATTTATAATACTTGTCGAGAGTATCAAAACCACTTTTCGACTGCCAACCATTGACGTGGAGCCGCAACCCAACGGCGGGGAAGAAATAGTGTCCGAAGGAGAGCGACGCTGTAGGCATGAGCAATTTGTCAATAGAAGCGTCGGTAGAGGTGAAATGCACACCGCCCTGTGCCTCAATGAACGAGTAGGATTTGAGTTTTCCATTTTCACAGTCTTGCGCCATTGCCGTCGTGGCAAGCAGCATAGTGGCCAAAGCCGTGATCAGTAGTCGTTTCGTTTTCATAATTAAAATAGTTTGTTTGATTAATAGAATATTTTCGATGCAAATTTAACTTTTCTCGTTTAAAATAACAAATTTTTCTTCGGTTTTATCGCACAAAATGTTTAACTTTGCAGAATATTACTAAAAACTTACACGAAACATGTCCTCAGTGGAAATCAAGAAAGTGTCCTCACGGCGGGACCTGAAGACCTTTGTGGAGTTTCACTACGACCTTTACAAAGGGAACAAATACGACGCTCCGAACCTTTTCAGCGATGATATGAATACGCTGGACGAAAAGAAAAACGCCGCTTTCGAGTTCTGCGAAGCTGAGTATTATATTGCCTATAAAGACGGGAAGGTGGTGGGCCGTGTGGCTGCCATCATCAACCATCATGCCAACGAGAAGTGGAACCGCAAGAGCGTACGCTTCGGTTGGATTGACTTCGTTGACGACACGGAAGTGTCAGAGGCATTGATGAAGGCTGTAGAAGACTATGGTCGGCGCAAAGGAATGACCGAGATTATCGGTCCATTGGGGTTCACCGACATGGATCCCGAAGGTATGCTGACCTATGGTTTCGACCAGATGGGTACAATGGCCACTATCTACAACTATCCCTATTATCCGCAACACATCGAGAGACTGGGCGGATATGAAAAGGACAACGACTACGTGGAATATAAGGTCTATGTACCCGAGAAAATTCCCGAGAAGATTGTGAAGATCTCGGAAATGATCATGAAACGCTACAACCTCCGTGTTCGCACAACGACAAAGAAGGAGGTGTTCAAGGAGGGTATGGGACAGAAGATCTTCGATGTCATCAACGGCACGTTCGGTCATCTGTATGGCTACAGCACGTTGTCGGAGAACCAGATCAAACAATACGTTGACATGTATTTCCCGATGGTTGACCTCGACTTGGTGCCCATCATTGAGGATTGGTCGACCGAAGAGCACAAGGTGATTGGTGTGGGAATTACGTTGCCCTCGCTGACAAAAGCCCTGCAGAAATGTTGGCGCGGAAGACTCTATCCTTTCGGTTGGTGGCACATCATACGCGCACTGAAGTTCCACAAGGCCCCCTGCGCCGACTTGTTACTTATCGGAGTATTGCCCGAATACCGCAAAAAGGGTGCCAATGCCCTGCTTTTCTACCACCTCATCCCATTCTATCGGAAATATGGATTCGCATGGGGAGAGACACACGTGGAAATGGAAACCAACGACAAGGTACAAAGTCAATGGCTGTATTTTGACCACGAGCAGCACAAACGCCGCAGATGCTATAAAAAGAATATTGGGTGATAGCTGATAGGTGTTAGGTGATGGGTATTAGATGCTAATAATGGCTGATGGATATTTGACAAAATGGAGAAATTCTATTATAGACGGCTAGATGTATATCAAAATGCAAAGAAACTGGCCATAGATGTCAATGAAACCCTAAAGTCTTTTCCAGTGGAAGAGCGATTTGGGTTGAGTAGCCAACTAAGAAGGGCATCGACTTCCATCATGTTCAACATTGCTGAAGCCTTCGGTAGATATAGTGACAAAGAACGAGCCTATTTCTTGGACATAGCCAACGGGTCGTTAATGGAATCGTCAAGTGAATTGGAGTTAGCGCAGGCGTATGGATATATTTCAAAAGAAGAATTGGATTCATACGACGAAGTAATTCTTATAATAGTTAAACAATTGGCAAAATTGAGAACTTCTTTAAACAAATGAACATGCAGGAAAACGAAGAAATAGCCAACATCCAACATCCAACACCCAACACCCCAAAATATACTGATGAAAATATCCGACACCTTTCGGACATGGAGCATGTGCGCACTAGACCAGGTATGTATATCGGTCGATTGGGCGACGGCCAACTGCCAGAAGATGGTATTTACGTGCTGTTGAAGGAGGTAATTGACAACAGCATTGACGAATTCAAGATGAATGCTGGCAAGCGCATAGAGGTGGATATTGACGAGAAACTTCGTGTGAGTGTCCGCGACTATGGACGTGGAATTCCGCAAGGAAAACTCGTAGAGGCTGTTAGTGTGCTCAATACGGGTGGAAAATACGATTCGAAAGCGTTCAAGAAGTCGGTGGGATTGAACGGTGTAGGTGTAAAAGCAGTTAACGCTCTCAGCGCTCTATTCGAAGTGAAATCATTCCGCGAAGGGAAGGTGCGCCATCTGGTCTTCGAGCGCGGTGAGAAGAAAAGCGATAAAACTCAAAAGAGCAACGACGAAAACGGCACATACATTTTCTTTGAACCCGACTCGACCTTGTTCAAGGGATACCAGTTTCAGGACGATATCGTGGAGACCATGCTCCGTAACTACACGTATCTGAACTCTGGTCTCATCATCATGTATAATGGTAGGCGCATCGTCAGTCGGAACGGATTGCAAGACCTGCTCAACGACAACATGACGAACGACGGCCTATATCCCATCATCCATTGCAAGGGTGAAGACATTGAGATTGCATTCACACATGCCAACCAATATGGTGAGGAATACCACTCGTTTGTCAATGGTCAGCACACTACGCAGGGCGGTACCCATCAGAGTGCTTTCAAAGAACATATCGCCAAGACCATCAAAGAGTTCTATGGCAAGAACTACGAATATGGCGACATCAGAAACGGCATTGTAGCCGCCATCGCCATCAACGTAGAAGAACCCGTGTTTGAAAGTCAGACAAAGATTAAACTCGGTTCAACAAGCATGGCGCCAAACGGCGAAGTGTCAATCAACAAATATGTGGGTGACTTTATCAAACAACAGGTGGACAACTATCTGCACAAGAATCCCGATGTGGCAGAAGTGATGCAGCAAAAGATTACCGAGAGCGAACGTGAGCGCAAGGCTATGGCCGGTGTGACGAAACTAGCTCGTGAAAGGGCGAAGAAAGCCAACCTACACAACAAAAAACTACGCGACTGCCGCATTCATTACAGCGACACGAAGAACAACCGCAAGGAGGAAAGTTGCATCTTCATCACTGAGGGCGACTCAGCGAGCGGAAGCATCACTAAAAGCCGCGACGTGAACACGCAGGCCGTGTTCTCGCTCCGAGGAAAGCCTCTCAACTCCTTCGGACTTACCAAGAAGGTGGTTTATGAGAACGAAGAGTTCAACCTGCTGCAAGCCGCACTCGACATCGAAGATGGACTCGACACACTGCGTTACAATAAGGTCATCGTGGCTACCGATGCTGATGTGGACGGAATGCACATTCGTCTGCTTATCATCACTTTCTTCCTGCAGTTCTTTCCCGAACTCATCAAGAAAGGACATGTCTATGTGCTGCAGACACCACTCTTCCGTGTTCGAAACCGAAGGACGAAAATCAAAAACAAACAGGTTCTTGCTGAGGCTGACGCCAAACAACAAACGACCGATACTCAACGACCTACATCCAACACCAAGAAATCGGATTTCATTACCTATTATTGCTATAGCGAAGAAGAACGATTGAAGGCCATCAGTGAATTGGGCCCCGACCCTGAAATCACTCGATTCAAAGGACTCGGTGAAATATCACCCGACGAATTCGTTCATTTCATTGGTCCTGACATGCGATTGGAACAAGTGACGATCCACAAAAACGACCAAGTCCACAAACTTCTCGAGTATTACATGGGGAAAAACACGCCTGAAAGGCAGAACTTTATCATTGACAATCTTGTCATTGAAGAAGACTTACCCGAAGACGAAGAAAAACTAGAAGCATGAAAAGAAAAATCCTCATACTCCTGTCAATTGTCAGTTGTCAACTGTCAATTGCTCAGTTCCGACTGAATGTCGGAAGCGAAAGCCCCATCAGAAAACTGCAAATAGCGGAAATGGCCATCAACAACCTCTATGTTGACTCTGTTGACGAACAAAAACTCGTCGAGGACGGCATACGAGGCATGATTGAAAAACTCGATCCCCACTCCGCCTACTCCACCGCCAAGGAGACAAAAGCCATGAACGAACCCCTACAAGGGTCGTTCGAAGGCATTGGCGTGCAGTTCAATATGGTGGAAGATACCCTTCTCGTCATACAACCTGTACTCGGCGGTCCTTCTGAAAAAGTGGGAATCCTTGCTGGCGACCGCATTGTCACTGTCAACGATTCTGCCATCGCTGGTGTTAAGATGTCGAAAGAGGACATCATGAAGCGGCTTCGTGGCAAGAAAGGAACAAAAGTTGAATTGGGTATTGTACGTCGAGGTATTAAGGATCATCTGAAGTTCGTCGTCACACGCGACAAGATACCCGTTCACACCCTTGATGCCGCATATATGATACGACCAGGAGTGGGCTACATCCGCATCGGTTCTTTTGGAGCGACAACCTTCGATGAATTCATGGAAGCATTTGGAAAACTCCAAGAGCAGCACCCGACACCTATCAGCCTCATCCTTGACTTGCAAGACAATGGAGGTGGATACCTGCAAGCTGCGGTTCAGATAGCCAATCAGTTCTTGCAGCGTGGTGACCTCATCGTCTACACACAAGGACGAAGCGTACCGCGACAAGAATACGAAGCAGAAGGAAATGGACGCCTCATCCCACAGCCAACAGCTAACAACCAACACCCATCACCCGAAGTCATCGTCCTCGTGAACGAATACACTGCCTCGGCAGCAGAGATCGTAACGGGAGCATTGCAAGATCAGGATCGTGGTCTTGTCATCGGACGACGCACATTTGGAAAAGGACTTGTCCAACGTCCCATCGAGTTCTCCGATGGTTCGATGATACGTCTTACCGTTGCCCATTACTACACACCTTCTGGTCGGTGCATTCAGAAGCCATACGTGAAAGGTGACTCTAAGGAATATGCCGAAGACATCGAAAAGAGATTCAAGCATGGAGAGCTATACTCTGCCGACAGTATCCATTTCGAGGATTCATTGAAGACCTATACCTTACGTCGCCATCGTACCGTTTATGGTGGAGGAGGTATTATGCCCGACATCTTCGTGCCACTCGATACTCTTCAATACACGAAACTCCATCGGCAACTTGCCGCTAAGAGTATTATTATCAATGCTAACTTGCAATACGTGGACCAAAACAGGAAACAACTGCATGCCAAATACAAAACCTTCCAACAGTTCGAACAAGAGTTCCAAGTACCACAAACGCTCATCGACAAAATCAAGGCCGATGCCGTAAAGGAAAAAATTAGTATCAAAAATCCTGAAGAAGAATGGGCACAAACCATGCCTATGCTTCGTACACAACTCAAGGCGCTAATAGCTCGCGACCTTTGGGACATGACGGAGTATTTTGCCATCATGAACCAACAAAATCATATTGTGCAACGAGCGTTGCAGGAACTGGACAAATAATCAATTCATCATACATAATTAGGGCGAAGCCAAAAGCTTCGCCCTAATTAGTTGTGTTGACTTTCTCTAGCCCAACTAGATTATTCCAACCCGTAGATATTGACGATATTCGTCCAACTTCTCGGCAATTCAGTCAGTATTTCCGTTGCTTGTATTTCTTTGTCCTTATCATCGCGCAGTGAATACTTTCCACTAACTTCGTTCGCCTTGTATTGCGTAGGATCAGACACACACAACAGTTTTTCCTTTTCTTTTAAATTACCACCATCCCAAACGCTGCGCGTCATAACGAACAGGCAATAAGATCCACTTCCACCTTCGTAAATCGACTTCGTGCCAGGCTCTAAGATGAAACCTTGCAATGAAGGCTCTCCCAACGAACCGATACGGACGAACTCCTCACAAGCAGGATTCCAAATCAGCAAGGTACTATATGTGCGCGATTCACCCGGACCGATGAAAATATCGGTCATACCATCGAAATTCGCATCGAGGAACCTCACGGGAATGTCACCACCAGCAGCAACGAGAGAACCTTCTTTGTCTTCAACCGTCTGTATCAGTTTCCCATCATAATAGATATCCGCCTTATCATTGTCTTCCGACAATTTCACCTCCAGATGCTTGTCAGTCATCGGGCATTGGCCAAGAGTTATCAACCCTTGGCCGTCAGTTTCAATCTTTGGCGCAGCCATATATGCCTCTTCCTCGTTTGTCCCACTTACTTCATCAGTCTCTACCACCTTCGCTGTAGAGTCCGAGGCTGCTTCCGTCCCTTTCGAAGGATTGGGGGAAGAGTTGCATCCCATTAAAAACAATAGCACAAATACTGCTAATAGATGAACAGAAGCGCCTTTCCACTTCCAAGATTCCATTTTATTCTTCTTCATGTCAATTTAGTATTTTAAGTATTAAACAATTTTCATTATTGAAACGTGCTATTTCACCACGTATTTCTTTCCTCCGCAAATATAAACACCCTTGGGCAATTGATCGAAAGAGACTCCCTTCAACAAACGTCCTGAAATGTCGTAGACAGAAGTTGGGTGATGGGTGATGGATGTTGGATGATGAATAATTCCCGTCGTCGTTGCTATCTCTTTGTAGAGTACCACATCTTTCTGAGTTCCTGTATAACAACAGAAACGCTGTCCATTCGATGCACTATTGTATTGCAGTTTGCGTCCTGGATTAAACGCGCTTGTAATACCGTCGGTAGCACTGACAATCCATAACGTGCCATCATCCGTAGCGTTATCCGTTACAAAGATGTTATTGTTTTTATTTGTACCAATAGGCTTGTCGTATTGCAGATAACCGTCTGAGGTCTCCATATACCATTGACCGTTGTCACCATCCAATAGTGTTACAACGGCTGCACCTGCTTTCGTGTTGTCGATGATGCCATTGGCGATAGTAACATCCACCTTGCAACCAATATCGTTGGAAACACCGCTGAAAGCCACGCCTTCTGTTTCCGAATCCTCATAGACTATTAGATAGCTGCGGTTGGATTCTAGTTCGGAATCACTTATCACACGCTTGAATTTTCCATCGCCAGCAACATCACCACCTGATGGGTCTATTGGGTCGACAGGAGAATCTCCTCCACCCTGCGACAAGTCATTCACATAGAGCACCGCCGCCGATTGACTTCCACTCAGATAGTTCATGAAGCGAGGTACACCCTTGTTGTATTGTATCTTCCCGTAATCATCACTCTCCACGACAAACCCACCAGCATCCATCGAATAATTGATTCCCCAGATAGACGACTTGGTGGCAGTGTATTCCAACTTTCTATCTTCTTTGGTGATCAGATATTCTCCAGCTGTGTTCTGCAACGAATAGACGTAGCCATTCCCGCCCAATGTGAACACTTCCACCTCATCGTCATCAATGATGATAGAACCATTATTTATTTCGATATCAACAGCTTCCAAATACTTGCCGTTCAGTTCGCCCGCAGCCTTCTCAGCATTCTCGTTCACCAAGATGTAATGTTTGCCAGCTGTAATCTGATCCTCACTGGTCACTTTGACAAACACATTGTCCTCAGTAGGCTCAACGATTTCTCCACCCGTGTTGACCAGATAACTGAACGTAATGGTGCCATCTTGGTTTTTCGTAATATTGTAGATAGGCTTAGTAGTCAACTTCGAACCACTATAAAGCGGCAAACTCGTGATGTTCTTCTGGAGGTTGCCATATAGATGTTCTTGTGAACCCGAATAATACATTTTTTTGCCATTGGCCGTGATGACCATAGCGCGTTTCTTTTTCTGTGTGTTATTCAGTGTGTTTTCATCCCATTCGGTCTTGTCGTAGGCGAAACGGGTCAACAACAAACCGCTGCCCATGTCGTCAGGATACCATATGTCAGGCTGCCGGTTCTCCAAGATGAAATATTCCTTCTGCGAGTTCCTGATCAACACAGCGGGATTGCCTGTTGAATCATCATAGCGGGCTAGTGTCACGTCGCCCATCTCGGTTAATTCGGGAATATCAAGCCATCCCAAATAACTGCGTTCGTAGGCATTGTAACCAATAGGCGATCGTGAGTCATTCACATATGCTCCAGTATCCATAATTGACCAGTTACTCATTGCGTCATCGTTGGTGTAATTTCCATCTGTGCAATAGAAATCGGGTAAGCCCAACGCGTGGCCAAACTCATGACAGAACACACCCATTCCCATCAAGGAATCACCGTAATCAAGTTCGTTTCCCACAAAATAAGAATTGAAGTGTACACCCTCAATATCCTCTTCAATATCGTATTCGCAAGGCCAAATATAGTCATCACCATCATCTTCAGTGGCCTCGCCAGGACCAGCATAAAGAATGCTGACCAAAGGAACGCCTCCATTCACCACGTATTTGTTAAAGTCAACACCCTGCTCAACAGCCTTCTTGACAGCCTCTATTACAAAGAAATTGTCCTCAGCCAGACCAACGTCGTAACCCTTATATTCACCACTGGTGATGTTTCTTCCATATTTGACATAATCCTTGTCAAGTGTAACGATGCCTACAATTTCAAAGGTAGGAATGAACATACCGCGGCTCTGACTCTTGAAATAGTCGCGCACCGACCCAACACACAACGTCTCGTCGGAATAGCCTTCTTCATTATAGAAACGGGTCATCTTGGCCTTCGTGGTTGATGACTGGAATTTCAAGTCCTTGAACTGCACCATGATTACAGGAATGGTATACTCGCCGATGCTGTTCACAGCCCCCATACCACTCTGTCTATATTTGCCCAAACCATCGTCTGTGGAGGCATAACAGGCTGGTCGCTTCGGGGCTCGCCGACGTTGGACCTTTTGTTGTACAATTGCATTTCCAGGTTGCAATGCTTTCATTTCTACGTAGGTCTTCTCCACAGCAGAACGATCGGCCTCGTTGTGAGCCATAACATTGCCAGCAACTAGCCTTCCATCACTATCGAGAATAGCGTAGCATAAATCGCCCTGCTCGTTCTTCACCACCACATGGTTGTCGAGCGTAGTATAGTAAGCTAGGTGACCATCGCCATTCTTATAAACCATCACTTGTGTGCCGTCGCTTTGGGCAACAGAGAACGCAACATGACGAGGTCGAATGGCCTCAACCTTTAACACCAATGAAAAAAGTACTAGCGTGATTAGAACAATTCTTTTCATGTTAACAAAATAATCTTATCCGCAAAGATAAATAATTTAGTCTACACAACAAAGGTATTCATCGGTATTTTATACTTTTTTTATGTTCTATAAAGTATAAATAGTGCTTTATATCAATTAAAGTACCGCTTTACATTCACTAAAAACGCCACTTATATTACATAAATGGCGCTTAACTTCTTTGTTTCGCTCTGCAATCAACAAAGTCTAACAACAATCTTTATTCGGCAGATTTGACAATCTTCATCGAACGAACTTGTCCGTCAAGTGTCACTTCGCGACGAATATAGATGCCAGGTGTTGTTGGTGCTTTCTTACCAAGTGAACGTCCATCGATAGTGTAATAGGTGGTGGAGCCTTGGACTTTCGAGTCGTTGAAAGGAATTGTTTGAATACCTACCCAAATATTCTCGATGTCAATATTGACGGGATCAATACCACGGCGAGTGGGTTGGACTTGTTGAATGGTTCCATCATCATTGAACGTCAGTTTGTCGATACAGACCTCACGGTGTGTGCCAGGCCCATTGTTAATGTGTGAACGGTTGATGCGATGATAAACGATGTACCAGTCATCAGTTCCTGGAATATTGATAATGGAGTTATGTCCAGTTCCGTAGATTTGTTGTGATGGATCCTGTATGATGACGATGGGTTCCTTAGCGACACGTATGGGACCGGTTGGTTTTGTACTCGTTCCGTAAGCAACATGGTAATTGGCGGAACCTGTATCATCGACGCTCCAAAGGAAATAGTAGATACCATTACGATAGAAAACATAGGTTCCTTCGCGGAAGGCATAGTCTTGCAGGGTTCCTCCTGTTGGAGTGATAGTGTATTCTTCGCCCACGCTGAGCATATCGTCAGAGAGAAGACGATAGTGCATTAGACTGTTCCCATAATAGTAGTAGGTTTTTCCCGATACCGGATCAGTAAAGACATCGGAGTCAATCATCTGTCCGCCACTAGTTTCGGTGAAGAGAGGGGAGTTGGAAGCTTTGAAAGGTCCTGTGGGCGATTCGGATACGGCAACGCCAAGCGTTTTACGTCCCAACGAATTGTTTTGTCCACTGAAATAGAAATAATATTTCCATTTGCCATCAATCATTTTCTCCTCGATGCATGGTGCCCAAGCATTGCCTGAAGCCCAAGGGACCTGAGAGGTGGAGAGGTCAAGGAAGGTTCCTTCATTGGTGAAATGTACGAGGTCGGGAGACGAGAATACGTCAAACGAGAAACCGCCCCAACCATCATAGCCGTCTGTTGTGGGATAGACATAGAACCTTCCTGTTTGCTGGGAGAACAGCACCTCAGGATCGGCATGGAAACCAGGGATTACAGGATTTGCCTCGATGGTGGCAGAAACGCGATAAGTACGGCTCGTGGTTCCATTAGTCACCACATATTCGACTGCGCCCTGCGTAAAGTCTTGCGGCCCTGTGGGGCTAATGGTGCAGCCCATAGAGGTGACGAGTTGTGGGTCAAAGGTATGTAGATCAACATCGGGACTCACGGGAATAGTGACATTAGTACCCGAGATGAGGACATTCTCTTGCTGAGCCTGTTGGCTATTGGAACCTTGGATGGTAGGTGAAGCCAACTGACTATTGGGGAATGCTTGCAACAACGCTGCCGTCTCTTCGGGTGTGATAGGCAGAACTGTTCCGTGACGAGGCGTGAAAGCACCTGTTGTCTCTGTATTTTGGACAAATGTGAAGTTCTCGAGGTCGGTAGACGAACAGAACTGATAGTGTTTGTTGTCGTAGCAGTCGTACATGAGAATCCATTCGTCGCTGTTAATCCGCTTGAACACGCCAGCTCCTTCTACTCGCTCAGTGGTCTGCTGCAACGTGCCCGAAGGTTTACTCCACTGGCTTCCATCGGGTTCACCAGGGAGAGGTGTCAGCCTACGTGCTGTGACCTTACAAATACCACCCTGACCTTCATTCTTATAAAAACCATGATAGAGCGAGTCAGCAGGATTAAAGACTATGTCCATGTCAATGGTAGCCGAACCACGGTCGTAGAAGAACGTAGGCGTGGAGAGCAAGTCTGTGAAATCATCATTGGCATAGCAATAGAAATCCTTATCGTAGGGCACAGTGTTGTCATTGGTAAGAATGGAGAAATAAACCATGAGTCGTCCACGTGTTCCATCGGGATTCACGTAATCGGGATCGAAGATTGTCTCAGGCGCCCAGACACGCGTGACATTGGCGAAGTTGGTGCCAGCATATTTGTCGGGGAAGTTAACGCGACTATGTGTCCAATGAATCAAGTCGGGCGACTTCATCATGACGAGTCCTCGGTTACTTTCCCATCCCTGAGCGGAACGCATGTCGGTGCAAACCATATAGAAGTTGCCATCGGGAGCGCGAAGGACATGTGGGTCGCGCACACCGCCTTTGAGGGAGATGGTGTCACTGTTGACTACCATTTGTCCGTTGTTGATGGGCGTGTAATTGTAACCATCCGTAGAGAGGGCATAATAAATATTCTCGTCTTGATTGGAGGGGAAATAGACGAAGAGATAAGCCGAATAAGGTTCCTGCTCACGCAAGATGACATCAAAGACATGCTGCTGACGTACCTTATTCTTGATAATGGTGGCGGTGAGCGTAGCGTGATGATTACCCTCTCCTATTGCCGGGAGTCGTAGTACACGTCCTTCGTTGGTAATCCATTCTTCGTCATTGGACTTCCACAAGATAACAGTGCCTGCTTCTCCTGTGGTGGGCAGGGCAATGTTGCCATAGACACTACTAAGTCGCAACTTCGTACGCAATTGGTTGATGGCGTATTCAACGGACTCTGCATCTGACATTTCGGGAACGACACCGACTTCAAATCGCAAGGTGTCGGCACATTTACCACCTGAGAGGTAGGCGGTGAGCGTAGCATGAGCAACAGGACTTCCAGCTCGCGGTCTTGTTATATGTCCGTCGGCCGTGATGACCTTGCTGTCACTGGTCTCCCATTTGATAGAGATTCGTCCTTTATAGATGCGCGGTAGGGTGATATCGTCAGTCAAGGCGCTGACATCGCCAAGCGTGAAATTTCGCATGTCTTGTGCCATAGCGACAGAATCTTCATATTCGCGCTGTACCTGTCGAAGAGAGTCTTCGTAGGCATTCAACCTTGATGCTTCCTCACGCAACGAGGTAAGACTGGTATTAGCGAAGTCACAGACGCGGAAACTGGAGAATTTAGCCCCTTGAAGGGTTTCGTTACCATCGAGTGAGCGCCCGAGATAGAAATTGGGTGTTTGTTGGAAGATGT
Source organism: Prevotella sp. (assembly GCA_017557405.1). Lineage (GTDB taxonomy): Bacteria > Bacteroidota > Bacteroidia > Bacteroidales > Bacteroidaceae > Prevotella. The sequence goes on from JAFYYV010000001.1 coordinate 37,892, forward strand.
TAGCAGGTGTCAACGTGGTTTTAGCAGAGCGTGATCCACCATTGACATAGAGATAGTTTCGTCCTGAGCGTCGGAAAACGATGATATTGTTCCACCGTCCTCGCTCTAAAGTTTCAGTAGGTAGAAGCTCCTCAACTGTAGCATCGTCACCATTTGTAACAATATACTTTGAGGATTTAGGATCGAAATAGATGGCAGGAGCCGCCTCTCCTTCTTGAGAGGGAGACGCTATGAGGAATACAGGCGGTTGAGAGGTCTGTTCCTGCTCATTGGCGGGCAGATAGACGTTGGTGACGATAGTGTATTCGTCAAGTTGTGCAAAAAACTTCGCAAATTGCTCATCGAATTGGAACCATCCTTGAGTACCAAGGTCGAGAATGTTGTATCCTCCGTATTCCGTGAGTTTCGCACCTCCTTCGAGCGTTCCACCATACTTTCCACTCTGGTCGGTGATGGAGGAGAAGTCGTAGAGGACGGTTGTATTTTGCGCATGGGATGTAATTGCGAAAGCACCCATTAATGACAGGATGCCAAGGAGTATTTTTCTCATTGTCTTTTCGTATTTGTTTCTTCTATAAATACGTTTTGAAAGGGCGTTTCACTCGATAAGAGAGTCTTTTTTTGCATACAAAACAAATAGAGGGAGTCGATTCAACTCCCTCTATTTCCTTCAATTCTCCTTCCACCACTTCAAGAGAAAGGAATATCTTATCATTTCACTTCCCAAGTATCCTGGGTTTGAAGCAGTTCCATAAAGTTATGATAGTTCTTCTTTTCCTTGATCTCATCGAGCTGTTGGTTGACTGCTTGATCGTAGGTAGGTGCCTGTACATCACGAATCACACCGAGTGCGATGGGGAATCCTTGCGTGGGATCCATATTGGCAAGCTTCTGCTGAAGAGTGGAATCCTGGCAATGTGCATCATGTACGAGAATATCATCGATGGTGATACCATCTTCTCCCAATTTGACCACCTTGAGTTGGAATCCATCCTGCTTGAGTCCATATTCGTTATTAGGACCAAAAAGGAGTTTCTCACCATGACGAAGGTAGATGGCGTTTTGTTTACGTCCGTCTTTGGTGTAAACCGATTCGTAACATCCATTGTTGAAGATGACGCAGTTCTGTAGGATTTCACATACGGCAGCGCCTTTATGTTGTTGTGCAGCTTTGAGTATCTGGACTGTCTCATCGCCATCGTTAGCCACAGAGCGTGCAAAGAAGGTCCCGCGTGCACCGAAAGCGAGTTCGGCGGGTCGGAATGGTTCCTCAACGGTTCCGTAGGGTGAGGATTTGGAAACAAACCCTCGTGGACTTGTCGGGCTGTACTGTCCTTTGGTAAGTCCGTAGATGCGGTTGTTGAGCAATATGATGTTGATATCGATATTACGCCGCATGGCGTGAATGAAGTGGTTTCCTCCGATAGCGAGTGCATCACCATCACCGCTGATTTGCCATATCGTTAGATTTGGATTGACCACTTTTGCACCTGTTGCGATGGCAGCTGCACGCCCGTGAATGGTCTGCATAGCATAGGTATTGACGTAATACGGCAATCGGCTGGAACATCCGATACCACTAATAACGGCAGTCTGATAAGGTGGTATTCCTATTTCAGCCATTGCCTTGTGGAGACTGGCAAGGAGGAAGTGGTCGCCACATCCCGGACACCAACGTGGTTGTCCTTTTTTGAAATCTTGTGCTGTATATTGTTGCATATGGTTTTGTAAGTTTAGGAGTTGATGATTTCTTGGAAAGCATGAACGAGTTCGCTGACAACGAATGGCTGTCCCTTGACTTGATTGAACTTATAGGGTACGAATCCGTTGATGCGAATTCGGAGATAAGCACGGAATTGTCCAAGGTTCTGTTCTGCCACAACGACCTTCTTATAGCGTTTGAGCACTTCGGCTGCATTGCGTGGCAGAGGATTGATGTATTGGAACTGGGCAAGTGCAACACGATGCCCAAGTTTCTGCAATTCCTGCATGGCTGAATAGAGATGTCCATAAGTGGAACCGAAGCCTACAATGAGGAGTTCTGCATCATCTTTGTCGCCTTCCACTTCAAGGTCGGGAACAGGAATGCGCTGGACTTTGTCGTAGCGTTGAATGACCATGTGGTTATGGTTTTCAGGCTCTGTAGAGATGGCTCCCGTCCTTCCGTCCTTCTCAAGTCCACCGAGAATATGCTGGAATCCTTCCTGTCCAGGAATGGCCCAATAGCGAACATGGGACTCAGGATCACGCTGATAAGGTGTGTAACGATACTTTTGGTCGTCGGAGGCATAGTGTGGATGAATCTCTGGCAGTTCGTTGATGTCAGGAAGTTTCCATGCTGCCGATCCATTTGCGATGAAAGCATCTGTCAAAAGAATGACAGGCGTGAGATGCTCGAGTGCTATCTTGGCAGCCATGAAGGCGGCATCAAAACAATTGGTGGGACTTGTTGCTGCGATGACAGGCATGGGAGATTCTCCGTTACGTCCATAAAGAGCCTGCAACAAGTCAGTCTGCTCACTCTTGGTTGGCAATCCAGTGGAAGGTCCACCACGCTGTACGTCGATGACAACGAGTGGAAGCTCGTCGATGACAGCAAGGTTGATGGCTTCACTCTTCAAGCAAATGCCAGGCCCAGAGGTGCTTGTAGCTGCCAATGCTCCTGCAAAGGAAGCTCCAACAGCGCTGGCACATCCAGATATTTCGTCTTCACATTGCACGGTGATGACGTCCATTGACTTGTGTTTAGCGAGTTCGTGCAAGATGTCAGTTGCGGGCGTAATGGGATAAGAACCGAGGAAAAGGCGCAATCCAGCTCGTTCGGCAGCGGCCATAAGTCCGTAGGCAGTTGCTTTGTTGCCCGTGATGTCCATGTAAGTTCCTGGTACTTTCACCTTCGACTCAACACGATAGGTGGCAGGAACAGACGCGTGAATGTTGTGTCCGTAGTTATATCCGGCATTCACAACGAGTATATTGTTTTCAGCAATTTCGGGTTTACGTTTGAATTTCTCACGCAGGAAATTCTCAACAAGGGCGATGTCACGATTGAAAAGCCAGCAAACGAGTCCGAGAGGGAACATATTGCGACACTTCAAAATGGATTTGTTGTCCATACCAGAGTCGGCAAGACAGTCTTTCACCATTTTCGTGATGGGACATGCAATAACACGGTCGGGATCGATACCGAGTTCCTGCAGATAGTCGTCGCTGGCAATTTCAGCCTTTTTGAGGTCGTTTGGTCCGAAAGAATCGGTATCAATAATGATAGTCGCCTGCGGTTTTGCATAGCGCAACTGGGTTTTCAATGCAGCGGCATTCATAGCCACGAGAACATCGCAAAGGTCTCCAGGGGTGTAAACACGTCCTGCGCCTATATGAACCTGATAACCACTAACGCCCGTCAGTGAACCTTGCGGGGCTCGGATGTCAGCAGGATAATCTGGAAAAGTGGAAATTCCGTTACCCACCGTTGCCGAAACGGTGGAGAAAATGCTACCAGCAAGTTGCATTCCGTCGCCTGAGTCGCCTGAGAATCTAACGACAACTTGCTCTAATTCTTTAACTTCAATTTGTTCAGACATGATTTATTTAGGTTTTTGGTCTTTTTTAGGGATTTATGGGATTTATGGGGATTAATGGGATTGATGGGGTGAATGGGGTTGATGGGTGATTAATATTCAAAAGAACTGCCGCCCAAGAACTCGCGTAAGAGCGAAGTTGGGGGAAGATTGGTGAACGAGACGGGCTCGAAATACTTCAGGAATTTGCGCAATCGATATGCTTCTGCATATTCCTCGCAATTCTCATGCACTTGCTCGAGTGCAGGTTCGGCCTGCGTTCTTATGACGGCAAGCTCGTAAATCATAGCGGTATTGAACATCGCGTCAGCATTCTCCTGATATGGAAAAATCCACTTTCTTTCACCAGCACGCACACTAGGCCAACGACGAATGGTCTCGGCAGCGGAGCAACCACGATACTTAACATCGCGGATAATGCGGCGCAACAAACGATTGTCGGTGGTTGGAATATAGTTGTGGGTATCGAGAAGAATAGTTGTCAATGCCGATGCATAGACACGATACTTCTGTTCATCGGGTATCTGTGCGGTCAACAAAGGGTTGAGAGCATGTATTCCCTCCAACACGAGAACCTCATGACTTCCGAGTTTGAGTCGTCTTCCACTTTTCTCGCTACGTCCCGTATGGAAATTGTAATGAGGCAGTTCCACTTCCTCACCGCGGAAGAGGGCGGCAAGTTGGTTGTTGAGCAATTCGAGGTTCAGCGAATAGATGCTCTCATAGTCATATTCACCTTTCTCATCACGGGGCGTAAACTCACGATCTACGAAATAGTCGTCAAGAGATATTTGAACAGGACGAATACCATTGGCGAACAACTGTATGGAGAGACGCTTGCAAGTGGTGGTCTTTCCACTCGATGAAGGACCTGCTATAAGCACCATCTTCACACCTTGTCGGGCGGCAATCTCATCGGCAATCTGTGCGATTCTCTTCTCTTGCAAGGCTTCGCTTACGTTGATAATCTCGTTCACATGTCCTGCCTGCACAACGGCATTGAATTCGCCTACAGTACCACACCCCATGATATTCTGCCAACGATGATGCTCTTTGAAAACCTCGAACATCTTGTCCTGTCGGGTCATCTCGCCCAACACTTGAGGATCATCCATCGAGGGGATGCGCAACAGAAGTCCATCGTAATATTTCTCCAAACCATAGAGATAAAGCTGGTTGGTGTTGGTCAACAAAGAACCATAGAAATAGTCCACATAACCATCAAGGTCGTAATAGGTGGTGTAAAGCGAACCGAGCGTTTCCAAAAGCTTCACCTTCGAATGCGTACCCAACGCGCTGAACAACTTGACGGCTTCCTCTGTAGGTGCTTCATGACGTCGGATAGGAAGTCCAGCTTCCACAATCTCTTTCATGCGCTGACGAAGATTGTCCACGTCTTGCTGAACGACTGGCCGTCCAATCTTCAGATTACAATAATAACCGTTCGACACGGGGATGTCGATGACCACCGACCCTTCAGGATAGAGGTCGCGCACGGCCTTGCAGAGCACGAAGAACAGCGTGCGGGTATAGGCTCGCGAGCCCGTTGGCGTATCCATCCCCAAAAACTCGATGTCCTTAGGATGATAGAGACGGAATCCCATTCCCTCCACTTTGTTGTTCACCTTGGCACTTACGGGGCCGCAAGGCATGTTTTTCTGGTCGCTGAGCGATCCGTCGGCATTTAATTCACGAAAAACATCAGAAAGTGAGCTTCCTATGCTTACCTTCTGAGTTTTTTTATTATTTTTGCAACGGATTTGTATTTCCTGTTTCATTGGCTTTACAAGTTTTCATGTAGAGTTTGAGGGCGTAAAGGTACAAATAAAATAAAAGAAAAAAGAACGAAACGAGAAGAAATTTTGATTTTTAAATTATAATTTGATATTTACACATGTCGATTTGGATTATTTTCAAACTTCTGGGCTCGCTCGCTTTGTTGATGTTCGGTATGAAGTCAATGAGCGAAAGTCTTCAAAAAATGGCCGGACCACAACTGCGACACGTTCTGGGCGCAATGACCACCAACCGATTCACAGGCATGCTGACGGGTATGTTCGTTACAGCCGCCGTGCAGTCGAGTACAGCCACCACGCTGATGACCGTCTCGTTTGTCAACGCAGGTCTGCTCACTCTTGCACAAGCCATCTCGGTCATCATGGGCGCAAACATCGGAACCACCCTGACAGCTTGGATCATGTCGCTCGGTTTCTCATTCAACATCACCGACTTTGTCTATCCAGCCTTCTTCATCGGCATCATCCTCATATACATGAAAAAACGCCGCATCATCGGCGATTTCCTCTTTGGTATAGCATTTCTTTTCCTCGGACTAGGCACCCTGCGCCAAACGGGCATCGATATGCACTTGGGAGAACAGCAAGCCGTGTTGGATTTCTTTGCATCGTTCGACCCAAACTCATTCCTCACCACCATCATCTTCTTGTTGTTGGGAGGCGTCTTGACCTTCTGCGTACAATCGTCGGCAGCTGTTATGGCTATTACTATGATACTTTGTTCGAGTGGCGTGTTGCCCATCTATCAAGGTGTAGCGCTTGTTATGGGTGAAAACATTGGCACCACCGTTACCTCAAACTTGGCGGCCATGTCGGCTAACACCCAAGCAAGAAGGGCTGCCTTGGCACATATGTTCTTTAATGTGTTTGGTGTCATTTGGATCTTGTTTATCTTCCGACCGTTCGTAGATATGGTCTGCCACATGGTGGGCTACGATGTAACTATCACTAAGGAGGCTGCTGGCGCACAAGCATTCCTAGCCAATGCCGCCAAACTCTCATTTGTACTTGCAGCATTCCACACATGTTTCAATGTGGTAAATACTCTGATTCTCATCTGGTTCATCCCACAGATTGAGCGTTTTGTCTGCTGGGTCATCAAACCAAAGCGCATGGATGAGGAAGAAGATTTCCGTCTGCATTTCATTACTGCTGGCTTCATGAAGACGCCCGAACTTTCGGTGCTTGAAGCGCAGAAAGAAATTCAATCGTTTTCCGAACGTATGCAACGCATGTTCGCGATGGTGGGCGAATTGCTAGTTGAGAAAGACTTGCAGAAATTTGCCAAGCTCTTCTCTCGCATCGAGAAGTATGAAGGCATTTCCGACAACATGGAATTGGAAATCGCCAAATATCTCGACCAAGTATCCGATGCCCATCTTTCTGATGACACGAAGGCCAAGATTCGTGCTATGTTGCGCGAAATCAGCGAATTGGAGTCGATTGGCGACTCGTGCTACAATATGGCGCGCACCATCAACCGCAAAGTTCAAGGCAAGCAGGATCACTTTACCCAACAACAATACGAGCATCTGCACCAGATGATGCAACTTACCGACAACGCCCTCACACAGATGAATCGTCTGATGGCTGGTCGAAAGGAGTCGTACGACATCAACCGCACGTTCAACATCGAGAACGAAATCAACAATTTCCGCAACCAACTGAAATCGCAGAACATCGTTGACATCAACAACCACGAGTACACATACGCCGTAGGAACCATCTATATGGACCTCATCAACGAGTGTGAAAAGCTTGGCGACTATGTAGTGAACGTCGTGGAGGCCCGTATGAATTTACGCCAACGATAAGCAGAAAAACCCAAAGCTATCATCTGACAAAATGTAAGCTATGCTTTGAGCTTGTCAAAGCATAGCTATGAGGCGGTCAAAGCATATCTTTGAGAGGGTCAAAGCATAGCTATGGGAAAATCAGACGATAAATAAAATATCTCAACAAAACGGTTATTTAAAACCGCCTTTTGCTTTACATTTTGTCTGCGAAACAGCGATTTCGCTAACAAAATGATTTCGGACCATATTGCCTCATCCTTTCAAGACTTCAACACAAACAAAAAAAGAGTGGAAGCAACAATCGTTGCCCCCACTCCATTCGTTTTATCATTCAACATCTGATTCTGCCACTTACTTGAATGGCAGATACCAGTTGTGTTCGTCAGTCAAGCTCACTACAGGATTCTTGTAGGCCAACTTCGTAGCGAGCCAACGACCACCAAAGTTGCTCTCGTAGAGATTGGCTCTGTTCTTGTGGCGGGCAATGCGGCAAAGGTCGCCGAAACGATTTCCTTCGTAAGCGAACTCCAATGCGTACTCGTCGCAAAGCAGGTCTTCAACAGCGTTGATGGTATCGTTGAGGGTTCCTGTCGGCTGGATGTTATAAATGCGTTGCAACTCCTGAATCTTCTTGCCTACGATAGTATCCATCTGATAAACCGATGATTTTCCGCGTGTATATCCACTACCATGAGCATGAATACCGTAATTGTTGGTGAAATAATTGCGGTAACGCTCTGCATAGAAGGGGATTACATTGGTAAACATGTCGCGAGTCTCCTGACGAATATAGGTCGTATCGATGAGCGTCGGCGTGGAGTTGATACCATCTTTCAGAATCGCAAATGCAGCATCGGGATAACCCATACGATTGAGAGCCTCAGCCAAACGCAGATAAACGGTGGAACCACGATATACGGGGATGTTTCCATAGTTGAACTTGCGCATGACTTTGAAGTTCTCACGCGTTGTCTCAGACTGACGGGAGATGAACGTAGAATAATAGCGCATGTCGCCCAAAAGCACAGAACTACCCTTGTCGGCGGCTGCAGAATTCACTTGATAATAGTAGTCTTGCGATTCTGCCAACTCCTTGAAGGGTGCTGATGCATCGATTTCACGCTCTTCCAGATACATAGTGCTGGAGACTATCGAATAGACTGTATCCTCCGACAAGATGTCTGTTGAATAAAGATCATAACCGAAGAGTTTGGGCAACGATGTTGTTTCACCACGCAGACGGTTGACTGCCATAGGCACCAAAGTGATGATGTCTGTCTGGTCGGCTGGGTCGCGGGCGAAGATGTCAAGCCAACCAGGTACTGAAGCATAAGACACGAAGTCGTTAGGCAAATCCTTGCGGCGAGCACTTGGCAGGTTTCCTATACCAGCATAGCATATACTCATCGTCAACCGATTGTTGACAATGTAGTTGAAATAGGCTTTGGCAGCCTGCTCATATTGTCCGCTCTCCAGATAGAGGTCGCCCAGTACGATGTCTACAGGGAACATCATGTTACGGCTGGAAACGGTCTTACGTCCACCATTGTTGAAGTTGCCTGCCACAATATCACCATAACGCGGCACACCAATATAGGTGGTATCGGCGGTTCCTAATGCAGATGACTGGTTGGCCAGCCTCAACAAGTCGGGGATAAGAGCATCACAGATGCCTTGCAAGTCTTTCGTCTCCATCACTTCGTTGGCCTGCGAGATGCTGGTTACGGGATAGGTATAGAAAGGCACTGTGCCATAGGTCTTGGCTAATTGCAGATAAGTCCAAGCACGAATGGCGTAGGCTTGCACATACTCTTGCATGGCCACCTGACGGCTTCCCGTACGCAACGAGGTGTCGCGGTGGGCAATGTAGTAGTTGCAATTGTTGATGATGCGATAATAAAGATAGGCTGAATCGTACTTGTTGGTGGCATCAGCCGAGAAATTGGCCAACTGACGCAGATCGGTCTGCGTATATTTGTTGACCTCAGTCAGGTCGCCGCGCATTTCGTTGACCAACACATACTGGTCGATGGCCTGTTGCACACTCTTGAGGATTCCCAACGTATAGAACATCGAATCGGTCTTCTGGTCGAGGGCGGGCTCAAAGATCTGACGGTCGGAATCGGTCTCCATGAAATCTTGACAGGAGGTGAAAGCCATGCACATTCCGAGGAATGCTGCTAAAATATATGATTTCGTTTTCATTGTTGTCGGTCGTTTAAAGATTAATTCTCATTCCGAAAGTGAACGTGCGACCCAAGGCGACATTGCCAGCGTCAATGCCCTGATAGAGAACACCGTTAGCAACTGAGAACTCGGGGTCGCTTCCCAAATAGTGAGTGATCGTGAAGACATTGTTGGCCTCAGCCCAGAAGGCAAGTCCTTGCAGCCAACTCCAATTGCTGGGTACAGGTACCTTGTAATTGAGACGCACGGTCTTCAAGCGCAGGTAGGAACCATCCTCAATCCAACGATCGCTAAAGCGGCTGTTGCCCTGGGGATCCTCGTATGCGATACGCGGAATATCGGTCTGCTGTCCATTGTAACGCCAACGGTTGGTCATAGCAACTGTCTGGTTGTAGAAGTTGTTACCACCTTCAAGCAGACTACGCTGATAGTTAAATACATCGTTGCCGAGTGAATAGTTGAAACCTACATAGAGCGTGAAGTTCTTCCACATCACATTAGCGAAGATGTTTCCATAGATGTCAGGATTTGGATTCCCGATGATGGTCTTGTCAGCATCGCTAATAATTCCATCGCCATTGAGGTCTTGGAAATGCATGTCGCCAGCCACGAATGGAATCTTGGTTCCAGTCTTGTCTATGCTGTAGAGATAGTCACCGCCAGCAGCGTTCTTGGCCTCGGCATCGGTGGCAAAGACGCCAGCAGTCTTGAATCCGTAGAAACTGCCTACCGACTCACCCACGATAGTAGCGATGTTGTTCGTGCCATAGATGGATGAGGTGTAGCCCTGAACTGTCTGTGCACCGTTGAGATAGATACGGTTGTTGTTGGGCAGGCTCTTCACCTTGTTCACATAGTGTCCCATCGAGGCTCCCACCTCCACGTTAAGCGACTTGGAAATGATAGGCTTGCCTGTTACGGAGAGTTCGAAGCCTGTGTTGTCAAGCGAACCACCGTTGCTCCAATAGTTGTTGATACCAGCCACGGGGTTGTCGAAGCTCTTCAAAGTGAGCAGGTTGCTAGTGTGGTTGATATAGTAATCGAAGTCCACACCCAATCGGTTGTTGAGCCAATAAGACTTCAAACCGACATTGATCTTATTAGTCTGCTCCCATTGAATCTTGTCGTTACCGATGTTGTTGAGCTGGGCTGCGGTAGAACGATCGAGATACTGCACAGAGTTGAACGATGTGCGAGCAGCATAGTTGCTGATGTCGTCGTTTCCACTAATATCATAACCAGCACGAAGCAACAGATAATTCACGGCGTGTGTCTTGGGGAACCACTTCTCGTTAGTGATAGCCCATCCTGCCTGAATGCTGGGGAAGATGCCCCATTTCACTCCTGCGAGGCTCAGTCCATCAGCGTTCTCACCAAAGCGGCTGTTGCTCTCCATAGCTACAGTAGCCTGCAAGAAATAGAGGTTGCGATAGTTGTAATCGGCATTGGCATACCATGTGATGCTTCGCCAAGAGTCGCTGGTTCCAAGTGCACGCTTATACTTACTACTTGCCGAGATATTGGGCTGCTTGTCGTTGCCACCCTTGTCGTCTTGTGCCTCAGGTTGGTTGTCGTCGTAAGCGAACGAACTGAATCGCATGCCACCGAAGGCATTGAGATAATGAGCACCGAAATGCTTGTTGAAACTCAGTCGGGTGTCGCTCATGACGGAGGTCTCCTTTGAGAACATCGACATGATGAGACGCTGCACAGTTCCCACACCATCAATCAGGAATTCAGGCATACCGTAGATGGGACGGTAGTAGCGCTGCGAAACGCGGTTCAGCGTGTAGTTGAACGTCTCGCTCAGCACGAGGTTCTTACTGAACTCATAGCGCGGAGCGATGACAGCATAGAACTCGGTGTTCTCCACGCGGTTCTTGTTGACTGCCTCACCATATTCCAACAAAGCAGTCGGGTTACCTAACGTGATGGTGGGGTCGAGACGTACCAAATAGTCATCAGCCTGCGACAGGGTTGATGAAAGCTTGCCTGTCGAAGCATAGTAAGTGTAAGGATTCAAGAACGGCGACTTGATAAGACTGAGGAATGTGGGAGATGCCACAGGACCAGCAGTCAAGTCTTCAGCTGCACCATCGTCGAACACGTTGCGGTTGATTTTGGCAAAAGCCATATCGAAACGTGTAGAGAGGTTGCCAATGACGTTGATGTCGGTATTGAAGCGCACATTCAAGCGGTTGAATCCATTCTTGCGAGCTGTGCTCTGGGCGTCTGTGTAACCAAGTGAGAGATTATACATACCTACATCATCACCACCTTGCACATTGATGTTATAATTCTGTGTGAGGGCGGTACGATAGACTTCCTTGGTCCAATCGGTCTCATTATGATACATATTGTAATAATAGCCGTTGGGGTCGTCGTTCAGGAAGTTGTACTTGATGTCATAGTTGTTGACATTTGGGTAGGTTCCCAAGAGTTCCGAAGCATAAAGACGATATTGCGAAGCATTCATCACCTCGGGCAGACGTGGTTGGAGCGATACACCCACACCAATGTTGGCATCAATGCGGGTAGCCATACTACGTCCACGTTTTGTAGTGATGAGGATAACTCCATTTCCACCCTTGGCTCCATAGAGTGCCGTTCCGTTCTTCAGAATCTGCACATTATCGATATCCTCGGGATTGATGTTGAGAAGTAGATTGTTGAAATCGCCATCGTGAAGTCCCATGCGGGTCTGTTGCATGTCACGTACAATGCCATCAACCACGATGAGCGGCTGTGCATTGGCATTCAGCGAATTAAGACCACGGATGAACATGGCGGCTCCATAACCAGGACCTCCAGAACGGTTAATGGCATGGATGTCAGCACCAAGGATATTCTCAATCTCGTTTTCAACAGTCGTCGCAGTAGTATTATTGATTTTTGCAACAGGAGCTGCCAACACATTGGTACCATTCTCGTACATGGCGCCGAACTTATCGGCAATCATAACGATGTGAAGGTCGGCATCTTGTCCAATGCCCACTTGCTGACTGAGATATTGCGCAGTGTGGACAAAAAGCGACGTGGCAAAAGTGGGTACACTGATGGTAAACTCGCCCTGTGCATTAGTCATGGCGGTGAAACGGTTGTCATTAAGAGTCTGCACCTGCACACCGGCAAGCGGTGCTTTAGTGGCTGCATCGACGACAACACCCTTCACTTCCTTCATGGGATATTGAGGTTGTTTCTTGACAGGAACGGGCTTCTTGACAACAGTTTCCTGTTGAGCGCCTTCTGCATAGACCACCTCATCCTCATCCTGCGCATAGGCGGTAGAGACACCCAATGCCAGAAGTATGCCGATAGATAGAATATGATGTCTTTTCATATTATTCTTGATTTAAATAGTGACTTAATTTTTGGGGCGATAAAACTTGTAGTCAGGATGCTCCTTGATATAGGTGTCGAGTTCTTTCGGCACCAAAATGACGCAATCAAGACGAATGGGGTATTCGTAGGTCTTTCCAGTAGCCTGGCCTTGGAACACCAGCGAAGGATAATAGTTGCCAGTACCAGCGTAAGCTATCGGGAATGTGAAGTCGCTGACAAAGACAGTATCAATCTTCGTGGGGTCTGTAGTCACGCGTGCCAACGATGTCAATCGACGAGCTCCATTAGGACGCACGCCATTGAGGTCTCCCGTCTCGGTGTTGTAACTAATCTGAACATTCACAAGGTTAGGTTTGGGTACTGTATCGTAGACGTTCGTGATGTTAGACGGCACAAACACCGCATAGATGGCGTAAGTCGTTGACAATACTTCGGGCAAATAAACGCTGAAGGTCGGGTTAGCCGAAGAGTTCGACACTTCCACATAACCATAGTTGGAAAGATGTCCAGGAACAACAGGGTTCTGCGCATCGGATGTATACACATAGATGTTGTTGGCAAAACCTATATCCACATTGGTGGCAGAGCTCTCACCTTCTACCTGTATAACTGGGTTGAAGGTGTTCCATGGACGCTGGCGTAACGTGTCGGTCAGCCACATGAATCCATTACTTCTCTCCAAACGTGTAGCACCCAAGAAGAGGTCGTTGGCGTCTTCGTTGTAAATGATGCCTTGATAGGGCTCCACCTCGTTATAAGTGGATATGAGCGAGTCGTTCATCAACCTTCCACCCTGTTGCAGCGTCATCAACGCCTTGTTGTCGTAGAGGTTGTTGTTGTAGAAGAGGTTACTCATAATGCCTTTGCGAATGAGTGAATCGCGCAAGTATTCCGCATCGAACGTCACGATCGTGTCGGCATCGGCAAGACTTCTGTCATCGAACTTGTAACCCGACACATAATTGTAGTACTTGGAGATGGCATTGTATGCTTTTGTCCAAGCCTCGTTGGTGGGAACAATCATCGTGTAGTTACTATCTTCTTCATTGATATAGTTCCATCCGTAGCGAGTAAACAAGGTGTTATCCTCGTAGAACACTGAGTCGAGATAAGTAATCTCACCATTGACGATAGGACCTTCAACACTCAAATTTGTACGGAGTTCCTTACGATCATACTGATGGAAGAAGTTGGCTATCGAATCGATAGGATACTGCACAGCATGAAGACTCTCGTAAATGTTAGGCAGGAAAGGTAGTTTTCCTTGCAAGGTATGGATGACACCATTCTTGCTGGCGATGTTGGGGGTTGCCACAGATATATTACTCATGGTATAACTACCATTGCCTTGGAACAACGTAGTCTTCTTGTTGAGCATATAAATTTTATCTTCGACCGTTCCTACTGCAGGGAAGTTACTGCGAGCGATATGGTTCTCAATAAACTCGTTCAACAACGTGTCGGAGGCGGTCTGCATCAAACGGTCGAAGTCGAACGTGTCGTTCAATGGAGCCCAGACTGTAAAGGTCTGCGAGGAATTGAGGTTCTGGTCGAAACCCGCTTTCTTGAGCAACGTGGCAAACTGCGAGAGTTGCGAATCAGCCTGTATGTTCTCCCAAAGGGTGGCATTGGCGTTACCTTGCATGGCGGCATCAGCAACATAATGGTCGTCCCAATCGGAGCAAGCGGTGGTCAAGGCTCCCAATGCGAGAGCCATGACTGCCATTGCGTTTCTATATATCTTTTTCATATTCATGATTCTATTAGGAATTAATACATGTCCTCAAGATACATGGGATTGTTATAGATGCTCGATGGAACAATCTCAATGTAGTCCAAGTGGAACTGCGTGTTCGTATTGTCGGGAAGAGCCGTCTTGAAACGCAGCCAATACTCGCCCTGTTCCAACTGCTGACGAGCGATGATGCGACGAAGGTCTTGCTCATTACTACGAGCAATGGTACCACCTCGTCCCACACTGTAATAGAGCGGGCCTCGCATCCATCCCAAATTGTGCATGTTCTTATCCGTCTGAACTCCCTTGTCGGTTTCATCCGTCCAAGGCGTCCATCCCGTAGCGATATTAGCTTCCGATGTAAGGTTCGAAGTGCTAGGCACACGACGCATGTCAAGCGGGATGTCAAGTGCCTTCATCTGAAGCACGTTCGGATTACGTCCCAAGAACATCTGCACCATTCCGCGGTTACCATTTGCTGTGTATCCCATACGAATCTCATACAAGCCATCGGGTACCGGCGGCAGACGCATAGAGAAGTCGTAAGCACCCTTAGCCATCAACTCGTCAGCTTGATAGTTACTCCAAGAAGCATTCGTACAGTTAGGAAGGTACATGAAGCGAGTGTTATCGCCATTGTAGATGCGAAGATAATCGAAGAAGTCCTCAGCAAACTGAATGTAGTCTCCTCCCAAGTTGGCTCCATCATTACCGATGATTCCACCATTGAGACTTCTAATGTATTCATCCTGAGCCGAGCGGAAACTATTGTTCATCATCTCAGGCAGAAGAGCGGTGTCATCGAAACGAAGACGCTCGTTGAGCAAGCCACTTGGCACGGTACTATCATAAACCAACATACCATTGATGCGATGAATGTAGCCATTGAGCGGTTGCTGATAGTCGTTGTTAAGAAGAATGGTCAAACCTTCGGAAAGAACTCGGTGAACAGAAATCTTATCAACCTCTAAAGAGTCGTTTTCATTGAGCGAACTATTCAATTCCCAATGGTTGACTGTTCGGTCGCTGGTAGTCGTACGAGCGTACACTTTCAACAATGTAAATGGCAACATCGTCTCGTTGTATTCGTAGAATCCAACTTCCTTGCTCGACTCATTCAGACCAGTATAAACCAGTCGGTCGTAAGGGATACGATATTTAATAATGTGGTAACGCACAAACATGTTTAGGCAGTTCCAGGGATTCTCGTAGTCGTTGCCTGTACTGACCTCAATGTTATGGTTACGAGCATAGTCGTACCAACCTGTTCCTGGTTTTGCACAATCCTTATAAGCATTGTTGGCAAAAGCAATCAAATCATCGATAGAGTTGATTTTGTTCTTCTGCAAAACCTCATTGGTTTCGACAAAAATCGTATAACCCAACATGCAGTCTGTGGGTGCATAGAAATATGGGTTTTTGACGGTATACGTCTTGTCTTTCTTGGTTTCGCCCAAAGAATCCACGAGTCCTGTCAATTCCAAAGCATTGTAGAAGATGGAGAACTGCTCAGGGTGCTTGGTCATTTCACCTGCAACAAGGTTGTTGGAGCGTGTAATAACATGATCGATGATGTGAAGCACACCATTTTCCAATTCGTTGTCGAGGTTGATGATCTGAGCATCAGTGTTTACACGCGTGTTGCCCGACAACGTGTCGATGGTTGTCGAAAGGTCACGACCCAACATAGTGGTAATCGTGGTGTTTTTACTCATGTCAACCGCCATATACTCCTTGAAATCGACGATATGGAACTTGGCGATGTCGTTGCAGAGCGAGTCAGTAAGACCTTCAAGTCCAGGACCTGTCATACCATTGTGAGGAAGGTCTTCGTGGCTCATGTCGTTGTATAGACTGTCTACATATGACTGGACAGCCTCGTTGATGGGGGCAAAACAAGTGAAGGTTCCATAACCGGAGAGACGCTTGTCAAGCCCAACACGCTGCAAGATATAGTTGAAATCGCTGAACTGATCGCTGCGGTTGGCCAAGAAGTCCTCGATGGTCTCACCTTTAAAGGTATAAAGGTTCGACTCATCGATATCCTCCTTACAACTGACCACGGCGAAGCAAGCGGGCAGCAATGCCAAAGCAACTAGTCTGCCGAAAAGCCTTTTATAATTGATTGTCTTCATAATCCATTAATTTTTACTGATTGTTTCTTCTTCCTCATAGACCGGATTCTGTATGAGATTCGGATTGACCTTCGTCTCACTCAACAGAATCGGGAAATAAAGATAAGGTTCTGTCTTCAGCTTATAGATCACGGCTTGACCGCCGCTCTCATACTTTCTGACCACCAGTTTCATCATGTCGTCATGGATACGGGGCCATGTGGTCTGGCTAGCTAAAGTGCGATGAATATCAACACCCTCCATGTGACGATAACTGTATCTCACGAGATCGAACCAACGCTTGCCCTCGAAACAAAGTTCGCGCAAACGCTCTGCCATGACCAAACGTTCCATGTTGGCTTTGCCTTTATTGGTACCATAGGTCAACGAGTCAGCTGTCATATCATCGGTGGAGAATCGGTCACGGGGTTCAATCCAAGAACGCTTGTTCACAGCTTTCACCAATTCGTAAGCACCACGCAATTTCACCTCATCGCTATCGGAAGCAGCTGTTTCCACCATGGCCTCGGCTTTCATTAACATGACGTCAGTCAAGCGATAGACAATCCAGTTCTGAGCGTATTTGTTATAATCACCAATGCCAGAGAGTTTCGTTGCACCTTCCGTGGGAAGAGCTACCCTTTGAGCATAATAGGCAATCGACGAACGATTGGCATATTTGCGAACGGGGAACTGTAATGCGGTGGAACTATTAACCAAACAAGCATTGTCCCAGAAACGATAGTCATGCGTATTCAGATAAGCATATTGGCTGGCTGCATTACCCGTCTTCTGGAAAATCGCAGTTCCTTGAACCATGCATGTGGTGTTGTTCTCAGCAATCTTCAGGTAATAATTTTCCAATTTGGTATTGGAAATGTATTCGCCATCATAAAGCCATTCAAGAATGCTTTCTTCTGACTCTCCTGCAGCAAAGATGCGACCAAAAGCCTGTATTCCATCTATCAAGTGGTACTTGTCCTCCTTATCAACTCCAGTCACACGGTCGTTATGGTATTGGCGGTAATAGGCGTCTTTAGAGTCAATCACCTTGTCAGCATATTGAATGCACATTTCATAGTCGCTTTTGCTATGGGTCATGGCGGCACGCCACAAATAGATATCGGACAGCAATGCCCAAACAGCATCACGAGTGAAATACCCCCAGTTGCGGCCATCGTTGCGACCATATGCACCAGTTTTCAAGATGTAGCGCTCTGCCCATTGCAAATCATCAATACAATACTGCAATACACTGTCAGGTGCCATTTGCGGCAGAGCCTCAACATCCTCGTCACTTTCGTAACTCTTTTGAGTATAAGGTATATCACGGAAAGCCCGAACAAGATAGAAGTAGCAGAGACTTCTCAAAGCCTTCATCTGTGCACAAACCTCATCACAGTCGCCTTGAGTGAACTGCGGGTCAGACTCCATAACACCAGACACATGATTGAGCACTATGTTGCAACGATTGATAACACCATAGAAGTCGCCCCATGAATTCAATGAATTACTAGGCAACAGGTTGGCGGCGCTGATGTTCTCAAGGTTATGATTGCTATATCCGTTTGTCTTCTCCAATTCGTCCGAACGGAAGGATCCCCAAACGATAGCTCTTTCCTGGATGCCTCCTCCTGCCATGGCTTGATAGGCGCCACTCACCATTTCCTGCACATCAGCCTTGGTCTTCCAGAAATCGGGACCAATGGTCTTGTCGGTAGGATAGATAGTCAGGAAATCATTGCACGAGCCTAGCGTCAGCACCGCTGTCGCCATGACTATGCTTGATATGATTATATTTTTGATTTTCATACGTTATCTGTATTTAGAAACCTAAGTTAATATTCATCGTAACAGACTTGCCGCGAGGTGTCTGAGACCAGTCGGTGGCAATACCCCATGCACCTGCAGAATGCTCAGGATCAGTTCCACTATATTTGGTCCAGCAGAAAAGATTTTGTGCTGAAAGACTCAACTGCAGTTTGCGGAGGCCGATTTTCTTTATCATTCTCTGATTAAAGTTATAGACCAACTGCACATAACTCATACGGACGAACGAGGCGTCTTCCACGTAGCGGTCACTGCCAAGGAAATTATAACCTGTGTCATAAAGAGCGCGTGGAATCATCGTGATATCGCCATTCTTGCGCCAACGCCAGTTGACAGAAGAAATTTGATTGTAGGCATTAAACATTTCCTCCAAATCCATCTTGGCATGATTCACAATCTTCACACCAGCACGATAGCTGAAACTGGTCTTCAAGGACCAATCTCCATAGAACAAGTTCACACCAAAACCTCCTTGCACTTTCGGGTTACTGTTACCCAAATAGACAATGTCGAGCGAGTTGATTTGTCCATCATGGTTCACATCTTCGTAGATGGCGTCACCACCCTTGAAAACATAAGTCTGTGAACCCTCGTCAAAGTTATACACCTGATGAACAGGCTCACCTCTTGATGTCATCAGCACATGACCTTCGTTATCAATAGCGATAGGAGCAGTATTCTGCTTGTCAGCGAGGAACACATTGTTAATCCAGTCGCGGAATTGTTCGCCAGTCATGTCGCCCTTCTGACGGAGCAACCATTCGTAAGAATAACGGTAGACACCTTTGTAACGCAAACCATAAATGGATCCTAACGGGTTTCCAACCTGAATACGGTTCAGATAAGCACCACGTGAGTTAGCGTCCCACTCGGCGTTGATAGACTCCAGCACGCTCTCGTCCATTGCCATAATCTCGTTGAAGTTCTGCGAGATGTTGAAGTTGGCACTCACTGATAACTTACCAAACTTGATGAACTTGTTTCCTTCAATATTCAACTCCCATCCTTTGTTCTTCATGTCGCCCACGTTACTCCACGAAAGCGAACCGAAACCAGTAGAGGAAGGAACACGAACACCACTCATCAACAAGTTGTGTGTCTTCTTGAAATAGTAGTTGAAATCACCCGTGATGAGGTCTTTGAAGAAACCGAAGTTGCCACCAAGGTTATATGACATGGTGCGTTCCCACATCAGTTTGTTCAACTGAAGACCTTCAAGATAGGTGACTGATTGCCCAGCATACATGCCTCCAGTAGCATAGCGGGCATATTGTAAATATTCACTACCTGGCGTGTTACCCACGATACCCCAAGATGGACGGAAGGCCAACATGGAGAGCCATGAGTCAGACCATTTCATGAATGGTTCGTCTGAAATGTTCCAACGTCCTGACACACCAGGGAAGAAACCCCACTTCTTGTCATCACCGAACTTGGTTGTACCATCTGCACGAAGTGAGAATGCGATAGAATAGCGTGATTTGTAAGAGAAGTGGCTGTTGAAGATACCACTCATCGAACGCCATTGTCCATTGCTGGTTCCCATGCTTGCTATATAACCTTCAGAAGCTGTAGTGGTGATGCCTGTAGGCAGATTCACCTTTTCCTCACTTTGGCTATTATTATTACCAGTTGTCATCTCCCAACGACCAAACATCGTAGCGTAGAGGTCTTTGTTGCGGAATTTCGGTGTGAAGGTCAAAGTATGACGTGTGGTAAATTGCAATGAGTTATATTCGTAACTGTTCACTCGGTTGTATCCTCCCGTACTCCAAGCGTCAGTTGACAAAGAACCAGGCCAATATTTGGGTTCACTCTTCGAGAAAATGTCGATATAGACCAGTCCACTATAGTCGAGTCGGGTCTCATCGTCTTCCTTACCCAATAGGTAATAGTCGAGTTTGAACTCAGGAGAAATACGATAAGTGGTCTCGTTGCGCCAAGCCAAATTGGCGATGGCGACAGGGTTACCCAATGAACGAACAGCTCCGAGAATCGACGAAGAAGTTCCTGCAACATATGAACCTGTCTCAGCGGCATTGGTCGCACCAATCATGTTAGCCACCGAGTTCCACTGTGCGTCAGTCGGTGATGGTAACATAACGTAGAACTCGTTAGTATTATTACCATTAGCATCCTGACGATAGACACTCATGTTCGGGGCCAATTTCTGTGCGCGGCCCAAAATGTTGTCATCGTAGTTGCGATGGTTATCAGTATAAGTCAACGGGAAGGTCGTTGAGAAACGGATACGGTCACTCACGTCGTAGTCAAGAACCAACTTGGTCGAGAAACGATCAAGTTTCTGTTTGATGATGGTACCCTCCTGTCGGTCGTAACCTGCTGAGATACGGAAATTGGCCTTCTCACCACCACCAGTGATTACCAGATAGTGGTATTGGCTCCATCCCGTCTTACTCACTTCCTTCACCCAGTCGGTATTGTTGTTCCAGTTCTCGTATTCAGCCCACGAACGGTTGTAATTCAACTCGTTGATATTCGTGGTCGAGATAGGTCTCTGTGCGGGATTATAGAGTTCCTCTTTCATCAACATGGTATAGTCGTCACCATTCAGTAGATTGTAGCCTTTTGGCTGCCAACTAGCCTGCACACGCAACGAATAATCCACGCGAGTCTTACCACGCGAACCACGTTTCGTGCGAATCACAATCACACCATTGGCACCACGCACACCCCAGATGGCGGTAGCAGCGGCGTCTTTCAATACTTGGATATCCTCAATGTCCTGTGGGTTCACAGAGAGCAGTGAGGCGTAAGTCTCTTCGTTAGCGTTTTGGAAGTCGAAACTGGCATCGGGATTGTCAAAGATATTTCCATCCACAACAATCAACGGTTCTGCCGAACCATTAATGGAGGTCACACCACGCAGACGCATAGAAGTTCCCGAACCAAGGTTACCCGAATTGGCCACAATGTCCAGACCAGCGATTTTACCTTGTAGGGCTTCGTCGGCACTGGTGAACGAAAGACCTTCCACTTCACTCATGTTGAAAGTCTGTGCGGCCACTGACACCTCGTTCTCAGGAATGACAAGACCACCATGACGGAATCTCTTCTTGGCAACCACCACCACTTCTTTGATGGTGTTCTCGTCTTGCATCTCGATGTCAAATACGGTCTGGTCACCGATGGGAATCGTCACGGTCTTATAACCGATGTACGAAACACGGAGTTTGTTCTTCGTGTTTTTAATTTCCATCGAGAAGTTTCCGTTGATGTCGGTCTGCGAGTAAGAAATGTTACGATTGTTCGCATCGATCTCCACGACGTTACACATCATAACGGGTCCGTCGGGTGCATTCACCGTACCCGAGATACGGACTCCCTGTCCCCATGCAACGCCACTGACGAGTGCAAAGGCAAACAGGATGAAATATTTTATACTTGCTGTTTTCATAGTCTATCAGTATTATTGATGAAAGTCATAATCGTAGCGATAGATGCCGTCGCTGGTCTTCTGCGCTCCATTGGGGAGGTTCAGCGTTGGATTCAGCGGCGTTGAGATTTCGTGGATGATTGCAAACGACGAGGTCACCAAGAAGTTGTCCTGCAGAATCATTGGGTTCTTGTTGTACACCATGTCGCGTGCCATTTGGTTAGTCATCACGCCTGGAGCCTCTTTGATTTCCACCGTATTACCTGTGTTATCAGTTATGGTCATTACACCACCACTACCACCAACTTTCAGCGGATAAGCCACATTGTTCTCGTTCAGACAGAAAGTCGAGAAGTTTCCATTCTCGATAATGTTGTCGACAAACACCGAATTGGCCTGGAAATGATAGCGGATGAAATCGTTGATGGCTTCACACATAGCCTGCACACGACCTTTCGAATACATGTCGTTGCGATTCATTTCAGCCACCACGTCATCCCATGAGGGCAGACCTGCACGGAAGGCTTTCTCCATTGCAGCGTTGTCGGGAGCATATACCGTATAGTTGTAAGAACTGAAGTAAGCTACGTCGTTGTCGAGACAAACTTTCGAACGAGCTCCGTTCGGTGTTTCAGTGAACACCTCAAATCTTGTCTGCTCGCTCACGCCGTTCTTCTTTATTGCGCTAAATCCTGCATAAGTCAAACAAGACGAACGAACCACGCTTCCTTCAGAGTTGCGGCCCAAGCAGAGTGCCATGAACTTCGAAAAACGCTCGTCGTTATCCAGCACCTTATAGACCGAGTTGTGAGGAGCCTCAATAGGATGATCCAAACTATAGGAAGTACCGTTGGCCTGATCGTACACTTGTACGATATGTGAAACGGGACGTCCATTATCTATCTGAGCACCACTAGCTGCAGTCATGTTTTGCAGGTCAATCAAAATGGCAGCACCATTCTTTGATTTATAATATTTCTTCTCTCCAATCTTCTCTCCCTCATCGAGCACGATAGTGTGCAAGTTCAAGATATCAATCAGCTGCGACTTATAGTCGGTCTTGCTGACCAATCCCGGAATACTGTCACCCACTTCACCCGTATTGGGGTTGTAACGCCACTTCGAACAGCAGATATAGGGCTGTCCGGAAGCAACATCCTTGTCATAGAAGAATTTGAATGCACGTGAGTTACTACCTGCACCCAAAGCCACGGGGTCCACATAGAAAGTTTCGAAGGCCTGATCCAACGGAATAAAGAATCCATAGTTGGAGTTCATAGCCAACAGATATGCGAAATAATTCTGGTCAAAGCCCAAGTTAGTGGTAATACCAGTCTTTCCGTCATTGATGGCATCGTGCATGATATTCATCTCGGTAGAGAACAACACAGGAGCGGAAACTGCTGAGAAATCATCTGGTGGGAACACCTTGTTCAGCATGTAGATCACACCGTTGTTTCCTATCTTCACTTCATATTTTCCATCTTTATATTCCAAATCGTCGAGTGTCAATCCCATGGGGTCACCCGAACCCGACTTCACCACGAAATCAAATTTACTGGGCACCGACGAGATGAACGAAGTCTTCATCAAGTTTGTCAGCAGTTCCTTCACAATCTCGATGTCGATGTCATCGAGATTGGCCATCAGGTTGTTCACATCGTCCAAAGGCTCATGTGTACCATAACGACGAAGCAACTCCATACCTGAACCGCGCAGGAAGTATTCCTCGAAGGCAGCATCTGTCGGAACGAACATCACTTCGGCGTCCACCATCTCCTTGTAAGTAAGGTTCGAAGGAACACTGATAGGATAATACGTATTCCACCCTGGGTCGAAAGGCAATGTGTAGTCCACCGTCTTTCCGTATGGGTCGGTTCTGAAGGCGTTGGCACCTTGCGAACGAGCGCTCAGGTAACGTTTCTGATAAATACGTGTGATGGGCGAAAGCGTTTTCTGTCCATTCTGAGCGGCCACCTTGTTATATTCCAACACGTAATCATTGTAGTTGTTGGTGGTGGTCATGTCCGACACAGGTACGGCAAAACGCTCCAACATACGGCTGAAGTACTTGGTATTGTTACCTTGGCGTATCACTTCAGCCACATTGCCCGGCGGCACCAACACGTCTTCCAACTGCTGGATGTATCCGTTCTGGCAAGTCACATCGCTGTGGATTACCTTGTTGCGATAGACATAAGCCATACCCTCGCTGTATTCCGAGCCAGTGATTACGGCAAAGTCACTCTGCGGACCATCAGTAGTGATACCGTTGCTCTGCAGTTGCTCCTTCGTGAAGTGCATCATCATGGGTGTAGTTCCATCCATCACGATGTCAATTCCCGACTCGTAGAAGTCTTCCCAGTAACTGTTGTTCTGGGGCATGTCAGCTGGGCGGCTGATGTGCGTGATGGTGTCGATGATATTGGCACCCGTCACATGTCGCATAGCAATACCTTCCTGCACGTTCGAATAAGTTCCGTCCGTGGCCGGCACGTTCGACATCATCTCCACCAAGATGGCGTTGTCGAGCATCGACGAGTAGAGCAGTTGCTTCTTCATGGCTGTAGTCAGGTCCTCATACCTGCTTACGCCCCACGAATTGTTCTTGAAGAAACGGTCGAACGCTTCATCATTGGCTGGGAAAACGGTTTTCGAACCCGTTCGAGCCAATGTCTCTGCATAACCCATGTCATCTGCCAGCCGTAGATAGGTGGTGAAAGTACCCGTCAACAGCTTTTGGTCGGGATTCTTCAGCGATTCATAGATACTACTACCCAACCATTCGGGACGATTACCCTCATCATCGAGCTTGTAGTCATCATGACATGCTGTGAACCCCACGCAAACGACAGCCAAGCAAAGGCCACCAAGGGCCTTCTTGGTCAGATCATAAAAGCGGTAATTCATACATTAAAACGATTTAGTTATTATTGTTTATTTCAAGTTTCTTTTTGTTAATACGAATAGCAAGTTCCATTTCCTCACATCATCGGTAGATAATTTTAAGTTAATTGTCTAATGTTGTTTATATATAATAATGTGTTATTGCCCAGGAAAGGATTCCACTTTCTCGACCTGAAGCTCACCTTCCTTGATTGATATCTTCAGTACGTGTTTCCCAATGACTACTTTCCTTTTCAGATGTTTCCCTTCGCTCGTGGCCGTAACAAAAAATCTATTTTTCCCTTTCAATGCGTTGAGCACATAGATGGTTGTCGGATCGCCTTCAGCCTGAATTGCCGAAAGACCACTTCCATTGATGAAGAATCGCAAAGTGTTCACGACCGAATGGTTCTCCTCAACGGCAAACTCAGCCGTAGAGCCACCCTCTGCAATGATGGTCGTTGTGGTGAAAACGGGATTACCTATTCGATTATTGATGTTTTTCAACGTACACTTCTGGTCGCTGGCGAAATTCGAGAGCAACATGTAGTAAGTACAATATGGACCTTCACAGTCACCTTCAGGTACCATCACACCGTTCCATCCTTCAGGTGTGGTGAATGTCAGTTGTTCCATATCATGGAAGAAACTGTTGGTTTTTTCAGCGGTCATGTTTGAATAATAGGCAACGGCCCTGCGATCCACCACTTCGTTCTGCTTCACCGTTCGACTCTTGTCGTTGTAGTAGGCGTACAACTTTGCCGTCTGAATCGAGTTGTTGTTGGCCTTGTCCCCAAAAGCGATAATGTCGCTGTTGGTAGTCACGATGCTCAGTTCATTGTCGATGTTCACCCACGGTCCAGGCAACATGGTTAGTTTGGTGCCGTCGAGTTCTGCCGAATGATTGGGATAATAGAACGTGCGACTAGTCTTCGTCAGTTCGTCCATACTAATGGCCATCAATCCGCCTTTCTCCTCAGTGATAGTGCAATCGGCCTTAGCACGCACATAATCAATATAAATAACGGCGTTGCCTGGCGTGGAATAGATCGCGAATCGATTGTTCAACGTAGCATCGTTGGTGTTCAGTTCGCCATTCATCACCCAAGCGTCCCCTTGCAGTTGAT
Source organism: Prevotella sp. (assembly GCA_017557405.1). GTDB lineage: Bacteria > Bacteroidota > Bacteroidia > Bacteroidales > Bacteroidaceae > Prevotella. The sequence goes on from JAFYYV010000001.1 coordinate 63,683, forward strand.
ATATACCGTTCACTACAGGTGTGGCATTTGTTTTGCGACCATTCACAGTATACAATCCAATGAAGTTGCCCGTGTTATTGGCGCGATAGGGAACAATAATCTTGTTCTTGTCCACCGAATTGGCAGCAATATAACCCGTGTAGCTGTTCAGTCCCTCCGACCACGAGAATGTTGTGAAGCGGTCGCGAGTGAAAGCGCGCACAATGTTTTGCGTATTGAAGACCTTCGCCGCTGAATGGCGTTGGCGGAACGATTCGAAGTCAGTGGCCGTAAGGTCGGCGGTAGACATCACGTGGTGCATCAACCAAGTCATCATCACACGGTGGGCCTCCACCCCCATACGCCGTGCACCCACATCAGCACGCAACAACCACGACCCGTCAGACGTTGTCTTCTGTCGGGCTTTGATATATTTGTAAGCCAAGTTCTCCAACATCAACGCATCAGCATCGCGCAGGAAACAAGCGTTCGTTGAATAACTGGTTATCTGGTCATATAGAAAGAGACTCCAGTCGTTGCCATTAGGCATAGCCAACTCGCCATCGGTCAGCGCCAACCAATTCAACACCTCGGTCTGCACCTCGCGGTTGTGGTGCATCAGTGCGTTGGTTCGCCAAGTCTCCTTGCCGTGCAGTTCCTTTTGAAACAACAACAAAGCCAAAGCGGCCTCGCCGAGTTCCTGCATTACCACATTCTGATACGAAGTGTGGAAATAATTGTGATTCTGCAACGTATAATCGTCGTAGAGATTTTGTCCACGATAGAGTTGGGCAATTGTATTTGAGTCATAATCGGGATCAACAATCGTCTGATTCTGTCGGTCACTACTATGCGAATAGCTGTTGATGGCGAACAAACGCAACCGTTCAAACCACTTCGAGGCTAGTTCATCATAGGGGAACAACCCCAACGTGGCAGCCAGCACATCGGCCTCCCATCCGTTTTCCTCGGCTTTGGTATCGCCTGCATATCCCGTAGGGATGGAGCGATTCAGCTCGTAGTTGCATTCTGCCTTCAAAAGTTTCTCGATATAACCACGTTGCACCTCAGTCAGTTTGTCCCACTGGAAGAAGGCAGAATAAGCCACACTCATGGCCCACAACGAACTCTCCCACACGGCGTCGCCCGTTCCTGTGGAGCCCCAATAGTTGTTACCTGAACACACCTTCAACTTGTTCGCTTTGTGGGTGGAATATGAAAAAATCAACGATTTCATCGCCATTTCTTCCACTTCATCCCATGTTACGCTGATAGGTAACACCACCTTTCCCTTGGCGTATTTCACCAAGAAGGCGCACACCATACCCAAGTCGGCATTCGGACGAACACCGCGCTCATCGTTGGCCATCGTGTTCTCACCTTTGAAGCAACCGCAGGCCTCGCCCACACTGTTCGGAGCCACACACTCTTGGAAATCGTTCTTCATATAGACCGTGAAGTCGGCCAACATCTGCAACAGGTCAGCCTGCATCTGCTCCTCGCTCACGAAATCGCTGGTGATGACTCCCTCTGTAGGGCTGTCAGCGGCCATGAGGGATAAGGCACCAACCAGAGACAGCAGGCAAAACAGCGACAGTCGTTTCCAAAGATTGCACGAACAAAAAAGGAATGTATGATTGATTAACATGGTTTCTATTCCTATCTTTTTTGATTGTGTTTGTGTATTCGTAGGTTTCTGCCTACAAAAATAACATTTTAAATTCATTTATCAAAATTTTCTTCTAAGATTTGAAGACTATGCAAAACACTTGTCTTATCTTTTCGTTTCAAATGAGATGCTATACTTCAGTTTTGTCAAAGCTATGGAATGACCCGGTCAAAGCTATGCAATGAGGCGGTCAAAGCTATGGAATGACGAGGTCAAAAGCCACAAATGACAAACCACATCTGAACGAAGAGCGTACGAACGAACAGTTGAACAGTTTTTCGTGTGAAACTGCAACAGAATGTTATTATTATATTATATAATAATAAAAGTATTATGCACGCACAAATAGAAACTGTTCAACTGTTCGTTCGCTGTTCATACAACCATTACTCTTAAATACTTTCATTATGTAAACATTGATCCTTTATCTTTTTCGTACCAAGACGTTTTGTGTCAAAATACACTAAAAACAACGAGGAAAAACTATAGAAAATGAGAAAAACACATGGAAAAATGGTTTTTTTTCGAAAATATCATTGTTTTTCAAAACTTTTTTCGTATGTTTGCAGTCTGAAAGCAAACATGTATGCCAATTACCTTTGATCTATATACCCCAAAAAGGTCAAACTAACTAAAAAGCAGCTATACATCAAGTATATGACACCTACTGAAACCAACAAATCTCAGGCTATAGCCAATGCCTACGTTGAGATGAGAGCGCAATTGCTCGCCATCTTCCGACAAGTGCGTATGCCCGAGGCTGACTGTGAGGATATGGTTCAGGAGGTGTTTGTCAGGCTTCTCGGTGTGGAGACCCTGCAGACGGAGACCGTCAATGCCATCGCCGCTACCATAGCCTTCCGTTTGCGTATTGACTACCTGCGTCGTCGCTCTTTCCTGCATCGAATCTATAAAGATGTTCCACGAGCCGAGATCTTCGAGCAGATGGGCTACACCAACAACACATGCGAACTGCATGAACTCATCTGCATCGAGCAGAACGCCATCGCACGGCTTCGCCCCGAGAACCAACGCATCTACCGCCTAAGTCGCTTCGACGACAAAACCAACGATGAGATTGCCGACATCATGTCAATGAGCTATCGCAGTGTGGAGTCGCGCCTCTATCGCTCTCGCATGTTCATCAGGGAGCAAGTGGCGAAAGTAATATGAACATTTCTTTATTTTATCAATCTATATGTCTAACAAACTAAATCAAAGCTTATGAAACATTATTTCCGTTTCGCAACTCTGCTGCTTCTGGCAGCATTGACAAGCATTGAGGTGATGGCTCAGGACCGCATACGTCCTATTCCCGTCACGCAGAAGACCTTTGAGGTGGGCACCGACTACTACATTTATAATGTAGGTCGTGGTATGTTCGCTAATAAGGGCGAAGCATGGGGAACTCAGGCCACACTCGGCTACCAAGGCATGAAGTATCAGGTTCGCCACGATGACGACATGCCCGAAGGCTACTACTACCTGTACTCTGAGGAGACGGACAGGAACAACAAGGTGATGTTCCGCACCAACAGTGACGGCAATGCCGGATCGGGCGTGTGCGCAACATTCGTTGACAACAACAAGGGTGACAATGCCTATTGGACTATCACTCCGTTCAACGACAACGTCACAGGTGGATTCCTCATCCAGATTCCTTCTGACACCAAGGGTGGTTATGCCTATGTGGAGTCACAGGCTTGGGGAGCTCAGTGGGATCACTGGGGCAAGTTCTTCGATTCGAACGGTATCACCTATGGTATCTTCTTCGATATCGAAATTGCCGACAACCCCGACAATGTGACTTGGCAGTTCGTCGCTGTTGACGACTACGAGACTTATCAGGACGGACTCGACGAGGAAGCTATCGCTGCTTTCAATGCCGCCAACGACCTGAAGGCTTGGATCGACCTGGCCAAGCTGCGTGGAGCCGACGTATCAGCTGCTGAGGAACTCTACAACAACACCGCTACGTCATCTACAGACCTGCGCAAAGCACTCAGCGACCTGAAACCCTACGTGGACGCTCAGAAAGCTGCTGTGAAACTGCAGGATGCTATCACCGAGGCTGGTGAATATGGTGTAGATGCTACCGAGGCAGAGGCAGTGCTTAACAATCCTGATGCCACAGCTTCTGAGATCACCGCAGCCACTGATGCTCTGAACAAGGAGATCAAGATTGCTAGAACTGCTGCTGTGCTTGCTGGCGCAACCAGTGAAGAAGCCATCGACCTCTTCTCTGAGAACATCTTCGAGAACGCTACCTTCACCGACAACATCAGCGGTTGGACCAGCACAACTACCGTGCAGAACAAGGCCCACAAGAGCCCCAACGCCAACGAGCAGGTTAGCTGCGGCGTCGATGGTATTAACGCTGAGGGCAAGTTCTATGAGAACTGGGATCCCAGTGCCACTAAGGCTGTGGGTAAGATGTATCAGAAGCAGGAGAAACTGCCCGCTGGACTCTATGTGGGTAAGCTCTCTGTATTCGTGAACAATCTCGCCGACAACTCGGGTGATGCTCCCAAACAGTTCGCTTATCTGAACGACGTGAAGTCTCCATTGACTCAAGGAAAGTTCAAGAGCTACTCTATGTTCTTGCAGTTGGCAGAACAGGGCGACATCGAGATGGGATTTGAGCAGACTGAGGCTGTTGCCAACTGGCTGGGTATCGACAATGCTTCACTCAAGTACTACGGAAGTGGTGCCGACAACTACAAGGGTCTGGCTGCCGACCTCGTAGGTGCTGACTGGGAAGCTGAGTTCGTTGATGAAGAAGGTCAGTGGCCCATCCACACTTCTTCTGTAAGAGAGGCCGTCAGCAACGCTATCTTCGCTGGTGGTGCTGCCACTTCTCCTGAAGCTGGTATCGCTGCTGCTATGAACTCTATCGAGGCTGTCGAGGCTCTGCGCACCAACATCCAGTTGTGGAAGGATCTGGAGAAACTCATCTATGGTGATGAGAAGACTTCAGGATTGTATGACCAGCAGTATGCTCTTGATACTGAGGGTTGGGAAGATGATGATGCCTTTAGAACTCTCATCGACCAATTGGCTGAAAAGCTTGACCTCGTACTCGATGATCCTGCAAATGCTGATTGGGACAACGCCGAGTTGAAGAAGAAGATGGATCGTATGAACCAACTCTACGATGCCGCTCTCGAATACCATGCAAAGAATGCTCTGAACGTTGGCGACGACCTGACCGACAAGACCAAGTTCGGTGAGAAGTTCTTGAAGAACCCCGACTTCCAAAATGCTGAAGACTTCCTCTATGGATGGGATGCTAATCCTAAGGGCAGCACTGGATTCTTCGGTGGATATCCCGACGTTTTGGAGTGCTGGAACTCTAACTTCAACATCTCACAGGAAGTGAAGTTGCCGAAGGACGGTGCATATCGTCTGCAGACACGTGCTTTCTACCGCACTGGCGGAGTTGCCGAAGCTTACTCTCGCTGGAATGCAGCAAATGGTGAGAACGTTGGTGACAACAAGAGCTGCGCATTCTTGTATGCTGGCAACTTGACATCACCCATCGCTAACGTATTCAACACTCTCTACACAGAGGATGAACTGAATAAAATCGGTGCATTCTACGATGTGGAGCGTCTGCAAACTGGAAACAACGGTGGACAGTTCACTACATCTAACAGTTTGAACCCATGGGAATTCCCATACGACTTCATTCTGACTGACGCAGACCAGGGTCTCTATTCACCCAACGGTGTGTTCTCTGCATCTTACATCTTCAACTGCTATAAGGGCTTCGACAAGAACTCTGCTCTTGAGGACATCGCTCAGAAGTACACTAGCTACATCGACTTCATTGGTGAACAGAATGAAGTGGTGCGCATGGGTGTGAAAGCCGAGAATATCCTTTCTGCAGGTTGGACTATCTTCGCTCCCTATCACCTCTACTACATGGGTAACGATCCCGCTGTGATGAGACCTGTGATGGACGAGACCATCAATCTGGCTAAGGAACTGGCTAAGGAGCCTATGATGGCTGACAGCCTGAAGGCTCTGAATGCTGCTATCACTGCTGCCGATGGTGCTGCTTCTGGTGCAGAACTGATGAATGCCTATAAGGCCATCAACGCAGCCTTCGGTCCCGCCAAGAGTTCTGCCAACGCTTACAAGACCTTGGCTGATGCTAAGAAGGATCTGGAGCAGACGTTGGCCGAGCGTGCCGATCAGGCATCTGATGCTGCTAAGGCTGGCGCAAACACCGAGCTCTCACTCGTAGAAGGTATGTTGAAGGATGGAACCATCGCCGATGCTGACATTCCCGAAGAAATCGAGAAGATCAAGGCTGTGAAGAGAGAACTCTTCCGCCCGATTCCTGGCGTTTATCCTGCTGACTACACTGAGTTCGCACTCCAGAACCCGAAATTCCAGGAAGACTGGACAGGTTGGGAGCGCACCAACACCAGCAATACCAGCATTGAAAAGTGGGATGTGCTCGTGAATGGTGATACCCAGAACTGGGGCTTCGCTGAGGGTTGGAACAATGCCGAGTTCAGCTTCGATGTCTACCAGATTGTCACCGACCTGCCAGAAGGTGTTTGGGAGGTTCGTGCAAATGGTTTGGCTCGTCTGTCCGACAACCCCACCAACATGACACTTGGATTCAACACACAGGATCCTGATGCAATTGCAGCTCTCTATGAGCAATATGCTGACAGCATCGCAGTGCTCTATGGTAACGACGACGCTGTATTCCTTGCTAATCCTTACCTGATTCCTGAAGCTGCTAACAACGCAGAGATCATGAAGGACAACAATGGTGGCGTAGGTGGTTGGTATGAGATGGTCGACGAGAGCGATCCCGACGATCCTACAAGCTACTTCATCCCGAACAACCGTCAGGCATTCGCCGGTCGTCTTGGAGTTGACTGGTACAAGGCTGATGGCAGCGTTGATCCTGATATGAAGTGGTTTGAGAACGTGGTGGTTACCTACGTGGATGATAGTGGTGTCTTGAGACTCGGTTGGAAGTGCGACCACTGCAAACCTAATGCATGGGCTCCTGCTACCAACTTCCGCATCATCTACTACGGACCAGACGATCCTCGTAAGGAGAACACTGGCATTCGCGAAATCACGACTACACAACCCGTTGAGCGCACTATCTTCAGTGCTGACGGACGCCGCATGAACGGTCTCAACAAGGGCTTGAACATCATCAAGACCAAGACTGCTGACGGCAAGACCGTGATCCGCAAGGTGGTGGTGAAGTAATCTAGAATCTAGTTTATCTAGAACACCTAGGATATCTAGAAATTCTAGAACATCTAGGTAAAACCCAAGGGGTGGCAAGAATGCGCTTGCCGCCCCTTTTTCGTTGGCTTAATAAAAATTCACAGCAAATATTTGGTTGCTCAAACGAATTGTTGTATCTTTGCAACGGAAATGGGCTTTTAGCTCAGTTGGTTAGAGCAACAGACTCATAATCTGGAGGTCCTAGGTTCAAGCCCTAGATGGCCCACCTCTCAAATGACAGCACCTCTTGGAAAGTCGTTTCCTCGGGGTGCTTCTTCCTTTTTACAGATAAACGAATCAATATGGTATTAAACTACATTTGGATTGCCTTTTTCATCATAGCCTTTGCCATCGCTTTGGTAAGGCTCATCTTCATGGGCGACATGGAAGTGTTTCCCGCCATGATGAACTCTACGTTTGAAACCTCAAAGACCGCTTTTGAGATCTCACTCGGATTAACAGGTGTGCTCTCCTTGTGGCTCGGTATCATGAAAATCGGCGAGCGCGGAGGTGTCATCAACGTGTTGGCACGACTGCTCAGCCCTATCTTCACCAAACTATTTCCCGATATTCCGAAAGGACACCCTGTGACGGGAAGCATCTTCATGAATATCGCTGCCAACATGTTGGGCCTTGACAATGCCGCCACCCCATTAGGATTGAAAGCCATGGAGCAACTGCAAGAACTGAATCCGAAAAAAGACACGGCCAGCAATCCTATGATCATGTTCCTGGTGCTCAATACTAGTGGCCTCACACTCATTCCCGTGAGCATTATGGTCTATCGTGCACAACTCGGCGCGGCACAACCTACTGACATCTTTGTACCAATCTTGCTGGCAACATTCTTCTCAACAATTGCAGGCATCATCATCACATCCCTTTATCAGCGTATCAACCTATTGAACCGCACAATGTTGCTCACATTGGGTGGAATGCTGCTTGTAGTGGGTGGCATCATCTGGGGATTCAGTCAGCTCGACAAGGAGATGATGAATGTCGTGAGCACTAGTGTGGCCAACATCATGCTGATGACTATCATCGTAACTTTCATCATTGCAGGTATGCGGAAAAAAGTGAATGTTTACGAATCGTTTGTTGAGGGCGCCAAGGATGGTTTTTCAACAGCCGTGCGCATCATCCCATATCTCGTGGCCATCCTCGTAGGCATTGGCGTGTTCCGTGCCAGCGGAGCAATGGACATGCTTGTGGGTGGTATAGAATGGACTGTAGCCGCCGTTGGTGGAAACACCGACTTTGTGGGCGCACTTCCAACCGCCCTTATGAAACCATTGTCGGGTAGTGGTGCTAGAGGTATGATGGTAGACGCGATGACAACATATGGAGCCGACTCGTTCGTGGGTCGCCTGTCGTGCATTTTCCAAGGCAGCACCGATACCACGTTCTACATTCTGGCTGTCTATTTCGGTTCTGTGGCTATTAAGAAGACTCGTCACGCTGTGGCTTGCGGTCTCTTGGCCGATCTCGCTGGCATCATCTCTGCCATCGCCATCGCGTACCTATTCTTTAATTAATCTTTCATATTCCATTTTTAATTTTTCATCTTTAATTTAGCGAAGCGGAATTACATGGCCAACTTAAAATCGTTAGCAAAAGACACTGCCATCTATGGATTGTCGAGCATCGTAGCACGATTCATCAACTATCTGCTAGTGCCGATTCAAACAGCGCGCTTCGCTGCATCAGGTGGTGAATATGGCATCATCACCAATGTCTATGCCTATGTGTCGCTGCTCATCATCCTGCTCACTTATGGTATGGAGACCACGTTCTTCCGCTTCATGACAAAAGAAGGGGAAAATCAGCAACGCATCTATTCCACTTCGTTGCGTATGGTCAGCTTCACTTCGCTCATCTCCATCATTGTGGTGATGCTATTGCTTAATCCGATAGCATCTGCTATGGGCTATGCCGACCATCCTGAATACATTGCAGTAATGTATACAACCGTGGCTATCGATGCTTTCACGACCATTCCGTTTGCTTACTTGCGCATACAACACAGGCCCATCAAGTTTGCTGCACTAAAGATTGCCAATATCCTGTTGAACATCCTTCTCAACCTACTCTATCTCATCGTATTGCCGAAATTGAAGATAGACCCGCTGGGAATCTACGATGACAATTTCACGCTTGACGTGGCATTCGTCTTCTATATCAACTTTGTCTGTACTATCTTCACCCTGCTAATGCTTTATAAGGAGTTGCGTGGTATCTCCTTTGGCTTCGACAAGTCGGCTTGCAAACGAATGCTCTCCTATGCATGGCCGTTGCTCATCATGGGGTTGGCAGGACAACTCAACCAAGCTGCTTCGCAGATTATTTTCCCGCGTTTCTTTGACGGAACCATCAATGAAGCACGTTCACAACTCGGAATCTATGGTGCTTGCATCAAAATAGCAATGATTATGGTGATGCTTACCCAGGCTTTCCGATTTGCCTACGAACCATTCGTGTTCAGCAATAAGGATGCAGATAACCGCGAGACCTATGCCAAGGCGATGAAGTACTACATCATCTTCACACTGTTGGCTTTCCTCGCTGTCATGGGATATATAGACATTCTGCGTTTCATTGTGGGCAAATCATATTGGGAAGGACTGCGCGTGGTGCCCATCGTCATGGCTGCGGAAATCATGTTCGGTGTCTTCTTCAATCTTTCGTTCTGGTACAAGTTGACTGACCGCACCATCTGGGGAGCTTATTTCTCGGGCATTGGGGCTGTGGTACTAATTATCATCGACATTCTGCTCATTCCCCGTTATAGCTATATGGCGTGCGCTTGGGCTGGTTTCGCGGCATACGGTGTATCAATGCTTCTGTCGTATTTCATCGGACAACGCTACTATCCCATTCGTTATCCGTTGAAAGACATCGCCATCTATGTTGCCATTGCCGTTGTGCTCTTCGTACTGATGACCCTCTCACACAACCATCTGTCAATGTGGGCTTCGCTTTGCACAAACACCATCCTGCTGTTGGCATTCCTTGCCGTTGTCATTCGTCGCGACCTGCCACTCAGCAGTCTTCCCATCATTGGAAAGAAATTCAAAAAGAACTAGACTTAATGAAAAAACTCATCTTAGCCCTATTGGCTACATTGGCTTTATCAACTGCACGCGCGGACCAGTCAAGTCTTGTTATCAATGAATTGATGGCATCTAATGCAGGTTCCGTGATGAGTCCTGCATTCAACTTCGACAGTTGGATAGAGCTATACAATCCATCTAATCAAGCAATTAACCTCACAGGAATGTATTTGAGTGACGATGCTGCCAATCTAACACGTTGGCAGATGCCCAACGACATTGGCACTATTCCTGCCAAAGGATTCCTTGTGATTTGGTTAGGTTCTGATGACATCAAGAGCAACCATGCTCCTTTCAAACTTAATTGTGATGGAGGCATCATCTGCTTGAGCGACAGAAGTGGAAAACTCATCACGAGCGTAAACTATCCTGAAACTCTGAGCCGCACTGCCTATGCTCGCACCACCGATGGTGGCAACGATTGGGGATGGACAACCTTTCCTACACCAGAGGCCACTAATGCCCCTGCCATATTCGCCGCCAAACGACTTGACCCTCCTGTCGTTAGCGAAGGCAGCCAAATTCTTCATGGTCCGCTCACTGTCAAAGTCGACATTCCCGAAGGTGCCACTTTGATGTATACTACTGATTGCAGCATTCCCGAATCGACTATAGCGTCTGGAGAAGGCCCAAAAGAACCATATTGGAAGAATTGGGTAAGAAACAGTGATTGCGAAGGTGAAGATGCGACGAGTATCGTTTGTCGCGATGGTGATGGCAGTGGAGATATCGCCCACATCACTAATGGTGTCGGCTACAATGGTTCGCGTGGTGCCAAGGTGCATAGCATCGAGAATCCAGCCAACGATTGGGATACACAATTCTTCGTATACACCCCCGACCATGTATGGATTGCTGGCGAGAGATATCATTTCAGCATGAAGGTGAAGGCTGATAAACCAGGCCAAATCTATGCGCAGTCGCACCGCACACCTGGCGACTACATATACTGGTCAATTCTCGATGGAAGGTATTACGTTACCACCAATTGGAAAACCATTGAATACGAAGGAACCATCACAGAGGAACAAGCTGGTGACACAGGTGCCCAGACCATTGCCTTCAATCTGAACATTGACGCTCAAGAAAACAATTTTTATTTTGATGATATTGTTTGGGAACAGTACGTTGACCCCAGCGAAATGACTAGCGGTCCAACCCGTCAAAGCAAAGATGGCGTGCTTGTTGTCAACAAGACTACCAACTATGTGTTCCGTCTCTTCAAAGATGGTTATCTACCCAGTGTACCCGTCACCCGTAGTTACATCCAGACTGACCACGAGTATACCATTCCCATCATCTCTATTGTCGGTGATGAGAGGTATTTCACCGATCCGATGTGGGGCATCGATGTCAAAGGCACAAATGGCAAGACGGGTAAAGGAAGTGATGAACCAGTCAACTGGAATATGGACTGGGATCGTCCCGTCAACTTCAGCTATATCAGTCCTAACGATGGAATGCTATTCAACCAAGATGTGAACATCGCTGTCTCTGGTGGATGGACTCGAAGTGCATCCCCCCGTTCCATGAAACTGAAGTCCAACAAAATCTTCGATGGGCAGAACCACTTCGATTATTCATTCTTCCCACAAAAGCCATTTATTCGCAACAAAGCACTGCTCGTGCGCAATGGTGGTAACGATGTGTGGAATTATCATGCTCGCTTCACAGATCCTGCCCTCACGACCATTATCCAACGTTCAGGTATCGACCTTGATGTGCAGAGTTGCGTACAAGTGGCAGAATATATCAACGGTCGTTTCAAGGGAATACTGAACTTACGAGAGACCACTAACGAAAAATTTGTTTATGCCAACTTCGGCTATGACGACGAAGAAATCGATATGTTCGAGAATGGAACATTCAATAATGGTACCGATGAGGCCTATAAACGCCTCTGCCAATTGGCTGAAAACAGCAACGATGCCGAAACCTTTGAAGAGATAAAGCGTTTGCTTGACATCGATGAGTTCTCCTACTACATGGCTGTGGAATTGTTCCTTGGAAACGACGATTGGCCTGAAAACAATGTCAAAGCCTATCGCAGCCAAAACGATGGACGGTTCCGTTTCATCTGCTTCGACCTCGACTACACCTTTAACCCTTGGAACAGGAACTCCTTCACCCAGGTGCTCGACAACAATCGTAGCGTCAAAATGGTTGATTTGTTCATCAATCTGCTCAAGAACGACGAGTTCCGCCGTCATTTCATCGACACCTATTGTCTCGTGGCTGGCAGCGTCTTCGAGAAGAACCGTGCCATAAGCATTGTTGATGAATTGGCAAATACCATGCGCCCCATGTCGGAACTTGACGGTTACTTACCTGACAATGCCGCAAAACATATCAAGGATAAACTGCAGAACCGTTTGGGCGAGATGATGACGCGCATCCAACAGTACTCTCCCATGAAACTTTCGGGCGTAAGACAACAGACTGTCGCTCTCTCTTCTGATACCGAAGGTGCCAATCTCTTTATCAATGGGCTTGAGGTTCCCTACTCTACTTTCAATGGTAAACTATTCGCCCCTGTCACCCTCGAAGCAAAGGCTCCAGCGGGCTACACCTTTACAGGTTGGCGCAAATCCTCGAGCTCAACCATCCAGGTTATCAAAACTAACGATACGTGGAAATATTATGACCAGGGAGAGGCTAATACCAATTGGTACTCCAGCAATTTCAACGATGCATCGTGGCCTTCCGGCCAAGCCCCATTAGGTTATAAGACCGCTGGTGTGAAGACCACCGTCAGCTATGGCCCTGATTCACAAAGAAAGCACCCTACCATCTATTACCGCAAGACCCTTACCCTGAATGCAGAACCGACAACCAACGACCTATTTGAACTCAACTATCAAGTCGATGATGGTTTCATCATTTGGGTCAATGGTCAGGATGCAGGCCGTGTGAACATGCGTAGTGGAGAAGTCAACTTCAACACATTCTCCAGTTCCTACGCTGAAGACATTCCCAAAAGCGGCACCATCTATCTGCCATCGAAACTCTTCAGGAAAGGAACCAATACCATAGCCGTTGAAGTGCATAACAACAGCTATACTTCCAGCGACCTGTTCTGGACCTGTGAACTCTATACAACTGTTGGTACCAATACCAACGAAACCATCTTGACAGATGCCGTTATCAACCTTTCCGAGAACGACAACAATTTGTCATTGGTGGCCAGCTTCAAACCACTTACCGATTCAGAGCGAAAGGAACAGGGGCTTACTCCCGTCCGCATCAACGAGGTGAGTGCTGCCAACGATATTTATGTCAATGAGTACTTCAAGCGAAACGACTGGATAGAACTATACAATACGACCAATGCCGACATCAATGTCGAAGGCATGTATTTGAGCGACAACCTGAATAAGCCCAAGAAATATCAAATTGGCAAATCCGATGGAGTCTCAACCATCATCCCAGCACATGGATATCTTATTATATGGTGCGACAAACTCGAACCGCAGTCCCAGATGCACGCTTCGTTCAAGTTGGATGCTGAAGGCGGTGACATCTTGCTGACTGCCACCGATGAGAGTTGGAGCGATGCCATCTCCTATACGGCCATGAAGAGCGACGAGACAGTAGGTCGCTATCCCGATGGTAACAACGATGTTATCACGATGAATGTGCCTACCATCGCCAAAACCAACATCAGTAGTAGCTACGCTATCAACGTCAACCAGTCTGGGCTGACGGGTATCAGCGACATGGCCATTGACAACACTGGTGACATCAGTATCCGCTACACGGCAGATCGTTTGATGATTCGTAGCACCACACCCGTTCCTATCGCAAAGATGAACATATACAACTTGGCAGGTCAGTCGGTTGACGTGCAGACCATCGATTTGAACAACGGTTATACAGAGGTGTCGCTCGATGGACTGTCATCAGGCTGCTACATTGCACGTCTCTCCGACGGCAATGGTCACTCCACTATCTGTAAATTCATTAAAAAGTAATATAAACATCTATGAAGAAAAACAAATTGATTCTCACATTGGCCTGTCTGGCTACCTTGGGCGCCAAGGCCGACGAAGGAATGTGGACCATTTACAACCTCCCGCCCCAAGTGTTTGAGGTCATGCAACAGGAAGGTTTTGAAATGACCTACAATGACCTCTATTTCGGCGAGAACTCGCTGAAAAGTGCTTGCGTGAACTTCTCGGGCTACTGCTCGGGTGTGGTAGTATCACCCGACGGACTAGTGTTCACCAACCATCACTGCGGTTTCGAATCCATCCGTTCGCACAGCACCGTCGAGCACGACTACATGCTCAATGGATTCTATGCCAAGACATACGAGGAAGAACTACCAAATGAAGACATGTTTGTTTCGTTCATGATCGACCAGGAAGACATCACCGACCGCGTGATGAAACTGGGATTCGAGAACATGACAGTGGAACAACAGGAGATGTTAATCGATTCCATGGAGCAGGCCATGTCGAGAGACATCAAGGCGAAAGACTCCACACTGCGAGCCGAAATCAAGCCCTTCTATGAAGGAAACAAGTTCTATCTGACCACCTATCAGGACTACACCGACCTGCGACTGGTATTCGCCATTCCCAAATCGATGGGTAAGTTCGGTGGTGAGACTGACAACTGGATGTGGCCACGCCAAACTTGCGATTTCTCCGTGTTCCGCATCTATGCCGACCCAAAGACCAACGGACCAGCCGCCTATTCGAAAGAAAACGTCCCTTATCATCCCAAACGCTGGGCACAAGTGTCGATGCAGGGCTATAAGGAAGGCGACTTCTCCATGACCATCGGCTATCCTGGTTCCACCGAACGCTATCTTTCAAGTTATGGAATCCGTGAGATGCGCGATGCCGATAATGCCACGCGTGCCCAAGTACGTGGTGTGAAACAAGACATCATGATTCGCCACATGCGTGCTGACGAAGCCGTGCGCATCAAGTACGACTCCAAATATGCACAAAGCAGCAACTATTGGAAGAACTCCATCGGTATGAACAAGTGCATCGACAGCATTGGCATCATCAACCAGAAGAAACAATACGAAGACCGCATCGCCGCCTACCAAGATTCCACAGGTTATCTGAAAGGCAAACTCGACTTCAAGAACATGGCTCGTATGTATAATGATCGCCTGCAGGATCGTCGTGCTTTCATGTATTGGGCCGAGACTTTCAGTCGTACCAACGAGTTCTGTACCCGAGCTATGGCTTTGAACCGAGGCATTGAGGTAAAAGGTCCGAAAGAAAAACCCAAGAAGCAGTATGTTGAATTCGATGACAACCGAGATGAATGGGACGAGGCTCTCGACCGCGAGGTATTTGCCGCCTTGCTGAAGAACTACAAGGAAAACCTCAAAGAGGAATATATGCCTTCTTTCTACAAGACCATCAGCACGAAATTCGGTAACAACTACACCGCTTATGTGGATTATCTCTACAAGAAATCGAAAATCATGAAACCTGGCAAGAAACTCTATATCAACAAGAAGAGCTATCAGAAAGACCCAGGTGTTCAGTTCGGACTCGACTTACTTGAAAATCTAGAACTGCTACGCGAACGACTTTTGCCCACCTACGACAGCATCGACATTCAAGAGCGCTATCTCTGTGCCGCCAAACTGCGCATGGAGCAAGACCTTCCCCACTACAGCGACGCTAACTTCACCATGCGCCTCTCTTATGGTCAAGTGGGTGGATTTGAGTTGGGTGGCGCCCCTTCGGGCTATTACACCACCGCTGAATCTATCGTGGAGAAGATGAAACAAGCCGACAACAACATCGAGTATTTTGCCGAACCCATCATGCATGAGCTTCTCTCTGCCCGCGATTTCGGTGCTTACACTGACAATACCACAGGCAAGATGCAACTTTGCTTCCTCACCAACAATGACATTACGGGCGGAAACAGTGGTTCACCTATGTTCGATGGCAAGGGCAGACTCATCGGACTTGCTTTCGATGGCAACTGGGATTCACTCTCTAGCGACATCAATTTCGACAGCCGATTGGCTCGTTGCATCGGAGTGGACATCCGTTACGTGCTCTTCATGATGGACAAGTGGGGGCATGCCGACCGTCTGCTAAAGGAAATCAACGCACAATAAAAAGCATTTTCATTAACTAACATACAAAAGAAATCCCCAGCCATATTGCTTTGGTTGGGGATTCTTCTTTCCATGTCTTCCTATAATGCATCTTTATCGCCATCTTCTTTCGAGAAAATGCGGTCGACAATCAATGCGATGGCTCCGTCGCCTGTCACGTTGCAGGCCGTTCCAAATGAGTCCATCGCAATGTAGAGGGCAATCATCAACGCTTGTTGATCTGCAGAGAAACCAAGAATGCTCGCCAATGGAGCCAATGCTGCCATAATAGCACCACCTGGCACACCAGGAGCTGCCACCATGATGATAGCCAACATCATTATGAAATTGAGGAACAAAGCGAAGTCATGGGGAATGCCTTCAAGCAAACAGATGGTCAACGCACAGGCTGTAATCTTCATGGCCGAACCTGACATGTGGATGGTGGCGCAAAGGGGGACTGTGAACCCTGCGATACCCTCACTCACACCATTACGTAACGTTTGCTTCAGCGTAATGGGAATGGTGGCGACACTCGACGATGTGCCCAATGCCGTGAGATAGGCAGGCAGCATGTTCCAAAGCAATCGCAGGGGATTCTTCTTTGTGAACAATCCTGCCGCACAAAACTGATAGAGCAATATCAAGATATGCAACACGAAGATGACGCAGATGATTTGCACAAAGACCAACATAATGCGATAGGCTTCGCCCGTATGCGTCATCATCAAGAAGATACCAAAGATATAGATAGGCAAAAGAGGGATGATAGCCTTCTCTATGGTCTTGCTGATGACAGTTCGAAACTCTGTAAACACGTTGTTCAGAGTGGGCAGCTTGACATAGGCTATCACCAGTCCCATCATAAACGCAAAGACCAACCCGCTTATCACATCGAGAATGGGCGGTATCTGAATGCAGAAATAGGGGGCTATGGTTGTGGCCTGCTCCACATGTGCGAGATGCTGCGTATGTTCCACCATCGATGGAAAAAGCCACGAGCCCGTTCCATAGGCCAACAATGCCGCGACAATGGTGTCGCCATAAGCGATAGCCACTGTTGCCAACAACAACCGTCCCGCTGAATGACCAATCTGGGCGATGGCGGGTGTAACAAGTCCCACGATAATCAATGGTATCATGAAACCCAAGAACTGACCGAACAGCATGTTGAACGTGGCGAACACGCGAACCCACGGCAACGTTAGGATGTTACCGAGCACCACGCCCAATATAATGGCAATGATGATGCGAGGGAGAAGACCGAAATGTTTGGATTTCATAAAGGGTATAAAGAGTAACCTTTAGTCGTTCAGCAATCGTGCTGCCATAGCACGACCCAATGCCTCGCACTTGGCACGAGTTTCGGCCGTGAGAGCCTGTTTCATGTCCACAGGTTCACCAACGGGCTCAAAGTGCAGACGCTCGTCGTTCCAACGCTGAATCTCGGATACAGCCTTCGATGCCCATCCATGAGAACCGAACCAGCCAAGCAAGTGGTTGCCCTTAATATCCTTGCCAGCAATCTCGCTCAACAAAACGTCCATTTCGTGATAGAGTGCCGTGTTGTAAGTGGGTGCACCAACAATGAGACCACGATAGCGGAAGATATCGCGTAGGATATAGCTGTGATGAGTCTTCGACACGTTGTAGATAACGATATTCTTCACACCAGCCTGCGACGCGGCACGGGCAATGGCTTCAGCCATACGCTCGGTGTTGCCATACATCGTTCCGTAACAAATGACAAGGCCGGGCTCGGTCTCATAGCGCGACAA
This sequence comes from Prevotella sp., assembly GCA_017557405.1. Classification (GTDB taxonomy): domain Bacteria; phylum Bacteroidota; class Bacteroidia; order Bacteroidales; family Bacteroidaceae; genus Prevotella. The sequence goes on from JAFYYV010000001.1 coordinate 81,563, forward strand.
ACGGTCGTAAATGTCGATGACCTTCTGAATATATTCGTGCCAAACAGGACCATGGGTGGCGCAGATGTAATCGAGTTTCACATCAGCCAATTTCTTCAAAGCATTCTGTACAGGAGTACCATATTTTCCTACGATATTGGAATAATAGCGCACCATCTCGAGCCAGAACGAGTCGCAATTGATTTCTGAATCGATTACGCCGCCGTTCAACGCACCGAAACAACCGAAGGCATCACCCGAGAAGAGCACGTTGCAAGAGGTATCAAGTGTCACCATCGTTTCGGGCCAGTGAACCATCGGAGTAAGCACAAAACTCAGCGTATGGCTACCCAGCGACAGCGTGTCACCATTCTTCACCTCGATATTGCGCGCATCCTCCACACCATAGAAGCCGCTCATCATGCCAAACGTCTTCTTGTTGCCGATAATCTGCACATCGGGGAAATACTTCTTCACCAAAGCAATGGAACCACTATGATCGGGTTCCATGTGGTTGATGACCAGATAGTCCACCTGACGATCTCCGATGACCTCGCGGATGTTCTCCAAGTATTGCGTGAAGAAGTCCACTTCAACCGTGTCGATAAGAGCGACTTTCTCGTCAACAATGAGATAACTGTTGTAGCTAACGCCGTTGGGCAGCGGCCACAGGCCTTCGAAAAGCGACTTGTTGCGGTCGTTCACACCCACGTAATAAATATTGTTTGTAATCTCCATATTTGTTTTATTATGTTTCTATTGATTATGTAATTCCTGTTTCATAGCATTGCCGAATTCCTCTCCCACATAATTAAATAGGCTCTTGCAGCACTCCACCGAGAAGCGCTGGGCTTGGGCGATGATATTGTCCCACTGCTCGGGCGAAAGGCCTTGCTCGATGTGCTGGCGGGTAATGCCATATTTGAGCAAACCGAAGATGAATCCAGCATTGAAATTATCGCCTGCACCGATGGTGCTCACCACTTCGGTCTTCGCAACGGGATAAGTCTTCTGGAATGAACTGTCGGCTCTCAATATCACAGGACCAGCTCCCTGTGTGTAGATAAACTTCTTGCAATAGAAAGATATCTCAGCATTATACACCTTGTTGGGGTCGTTCATGCGATACAAAGTCTCGAAATCCTCGTTGCTGCCGCGCACAATGTCGGCATACTCCAAGTTCTCCAACAAATTGGGCGTTATCTTCATCACCTCGTTGCGATGGCTGGGGCGATAGTTCACATCGTAATAGATGATGGCGCCATGAGAGCGAGCGTAGTCGAGCAAACCCACTACCTGCGGGCGGATAACGGGGTTCACGGCATAGAACGAACCGAAAATCACGATGTCATCGGGCTGGATGTCGGGATAAACGAATTCGAGTTGATCATGCGGATGGTCCTTGTAAAAAATGTATTCAGCATCGTTCTGCTCGTTGAGGAACGCCAATGAGATGGGCGATTTCGACTCAGGGAAGCGATTCACATTGTCGGCATTCACCCCGTTCTCGCGCAGGAAATCGACGATGTTGGCACCCACACGGTCGTTGCCGGTTTCGGAAATGAACGTCGTCTGCACCCCCGAGCGAGCCAGCGAGACTATGGCGTTGAACGTTGAACCACCAGGATAAGCCCCTATGGGCTGTCCATTCTTGAATATAATGTCGAGGACGGTCTCCCCTATTCCAATGACTTTTCGCATGTTTTTGTTGAATTTGTTTGTGCAAAGATAATGTTTTTCTTGGAAATACACTAATTTTGCAACGGCAACGAAGAAAAAATTTTCAAGAGAAGTAACAAGCATGGAATACAATACAGCAACTTTGCCAAACGGACTACGCGTGATTCATCGCAAAGACCCATCGGCGGTGATTTTCTGCGGATACCAGATTGCCGCTGGCACACGCCACGAGCGACCTGGACAAGAGGGGTTGGCTCATTTCTGCGAGCACACCACGTTCAAAGGGACTTCCCGCCATTCGTCGCTCCAGATTCTGAATGCACTCGAGAGTGTTGGCGGCGAACTGAATGCATTCACCACCAAAGAGCGTACGGTTTACTATGCAGCCACGATGAAGGAACACCTCAGCCGCACTATCGACCTGCTGGGCGACATCGTGTTCAACAGCATCTATCCGCAAAACGAAATCGACAAAGAGGTGGAAGTCATCTGCGACGAGATTGAGAGTTACAATGATTCGCCTGCCGAACTCATTTACGATGAATTCGAAAACATCGTCCATGCTGGCCATCCATTGGGTCACAACATCCTGGGTAATGCAGAGGGAGTGCGCCGATTCAAGACCGCTGACGCTTTGGCTTTCACACGCGAGCATTATCGCACCGACAACGCCATCTTCTTTGCTTGTGGCGACATCGATTTCAAATGGTTGTTGAAACAATTGGTGAAAACTACCCCTGCCACCCCAAATCAACCTATTGAATCCTCCCCTTCGGGGGGAGGACAGGAGGGGGCTACCCATCTCCCCCTAAACAGGGGGGCAGAGGGTCTTACTTTCACCATGCAAACCCACCAGGCGCACGTGATGATAGGTTGCCGCTCTTATCCCATCAATCATCCCATGCGAATGCCGCTCTATGTAATGAACAACAACTTGGGCGGTCCAGCAATGAACTCGCGATTGAACGTCTGCCTGCGCGAACGCAATGCACTCGTTTATACCGTTGAGAGCTCAGCCGCCTTCTATACCGACACGGGCACATGGAGCGTTTATTTTGGCTGCGACCACCACGACATAAAGCATTGCCTGCGGTTGGTTAGACGCGAACTTGACAAATTGATGCAACGTCCTCTGCCCGCCCGACAACTGCAAGCCGCCAAACGCCAACTGAAAGGACAATTGGGAATCTCCACCGACAACCGCGAGCAGTTTGCCATCGACTTCGGCAAGAGTTTTCTCTACAACGGCTGGGAGAAGGACATTCAACAGCTTTTCCAACGCATCGATGACGTTACTGCCGAGCAGATGCAACAAGTGGCGCAAGAACTCTTCCGCCCTGAAAACCTCACAACGCTCATCATCAAATAAAGGCAATCATTTCAGAACTGCCACAAAGCATCTCTGACGACACTAGAACTGTCGTCAGATGTTATCAAGCCATTCCTCTTATAAAGTAAAATAGATTATTTTGCACGGTAAAATAGACTATTTTAGTCAGTAAAATAGACTATTTTGCTTTATGAAATAGATTATTTTACAACACCAAAGCTATGGTTTTATTCCATCATAGCTTACATCGATACTTCTTACCTCTCACCTCTTACACCTTACCCCTTACCCCTCACCTCTATACAAAAAGCGCCCGCTCCCCATTTTGGGAAGCGGGCGTTTTATCTAATTGTCAATTTGAAGTTTCGCAAGCTCCACTTCAAGGGCTTAAAGGGCTTAAAGAGGAGTGGTAGGGTCTAAAGGGTCGTATGCTTTGCTTATAGCTGGGTGTTCCAAGGGCAAGACTAATGTCCCTTTATGCCCTCTCACTCCCCTTTATACCCTTTATACTTCAACTTGCGAAAGTTGAATTAATAGTCAATTGCTTAAAGCTGTGGACCAGCAGCTACGAGAGCCTTACCAGCCTCGTTGCCTTCGTACTTCTTGAAGTTCTTGATGAAGCGTGCTGCGAGATCTTCGGCCTTCTTGTTCCACTCAGCTGCGTCAGCGTAAGTGTCGCGTGGGTCGAGGATGTTGGTGGCTACGCCCTCAAGCTCTGTGGGAACCTCGAAGTTGAAGTAAGGAATTCTCTTGGTGGGAGCCTTCAGGATAGCACCGCCCAGGATAGCATCAATGATACCACGAGTATCCTTGATGCTGATGCGCTTGCCAGTTCCATTCCAACCGGTGTTCACCAGATAAGCCTTGGCGCCGCTCTTCTCCATGCGCTTCACCAGTTCCTCAGCATACTTGGTAGGATGCAACTCGAGGAATGCCTGACCGAAGCAAGCCGAGAAGGTAGGAGTGGGCTCTGTGATACCACGCTCTGTACCAGCGAGTTTTGCGGTGAAACCAGAGAGGAAGTAGTACTTTGTCTGCTCGGGATCGAGGATGCTAACAGGAGGCAGTACACCGAAAGCGTCAGCAGAAAGGAAGATCACGTTCTGAGCCTCAGGACCAGCGCTCTTGCCGTTTACCTTGGCAACGATCTTCTCGATATGGTCGATAGGATAGCTTACGCGAGTGTTCTCGGTCACGCTCTTGTCAGCGAAGTCGATCTTGCCTTCAGCGTCAACAGTAACGTTCTCCAGCAGAGCGTCGCGACGGATTGCGTTGTAGATGTCGGGCTCGCTCTCCTTGTCGAGGTTGATCACCTTTGCATAGCAACCACCTTCGAAGTTGAACACACCATTGTCGTCCCAACCATGCTCGTCATCACCGATGAGCAGACGTTTCGGGTCGGTAGAAAGAGTGGTCTTACCGGTTCCAGAGAGGCCGAAGAAGATAGCGGTGTTCTTACCTTCCATATCGGTGTTGGCAGAGCAGTGCATAGAAGCGATACCCTGCAGCGGGAGGAAGTAGTTCATCATCGAGAACATACCCTTCTTCATCTCACCACCATACCATGTGTTGATGATGGCCTGCTCGCGGGTTGTGGTGTTGAAAGCCACACAAGTCTCTGAATTCAGACCCAGCTCTTTGTAGTTCTCAACCTTTGCCTTCGAAGCGTTATAGATCACGAAGTTAGGCTCGAAGTTCTCCAGTTCCTCAGCGGTGGGCTGGATGAACATGTTCTTCACGAAATGAGCCTGCCAAGCCACTTCCACGATGAAGCGCACAGCTAGACGTGTTCCTTCGTTGGCACCGCAGAAAGCGTCCATCACATAGAGATCCTTGTTGCAGAGCTCCTTGATGGCAATGTCTTTCACCTTTGCCCAAACCTCTTCGCTCATGGGTTTGTTGTCGTTCTTGTATTCCTCAGAAGTCCACCACACCTTGTCGTGGCTCTGTGCATCGTCAACGATATACTTGTCCTTAGGCGAACGACCAGTGTAAATACCAGTCATCACGTTCACGGCGTCGAGCTCGGTGTTCTGGCCCTTGTCAAAACCAGTCAGCCCAGCCTTGGTCTCCTCTTCAAAGAGGTACTCATACGATGGATTGTGAGCAATCACGGTGGAACCCGTAATGCCATACTGCGTTAAATCTAACTTTGCCATAATTGCTATTAAGTATTTATAATTGTGAATATTATCTTCTAATTCGGATGCAAAGTTACGAAATAATTCATAATTCATAAATCATAGTTCGTAATTATTTGCTTCTTAATGATTGTTTTTAGGTTAAAGAATTAAAAAACAAAGACTTTGCAAATACATTTGCAATTTAGACTTTGCAAAAATTGATGCCTTTTTCGTATCTTTGCCGCATCATAATCCATAAAACTTTTCAACCAATGAAAACCATCAATCTCAGTGAACAAAACACGGTCATGAACCTGTACCTTGCCGAACTGCGCGACAAGAAGTACCAACAAAACCGTCTGCTCTTCCGCAACAACATCCAGCGTATCGGCCAGATAATGGCCTACGAGATTTCGAAGACGCTCGCATATAAGAAAAAGACCATCACTACCCCACTAGGCACTATCGACATCCCTCTACCCAAAGACGATGTTGTGGTGGCCACTGTGCTACGTGCTGGTCTTCCCTTCCATGAGGGATTCCTCGATGTCTTCGACCACGCTGCCAGCGCCTTCGTGTCAGCCTACCGCATGTACACCAACCGCGAACATACAGAGGTCGGCGTGCATACGGAATACATGGCCACTCCGAGCACGAAAGGTCGCACACTCATCATTGCCGACCCCATGTTGGCCACAGGTGGTTCTATGGCCGCCAGCTACGAGGCACTTGTAAAAACGGGTAAACCAGCCAATGTTCATGTTGCGTGTGTCATCGCCGCCCCCGAAGGTGTGGAAGTGCTCAACCAAACACTCCCCGAAGACGCCACCCTCTGGTGTGCCGCCATCGACCCCGGCATGAACCAACACAAATACATCGTCCCTGGTTTCGGTGATTGCGGTGACCTCTGCTACGGAGAAAAATTATAATACATAAAAAGTGAGTGAGGGGCACTATTACCAATAGTACATAAATGTACTTGTTGGCAGTCGCATACACTCATTCAAAAGAAAAGGAGCCTGCAACCTCTTTTACTGAGGTCACAGGCTCCTTTTAATATATAGGCATTAAGTTCTTTACTTGCCTTTCAGGGAGTTACTCCCAAGGATTCACAAGGTTACTGGGATCGAAGATTTCGCCCAAGGTCTCGTGCATCTCTTGCTCTTCTTCGAAACGAATCTCCATTTCCTTGGCGTCACCCGTGTTATAAGGGTTTGATCCGGCCTCTTCTCCCCACAGGAGTTTATCTTTGCAGCGAACTACTACTACTTCCGCTTGCGGCTTTTGATATAATTTCTTCATAAGTCGATTCCTCCTGTTTAATTATTTGACAATCACTTTCACATTATTAATCATATAGATGCCTGCGGGCAAGTTCACGGTCTTTGTATCGCCAGCCTCAAGAGCTATGCGCTTCGAATTGACACCACTCACCGTATAGATGTTCACATCTTGCGAACGTGATGCCGACATCGTCACGATTCCCTTACCAGTCTTCACAATCAAGTCGGCCTCTGCAGCATTTGCAATATCAGTCGGTACACTGTTGTTGTTAGGACTATCGAACGAAATGTCGAACCACTGCATGCGCTTAGCACCATTTCCACCCGTCTTCACGTATGTATAAACTCCGCGGAATGGATAGATATAGAGGTATCGATTTTCATTTCCATCTTTATCTTTCAAACTCAGTGTATGGAGATCCAAATACTTGTTATTGGCAAAGTAGAACACGTCTTCTCCGATTTCTTTCCCAGTATTATCCTTAGCTGCACGATCAAACTTGGCACCCGAGAATGTTGCCTTGTTTGTGAACGCGTAGGTTGCCGAGCCATACTTTACACCAACAGTACCATCGTCAGAGTGGAGCCAACCAGTACCTGTAGGATTGTTTTCTCCCTCAATATTCGTGGCAATAATCTTCGTACCTTTTTCTGCGACAACGAACGAGAAATCATCATCTTCACCAGCACTTGTCGTTTCCACCTTAATCATGTATGGCGTGTTAGCCTCAGTCGTTGTGTTATTAATGAGTGGGGTGAAATATGCCGTTCCATAATCTACTCCCGCTTTCTCATCTTTCATGTCAATTACATTTCCATCTGCATCGTACGCACTCATAATATTTACCGAGAATTTGGCAACTGGTGTTTCGGAAGGATTCGTGTGCATACCATTAGTTTTGTCTAAACTCAACGCAAATGGTAGCATAATCGTAGCGAACTTAGCCTGACCATTCATAGCGTCAGAAATCTTACGCTCATAAGTAACCGTATTAGCAGGGTCAATCTGAATGTCGTACTTCGAATAGAATGGCTGCTGGTCGGTCAGCACAATGTCTTTTGCAGCACGGAACGAATTGATCTCTGGTTCATAGAAGGCAAAGTTGTCGAGCTTGGTAGAAACAGCTGAAGGCAGGTATATCAATGCGTTTGTTCCCAGACCATTCATCAGATTCTCAAGAGTTGCAGGTACAGGCTGACCATCCTGGGTCTTGATATAGTTGTAAATACCAATAAGATCGCTACCATCGATATAGAGTATCTGGTCTTTGGATGTCGGCACGGTGCCTGTAGGATTAGCCTTTTCTGCAGTAATTGCAGCGGTAATAGCATCCTCTATTTCCTTAACGGTCAGATAACCTATAGCGAAATCACCAATCTGTCCATTGTCGAGTATCTCTTTTGTTTTAAGCTTCAAACCAAACTGGGCTTTCTCGCCCTTCACTTCTTTGCCATCTTCATCTTCTGTGATATAGAGGGCGCTATCGTAAACCTTTGTCCATTCAAGCGCAGGAGAGTAGGACTTTGCAATTGCCTTCACATCCATACGATAGAAAGCATAGAAGCGGTGTTGCCAATTAGTTGTAGGCGCAATGTTATAACGGGTTTCGTCAGCAGTGAACACGAAGAACGAATCTACCTTTTGAGTTCCACTACCAGCAATCACATGGCAACTGTCAAACTTTGCTATTGCGGGATTTGAACCATCAGGGTTAGGATAGTTAGAAAGATATTTGGTTACAGAGAATGGGTATTCCTCAAGGTAAGCAGATGTTTGTGAAAGAGTTCCTCCCAAGTCTTCTGCATTGTTGAATTTATAACGAACGTTACCTGCAGTTGCGGTGGTTACTTTGTTCGTATAACTTGCATCGGGATCATAGTCGTCATCGTACAATCCACCATTTACTGGCCAGTTCGCAGCTTCTTTTGCATCCATACCTAACTCTATAAGTTGTGCTTTCGTCCTTTGGTTTCCACTATAGAGTTTGAAATAATCAGAGGTTACGAAACTATAGCGGGAGTTTGTTATGCTCGCAGTCTCGCCCCAATAGGTCTTGTCACCATAATTGCTATATAAGTCAGAGAAACTAATATCCATCTTTTGGCCGACCAAATCGCTTGGAACATAGAAGATAAACGAGCCTCCACTCACCGAGAAGTCACTGGCAGTAAATGTCTGTGACATTTGCAGTTCTTTAGGAAGATTCTTACATTCAACCTTCATATTATTGATATAAGGATTCAAAGCCTGCAGTTTCAAAGTAATCAACAACAAAGCCTTTTCGCCTTCACCCAGACCTGAGATAGAGAACTTGATGGCGTCATTATTCAGGTTTTCCAACTCAACATAGTTTTCATTGCTTTTAGCTTTGGCCTCAGTCACTTGGACGCTCTTGCTTGCATCGATAGTCTCTCCCGTCTTCTGATCCCATATATTCAAGGTATAGGTTCCAGGTTTAAATTCACATGTAGTGACAGGATGGCCTCCCGCCCGATATTCACTGTAAGGTAAATAATTCAGCGCATCTTTCACCACCTGGGGCGAACCTGTGGGGACTCCACTTGCATTCACTACAGCCTGCAAATTGTAATAATTCATTCCATCACTATAGTAATAGATATTTCCGCCATCTGCAGTCCGCAAATTCCATCTAGAGGTGGCATCGGTAGCCCAACTCAGAGTACGAGTGTCTCCAGTACCATTACATGAAAGATATCTACGGTTGTTGGCATTATAGTAAATGTTACCATCGTCGTCCATATGCCACACAGGACGGTTGTTGGCGTTATTGTACGTAGCGAATTCAAGGTTTTCACCCAAATAATAATATGTAGTCTCTGATCCGTTAGAAGTTGTTCTAACGCGTTTGTATACAATATAGAATCCATCGGGAATCGTCTTTGTAATATCGACTTTATCCTTCCAAAGATATTCTATCTTGGCACCTACGATTCTATAGCCAATAGGAGCTTCCAAACCTGATGAACCATGGACGGTGATAGGTGGTTCCACATAATAAACATCGTTTTCAAAAGCGAACAAACTATCCGCATCTTCCCCTTCACCAAAGATGACAGGGTAAATATGTGCGTCGATGTCTCCTTCATCATCAGATGTCAACTCATAAGGCACACCATCTTGAACAGCCCGCTCTTGATAAATATAAGTATAGGCATTAAGATCTGTCACATTTCGGAAATCATAAGAGAAGGCTGTGTAATCATCATCTCCTTCATGACCCTCCTGTGTCAACATTGACATCTTGCCAATGTCAATCTTGTTCGTTGGGAATGTATATGAAACCACCCTTCTGGCGTGGTCAACATCAGATGGCTTTGCAGATGCATCGAAAGTTCCTTCAGCCGTGAAAAAAATGTGGAACGACTTAATGGAAATACCATAGTGCGTGAAATTTTTCACAAGTCTGAAATAGAGCTGGTTAGTCCCTTCAATGTTGTGGCGCGAGATCTTGAATTCCTTATTGGTATCTGCTGTCGTAGCATCAATATCGATATCATTGCCATTTCTTGCAGCAGCTAGGGTGTCGGTTCCTATATCGGCCGGTTCTATAAGTCTGCAATTATTGAGATTGTATGAACTCTGAGTTACCGGGCTATTCGTTCCGTCATTGCTCCATTTGGTCGTTTCATAGAAACGCATGGTGCCATATCGAGCACCAGAAGCCAACTCGTTATCGTCCTGATTACCATTCAAATGATGAAAACCACTGTGACCGCTTATGGTTTTGCCAGGAGCGTAATCCACACCAACCAAGTTATTGACCAAGACAAGGTCGTAACCCGTGATACGATAGCCTTTTGGCAAAGAGACAACCAAGAACGACGGTCTGCGACCTCCTACGAGAGTCAGCATCCCATCGCGTTCACCTATCACAGTTGACGGTTGTGAAATTTCTCCAGATTCAGTAATACCATCGCGGTCGGTTCCTGTCATCGACAAAGCCAACTGCTCATGACGCCACAAAGCACCTAAACCGAGAATAAAACCAGAGTCATCGGCAGATGACACTGAGGTCACCACGCTACCCGATCCGGGTCTGATATACACATCCTGTGCCATCGCAGGAGCTGCGCCTAGTAGAAATGCTACAAGCGCAAGAATCGTCGCGAAGAATCTGCCTCGCAACGAATGTAAATGATAAATAGTTTTCACCTTTTTCATCATAATTATTTTTTTAGTTTTACTTATATTTTCGTTTATGTTCTGACTTTGTCTAGGATGTTCAATTCAAGTGTCCCCTACGGAGTGGTTGCCGCGCGGACGTGGTTACACAATATATATTGTCGGGCAAAAGTAACAAAAAAAATAATACCATGCAAGAAATTTTCACTTTTTCGTTCAAATTTGTATCATTTTTTTTGTTTTTATCATTAAAACGAGCAATTTTTGTATAAATACACACGTTTTTTGTGATTATTTAACTGTTGAAGTATCTAAAAGAATATAAGGGAAAGAACCACAAAAACCTTAAAAACACTTTTCTGTTGTTTATGAGTCTTCCCTCATACGTTTTCAATTCGTGCACCAGTTAATTCAAGTGAACTTGTCTCTCTGCCAACACGAATCGCAAACAGCCTTGCGGCTTAAACAACAGAAAAGAAAAACTGTGAAAACCGCAAATCGCTTAGCAAGAGCAACTTATATTAAGGCACAGCGGTTTTTCAGCGCGGAGTGCAAGGTTTTCCCACCATGACGACTGAGTTTTGGGACAAAACTGTGATGGGATTCCAGTCTGTGCAAGAGCTTGTTCTTAAGCACAAGGCTGGAAGAACAGAACGTTGACCAAGGGTCTCAGTCTTCACGAGTGGGGTTTTTGTGGTTTTCTTGATTTTCTAGCAAATATTTGCCGTTTTGTGTTTTTTTCATTACTTTTGCACACTGAACTAAAAACAACGATGATGACAAAACGATTGATATCAACTGTCTATATGCTCACGATGGCCGTGGCGCTTTCGTGGGCACAGCCCAACAACACAGGCTCGTATTATGCGGCTGCCAACGGGAAGAAAGGTTCAGAGCTAAAAACGGCTATGTGTGGTATCATCAATGGAAAATACAAAGGCACACAATTCAAACAGATTGCATACGGTTCAGGATATTTGAATGGTGTCTGGGGTGCATTTGCGACAACGGATGTGCTTGATGATGGAACGACCATTCGTGACCGTTATTCGAATATTACTCATTACACTGTTGGCGATGACCAAGGCTCGAGCAGCGCTACGGAAGGGACTGGAGGCTACAATCGCGAACATTCTTTTCCTAAAAGTTGGTTTGGTGGCAGTACGAATATAGGCCCAGGTACTGATTTGCATCATATTTATCCGACCGATGTAATGGTGAATAGTCATCGTGGCAATCTTCCATACGGCGAAAACAACGGTGAATCGTGGAAATCGAGCGGTGGATATAGCAAGGTGGGCGCTTGCACATACAGTGGATTCACTAATGATTGTTTCGAACCTGCCAATGAATGGAAGGGCGATTTCGCACGTGCTTATTTTTACATGGTGACGTGTTATGAGTCGGATCAACCCTCGTGGTCGAGCGAGATGCTGAGCAAAAACACCTATCCGAGTTTCAAGACATGGGCTTTGAACTTGCTGTTGAAATGGGCACGTCAAGACCCTGTTAGCGACATTGAGATTGCCCGTAACGAAGCCGTTTGCGCCATTCAGCGCAACCGCAACCCATTTATCGATTACCCAGGATTGGAGGAGTATATTTGGGGAACGATGACAAATGTTGAGTTTGATTATACGAATGGGCAAGTCACTTATATTGCGACTCCGACGTTCTCACCTGCTGGTGGCACTTACACAACGACACAGAGCGTCACATTGGCATGTGCAACCAATGGTGCAAGCATCTATTACACCACGGATGGCACGACTCCGTCTGCATCGAGCACTTTGTATGAGGGCGCTATCACTATCAGTACGACTACCACCCTGAAAGTCATTGCCATCAAGGACGGTGTTTCGAGCGAAGTGGTCGAGGCTACCTATACCATCCAACCAGAAACGCCAATTCCTAGTGACAACATATTGGTTTGGGAGAGTTTCAGTGGATATACCTCGTCTTCAGATGGAAGTCAAGAAATAAATTCATCGAATGACAAATTGGATTACAAGTCATGGACGACAATAACCAAAGTCTACTTTGGACAAAATGGTTGTGGTAAGTTGGGTAGCAGTTCGGCAGCTGGCTCAATGGAAGCAACAGGTATTCAACTTTCTGGAAATGGTGTACTGACATTCAAGGTGAAGAAATATGGCAGTGATACTGGCAAATTGAATGTCACTATTACAGGCGCAACGGCAACAGGCGACCTAACCGTATCACCCCAGAGCGATTGGACGGAATACACTATCAACTTGACAAACGCCGACGGCAATGTAGGGATTGCATTTGCCACTTCGAGCAAACGAGCCTATATCGATGACATTAAACTAGTTTCTGCCAACCTCCCAGGCGATGTGAACAACGACGGATCCATCAATGTCACCGACGTGACAGCTTTGGTGAACATCATTCTTGGCAAAGACAGCACTGTTCCTTACAATCGCGTGGCCGCCGACGTGAACGGTGACGGATTCATCGACGTTACTGACGTGACGCAATTAGTCAATATGGTTCTTGCTGGAGGCAATAGCAACTAAACGCAATGGTTGACATGAAAACGCTGACAACAGCACAAGAAATCATCGCCCACATGGAGGCGATGCGCAACGAAAAGCAACGCGAGATATTGATGCGGTTTTTCAAGACGGCACCAGGCGAATATGGCCATGGTGGTGAATTCTTGGGAATAAAGGTGCCACAAACGCGGGAAGTGGTGAAGATGGTCGATGAAACCATTGATTTGGGCGAGATACACCAGCTTTTGATGAGCCAATGGCACGAGGTGCGTCTATGCGGTTTCCTGCTTTTGGTTTCAAAGTTTGAGAAATCTGCCAAACGTAAGTTGGTGAACGATGAGAAAGCGATAAAAAATCGCGATGAAATCGTGAATTTTTATCTAAAACATGGCCAGCAAGCCAACAACTGGGACTTGGTGGATTTGTCCTCTCCAAAGATATTAGGACATTGGTTGTTGCTGCCCACAGAATTGGGTGACAAGATGAAAATCATGGACGATTTGGCGGATAGCGACAACCTATGGTTACAACGCATTGGTATGGTGGCTACGTGGAGGACTTCGAAGGGAGGCGACCCGTCGTGGTGCCTACGTTATGCAGAGAAACATCTTCATCACAAGCACGACTTGATGCACAAGGCTGTGGGTTGGATGCTTCGCGAGATGGGCAAGCGCGTCAGTGAAGACCTGCTCCGCGCCTTCCTGCAAGAACACGCCCATGAAATGCCTCGCACGATGTTTCGGTACGCGAATGAGAAATTAAATTGGAAGCCTCACCCCTAACCCCTCCTTCCCGAGCAGAGCTCAAGCGGAAAGGAAGTTAAAAGGAAGTTAAAAGGAAGTTAAAGGGACAATAGCCCAATTTGTAAATCAATTGTACATCGTAAATTGTCAAATTGTAAATTGCTCACGCTCCCAAACTCCTATTAAAAGCATACGTCCCTTTAGACCCTTCCACTTCCCTTTAAACTCTTTACGCCTTTTCTGAATACCCTAAATAAAGAAGAAAGGCTGCGGAATTCCACAGCCTTTTTTCTTACCATAAAATTGTTTTCTTACAAGTCTTCGGGCAATCCGAGTTCTTTCATCACTTCCTTGCCCCACTCTTCGTCTTCAACGACTTTCGTTCCGTTTTCGGTTCCTTTGGCAATCTCCGTGAATTCGTCCATTAATTTCTCAATGCCCTCAAATTCCTTTTGTTTAGCTTGCAGTTCGCCGAGCATTTCAACAGCTTTTGCAGGATCGTCACCGACCTTCTCTTGCAAGCCCTGTAAGGTCTCCAACATGGGTTTCATGTTGACCAAGACATTGCGGAAGGCACTCTTCCACTCGTCCACACTCCATTTGGCACCATCGGCTTTGGCTTGTGCCACGATTTCCTCAAGACTTGGCACTGCTTTCTCTACTTTTTCAGCAACGTCTTTGGCTGCGTCAGCAGGAGCCTTTTCCTTACACGATGCCATGCCCAGCATGAGTGCCACGGCCAGCATTCCCATTAAGATTTTCTTCATAGATTGTTGGTTTTTTAGTTGAACAAAAATATAAAATCGTGTCAAAATTATAGAAAAAACTTGAGAAATGCAATAAAACAGCCAATTATTTGTATAGTTTTTGTATTTTTGCATGCGAAGTGCGCCATTTTTGAACTGTAACGACTGAAATTCAGAGGCATGAAAAGAGAAATCGTGACATTGGCTATGAGCTGTCTGCTATGTATCCCGATGCTGGGACAGAGCGGAAAGGCGGGGCGTGTCCACGCGGAAGACCGTGAGGTGGACATGGACAATCCGACATTTGTGCCGATGGTGAAAGTCGGCAAAGTGCTCAATGGCGGTGACTCGATACAATACGTGGAGATGAACAACGTGTATGTCTATCCCGAACCCGTGTTCAAGAACGAGAAGCAACGGCAGGATTACAATCGACTGGTGAGGAACGTGAAGAAAGTGTTGCCGATAGCCAAAGAGTGCAACGCCATCATCAAAGAGACATACGAATATCTGGAAACCCTGCCCGACAAACGCGCCCGAGATGAGCACATGAAAGTAGTGGAGAAGGCCATCAAGAAAGAATATACGCCCCGAATGAAGAAGTTGACTTACTCGCAGGGCAAGCTGCTCATCAAACTGGTTTATCGCGAGTGCAATTCTTCTTCATACAACCTTATCCAAGCCTATTTCGGCAGCATCAAAGCTGGTTTCTATCAGGCATTTGCTTGGACGTTCGGAGCGAGTCTGCGTAAACAATATGACGCCGAAGGAGTGGACCGCTTGACCGAGCGCGTCGTACTAATGGTGGAGAGTGGGCAATTGTGATAGTTATTAAAGAGCTATTTATTAAAGATGCTTAACAACTATTATCAATTGTTAATTAATTGTCAATTTGAGCAACCGCCAAGCAAGATTTGTGTATCTATTCGTTTCATGGAGTAGAAACATAAACTTTTAAAACATTCAAAACATGAAGACAAAAGACTTTTTGCACATTGCTTGCGGCACGTTGCTACTTACTGGAGCATTCACCTTTTCAGCCTGCTCCACATCCGATTATTATGATGATGAGATAGGAGGTTTGGACAGAAGTGGAGCTTATTCTTCTTCGGATAAGGATGGTGCTCCAGGTGAAGAACCTGGTGAAAATGGCTCACAACAGGGCAACAACCAAGCAGGTATCGTCACAGCAGGAGAGTGGTGTGACCTCACCCATTGGCCATTCTGGTCGAAGCTGATGCTTTCGAAAGATTACACCGATAAGAGTGAATATTGGGAGTTCTACACCAACAACCGCGTTTGCGTGAAAGTGACCGACGAAAAGGGTACTGCCTTGGCAGGTATCAGCGTGAAGTTGCTGCGCAATAACACGACCATGTGGGAGGCTATCACTGACAACCACGGTCTTGCCGAATGCTGGATAGGACTCTATCAGAAAGAGACCGCCGATGCCGCCAACCTTCAGGTCAACGTGGACGGGAAAATCATGGAAGGACATCCCGTTATATGCCCTTGGGACTCTTCGGCTGTTGAGAATGACATCGAAGCCCATCTGCCAACAGCCATCAACCATTACGTCTGCACCAAAGCCCCGAAGGCTACCCAACAGGCCGATATCGCTTTCATTGTCGATGCAACAGGGTCGATGGCGGATGAAATCGAATTCCTAAAGAACGACCTCACAGATATTATTGGCAAAGTGTCGTCCGTTCGTCCCTCGTTGACCATGCGTACAGCCGCCTTGTTCTATCGTGACGAAGGTGACGAATATCTCACACGCCACTCCGATTTCACCACCGACCTCAGCAAAACCAAGAAATTCGTTGACAAGCAAAAGGCAGACGGTGGCAACGACTATCCCGAGGCTGTGCATACGGCGCTTGAGCGTACACTGCAAGACCTCTCGTGGGACAACAACGCCCGCACTCGCTTGGCATTCCTCATTCTTGACGCACCCGCCCACCACGAAAAAAACATCATCCAATCGCTCCAAAAATCAGTGGCCAACTGCGCCAAACAAGGCATACGCCTGATACCCGTCGCTGCCAGCGGTGTGGACAAGAACACGGAATTCATGCTTCGCTTCTTCTCCATCGCCACAGGCGGTACGTATGTGTTCATCACTAACGACAGTGGTGTAGGAAACGACCATATAGCCGCATCCGTAGGGCACTATGAGGTGGAACTGCTCAACCAGCTCATCATCCGACTGATAGACTACTATACTGAGTGAAAAAAGTAATGTATAAAGGGTATAAAGGGGAGTGGTAGGCTTAAAGGCTTTCCACTTCCCTTTTTACTTTTCGAATCTATAAAAATTATTCCTCCGTCCAAATGGTCTGGACGATTGTCTGTCCAACGGCTTTCAATGTGGCGGGGTCGATGTGTTCCACATCATCAGCCAAAGTATGCCAAGTGGGTCCGAAAGAACTTTGCGGACAATCGGGATAATAAGGAATGATATCGATAGTAGGGATGTTGGTGTGCTGGTTGACAGGCAAGTGGTCGTCGGTGATCTTTCCTCCTTCTTTCTTGGGGAAATATGAGCCATATCCAACTTGTCGGGCAGCACGCCACACCTTCTTGACAATCTCAGGAGCGAACTCTTTGCTGATTCCTTCCTGGTAGAAACGGGCGCCTTGTCCGCCCACCATGTCGAGCAGAATGCCATAGCGAGCCTCATATCCTTGCGGCAGATTTGTGGCCCAATATTGTGCGCCCAATGCCCATGTGTCGCCAGGATCTACACCAGTGTACCACATTGGTGTGCCCCAGTCTTCCGCGTCGAAGCATACAAAGTCGATGCCGATGTTGGACGATGGCTTTTGGGAGTCGGGTGTTTGGGAGTTAAGCAGTCGGGCTATTTCTAACATCACGGCTACTCCCGAAGCTGCATCGTTGGCGGCAAGAATAGGTTTTCGCCAGTTGGCAGAATCAGGGTCGTTGTCAGCCCAGGGCCGAGAATCCCAATGTGCGCAAAGAAGAATGCGCGTGGTAAGTTCAGGTCGATATTGGGCGATGATATTCGTGGCATTAAGCGGAGTGCCGTCATATCCCGTGAGTTGCGCCTTCTGGGTGGTCACCTTGCATTGATATTGTTCGAATTTGCTGACAATCCATTTTGCACAACGCTCGTGTCCGTCGGTGTTCATGGCTCGTACACCGAAGTCGCATTGCGCTTTGACGAAAGCGAAGGCAGAATCGGCGCTGAACTCAGGTCCGACAGGTTGGACTTTTTCCATTTCCTCTGTGTCTTCTACGTTTCGGCTGTTGTCGCATTCCACTAAGGCAGGTCTGACGGCAAAGACATAGACGGCGAGCATTACAATGAGTGCCATTATGGTGATACTTTTTTTGTTTCTCATTATTTTGGGTGATGGATGTTGAGTGATGAATGTCGGAGATTAGGACTTGGTTCTTTTGCTTTGAACTTGCGCCATGACCCTGAGCCAGTTACCACCCCAGATCTTTCGAATGTCTTCTTCGCTGTACTTGCGTCTCAACAAATGCAACGTGAAGTTGATGAGTTCGGAAGAGTCGGCAAGTCCTGGAACACCACCGTCGCCATCGAAATCGGTTCCCAATCCGACATTGTCGATACCCATGATGTCGATGGCGTGCTCCAGATGTCGGATGGCGTCGATAATGGTTGCCTGTCCATCTTTCCTGAGGAAATATGAATAGAGGGTGGTGTGTGCGACGCCGCCACGTGCCGCTAGTGCACGAAGCTGATCGTCGGTGAGGTTGCGCGGATGGTCGCAGAGTGCACGGCAGTTGCTATGACTGCATACAATGGGCGTCCGGCTGATTTGCAATGCATCGTAGAAACTCTTCTCGGAAGCATGACTGAGGTCGACCATAATCCCATAGTCGTTCATCTCGGCAATGACCTTTTCGCCGAACTGGCTGACTCCGTTGTGCGTATTGCAACCTTTGGCAGAGTCACAGATGTCGTTGTCGCCATTGTGACAAAGTGTAATATAGACCACTCCTCGTTGTGCAAAATGCTTCACATTGGCGATGTCGTGCTCCAAGGCAAGACCATTCTCTATGGCAATCATGATGCTCTTACGCCCTTTCCGCTTGTCTTCGTAGAGGTCGGCAGGCGTCCGGGCGATGCTGAGGTATTGACTGTTGTTATGAACAATGTCCTCTATCTTGTCGAAGATGAGGTCGGCATAGACGGTCGGTGTGATGGATGCGGAAAGCTGGTCGTCGTTGGTCCAGTTGACTTCCACTTTCGATGAAAAAGTCTCACCGAGCTTGGGTTGCGGAAGATAGGCGGCCATGATGACGGCGTCTTGGTGGCCTTCGTCCATCTTGTGCAGGTCAACAAGGATTCTCGGATCTCTCTGGTTGAACTGGATGCCCTGCGGGAAGAACATCGGTGTGTCGCAATGCGTGTCGAGCGTGAGCACGCGATTGTGCAAAAGCTTGGCAACGTAATAGTTGTTGGCTTGCGCCACAAGCCATGCGAATAGTTTTCTTCCTTCCTCCTCGAGCCATTCAGGATGCCATTGCACGCCCATGATGGGTTTGAACTCGCAGCTTTCTATGGCTTCGATGGTGCCATCGGGAGCCTGTGCGGTGATCTTGAATCGCTTTCCCGGGTCATCGACAGCCTGGTGATGAAACGAGTTGACGTAAATCTGCTCGCTCTGATATATATTAAAAAGGTAGGAATCGGGGGCGATGCTGACGCTATGAGTCAGTTCGTTTCGGTCGGCGTCCTGCGAATGTTTAATGATCGGTTTGTCGTTGTCCTTCTTGTTCTCATCGATGTCTTGCGCCACATGTCCATCGAGGGCGATGGCCAACGTCTGGACGCCGCGGCAAATGCCAAGCATAGGGATTTGCCGGTTATAAGCCAACCGCGTGATGAGCAACTCAGGCAAGTCGCGCGTGGCATTTATGGAATGCAGACGGGAAGAAGGCTCCTCACCGCACCACAACGGGTTGTAGTCGCCTCCACCCGTGAGCAGCAACGCGTCGATGTGTTCCAGCGTGTTGATAATGACATCCTTGTCGGCTACAGGTGGAATGATGATGGGCGTTCCACCCGCATCGACCACTTGCTGGTAGTATCTGTCGCGCAGACAGGCGTCCTCGTTGGCATAATTGGCCGTGATGCCTATGACGGGTCGATGTTTGGCTTCGGGATAAGCCGCATGAATCTCATTTAGATGCGACTGTAGATGAAACGATTTCATCTTCTCAGAATAAGGATAAGTGATGGACGATAGCTTTATCTCATGACCACAGGCACCTCGCGCTTGATGCTTTGTTCAAGCGAGATGAGCGTCTCTGTCGACACAACCCCAGGAATGCTCTGCAGCTTATTGTTGAGCAGGTCCATGAGTTGCTCGTTGTCTTGTGCGTATAGTTTCACCAACATCGTGTAAGGACCCGTAGTGAAGTGGCACTCCACGATTTCCGGGATTGTGATGAGTTCCTTCACCACATCCTTGTACATGCTTCCGCGCTCCAGGTTGAGCCCTACGTAGGTACAAGTAGAATAACCCAAACTCTTGGGGTTCACATCGAATCCACTTCCCGTGATGATTTTGTCCTCCATGAGTCGTTGAACACGTTGGTGCACAGCAGCACGCGAAACGCCACACTCAGCTGCCACATCCTTGAACGGGATGCGTGCGTTCTTGGAAAGAATGCTGAGAATTTTTCTGTCAAGATTGTCTATCTTCTCCATTTTCTTTTGTTTTGGATTATAAAGAATTGTTAGCAAAAGTAGATATTTTTATTGACGTAAACAACAAAATGCGCGAAAACTTTTCAATTTCCGCGCATTTTGTTATAAAAGTGACCCAAAAACAAGCTTTTTATTTCTTTTTGCTTGTCTTTTTTGTTTTTGCAGCAGTCTTTTCTGCTGGTAACTTCGACGCCTGAACGGGTTCCTCCACCTCAGGTTTGATAATGTCGAGCAGTTCAACCGTGAAAATCAACGTCGAGAAAGGTTTGATCTGTCCTGCTTGGCGCTCTCCGTAAGCAAGGTCCTGGGGAATATAGAGCTCCCATTTGCTACCCACCGGCATCAGCTGCAAAGCCTCCGTCCAGCCTTTGATGACCTGGTTGCAGGCGAACTGCACGGTTTGCGGATTACGCTTGTAAGAACTGTCGAAGATGTTTCCGTCAATCGTCTTGCCTTCGTACTTCACCTCGACGGTCTCGTCGGCTGTTGGTTTCTCACCTTGTCCCATTGTGATTACCTTGTATTGCAATCCGCTGGGAAGAGTGACAACGCCCTCTTTCTGGGCATTCTTGGCCAACCATTGCTCGTTCTCTTTCTTATAGGTTTCGTCGCGCTTCTCTTTGATGACACGCAAGTTGTTCTCGAAATATTCGCTTGCGGCCTCATCGGTGAAGAGCGTGCTGTCCTGGCTCAGAGCCGACGTGAACCCTTTGTGGAAGAGTTTCTCGTCGATGCTGATGTTGGTACCCTCAAGCTCCTTGGCAATGCTGGGGATCATTCCCTTCATCACTTGCTGTTGGATATTGGCACCAGCCATGTAGGCAATTTGTGCAGGGTCGTCCTTCTTCTCCACAGCATCCATGTATCCACGGATGAAGTCGGCAAAGTGGGCAGAATCCACGTCCATCGACGAAGAGAGGTATTCAGCGAGTCCCTTTGTGGCAGCCTTACCAAAAGCGTAACTCAAAGAGTCGGCTTTGGTGACGAGGTTGATGACTTCAGCAGGAACAGCGTCAACGGTCTCCGTCTTGGCTTTCTTCTTGTCCTTCTTTTTGCCGGCCAATGCAGTGGTGGAAACGGCGCCCATCAAGATGGCCAATGCTAAAATGAATGATTTCTTCATTTTCCTATTTTCCTATTGTCTTATTTTCCCAAACCGAGGAGTTCGATCTTGAAAATCAGCGGAGAGAAAGGCTTGATTTTGCCCTGCTCGCGCTCGCCGTAAGCCAATTCCTGAGGAATGTAAACCTCCCAAGTAGAACCAACAGGCATGTGAACCAGAGCCTCTGTGAAGCCTTTGATCACTTGGTTGGCACGCAGGGAGACGGGCTCGCCACGAGTGTAAGAGCTGTCGAATACGGTTCCGTCGATCATACGACCCTCGTAGTGAACTTTCACCATCGAAGTATCCTTAGGCATAGGACCAGAACCTTCCTTGATCACTTTGTACTGCACGCCGCTATCCAAGGTCTTCACACCTTCCTTCTTGGCATTCTCAGCCATGAACTTAACACCAGCGAGCTTGTTAGGACCATACACCTCTTCAGCAACCTTGGCCTTTATTTCCTGCATCTTGGCTTGAGCCAACGACTGAGCCTGTTCGATTGTCATCTTCTGACCCTTGCCAGTGGTTCCAGCCACGAAGCCGGCCATGAAGTTCTTCAGCGAAATGCTCTTGGTGGAGTCTTCACCGAAAATCTCGTGGTTGATACCCACGATCATCTGGTTCGAAATCTGCTGTCCAATCTGGATACCAGCATAGTAAGCGGCCTTCTTCTTGTTGTCGCCAGCGTTGGCACCGTCGTTCAGACCTTTGATGAAGTCATTCATGTAGGTGGTGTCGATGCTCATGCGCTCTACCAAGAATTCTTTCAGACCTTGAGTCTGGGAAACACCCATGGCATAGCTCATGGAGTCGATGTCACTCTTCAGGTTAGCCTTCGGAGTTCCGTTGCCGCACGATGTGAAGATGGCGGCTGCGATAGCCATAGCGGCTACAAATGTCAATTTTTTCATTTCTTTTGTTGTTTGTTTTTATTGTTGTTGTTTCATTCTTTCTAATTAAACCACTTCAATCAGTTCCACATCGAACACCAGAGCGGCGAATGGAGGAATGGCACCAGCGGCACCACGCTCGCCATAACCCAACTGGTAGGGGATGAAGAAACGATATTTGGCACCTTCCTGCATCAGTTGCAGACCCTCTGTCCATCCGGCAATGACACCGTTCAGGGGGAAGGTGGCAGGCTCGCCACGCTGGATGCTGCTGTCGAAGAGCGTGCCATCGACAAGCATTCCCTCGTAGTGGCATTTCACCTGGTCAGTGGCCTTTGGCTTGCGACCATTTCCTTCGCGCAACACCTTGTATTGCAAACCACTGGGTAGTGTTATGACGCCGTCCTTCTTGGCGTTCTCTGCCAGATAGCGCTCGCCGTCCTCCTTCTGCGTCTTGTGCTTCTCAGCAGCTGCGGCGCGTTGTTTCTTCTCCTGCTCCTGGAAGAACTCCTGCACGATGCGCTGTGCTGTGGCATCGTCCACCTGAGGTTTCTTTCCAGCCAGAATGTCTTTGATAGCTTGCGCGAAATCGTCAATATTGAGATTCTGGGCACCCATGTCACTCAATTGGCGACCAATTCCCAAGCCCAATGCATAACTTACTTGATCCATCTTTTTCGTCTGTTTTTTCTACCTAATTAATAAATAATACAATATTTAGCCTGCAAAGTTAATATTTTTATCCGACCTAGTCACATTATTTCGCGAAAAATCATTATTTTTGTGCATTATTAATAATTTTACTACTCAAACCTATGAAGAAAATAGTATTCCTTACAGGCGCCGGCATGTCGGTCGAAAGCGGTTTTAAGACCTTCAGAGGCTCCGATGGGCTCTGGGAGAATTATCCCGTTGAGCAAGTGGCCACACACGAGGGATGGCTGGCCGACCCCACCCTTGTCACGAACTTCTACAACATGCTCCGTCGGAAACTCTATGCGGCGCAACCCAACGAAGGCCACCGGTTGGTGGCGCAGTTGCAAGACCAATACGACGTGACTGTGGTAACGCAGAATGTCGACAACCTACACGAAAAGGCTGGTTCGAAGAACGTCATCCACCTGCATGGCGAACTCACCAAAGTCTGCTCCTCCTACGACCAGTTCGACCCGCGCTATGTTCAGGAACTCGACGAAGAGCATTGCGACGTGGCTCCCGGCACCAAGGCTGGCGATGGCTCGTTGCTTAGGCCTTTCATCGTGTTCTTCGGTGAGAGCGTCCCCATGATCTCGCCCGCCATCGACGAGGTGCAGAAAGCCGACGCGTTCATCATTATCGGTACATCGCTCAACGTCTATCCCGCCGCCGGACTGGTGCAGTACGTGCGCCCGCAAGTCCCTGTCTATCTCATCGACCCAGCCCCCGTTCCCACCAGCGGCTACCGCAAAATCCAGCACATCCAGAAGGGTGCCAGCGAGGGAATGCGCGAGTTGATGGAGATCTTCAAAAAGCAAGTTTAGGGAAATCCCCACGTCAAAATAGGAAATAACCTCACAACGGGTATTCCTGAAAACACTATCTTTGCTCTCACTAACGAGTCGTTAAACTTTTAAAATGAGAACAATATGAAAAAAAGATTCTTCACATTAACCCTTCTGACGCTGGCCTTTGCCCTTACGGCATCGGCTCAGTATCGACCCACACGTCCCAACTATTCCTCGCACATCACATATCCTGGTCATAGAAGCTATATGTCCGACACCTACTTCGGCATGCGTGTAGGCTTGGGCGTGTCAACAGTCAACTCCGATTCCCCCGCACTCGATGGCAAGACAGCCCGTGCAGGACTTGAAGTGGGCGTGGCAGCTGGATTCCAAATCGTCCCGGCATCACCCCTCTACTTCGAAACTGGCCTTTACTACACCGAGAAAGGCGGACGAAGCGGTTCGGGAGCCGACAAGTTGACCTATAACCTCGACTACCTCGAGGTACCTCTTCTGCTGAAATACCGCTACATCACCCCCGAGCGTCTGTCCATCGAGCCCTTCATGGGCGGATACTTGGCTTGCGGAGTGGGCGGAAAAATCAAGGACTATTATGAGCGTATGGCCTACAGCAGCTTCAGCGATGGCGCATTCCGCCGTTTCGACGGAGGTATCAAACTGGGATGCGGCCTCAGCTACGACATCTTCTATCTCGGTGCCAGCTACGACATCGGCCTTGCCAACATCGGACAAAACTCTTTCGACGACACGCACACCGGGTGCCTCAACCTCACCGTGGGTCTCAACTTCTAAGAAGCGCGGCATCACGGTTGAACGGTCATCAATCATAGAAGACGGGGACATTTCCACAAGAAGTGTCCCCACTTTTTTGCTGCAACTATTGCTTTTTTGGCAAAAAACCACTAACTTTGCCGCCAAGTACGTAAAAACTTGGATAAGCGATGAAGGAGTTCATGCAAGTGTTGCGGCGATTCGTGCCGCCTTATAAGAAGTATCTGGTGCTGTCGGTGGTGTTCAACATCCTCTCGGCGGTGCTTAACATTTTCTCGTTCGCCACGCTCATCCCCATGCTCCAAATCCTTTTCAAGACGGGCGACGCCGACGAGGTCACCTCGCTGATGGCTTGGGACTGGGGCCATGCCACCGATGTGCTGATGAACAACATGAACTACTACGTCAACCAGCTCATCGAGCAAGTCGGTTCGACCACCACCCTACTCATCATCGGATTGGTGCTCGTGGTGATGACGGCATTGAAGACGGGCGCCTACTTCCTCTCCTCGGCCACCATCATCCCCATCCGAACGGGCGTGGTGCGCGACATCCGCAACCAACTCTACCAGAAAATCAACTCGCTCTCGCTGGGCTTCTTCAGCGAAGAGCGAAAGGGCGACATCATCGCCCGCATGAGTGGCGACGTGCAAGAGATAGAGAACTCCATTATGTCGAGTCTCGACATGCTTTTCAAGAACCCCATCCTCATCATCGTCTATTTCGGCACGCTCATCGCCGTCTCGTGGCAACTCACGTTGTTCACCATCATCTTCGTCCCCATCTTCGGCTGGTTCATGGGCTTCGTGGGTAGGAAACTGAAGCAGAAGTCCATCAAGGCGCAGGCTTTGTGGAGCGACACGATGAGTCAGGTGGAGGAGACGTTGGGCGGCTTGCGCATCATCAAGGCGTTCTGCGCTGAAGAGAAGATGAACGAGCGTTTCGACCGCGTGAACACCGCTTATCGCAACGACATCATGCGCGTCAACATCCGCCAGTCGATGGCCCATCCCATGAGCGAGTTCCTGGGCACCGTCATGATTGTCATCGTGCTCTGGTTCGGCGGCATCCTCGTGCTGAAGAACCAAGTGCTCAGCGGCCCCATCTTCATCTACTACATGGTCATCCTCTACAGCATCATCCAGCCCTTGAAGGAGTTCTCGAAGGCCGGCTACAACATCCCGAAAGGACTGGCCTCGATGGAGCGTGTGGACAAGATACTGCAAGCCGAGGTGGCCATCCAGGAGAAGGAAGACGCCACGCAGATCCCTTCGTTCGAACATCAGATAGAGTTCCGCAACGTGTCGTTCCGCTATGGCGAGCAATGGGTGCTGCGCGACATCAACCTGACGATTCCGAAGGGCAAGACCATCGCCCTCGTGGGACAGAGCGGCAGCGGCAAGTCAACGCTCGTCGACCTCATCCCCCGCTACTATGACGTGCAGGAGGGCGAGGTGCTCATCGACGGCATCAACGTGAAAGACCTCGGGCTCCATTCGTTGCGCCAACTGATTGGCAACGTCAACCAGGAGGCCATCCTTTTCAACGACACGTTCTACAACAACATATCGTTCGGTGTGGACAACCCCTCCCGCGAGCAGGTGGAAGAGGCGGCACGCATCGCCAACGCCCACGAGTTCATCATGCAGAGCGAACACGGATACGACACCAACATCGGCGACCGCGGAGGCCGACTCAGCGGCGGTCAGCGCCAACGCGTGTCCATCGCCCGCGCCATCTTGAAGAACCCGCCCATCCTCATCCTCGACGAAGCCACGTCTGCCCTCGACACCGAGAGCGAACGCCTGGTGCAGGATGCGCTCGAGCGGTTGATGAAGACGCGCACCACCGTGGCCGTGGCCCACCGGCTCTCGACCATCAAGAACGCCGACGAGATTTGCGTGCTCCACGAAGGACGCATCGTCGAACGCGGCACCCACGACGAACTCTTGCAACTCGACGGTTTCTACAAGAAGCTGCACGACATGCAAGCCATCTAAACAAGAGGAAACGATGAGAAACGAAAAGCGAAAGAAATTCGGCATCCTCGACACGACGTTCGCCCCTGTGGCGGCACTTGTCTGGAATCTCCTGTTGGTCTTCCTGGTTTACTTCATTGCCCGCGTAGCCTACCTGTTGGTCAACCTCGGCCACTTCGCCGACGGACTCACGTTCAGCCATCTGCTGCGGCTTTTCAAGGGCGGTCTGGCCTTCGACACGTCGGCCATCATCTACACCAACGCCCTCTACATCGTCTTGATGCTCTTCCCCTTGTATCTGAAGGAGACGCGTGGCTACCAACGTTTCTGCAAATGGTTGTTCGTCATTGTCAACAGCCTGGCGTTCATCATCAACCTGGCCGACTCGGCCTATTTTCCTTATACCCTCCGACGCACCACCACCAGCGTGTTCCGCGAGTTCGCGGGCGAGGACAACCTGGGCGGCATCTTCTTTGTCGAACTGCTCCACCACTGGTATCTCGTGCTGTTGGCCATCGTCGTCATCGCGGCCCTGTGCTGGCTTTATGCAAAACCTCGCATCCACAAGAGTTATTACAAGCAAGCCGGACAACGGTGGGCCTACTTTGCCGTGACGTTCATCGCGTTGCTGGCAGCCGTACCCTTGGCCATCGGCGGTTGTCGTGGCGGACTGGGACACGGAATACGCCCCATCACCATCAACAACGCCAACCAATACGTCAACCGACCCACCGAGTGCGCCGTGGTGCTCAACACGCCGTTCGCTCTTCTGCGCACCATCGGCAAGAGCGTCTTTAATGTTCCCGACTATTACGCCTCCATCGACGAGGCAGCCCGAGTCTTCTCTCCCATCCACCAACCCGCCGACTCCGTGCAGCGGAAGCCGCGCAATGTGGTCATACTGATTGTCGAGAGCTTCGGAAGCGAATACATCGGCGCCTTCAACAAGCATCTCGAGGGAGGGCGCTACAAGGGCTACACACCCCATCTCGATACGCTCATTGCCCATAGCCTCGTCTTCCGCCATTCGTTCTGCAACGGCCGCAAGAGCATCGACGGAATGCCCTCCGTGCTCTGTGGCATTCCCATGTTCGTAGAGCCGTTTGTGCTCACGCCCTCTTCCATGAACACCTACACGGGCATTGGCGGACTGCTCGCTGCCGACGGCTACCAGACGGCGTTCTTCCACGGCGCCAACCGCGGTTCGATGGGCTTCATGGCGTTTGCCAACAAGACGGGGTTCCAACAGTATTACGGTCGCGAGGACTATGCCGCCGACAGCCGTTTCGGGGGCGACAAGGACTTCGACGGGCATTGGGGCATCTGGGACGAGCCGTTCCTGCAGTACTACTGCGCCAAGATGGGTGAGATGCGCCAGCCGTTCATGACCGCCGTGTTCACCGCCTCGTCCCACCACCCCTTCAAGATTCCCGCCCAATATCAGAACGTCTATAAAGAAGAGCAGCTGCCCATCCACAAGTGCGTGCGCTACACCGACATGGCGCTCGGCCAGTTCTTCGAAGAGGCTGCCAAGCAACCGTGGTTCCGCAACACCATCTTCGTGCTCACCAACGACCACACCAACCAAAGCAATCACGACGAATACAAGAGCGATATCGGTGGATTCTGCGGACCTGTCATCATCTACGACCCCAGCGGCGAACTCGTCCAACCGGGTGTGAGCGACGCCGTCGCCCAGCAAATCGACATCGTGCCCACCGTGCTCGGCCTCATCGGCTACAAGAAGCCCTACCTCTCGTTCGGCATCGACCTGCTCAACACGCCCGCTCCCGCCACCTTCGCCGTGAACTACCTCAACGGCGTCTATCAATACGTCAAATATGGCTACGTGCTCCAGTTCGACGGTACGAAATCGAAGGCCCTCTACTCCATCAACGACCCCCTGATGCGGCAGAATCTGCTTGGCAAGGTCGCCGTGCAACAGAAGATGGAACGCGAGCTCAAGGCCATCATCCAGCAGTATATGTATCGCATGGTCAACGACCAATTAATGCCTTCTAACACCCAACACCCATCACCTAACACCCATGAGTAAGATTCTCTACTACATAGGATACGCCATCTGGTACGTGCTCTCGCTGCTTCCCCTGCGCGTGCTCTACGTGCTCAGCGACCTCCTCTACTGGCTGGTGAGCCGTGTCGTGAGATATCGCCATCGCGTCATCTGGAACAACCTGCAGACCTCCTTCCCCGAGAAGACTCCGCAGGAACTGCGCCAGATTCAGCGCGGCTTCTACCACTACTTCTGCGACTACCTCGTGGAGACCATCAAACTGATGACCATCAGCGAGCGGCAACTGCGCCGTCGCATGACCTTCACCGGCACCGACGAGCTCAACGAGGTGCTCAACAGCGGACAGTCGTGCGCGGTCTTCCTCGGGCATGTGGGCAACTGGGAGTGGATCACGTCGCTGCCCTTCTGGGTGTCGTCCGACGTGCAATGCGCACAGATCTACCACCCGCTGGAGAACCCCTCCGCCGACCGCCTTTTCCTGAAGGTGCGCGAGCGGCTCGGAGCGAAGTGCATCGCCATGAACGACACGCTGCGCGAAGTGGTGCGCTATCGGCGCGAAGGCCGCACCATCTGCGTGGGCTACATCTCCGACCAGAAACCCCACTGGGTGAACATCCACCACTGGGTGGACTTCCTCAACCACGACACGCCTGTGCTCACGGGCACCGAGCGCATAGCGCGTTCCACAGGCCATGCCGTCTTCTACGCCGACGTCACCCGTCTGAGCCGCGGCCACTACAACTGCGAGATGCGACTCATCACCCGCGACCCCAAGTCGATGGGCGAATGGGAACTCACCGATATCTACTTCCGCGAGCTCGAAGCCACTATCTGCCGCAACCCCGCCATCTGGCTCTGGAGCCACAACCGCTGGAAACGCACCCGCGAGGAGTTCAACCGCCGTTTCGAAGTGAAGGATGGGAAGGTGATAAGGAGGAGCCTCACCCCCAGCCCCTCTCCAAAGGGCGAGGGGAGTAAATAGCTAAATTGATAAATCAATTGTACATTGTACTTCGTTAAATTGTAAATACAATTGTAAAATAGTAAAATAGTAAAATCGGCAAATAAACCCATGGTTCTCGGTTTCGACGCCAAGCGAATTGTTCGCAACGCAACAGGACTTGGCAGTTATTCACGCACCCTCATCAACTCGTTATCGGCAGCCGACGCCGACACGCAGTTCCTGCTGTATGCCCCCGATGAAGGGCGTGACGACCTGCGAAACCAGATCATCCAACGACCCAACGTCGCCTTCTCCTATTATACCTCCCCTACGGGGGGAGGACAGGTGGGGGCCCTTCATCCCTCATCCCTCATCCCTAAAAGCCTTAAAAAGGCTTTCTGGCGCTCCCGCGGCATCGTCAACGACCTGCAGCGCGATGGCGTCCAACTCTTCCACGGCCTGTCGGGAGAGCTGCCTGTAGGACTTCGCCGTGCCGGCATCCCCGGCATCGTCACCATCCACGACCTCATCTTCTTGCGCCACCCCGAATACTACAACCCCATCGACGTCTTCTTCTATCGCCGCAAGTTCCACGCCACCCTGCGCGAAGCCGAGCGCGTCGTGGCCATCTCCGAGTGCACCAAACGCGACATCCTTGCCTATAGCGACTTCCCCGAAGACCGCATCGACGTGGTCTATCAAAGTTGTGGCACCCGATTCCGTGAGGAAGCCGACGCCGAGACGAAGGCCGAAGTGCGCAAACGCTACAACCTGCCCGAGCACTACATCCTCTCCGTAGGCACCATCGAACCGCGCAAGAACGTCCTCCTCGCAGGCAAAGCCCTAAAAACTCTTACCTCTTACCTCTTACCTCTTACCTCCGAAAAAGACCTCCACCTCGTGCTCGTAGGACGGCAGACCAGCTACGTGCGCAAAGAGATACTCCCCTACGCCGAGCGCAACGGCCTCACAGATCGCGTCCATCTGCTCAGCGACGTACCCAACCACCACCTGCCCGCCATCTACCAGCAAGCCCTCTGCTTCGTCTATCCCTCGCGCTACGAAGGATTCGGCATCCCCATCATCGAAGCCATCCAGAGCCGTCTCCCCGTCGTTGCCGCCACAGGGTCGTGCCTCGAAGAAGCGGGCGGTCCCGACTGCCTCTACGTCCATCCCGACGACGCCGAAGGCCTAGCCGAAGCCATCACCCGCTCCCTCCCCGGAGCCGAAGGCCGTGAAGAACGCATCCAGCGCAGCCTGGAATACATCCAACGCTTCGAAAACAACGACATCGCCCAACAAATGTTGACCGAATACGAGCGCTGCCTCCATCGTTCATGACTTAAAAACTTGGTATTTTTATTTACAAAATCTTGTCGACTTTTCCGTTCAATCTAGAAAAGAAATACGAGTAAGGAAACGACTTTTTCGCTCCAATTTCCTCATTTCCCACAAGCAGAATTGTCATATGTATCATTTGAGGCGCTTAGATGTGGCAAATGACACGCTTACTTATCGCATCTAACGAGCTCATATGCCACATCTGACCACCTCATTCCATAGCTTTGACAATGCTGTAAAATGTAAAGAAAACAGAAACTGCTGATTATCAACGATTTCCAAGAACGCTCAAAACTCGCGTATTTGCCCACGAGGAAGAATTTTTTCAAAACGTTGGCCTTCTCGTGGCACCAAAATTCGGAATTTTCTTGACAATAGAAGGAGGTGTTCCTAAGTAGTGGCTTTTACCAACAACTCCGTTACATTATGGTTACAAAAAGGTCTCACAATTGTTTCAATTGGTAGTGAAAAAGGGCAATTGTTACCGCCATTTTCTGCAACGAGACTGCCATTTGAGCACAAAATGCCTTTCAAATAGGGACTAAGTGTTGATTTTTTGAATCGCCTAAATGTGTGCAAAGTGTAGAGAAAAACATCGAAACAAGCGTTTTTTACTTGTTTTTGCGGCTTTTTAGAGGAAAAATCAGCATGTTTTTGTCCTTCTTACAGGTTTTGAAACACAAGTGTCAAACCCTTGTGAATTCATATCTAATTGATAATCAGTATTTTAGATGAAAATCTAATGACTAAACATTTCAATTTCAGTTATTTCAGTTAATTTTCGAGAGGTGGTCATTTTTCCTCCTTATTTATATAACTTATTGATTATTAATTAATTATATAGTATATAATAGGGATTTTGAAAGATATCGATGCCTCTTAAACCTAACTGAAATTGAAATAACTGAAATGTACTTGTTTGTAGATTCCCCACTCAGACTATTCCTCTACGAGGCCTTTAATGCCCTCAAAGACCTGCCCGGCATCGACGAACTGCTCTACGAGCACAAAGGCTCCGCGTCGTGGATTCATGTCGCATGGGCAGAGCAACCGCGACATAAGATCAATCTTAACTATGAGGTTTGATGTCGCTAGCCCCAGAAGGATTTCCCATTTGTTAAAACTTCTTATAATATTGTCGAAACGAGGAGGGGAAATACCAATATGTAAAAAATTATTATAACTTTGTAGAGATTTATAATCTAGACTTAAATTATACGTTGTCAGCGATAAGCTGCAAGTATATCTTTATCTTTGATTATCAACTAGTTCAGCAATTCATCAGAAATTCACTAAAAATAAAATCATTTCATCTATGAAACGAAAAAACACTTTCCCTTCTTCGGGAAAAGAACGATTGCGGCATAGCCGGTGGCTAGGGCTGCTCATGACATTTGTGCTACTGTTAGGCTTCAGTCAGACGGCTAAGGCTTTGGGCTACCAACGGACTTACGATGTTGCGAATATTACGCAGAACTGGGCTAAACCACATTTCCATTTCGACCTATGCTTAGGCGAGAACAATGGTGATTACAGTTACTGGGGATATTGGAATGGCGACCACAGATGGGTTCTTTACTTGGATGGCGTAGAGCTATGTACCTCAGCCAATCTCGGTCTGAACAAGGGCAATACCGCTCTTGGTAATGTTGCCAGTGACTATGACCAATGGTACACCCAATATACAGATGCCAACGGAAACTGGATTGGCGTCTGGAATCCCCATTGGGGAGTAGACAAACAGGTCTGGGCTTACATCTGTATTGTACCTAAATACAGCTTTATCGGCCAGCCTCACACGATAACGATCAAGGGCCGATGGCACGACAACGATAAAGACAAAGGCGTTATCACGATGACGGTGCCTTCATACAATGCTGCAATGAGTGTACCTGAAATGTCGCTGACACGTAGTAACGGCAAGATTAACTACAACGCTTCGTTGTCAGCTGTCGGCAACAACGCCTCTACATACACTTGGGGACTGACACTATTCTATGAAAAACCGGGAAGTCAGTCATATAAAGAGCCTACAATGGAAAACAGCCTGGGTGGCTTAAAGACAACTGAATCGACAACGGAGATGTCCCTTTCCTACAATGCTGATAACTACAAGGCATACAAGGTCTATCCTCGTCTGTCGGCCAGTCGTAAATCAGCTCACGTTATCGCTTTCAACCCTTCTCGGTCGACAATCGCTGATAACTTCTTCAAAGACTATGACGTTGTCAATGTTCCAGGCTACCCACGTGCCACTGGTTTGACTGCCGAAGGTCAGAAATGGGCAAAGACGGTCAATCTCTCTTGGAACAGCGAGGTTTACGACTCGAACAACTGCGACACGAACGGTAAATGGTATGTGTTCCGCAAGAACCTCAGCGACAACACCGTGGAGATTGTGGGCTCAGAGATCGCTTACAACACTCGCACTTTTACTGACAACAGCGCCACGCTGGATTATAGCACACCTTATACCTACTACGTGTGCTTCGTGCCCAATGGCTGGACGGTGAACAGCTGGACGGATGTCGATGGACTGTGGACCAGCAAAGACTTCACACTCAAGCGCGAATACCAATTCAAGGACTTCACGGCTGAAGGCAATGACGAAAACATTGCGCTGGACTGGAAATTAGAGTCGTTTAGCAATGCCAACAACAGCAACACATACGACGTGGTGCTGCAGCGCAGCGTGAACAACAACACGAGTTGGACGGACCTCTACACCCAGACCATCAACAGCCCAAGCGTTATTTCGGGCAATTATACAGACGAAGACGTCTCTAACCCTTGCACCAACTATTATTATCGACTGATGGTGCTGGCACAGGACACGACGTTCTACAGCAACGAGGAGGTGAGCAGCATCACCGGCGAGTCGAAGGTGACCAGCATTGCTGCCAGCCGCGGCACTTATACTGGCCGCGTGCGCATTCAGTGGGAAGCAGAGCAATACGGAACCGCCGCAACCTACTACACCGTGAAACGCCGTCTGTATGGCAGCGGCGACGACCGCTGGGTAACGCTGTATACCACCAACGGCACAGCCTCCTCTTATAACTATCAAGACGACACCGCTCAGCCTGGCGACTACTACGAGTATCAGGTCATTTCCGAGACAAAGTGCCAAGCGGACAATAGCAACGTACAGCACATAGTAACGACCGACGGATTCTGTATGGCCCGAGGTGTGGTGAGCGGCCGCATCAGTTACGGCACAGGTACCGCCGTCGAGGCTGCTCGGGTGGTACTGAAGCCCAGCAGCAGTTCCGGTACCGACGTACAGTCGTTCTACTCGCTACATCTGCAGGGCATCGGCGATGGCGTTTCCTGGCCCGTACCTCAGGCTATAAAAACGACTTCGCCCTACACGATTCAGTACTTCCTGCGTCCAGAAACCGAAGATGCATCGCGCACTGCCAATGCCGTGTTGCTGGAGGAGAACGGCACCTCGACGGCGCTGCTTCAGCTGTCGACCTACGATGCCACGAACCAGCGCTACCAGCTGATTCTCAACGGCAACGCTTCGGGCGTATATGTGAAGCCCAACGAATTCACGCAGATCACGCTCCGATATGACGGTTCGCAATACACGCTGAGTACCTTCGACAGCCATCGTGCCACAGCCACTTACAGCGTTGCCGGACATGCCCTTTCGGCAGAGAGCCTGCATTTCGGCTACTCGTCTGATGTCAACAAACCACAGTTCAAGGGCTACTTAGACGAAATCCGCGTCTATTCGCGTGCCCTCCCCAACGAGGAAATTGTTTCCTATGCCGACCACACGCTGGCAGGTAACGAGGACGGGCTGGTGGCTTATATCCCGTTGGACGAAGGCGTTCAGGCACTGAAAAAGGCTTACGACTACTCGAAGACGGCAGGCGCTGCCAACGAGAACCACGGAGATCTGGCTGGTGGTTCTTTCGACTCCACCATTCCCGATAGCAATCAATTTGGCCTGCTGGGCTATACTGACAATCAGGGCAACTACGTGGTGCGTGGCGTGCCGTTCAATGGCGATGGTACCAACTACAGCGTGACACCCGTGATGAACAGCCACGAGTTCTCGCCAGAGAAGCAGAGCCGTTTCGTGAGTGCTTCGTCGCTGGTGCACAGCGGCGTTGACTTCACCGACATTTCATCATTTGAAGTTAGCGGCGTCATCCGCTATGCCGGCACGAACATCCCGGTGGACAGTGTGCAGATATACGTGGACGGTCGTCAGGCTTCACGCAACAACGAGATTGTGGTGACTAACGACGAGGGCAAGTTCACCGTAGATGTGCCCATCGGTAAGCATTACATCAGCGTCTCAAAGGACGGCCATACCTTCGTCAAGGGAGGCCGCATTCCCGATGACCCGACCGGTCTGAACGAAACGACCTACGAGTTTGTCAAGGACGAGAGCGGCTTTGTGTTCTGGGACAACACATTGGTGCCTGTGGCAGGCCGCGTGGTTGGTGGTGCCATTGAGAGCGAAAAACTCTTAGGCTTTGCCGACATAGATGAGTACAAGAGCAAGAACACGATCGGACAGGCCCGCATTACGCTGGAGATTCCCGACACGCGTTATATGCTGAACGCCTACGAGGAGACGGAGGGCTTGGTGAGCAATGGTTTCAGACCTGTGACTGAGAACACGGCACTGACTTATCCGACTGGCGTGGCAGCTACGGGTGAAGGCTACCGCACGGGTGGTACCCAGGAAGACAATGCTAAGCGGGTGGTCATCACGACTGATGCCGAGACGGGCGATTTTGCCGTGCTGCTGCCGCCGCTGGATTACAAGGTGACTTCGGTGCAGATGGTGAACAGCCAGGCCAACGAGGTATATAAGTTCAATCCCCAGCAATTGCCGCGCATCGACGCCAGTCACCCGGAAACGGTGCTACAGGATAGTATCCCGACGGAGGACGGCGGGTTCCGCTACTTCGACTATGTGGCCGCTATGAAATTGACGCTCCACACCGATCCCGTGCTCAGCGTCAGGCAGAAGAACGGATCGAAGAACCTGCTTCCCGAGGGCGTCTTTGGTGAAGCCATAGGCGAATACGAGATTCCCACCACTAAAGAGATGCGGACCGCGGACCTCTATACTGTCAATACAAACGGCACTGTCAACTACACGTTCGACTATCCCATTTTCAAGGAAATGGCCTCCTATACGTTCGACATCGAAGGCTATGAGCTTTACACGAACTACGATAAGGCTAATGACGACGAAGACCGCGTGACGAAGGTGCCACTCAAGGAAACCGTGGTGACTATCAGCAACCCCATGAGCGCAGGACAGGAAGTGCGCACTGCTGCGCCTGAGAACGGCGAGAACATTGGCGAGGTGGTAGATCTGAAGGAGAACCAACTTCAGCTCGACTCGCTGGGCAAGGCCACCTACACGTGGACGGCTGGTCTGCCTTACACCTTGGGCAACTACACTCGTACCATGAACATGACCTATAACAATGGTGAGGGCGATTACAGCTGGCAGGGACTTGAGGCCATCATCTTCGGCGACCTGCCCAAGGGCAGCAACTTCACCACGAAGGGACCGTCGATAGTTGAGATGATTCTGCACGACCCATACGGCGACTCGTCGTTTGCCACTTGGGAAACCGGCACGGTGACCATCAGGAGCGAGGAAACCCTCAGAAGCGAGGACGACGACAAGACATTCTCGACGAATATGCACCTTGGTCCGAAATTGGAAATCGAGAACGGCTTGTTTACGCAGATTCAGACAGAAATTGAGGCTATTGCTGACTTCTCGGGCGGCTACCAGCTCACCAACACGTATGACACCCTGAACGTCCACACAACGACCATCGAGGTCACACGCGCCATCAGCACAAGCAGCGATCCCGACATGGTGGGCGCCGATGCCGATATCTACATCGGAAAGAGTGTCAACTTGATCTATGGAAAGACGAGACAGGTGGGCCTGAAGGCCGATGTCAACGGCAATCCGTATGTTTCGGTGGACGATGCATGCTCGGTGAACGAGGAGTTATCCACGAATTTCGCCTTCACGCAATACCAGATTGAGAATGTACTGATTCCCGGTCTCGAACTGTTGCGCAACGACTATCTCATAACGGTGCCCGACATGGAAACCGCCACGAACGAGACAGATAGTACCATCTATGTGACGAACCTATTGGAAACCGACGAGGACTTCGGTAAACCGGGCACCTATAAGGTGCTCGCCAAGACTGAGGGACTCGACATGGTGAGCTACTACAATGACGAGATTCAAAGTTGGAAGAACACGATTCGCCAAAACGAGGAATACAAGGACGGCCTTTTCAACGCCTCCGGAGCCAAAACTATGAAGAACGTCTCGTTCGGTGGCGGAGTGGAAATCAACGAGAGCACCACTAATTCCTATAACCACATGCAGAACTGGACCCACTCACACACCTACTATGTGAACTATTCACACGATCTGGGTGGAACTTTCAATGGAGTGGGAGTCGACTTCTCGTATGAGTCGCACTGCTCGAGCGCAAAATATAACGGCGGCAACGGATCCGATGGAAATACTGAAGAAGACGAAAACTTAGCAACGTTCAGCTACACGCTGGCTGATAGCGGCGCCGATGACTCGTTCTCGATGGACGTCTACGAAGCGCTCAACAACCACGGTCCCATCTTCCGGACGCGCGGTGGCCAAAGCTCGTGCCCGTATGAGGGACAGGAAGTGACAAAGTACTACAAACCCGGTACTGAGCTATCTGCAGCTACGATGCAAATCGAGAGACCTTCAATCGATTGCAAAACCACCCAATTGACTGGCGTTCCCACAGGCGGCAAGGCACAGTTCGAACTGTTGCTCGGAAACGAGTCTGATACAAATACTGACTGCTACTTCAACCTGATACCCGTGGACGGTGCCAATCCAAAGGGTGCGCTGCTGAGCCTGCCCACAGGTCCCATTGGCAATGGACGTACCATTCTGGTGCCCTACGGTGAGGAAGTGAAGGTGATTCTGACATTGGAGCAAGGTAATCTCGATGTGACAGACTATGAGGACATTGAAATCGCTTTGACAAGTACCTGCCAGAATGACCCGACCTCTATCCATGGCGCTATCTCCAGCTCAATAAAACTGAGTGCGCACTTCGTGCCCGCCAGCACGCCGGTGGACATGACCATCGACAAGACGGTGATTAACACGAACAACAAGGATGAGGACCTGTCTATACGCGTGACAGGCTTCGACCGCAATTTCCAGGGACTGAAGCGCGTGGACATCCAGTACATGGCTCCGGGTGCTCAGTCGTGGAGTTTGCTGAAGAGCTACATACCGAACAATGACGTGCGTGAGAACAACAGCCAGGAGCTGCTGCCCGCGAACGGCGTGATCGAAGTGGCACTGAATATGAATTCGTCGAGCTGGTTGGACGGAACCTACCAGTTCCGTGCACAGAGCGCAGCTATCTATGGTGGCAATCCCGTGACTTCGGAGAGCGAAGTGCTGACGCTGGTGAAGGACGTGAACCGTCCGCAGCTGTTCGGTCTGGCTAGTCCGACCGATGGTGTGCTGAATGCCGACGACCTGGTCAGCGTGACCTTCAACGAGGACATCCAACAAGCATTGCTGACGGACAACAACTTCGTGGTGAGTGGTGTGCTGAACGGTGCACAGGTGAAACACGACGTGGCGCTGTCGGCACAGAACACGGATTATGCCGCAAAGACCGAAGCCAACATCAACCTGGCACGCAAGGACTTCTCGGCCGACATGTGGGTGCGTGTGACCGATGCAGGTGACATATTCTGTCATGGTAACGGTGACGAGAGATTCAAGCTGAGCGTCGACGACAACGACAAACTGGTGGTGACCATCGGCAACGAGAGCTACACCTCGACGAATGCCATCGAGAAGAACACGTGGACGTTCCTTGCCTTCACCTACAAATTCGAGAATGGCAACAGTCTGCTGAACGCACGTGCCGTTACGGATAACTACACCAGGGATATGTTCACGAACCAAGCCGTGGCCGACTATGCCGGCACTGGCGGTATCACACTGGGTAAGGGATTCTCGGGTGCCATCCACGAGTTGACACTTTGGGACAAGGCACGAGAGATGAACGAGGCACAGGCGGAGATGCACATCACGAAGAAGCCTTCGACACCGAACCTCATCGGCTACTGGAAGATGGACGAGGGCAATGGCTTGACAGCCACCGACTATGCACGCAACCGCCACCTGACTCTGCCGAACAACACGTGGTATCTGAACAACGACAACAAGGCTGTGAGCCTGAATGGCTCGAACAGCCTGAAGCTTGACATCACGGAATGCAGCGCACTCTCAACCGAAGACTATGCGATGGAGATGTGGTTCAAGGGCGCTAAGGCTGACAACACTACATCCAGCACGTTGTTCTCGGCTGCCGAGCAATCGGTGAGCATGGGCTTCAACAGCACAGGCGCGCTGACGCTGACAGCCAATGGCGAAGATACCGAGATCAGCAAGAACGACTACTTGGACAACACTTGGCACCACTTGGCACTGAACGTTCTGCACAGCGGAAACGCAACGGTCTATGTGGACGGCAAGGCTGTGAAGACCATGTCGGCATCGGCTGTCCCGGCACTGGAAGGAGCTTACCTGTATGTGGGTTCGAAGGGCGGCAACGCTTCTTACTTCAAGGGAACAGTGGACGAAATCCGCTTCTGGAAGGCTTCGATGACGGGCGACCTGCTGAGCAGCCAACGCACACAGCGTCTGACGGGTGAGGAAGGGGGACTTGTGGCTTACTACTCGTTCGAGAAACTCACTCGCGATCCGAGTACAGGCATCATCTCGTCCGTAAGTACTGCTGCCGACCAGGACAAGGTCTACAACTATACAACCAAGGAGTATGCGCTGACCGACAAAGAGGCAACGATGACCAGCGGCACGATAAGCTACACCGACGAGGCTCCGGCACTGAAGGTGAAGCCCGAGGCCACGAACGTGGATTTCACCTTCGTGTCCAACGAACGCTCGATTATCATCAACCTTGACGCCGATCTTGACAGAGTGGAAGGAACGACCCTGACCTTCAACGTAAGAGGCGTGAAGGACATGAACGGCAACGAGTCGACAGAGATTGTTTGGACGGCATACGTGAAGAAAAACCAACTGCTCTGGCAGGGTGACAACGAGATAGCCATCGAGCAGCAGAACGGCGAGAGCACGACGTTCCAGGCCGTGATAGAGAACGAGAGCGGCTTGTCGGAGAACTGGACGCTGAGCGGACTGCCCACTTGGCTGACAGCCAGCCAGACAAGCGGCACGCTGCAGGCACAGTCGACGAAGACCATCACCTTCACCGTGGCCAGCAGCACCGCCATCGGCAAGTATGAGCAGACCATCTACCTGACAGGTAACAACAACATTGCAGAGCCGCTGACACTGAACCTGAAGGTGAAGGGCGAGGAGCCCGACTGGGCTGTGAACACGAGCGGATACCAGTACACGATGAGTATCGTAGGTCAGCTACAGTTCCAGAACGTCATCTCGACCGACGAGGACGACATCGTGGCCGCCTTCAACGAGGCTGGCGACTGCGTAGGCGTTGCACGTCCGCAGTATGAGAGTGCATTCGACACCTACTTCACGATGATGACGGTCTATGGCAACAGTGACGACGATCTCCTGACCTTCAAGGCCTACGACGCTAGCACGGGCAAGGTATATCCCGTGGTGCAGACCGATGAGGACGTATACTTCGAGAAGGATACGAGGTTGGGCAAGCTCGCCACCCCGTTCATCTGGAACGTCACCGACAAAATTGAGCAGACCATTGACCTGAAGAAGGGCTGGAACTGGATGTCGCTCTACGTGACTCCAGACGATATGAGTCCAGCTGGAGTGCTGGCAGACGCCCGCGCCATCCTCACCCTGATCAACGGCCAGAACGGCTCGAGTGAGTTTGACTCGCAGATCGGATGGAGCGGCACGCTCACGACGATGGACAACGCATCAATGTACAAACTCCAGGCTACTGACGACGTAACGACCACTGTTGTGGGCTCACCCGCCGACGTAGCCGGTACTCAGATTACTGTGAAGAACGGCTTGACATGGATCGGCTATCCGCCATCGTTCACTCTCTCGCTGGCAGACGCCTTTGCAGGCCTCGACCCCGCGGATGATGACATGGTGAAGAACCAGAGCGGATTCGCCGTCTACAGCAGCGCGAACGCCAAATGGATTGGCACACTGACGGCAATGGAGCCTGGCATAGGCTATATATACAGCTCTGAGGCCACGGCCAACAAGACGTTCACCTATCCGTCGACGCCCCCAGCAGGCGGAATCGTCAACTCGAAGGCCTTCTTCGGCGAGGAGGAAGCCTATCACTTCCAGCCCGTCGCCGCCCAGAACTATCCCAGCAACATGGTGATGATAGGCCAGGTGGTGGAGAACGGCATGCCAGCATCGGGCATCGAGGTGGCCGCCTACGTGGGCGACGAATGCCGTGCTACGATTCGCTCGAACAGCGAAGGAATGTTGTTCCTGCTCGTGCCGGGTGACAAGGTACTGCCGCTGACACTGCGCACCTACATCCACGGCGATGAGGTGACAATCGACCTGCCGCTGACATACCAGTCGGACAAGATGCTCGGCACGCTCAAGATGCCGATTAAGATTGACATCACCGACTTCGCCACTGGCATCAGTCGGATGGGTGAGGATGCCGACGACGGCGAGTACTACGACCTGAGCGGCCGCAAGCTGAACCAGCGTCCGTACCAGCCGGGTGTCTACATCCGCAACGGCCAGAAGACAGTGGTCAAAGGCAAATAAACGGATGGGCTTATGAACTATCAAACGATTAGTAAGATGGTCGTGGCAGCGCTGCTGGCGCTGCCTACGACCGTCTCCGCCCAAGACACGCACTACACGCCTGTGGGTGACTCGAAGTACGAGTCGTACATGAACTTCACGGGGCAGGTGGTGAACAACGGTACGCCGGTGAACGGCGCCGAGGTGGCGATGTTCGTGGCGGGCGAATGCCGACAGACGCAGGTGTCGCACAACCTTTCGGGCACTGACCTGCAGGGCAACCCCTACAGCTACGACGGACTGGTGACGTCGTATCTGGCTTGGGGGCAGAGCCACAAGGAGAACATCACGTTCAAGGTGTGGCTGCCAAGCGGCGAAGAGCGTGAGCTGGAGGCGGTATGTCCGCTGGTGGTGGACTCCAGGACCGGCATGCCCAGCGCACCCTTCATCCTCGACATCAACAAGACCGCCCATAACGTGGTGTTCAACTTCAAGGAGGCTGGCGAGGCATGGACCTTCTCGACGGGCTCGGACGGCAACCAGTTCGGCGCGACGGAGACGTTCACCTACGATGGCCTGACCGTCAACGTGACGGACACGAAGACGACGGACTCACAGGTGAACTACGTGAGCGAAGATAACGGTCTTCGTGTGGCTCCAAGCGGCACCGTGACCTTCACGGCTCCCACTGGCTACGTAATCATCGGCGCCTGGCCGCTGAACGCTTCGCAACGGCTGAAGCTCGACCAATCTGGCGCGACGTTCGGCTACGATGGCTGGACGGGCAAGGCGAAGACCATCACACTGACCAACCCGAATACTAGCATAAACAACCTCTATGGCATCGAGGTGAGATACAAGAAGATGCTCTACGGCGACGTGAATCGCGACGGATTGGTCAACATTGCCGACGTGACCGCGCTGGTGAACATCATCTTGGGCAAGGACTTAGTCGAGCCGTATATCTACGACCACGACGCTGCCGATGTGAGCCAAGACAACAAAATCAACGTCACAGACGTGACAGGGTTGGTGAACATCATCTTGAAGAAACCGTAAGAAGTGAGGGAACTCACTTAGATAAGGAGATAAAAGATAAGGAGATAAGAAAAGGCGGAGCTCACGCAATGTGAACTCCGCTTTTTTGTTGTGCAGCAAGATAACAAGTCGTTATTTAATTTCCTGCAGCAGTTCCTCGAGGGTGTCGGCTACGCCAATCTGCTGGTGCCAGTCGCCACGGACCATGCCACGGCGGTCGAGGTCGTCGAGCAGGGCGATGAGGGAGTTCCAGAAGCCTTTCATGTTGAAGAGGATGACGCGCTTACGGTGGTAGCCGATGGTGGCGGCGGCAGCTACGGTGAACACCTCGTCGAGTGTGCCGAGACCACCCGGCAGCGCCACGATCACATCGCTCTGGGCGAGCAAGAGGTCTTTGCGGTCGGAGAGGTTATCGCACGGGATGCAGACATCCACATGGTCGCTCACGCGCCCCGTCTCCTCGATGATGGTGGGAACGACGCCGATGGTGCGCCCTCCCGCCTCGTGAACGGCACGGGCTATGCACTCCATCAATCCCAGGTTGCAACCTCCGAACACAAGCTTGTGTCCGTTCTCTCCTATCCAGCGCCCCAGTGCGGTGGTCATCGCAAAGAAGTCGGGGTCGATCTGGCTGTTGGCCGAGCAGAAAATTCCAATGGTCATCTTTTAAAAGGGTTTATAGGGTTTAAAGGGGAGTGAAAAGTTTAAAGGGACATATGCTCTACATCAGGCGAGAGGGCAGGTCTGTTGTCCTTTTACGCCCTTCCACTCCCCTTTATACTCTTTA
This sequence comes from Prevotella sp., assembly GCA_017557405.1. GTDB lineage: Bacteria > Bacteroidota > Bacteroidia > Bacteroidales > Bacteroidaceae > Prevotella. Next base: position 124,994 of record JAFYYV010000001.1, read on the forward strand.
CGCCTTTTTCTTTGCAAAGTTATTCTTTTCAGTTGAATTATCAAAATTTATAGGGTGTCATATTGATTTTTTGTTTATCTTTGTGCAGACATTCAACTAAAACAGACTACAAACCCATGAAGCAATCGAGATGGTTCGCCATAGCCGCATGGTTGCTGTCGACGACGGCACAGGCGCAAGTCACTCCGACCTCGCAGATGGAGCGGCTCGACCGCGGCGTGGTGGTGATTCCTTCGGGCGATGGCGAGTTCGTCAGTTGGCGGTTGTTGGGTACTGACAATGAAAAGGCGGTGGCGTTCGACGTGCTGCGCAACGGAGTGGCCATTCGGAAGGACCTGATCAACGCGACTTGTTGCCAAGACGCTTCGGGCACTGCCAACGATGAATATCAGGTGGTGACAAAGTTGAATGGCGAGCCTGTGGACACTTCGGCGGCTGTGAAGCCTTGGAAGAACGTCTTTTACCAGCTTCACCTGCAACGACCTGCCAACGGAAGCGACGGCTGCTTCTACGCGCCCAACGACTGCTCTGTGGGCGATGTGGATGGCGATGGCGTGTATGAGCTGGTGGTGAAGTGGGAGCCTTCGAACGCCAAGGACAACTCGCACAAAGGGAAGACGGGCAACGTCTATCTGGATTGCTACAAGATGGACTGGACGATGGGCGGCGAAGGTCAAGAGGCGCAACTGCTGTGGCGCGTGGACCTCGGAATGAACATTCGCGCTGGTGCCCACTACACGCAATTTCTAGTCTACGACTTCGATGGCGACGGCAAGGCCGAGATGATGTGCAAGACGGCTCCTGGCAGCAAAGACGGCGCAGGGGCCTTCGTTTCGGAGGCAGCCACCGACGAGGCCATACGGCAGACGAACAACAATGTCGACCACCGCAACTCGGACGGGTACATTCTCTCGGGAGGCGAGTTCCTGACGGTTTTCAACGGCGAGACGGGCAAGGCGATGCACACCATCTGGTATCATCCCAACCGAGGTTTCAACTCGACAGGACAAACCGACGACTACAGCAGCGCGTGGGGCGACAGCTATGGCAACCGTGGCGACCGTTTCCTGGCTGCTGTGGCCTATCTCGACGGACCTGACGCCTTGCCCAGTGGCATCTTCTGCCGCGGCTACTACACCCGCGCCTTCGTATGGGCGGTGGACTTCGACGGCAAGCGTCTGAAGCAGAAGTGGCTGCACGACTCGTTCTCCCCCTCGACCTACCACGTCTATGACGCCACAGGCAAACGCAACACGTTCGAAGCACCAGCCACCACATCGGGCAAGGGCAACCGCACCCTGAACGGCAATGGCAACCACAACCTCTCGGTGGCTGACGTGGATGGCGACGGATGCGACGAGATTGTATGGGGCTCGGCGGCGCTCGACAACAATGGAAGGTTGCTCTATGCCACAGGATTGGGACATGGCGATGCCATTCATCTGGCTGACCACAATCCCGACAGACCCGGACTGGAGGTTTTCCAAATCCACGAGTCACGCCCCTACGGATGGGATCTGCACGACGCAGCAACGGGTGAAATTCTGCTAAGCGCGACAGGATTCGGCGACAACGGACGAGGAATGGCGGCACATATGGACAAGAACCATCGTGGCTCTCTGCTCTTGTCGGCTACCGACCACCAACCCCGCAGCGCTGTCACGGGTGAGGTGGTATCTGCCAGCAGCGCATCGATGAACTTCCGCATTTATTGGGATGGCGACACACAAGAGGAACTGCTCGACGGCGGTAGGATTGAAAAATGGAATGGCAACGGCAGGACACCGCTCCACATCAATGGGAAGGACCCCTACGAGTACAACAACTCACGCTCGTGCAACTTCACGAAGAAAAACCCCAACCTGCAAGCCGACCTGCTGGGCGACTGGCGCGAGGAACTGATTTTGTGGGACGGAGCCGACCGCGCCACTCTCAACGTTTTCTCCACCATCGAACCCACACAGGTGAGGGTCCCTACCCTGATGCACGACCACGTCTATCGAATGGGCGTCGCGTGGCAGAACACGGCCTACAACCAGCCGCCTCATCTGGGGTATTATCTGCCCGACCGCTACGCTGCTGGCACCCTGCCGCAAAAGCCCTAAATGCAACTTTATTCTCTTAATATTCCTCATTTTTGCCGATATTCCAACTTTTTTTAGTAATTTTGCACCCGCAATAATATATTATTTATTCCAATTTGAAGACATTTGAAGAATTAGGCGTTAGCGAAGAGATTCGCCGCGCCATCACGGAATTGGGTTTTGAACACCCCATGCCCGTACAGGAGGAGGTAATTCCCTATTTACTTGGTAATCGTAACGATGTCATCGCGCTCGCGCAGACAGGAACAGGCAAGACTGCCGCTTTCGGCATTCCCCTTTTGCAGCGCATTGACACCACCCGTAACGAGACGCAAGCGCTCATTTTGAGCCCTACGCGCGAGCTTTGCCTGCAGATCAGCGACGACTTGAAGGACTTCGCCAAATATCTGCCAGGTATCCATATTGTGCCTGTCTATGGCGGAACCAGCATCATGCAACAGATTCGCGAACTCAGACATGGCGCGCAGATCATCGTGGCAACACCCGGACGACTCATCGACTTGATGAACCGCGGTGCAGCGAAGTTGGACGACCTGCACAACGTGGTGCTCGACGAAGCCGACGAAATGCTCAACATGGGCTTCTCGGAGAGCATCGACGAGATTCTCAGCCACGTGCCCGAAGACCGCAACACGCTGCTCTTCTCGGCCACCATGAGCCGCGAGATTGAGAAGATCGCCCTGAACTACCTGCGCGACCACAAGGAGATTGTCGTGGGTAGCCGAAACGAGGGCGCCGAGAACGTGAACCACATCTACTATCTGGTGAACGCGAAGGACAAATACTTGGCGTTGAAGCGCATCGTGGACTACCATCCGCGCATCTTCGCCATCATCTTCTGTCGCACGAAGGTGGAGACGCAGGAGATTGCCGACAAGCTGATTCGCGACGGATACAATGCCGAGGCGCTGCATGGCGACCTCTCGCAAGACCAACGCGACCTCACGATGCAGAAATTCCGCCAGCACACCGTCCAGCTGCTCGTGGCCACCGACGTGGCTGCACGCGGTCTTGACGTGGACGATCTGACGCACGTCATCAACTACGGTCTGCCCGATGACATCGAGAACTACACCCACCGTTCGGGTCGTACAGGTCGTGCGGGCAAGAAAGGCACTTCCATCAGCATCATCCACACCCGCGAGAAGCACAAGGTGCGCAACATTGAGAAAGTGATTGGCAAGGAGTTCGTGGACGGAACGCTGCCCACACCGCAGGAAATCTGCACCAAACAGCTCTATCGCGCGATGGACAAAATTGAGAAGGTGGACGTGGACGAAGAGCAGATTGCTCCTTTCATGGACGAGATTAACCGCCATTTTGAATATGTGGACAAGGAAGACATCATCAAGAAGATTGTCTCCATGACGTTCGGTCGATTCCTCGCCTACTATGCCAACGCTCCCAAGATTGAAAAGCCGTCGTCGAGCAAGGAGCGCGGCGAACGCAAAAGAGGGGAACGCGGAGAGAAAAGCGGTCCTCGCAAGGCTGAGAAGGGTTTTGCACGTCTGTTCATCAACTTGGGAAAGGACGACGGTTTCTATCCTGGCGAGGTGATGCAGCTGCTCAACAAGCATCTGGGTGGCCGCCAACAGGTGGGGCATATCGACCTGCTGAGCAAATTCTCATACATCGAGGTACCTAAGCAAGACGCCCAACGTGTGGCTCAGGCTCTCACGGGTGTGAGATACAAAGGTCGCGAGGTGCGTTGCAACGACGCTGACTCTCGTCTGTCGGGCGAGACGGGCGCCAAAGGTCGCAAAGTCGAGAAGAAGAGTACTCCAAAAGCGCGCAAAAGCACAAAAAAGCCCGATTTCATCGATGATGATCGCATCTACAACGCGAACGACTGGCGCGAGCTGATGACCCCGAAGAGGTTCGGTGAAATGAAGTCTCGCAAGAAGAGTGTCGAACTGAAAGGTGAGATTCCCGACTTCAACGAAGAGGGATGGGCTCGAAGGAAACCCAAGAAAAAGAAATAACAAAAGGTTTAGCAACAATAAGCCGCTGTAGTTTACAGCGGCTTTTTTCTTTTTTATAGAACGGCCTCAACGGGCTCTTCCTGATCTTCGACGATGTGCTTTTTGCTTTCGTAAGTGAGCAAATCGTCGCGAGTGAACCGGTATTGCTTTGAAGCCATAGAAGCCGACTCGTCGAAGTGGGACGACTCTACATCCAACAAACCGCATACCCATTCGTAAACCAAATCGTTCGTGAAATATTTCTCGCGGTTCGCCAACATCGCCTCGTATCGCTCGCGGTGGTTATCGATATATTCGTCAGACAACCACGCAAACATCGGGATGCGGGTCATTTGGAATCCGTCGAAGTTGGGTTTGCGCCGACGACCTGGCTCAGTGGCGTGGTCGCTGAAATAGAGCATCGCCTGCAAGTTGAGTCGTTCGCGGCTGTATTCGAAAAACTGTTGCAGCACATGGTCGGTGTAGGCGATGGAATTCTTGTAGCACGTAACGTTCTCTTGCACCCCCGGCCTACCCCATCGAGTGAACGAACGGGGATAGCGACTCATATAATTAAAATGGCTTCCTTTCAGATGCAACACCACGAAATTGTTCTGTGTGGGGTCTATCTCATCGAGGAAGTCCACCAACTCTTCATCGTATTGCACTTTGTTCACTTCCTGCTTCGTCCATTTAGCCACATCGCTCGTATCGGCCACCAACGTAATGGGCGTGTCGGCTACTCCCAGATGACCTTGGTTGCTATACCAATGCACACGATAACCCAACTTGTGGGCGATGTCGACGATGGAACACGACTCATAGAACGCCTTCTCACCGTATTGATTGAACTCCGTCAGCGCCTTCTCCAAGGCGGGAACGGTCTGCATGGCGCACGAATAAGCATGTGGGAAAATCAACGTATGGCGCTTGTCGGTAGCCATTCCTCGCAGCCAAGGCGTAGTGTCTTCCTCCATCTGCGTGAAGGCGCTCATGAAATCGCGGCAGGCAGATTCGCCTATTACCATCACAATCGTAGACGGGGACTTCCAAGGCTTGCCCAACGGTTTGACCTCGAGCGTCTGCATGCGTTCAGCATTCTTCTGCGTGTAAAGGCTGTTGTTCTCCACATATTCCTTCACCTCGCTGAACATCTTTGCCATTCCCGTGCGCCCGAAGACTCCGTGATTTGTTTTCCACGTATAGATGAGCAAGAACAATGTGAAACCTGCCACACAAATCCACCGCCACAAAGCCAACGATGGAATTCCTTGATAAGGATAGGACACATTCACGCCAATGGTCAGCCAACCCAAACCTACTATGCATGCAACGACACACAACACGGGCAACCAGCCATAACTGCGCATGAACTCTATGACCTCGTTCACGTGGGTCTCTTGCAGTATCTTCATGCCGTTCGTGTCGATGCACACCTTATACATTATATAATATACCCATTGGAACAGCGGAATCATCAACAATGCAAACTCTATGACACCCAACAGCCAGGCACCTACATCTAGCACCGAACTCCGATAGCAAAACACCCAATATCCATCACCCAACAGAATCTTCAAACCCCACAACCAACCCATGGCGTAGAGTCCGAATGCGATGTCCATGTAATTCTCGTAATCGGGTGATGTGCGGCGGTTGGTGAGGTGAAAAAGCAAGGGGAAGGTGACCATCCAACAAAGCCCCACAAACAACGACAACAGCATGGATGGTTCGTCAAAAACGGGTGCACCCGACAAAGCCAAAGGAGCCACCGCCAACAACGTGGCGAACAACAGACGGCGTCCCTGCTGACCACGCGCATTGCGAGCCATTCCGTGGTTGCATTTCCTGTAAATCAGGAGGCTGAATCCATAAAGCAGGGCGGTCCCTAATGCTAACAATATATAGTAGATATAATTACCCATTTTTCGTCTTCATTCCTTTTCACGCTGCAAAGTTACACCTTTTTTCCCTTTTTATGCGCCTATCGAGGATAAAAAGTTCATAGACATGCGGTTTCCAACAAGTTTACCACGTAGCTGGAACATTTTGATTGTTGATGAATTGCAGCCGTGTTTGCTGCTCCTCGACCTTCAACAACACCTGGCAACCCTCAACCATAGGCGGATTGAAGCCACTGTGGTGCCCCACAGGAAAATCATAACAGACGGGAATATCGTAGTGTTGCAGGTATTCGTGGAGCATTTCGTACATATCAGCAAAGCCATTTTCGGGACTCTTATACTTGGAGAAATGTCCTACGATGATGCCTTTCAACTTCGCCAAAACGCCACGAATCTCCAACTGATGAAGCATGCGGTCAACCTTTGACATCGACTCGCCCGTGTCTTCGATGCATAGAATCAATCCGTCGTCCACACGATTCAAGAAGTCGTATTCCGAACCTGCCAATCCGCAGAGGACAGATAGATTGCCTCCCACCAACATACCCGTCGCCTCACCTTGCTGGTTCAGCGGATGAGCTGGCATTTGATAGCTGGGCAATTGGCCTTGCAACAGTCGATGAAGCATGATGTTCACCGAGTCGCGGGCTCCTCGCGAAGCAAGTCCATCACACATCGTACTATGAATGCTCATCACACCCGCCGACACCTCAGCACTGTGCAGGGCTGTCGCATCACTGAAACCCATCACCCACTTGGGATGTTCGCGAAACTCCTTTAAAGGAATGCGCTGCAACACCTGCACAGCTCCATCGCCTCCACGACTGCAAAGAATCGCCTTGACCGAAGGGTTCCTCAACGCCCACAACAAGTCGGCAGCCCGCTCATCGGCTGTTCCTGCAAATCCATGATAGTTGCGAAGTGCATTGGCCCCCACCACAGGCACATAGCCCCATTGGCGAAGCACTTCGCAACCCTTTACAACGGTCATCGAATCAGGCTGGCTCGACGGCGAGATAATGGCAATCGTATCGCCAGCCTTCAACGAAGGAGGCATCAGCATCCGTTGAGCGTCAACCATCGTTGACAAGCACAACAGCAACACAATGAAAACCTTTCGCCGCAACAACAGATGCATTCTCATCTCATTGTTTTTCTTGTTGCACAATTAATACCCGCCTGGCATGTAATAAATATTTCCACTTGTTTTTTGGGGAAGATGTCCATTCATATACTCTTCCTGTGTTCCTCTGCAATCAATAATATAAGTATTGAGAATCCTAAAACTAATAGGAGTCGTATAAAGTTGTATCTGCACATCACCCCAAACTTTAGGGTCTATATTGTTGGCAAAATCTATCCAGAATCTGACATAAGGATAATCACGATGGCCCCCTCCTTCAAAAGAGGTATGACTTTTGAGTACCAATTTCCCTTTTTCTCGAAAGTAACTCCAATTCTCTTCACCTCCTGAAGCCGTATAATAGACAATAGCTACATGATCCAATACGCCGTATTTGGTAGTATCCGTAAAATTATTGAGGAATTTCAACAATTTGTCAGGATCTCCTTTGGGTGGCGCATTCTTTGCCTCTTCAGAGCGATTGTCACTATCTGGTTCTGATGCTACATTTTCTACGGAATCTTTGGGGGCCGTCATGTTAGGACTGGGAACTCTTACATCTCCACCATCATTTGTTCCTTTGGCTTCAGGGGCTGCTTTGCCGGTATTCGGAGAATTTGGCTCACGTTCTTTGAGTTTTCCTTCCACTCCTTCTTTTCTTGGGTCTTTAGTAACTGTAACTATATTTTTCGGAACAATACCTTCGTATATCAACTCACACCTCGGTCTGTTCTTCTCTATCACTTTAATGATTGTGATTACCTCCTTAGGAGTTGTTTCGTTTTGTAATACTTTCGGTCTAAGGCCGTTCCTCCATGATTTTTCCTGCTCGTTCAGTTTTCTGTTCCAATCACGATAATTCAATAGCCACTGATAAACCTTGCTTGGCCAGTCTTCAGTCCATACATTGAACAGTTGGAAAACATTTCCGACAGGCTTTTTATAGACAGGCTCCCCTATCGTTGAAAAATCTTTGGCAATACCATCAAACACCTCTTTGTCAATCATCTTTGTCTTTCCGCTCTCAAAGGGATTCTGATCCAAAACGCCATAGCAGACTCTAATAGGATTTTTTAAACATCCCAACGTATGGTTTGCAATATCATACACCCGTTGAGCAACACCCTCATTAAGATACTTATCCATCTTCTCCAACGAGGTCAATTCGCCTTTGTACACAAGTTGCTTTTCACGCAACTTCTGGAAGTCGACATCTTCTTTCCACCTATAAATATAACGTAACAAACGTGTACCATCCACGATATAATTGACATTTACATCAACATCTTCGTATTCAAACATCAACGAAGCGAGACTGTTATCAATCGACTGCATAGTGGCATCAGGATTCATCAAGATGATTGTTATATCGTTATCAACAACTGCAATACCTTCCAGATTACCATCCTCATTTGCATGATAACATATCAACTGCTGCCTGTCTGCATGGTAGGTGGCAACATCTATTTGCGCATGAGCCAACATTGGCATCAGTAACGCTGAGATAAATACGAATAAAATCTGTTTCATAATCACAAGTTTTTCAATGAATTCCAAGGGCAAAGATACAAAAAAGAAGACAATTATGTACTGTCATTCACAAAAAAGTTGATTATTGTTCACGCTAATCCTACCTGCGTGGGACAAATGGGACAATTAGACACCCCGTTTTTGCGTCTCCCACTGTTTTCGATAATTTCTGAATAGATTGATTATCAATAAGTTATAATACGTAATTAATATATATTAATAATAATATATACATATTTAACATAATATTAACATAGAAATGGTATGTTTTATGGACTTTTCTATCGATTTCTGTGCTTGGAGAGTTGTTTTTTTCAGAAAATCAATACCTTTGGACACCACCAAACAGACTCCTCCCCCCACTGGAGAATGTTTACAGAGATTTTCCAACGTAAAAAAAAGACTGTCCTAATTGTCCTAATTGTCCCATTCTCAAAAAGTATGGTAACAATATGGCGGTTGACCGGCTTGTACATAGGGGTGATTGGGGTTTGTCAAAGACCACAAATGAGCTTGTCAAAGCTATGCAATGAGGAGGTCAAAGACCACAAATGACACGCTCAAAAGCCATCAATGACAAAAACAACCGCTCCCCTCGATGATTCTTTCGAAGGGAGCGGATTTCCGTTTAAATCACATGATTCTATGATTTATTGTTTAATATAAGTTATCTCTCCTATAGTAATACGATTTCCTTTTTGATTAAAGTATAATGTTTCCTTACCGTATTTAGAAGAGACTAGTGTTATTTGGTTTCCATTTATGGTATAAGTGTAATCCACTACAGACTCAACTTTACCATACACAGTGCATGTCCAACGAACATTGTTTCCATTTACCACCAATGTGAACAATTCTCCTTCATCACCATTCTCTTCAATATACGTACCAGAGGGAATAACAACAGCATTGTCATCATCATCACTGCTACACGACATGAAACTAACACTCATAATAGCAACCATAAAAATGGTCATCCAATTAATTAAATTCTTTTTCATAATGATTGTGTTTTATAAATTAATAAGAATATCGCTACTTTTCACAGAAACTTGTCCGAAGAATAAAGTATTTTGGATAGGAATAGTTTTCCGCGCTTATTTAGAGCATGAATATAGAAAAATGACCCTTCTTTTGCTGTTGCAAAGGTCTCACCTACCTTTATGTCGCCTAGATTTACCATCTTAATAATTTCGGACTCTGAATCCATAGATTCCTTAAAAACAATGGATGTATCATACCAATCAACATTAGTTAAGTTCTTTACTGTCATTTGATTTCCGTTATCCTCATCGTCTTTACTACAAGAATTAAGAGTACAACACAATAATATAACAACAAAGAAAGTCAAAAGATGAAATATATTCTCTCTGTTCATAATTAAATGTAAAAAGGCGGAACCATTCGATACTTATTAGCATTCTGGTACCGCCAAGTGACCATTACGGAAACAAGCACGAACAGTCCACGCCCATTGAGCGTGAACTTTCAACTGCTTGCTCTTTCCGTATCGAATATTTGGCGGTTTCGAATGCTAAGAACAAGAGCAAAAGCTCAATATCTATGTATAAGTACGAACAGAAACGCTAATCTGTAAGTTAATAAATAAAGGTATTCAACCACCCCACCCCCACAAGGGGGATGGAGTGGCGGATAAGAGGTAGAAAAGGCTTAGTCAGCCAACTTTGCCTTGATGAACTCGCGGTTCAGGCGGGCGATGTTGGCAATGCTCTCGCTCTTCGGGCAAACGGCCTCGCAAGCACGAGTGTTCGTGCAGTTGCCAAAGCCGAGTTCGTCCATGCGGGCGATCATCTTCTTGGCACGACGAGCAGCTTCGGGGCGACCTTGTGGCAGAAGAGCCAACTGGCTGACCTTCGATGAAACGAAGAGCATAGCCGAGCCATTCTTACAAGCAGCCACACAAGCACCGCAACCGATACATGTAGCGCAGTCCATAGCCTCATCGGCGTCCTCCTTCGGAATCAGAATAGCGTTAGCATCCTGAGCCTGACCTGTGCGGATGGAGGTGTAGCCACCAGCCTGGATAATCTTGTCGAAAGCTCCACGATCCACCATGCAGTCCTTGATAACAGGGAATGCAGCCGAACGCCAAGGCTCTACTGTGATGACATCGCCATCGTTGAAACGACGCATGTAGAGTTGGCAGGTAGTAGCGCCACGCTCAGTCTTTCCGTGGGGCGTACCGTTGATATAGAGCGAGCACATGCCGCAGATACCCTCGCGGCAGTCGTGGTCGAACACGAACGGCTCCTTGCCCTCATTGATGAGTTCCTCGTTCATGATGTCGAGCATCTCAAGGAAGGAAGTGTCGTCGGGGATGTTCTTCATCTCGCGTGACTCAAAATGACCTTTGTCCTTTGGGCCATTCTGCTTCCAGTATTTAATCGTAAATGAAATATTCTTTGCCATAATATTAATTATCTTTGATGATTAAACGGCTTACACATTAATTTTTGTAATTACGTGTTTGTACCTTGATTGCCTCATATTCGAGCGGCTCCTTGATGAGTTCGGGAGCTTTCGTATCATCGCCCTGGTATTCCCAGCAGCCCACATAGAAGAAGTTCTCATCGTCGCGCTTGGCTTCGCCTTCCTCCGTCTGGTGCTCCTCGCGGAAGTGACCACCGCAAGACTCCTCACGATGCAAAGCGTCGTAGGCCACAAGCTGACCCATGAGGATGAAGTCGCGCAGGTGAATGGCTTTGTCAAGCTCGATATTCACACCCTCCTTCGATCCGGGAATGAAGAGGTTGCTGTCGAATTCCTTCTTCAACTCGCGCATGAGTTTCAGACCTTCCTCCAGACCAGCCTTCGTACGACCCATACCTACATGCTCCCACATAATGTGGCCAAGTTCCTTGTGGATAGAATCAACAGAACGCTTACCCTGAATGCCCATCAGACGGTCAATTTCGGCATTGACTGCCTTCTCGGCCTCTTCAAATTCGGGCAGGTCGGTAGAGATGCGTGGCCATACATCCTGGTCGGCCAGATAGTTCTGAATGGTGTAAGGCAGCACGAAGTAACCATCGGCCAGACCTTGCATCAGAGCGCTGGCACCGAGACGGTTTGCACCGTGATCGGAGAAGTTGCACTCACCAATAGCGAAAAGTCCGGGAATAGTGGTCTGCAACTCGTAGTCAACCCAGATACCACCCATCGTGTAGTGAACGGCGGGGAAGATCATCATGGGCTTGTAGTACTTCACACCATTGATTTCGTTGGCCAGTTCGCCGGGGAATACGTCGGTAATCTCCTCATACATCTCGAAGAGGTTGCCGTAGCGTTGCATAATCTGGTCGATGCCGAGGCGGTTGATGGACTCAGAGAAGTCGAGGAACACAGCCAAACCCGTGTTGTTCACACCAAATCCGTGGTCGCAACGCTCCTTGGCAGCGCGGCTTGCAACGTCGCGGGGCACGAGGTTTCCGAATGCAGGATAACGGCGCTCCAGATAGTAATCGCGATCCTCCTCGGGAATCTCCCAACCTTGCTTCGTACCGGCCTGCAGAGCCTTAGCGTCCTCAATGTTCTTGGGAACCCAAATGCGGCCGTCGTTACGCAACGACTCAGACATCAGCGTCAGCTTCGACTGCTTGTCACCATGAACAGGAATACAAGTGGGGTGAATCTGCACATAAGAAGGATTGGCCATGTAAGCACCCTTGCGGAAGCACTGAATGGCGGCTGTGCAGTTACAACCCATAGCGTTGGTTGAAAGGAAGTAGGTGTTTCCATAACCACCAGTAGCGATAACAACAGCGTTGGCGCTGAAGCGCTCGAGCTTACCAGTTGTCAAATCCTTTGCGATGATACCGCGAGCGCGACCATCAACAATCACCACATCTTCCATCTCATAACGGGTGTAGAGCTTCACTTTGCCTTCTTCCACCATACGGCTCAACGACGAATAAGCGCCGAGCAACAGCTGCTGACCCGTCTGACCCTTTGCGTAGAATGTGCGGCTTACCTGAGCACCACCGAACGAACGGTTGGCCAGCATACCACCATATTCACGAGCGAAGGGAACACCCTGAGCCACGCATTGGTCGATAATGTTGTTCGACACCTCTGCCAAACGATAGACATTGGCCTCGCGAGCACGATAGTCTCCACCCTTTACAGTGTCGTAGAACAGACGATAAACAGAGTCACCATCGTTCTGATAACACTTGGCGGCGTTGATACCTCCCTGAGCGGCAATCGAGTGAGCGCGGCGGGGAGAGTCTTGAATGCAGAAGTTCAACACGTTGAAGCCCATCTCGCCGAGCGAAGCGGCAGCACTGGCACCAGCCAGACCCGTACCCACGACAATCACGTCGAGCTTCAGTTTGTTCTTCGGGTTCACCAGTCGCTGATGAGCCTTATATTCTTTCCATTTATCGGCCACTGGGCCGGCAGGAATCTTGGAATCTAATACTTTACTCATATTCTTCTAAAATTTGAATAATTGATGTTCATTGCCAACCCTTAAGAGAGACTAGGGGCACAATTGAAGGCAAAAGCCAGCGCCACAACGAGGAAGCCCAGTATGAGCAAGGTCACATAGACGATGCCTATGGTCTTCCAACGGCAGAACCAAGTCTTGCCATTCCAGCCCAGCGTCTGCATGGCGCTCCAGAAACCATGAGAGAGATGGAACCAAAGAGCCACAAGCCAGATAACATATAAAACCACAAAAAGAGGATTGCCAAACGTGCTCACCATCTTTCCAAAGCCGTCAGCGGGAGCTGCATCGAAGTGGAGAGAGGGGAACAACTCGGCAAACATCATGTTGTACCAGAAGTTGAACAAGTGGAGCAACAGGCCGAGCAATACGATGATACCCAGCACCAACATGTTCTGGCTGGCCCACTCCACCTTCGCGGGCTTCGAAGTCACGTTGTAGCGCTCGGCACCACGTGCGCGACGATTCTGAGCCGTCAGGATGAAGGCATAGACAATGTGAATCACCGCCAACGCAGCCAAGCCGAGCGTTGCCGCTACAGCATACCAGTTGGCGCCCAGCAATTCACAAATCGTGTTGTAGGCCTCTCCAGAGAAGAGGGCCGCGACGTTCATGCAGCAGTGGAACGTCAGGAATAGGATAAGTGCAAGTCCGGTGACAGACATTGTCACTTTCCTACCAATTGATGAATTGAATAACCACATAAATGATTGATTTAAATTATTAAATATTGATTTTGTTGATATTTCCTTATTTCTGCTTTGCGTACATAGTATCCCAAGATACCCTGTGTTAGGTATCATTAAAACTGCTTTGGACTGCAAAAATACCAATTTTTAGTGACAAATCAAAACGTTTTATAAGAAAATGTATTTTTCATTCGCGCATTTTTCGTTATTTTTTATCCCATCCACACCGCTCTTCACATGAAAATGATGTTTTATTATTACCAAATATATTGACAAAACCTTTGCGAAGAAAACTTAGGAAATAGCTTCAGAAAACAGCATTTTATCCTTTTTTCCCATCAACAAATCCCATTTGATGAATCAAAAATTATCTTTCTCTTTGTCAAAGTGCCCCTTTGACCCGCTCAAAGCGATGGTTTGACGCTCTAAAAGCTATGCTTTGAGGCGGTCAAAGCTATGCTTTCATCCTGTCAAAGCTATGCTTTCACAAAACCGTCTTTTTCCGCCATTTTCGAAAGGTCTTGAAAACCAGCGGATTACGAAATTCGGCATTTTTCGCGTTTTTTCGACCAAATACACATTTGGTTGCATTTGTTGCCGTTTTTTGCCTTAAAAACTACGAATTTTCATGACAAAACGATATATTGTCAAACTCTCCATCAAACAAGCTACCACACTTTTTCCCTGCCAATCAAGGCTAGATTCAAAAACTTTTTGTATATTTGCAACCAACAATACCTATCAACACCTGAAGATTCTTATGAAAGAAATCAAACGAATCGTGCTCACTGGAGGACCCTGCGCGGGCAAAACAACTGCACTTGTGCGTGTTATCGAGCATTTTTCAAGTCGTGGATACAAAGTGTTCACCATCCCCGAAGTGCCCACTATGTTCACGCAAAGCGGAATGGACTATCTGACGAAGAACTCCGATTTCTTCTACGAGGGCGAAAAAGCGACTCTTGAAGTGCAGTTGGCGCTGGAAGACAAGTTCATGCGAATGGCCGAAACCTGCTCCGAACCATGCGTCATCGTCTGCGACCGCGGAGCGATGGACATTTCGGCCTACATGACGCCCGAGATGTGGGAGAAAATCACGAAAGACGTGGGAACATCAACTCAGGAACTGCGCGACGGCAACCGATACGACGCCGTGCTTCATTTGGTTTCTGCCGCCGACGGAGCCGAACAATACTACACTACCAGCAACAACGCCAGCCGCAACGAGAAGGCTGATGAGCAGGGGTTGCAAATCGCTCGTATGCTCGACAAACGCGTTATTGAGGCTTGGACAGGACATTCCCATCTGCGCGTCATCAACAACAACGACGATTTCAACGCCAAACTCAACCGCGTGCTCAAGGAAATCAGTAGTGTGCTGGGGTTGCCCCAACCCATCGAGGAGGAGCGCAAATACATCGTTGAGATTGTGGGCGAAATGCCCGACTGCATTGAGAGTGACATTACGCAGACCTATCTGGTGGCCGAGCCTGGAAGCGAAGTGCGTCTGCGCCGCAGAGGTTGGAACGGCAAGTTCGTCAATGTGCTGACCACGAAGAAGAAGATTTCAGACAAAGAACAGCTGGAAACAGAGCGCCAGGTGACCAACAAACTATATCAGTCGCTTCTGCAACAGTCCGACCCTTATCGGCAGACTATCCACAAAATGCGCAAGAGCTTCATCTGGAAAGGCCAGTATTTCGAACTCGACTCCTTCCTCGCTCCCATCTCGAACCTCATCATCCTTGAGACAAAAGGCATCAAACGCCACGAGGAGGTGAAGTTTCCGCCTTTCCTGCGCGTTGTGGAAGACATCACGGGGAATACGCAATACTACAACTACAACATCGCTCTGAAGCGATAAGTGTCTCCCTTCTGCTATTCCATACGACACTCATACTATCAACACAAAAACACTAAAACGGCCGGATTTAACTTTCCACGCGTACGTGTATCTTATAACTGAAAACCATGAAACAAGACAAGACAATGCGTGTCGGTATCATCGGCACAGGATGGATTGCCGAGAAAGCAGCCATCACCCTAAACGGACTGACGGAAGTAGAAGCTTTCGCTGTGGGTTCTCGTGCGCAAGAAACGGCAGACGCTTTCGCTGCCAAGTGGAACATTCCGAAGGCTTATGGTTCATACGCCGAATTGATAGCTGATGACGAGGTCGACCTCATCTATATAGGCACGCCCCATTCCCATCATTTCGATGTGACGAAGCAAGCGCTGCTGGCCGGCAAACCCTGCTTGGTTGAGAAGGCCTTTATGGCGAACTATCGGCAGGCAAAGGAAATCATCGACCTTGCTCACGAGCGTAAGGTTTTCTTGGCTGAGGCCATCTGGACGCGCTATCAGCCTGTTGTTCAGATGGTTCGCAATTTGATTGATAGCGGACGCATAGGCGAGCCCCGTCTTGTGACGGCCACGCTGGGCTATTCGATGGGCGAGAAACCTCGCATCATGCGCCCCGACCTCTGTGGCGGCGCCCTACTCGACCTCGGCGTTTATGCCTTGAACTTCGTGCGGATGTTCTTCAACGCTGACATTATGAACATCGAGAGCCAATGCGTGAGAAGCAAAACGGGTATGGACCTGACAAACGCCTTCAGCCTCATGCTTAGTAACGGCGTGCTCTGCAACCTTCAGTCGAGTGCCTCCTGCGTGGGCGACAATATCGGCGTCATTGCTGGCACGGAAGGCAATCTCATCATCGACAACATCAACAATCCGCAGAAGATCACGGTGAACGGCCCCGACCGCACCTACATCGAAACCATCCACGTTCCCCAGCAAATCACGGGCTACGAATACCAATTCCTCGCTTGTCGCGAGGCTCTCCTCAAAGGTCTCTTGGAACCTCGCGAGATGCCGCACGAAGAAACGCTCTACATCATGCGACTCATGGACGGCCTGCGACGGAAGTGGGACGTTTGCTATCCAATGGACAAAGACTAACCAAGCAACTAAACAAAAATGAAACGACTATTCATTTCTTTGGCGTTGGCGTCTGCCGCCCTTTGTCAAGCGCAGGATTTGAAACTGAACGACCTTGAATACTTCGAACGGCAAGGAGTCAACGTGCTGGTTTTCAGCAACAGTTTCAACGGAGGTTTCAACGACGAGAAGAACTCGGGCATTGAAATCATCCAACATGGTGTGCGCTCGGTACAGGGTGGTGCTGTTCGCTTGAACAACACACCCGAGCAATGGGATCTTGTGCCCAAGATGACGAGCCGTAAGGTCGACAAAGAGAACGGTAGTATCGAAGTAACAATGCGCTACGACGATTACGACTTCGACAGCCGCGCGGTGGTGACAGCGAAGGGCAAGGCGGTGGAGATTGCCGTTTATTTGGACAAACCCGTACCTGAGAAACTCGCTGGCGAGGCTGGTTTCAACCTCGAATTCCTTCCTTCGAAATATTGGTTGAAGACATTCATTATGGACGGTCGTTTGAATCGTTTCCCTCGTTACGCTACTAGTCAGACCATCACCCGTCCGAATAGCGAGAAACCCCGTCAGTTCAAGGGTTTCAAGACCTACGACGACCGCGGAACGGATCGTTTCATCGACCCACTGCCCTTGGAGACTGGCCATCGTATCGTGATGGCTACTGACGACCCCGAACACATGATTACCATTAGCTGCGACGACGCCGAGTTGAAACTCTACGACGGTCGGATGTTGGCTCAGAATGGTTGGTTCGTGCTGCGCAGTGTGCTTCCGAAAGGAAAGACAGGAAAGGTCATCACATGGACTGTCGAACCTCATGCCATCCCCGGCTGGATTCGTGAGCCGAACATCGGATTCTCTCAGATTGGCTACACGCCCGAGCAACCGAAGGTGGCCGTCATCGAACTAGACAAGACCGACACTCCGCTGACTAGCGCCTCCCTCATGCGTATTCGTGAAGACGGCACCACAGAGCAGGCCTTCACGGGCAACATCAAATCGTGGGGACCGTACTTCAAATACAACTATGTGAAGTTCGACTTCTCATCGGTGCGTCAGCCTGGCGTTTATTACATCCAATACGGCAAGACTCGTACCAACGACTTCCTCATCGATGAGCACGTCTATGACAAAATCACAGATGCAACGACTGACGTGTGGGTGCCCATCCACATGAACCACATGTACGTGAACGAAGGATACCGCACGTGGCACGGTGAGCCTTTCAAGGAAGGTTACCTCCAAGCACCTGAAAGCGACCACTTTGACTTACATCGTCAGGGTGCACAGACTGACACGAAATACAAGCCCTACGAACTCATCCCGGGCTTGAATGTCGGTGGTTTCTTCGATGCTGGCGACTTCGACATCGAGACTGGTTCTAACATCAGCGTTGTTCAGAATTTCATTCGCACGTGGGAACTCTTCAAGCCTCAACGCGATGAGACTTTTGTCAGCCAACAGCAACGCTATGTCGACCTGCATCGTCCTGACGGAGTGCCCGATGTTCTCCAATTCATCGAACATGGTACGCTAAATCTCGTGGCACAAGCCGAGCAGATTGGCCACATGGCCTCAACGCTCTCCAACTCCATCCTCGACAACTACCACCACCTCGGCGATGCTGCCAGTATTACCGATGGTTTGCATTACGACCCGTCGTTGAAACCCTATGAGGTGAGTGCAGACGGCAAACGAAGTGGTACACCCGACGACATGTGGGCTTTCACCACGCGGAATCCGAACCTCGACTTCCAAGCCGCCACGATGTTTGCCGCAGCCAGCCGAGCCCTCGCTGGCTATAACGACGACTTGGCCCAACGTGCACTCACTCAGTCGAAGCGACTGATGCAAGAGGCCACTGAACTGATGAACCTACGTCGTGACCCACGTGTTGACGCACAGGCACAAGCCGATGCCAACTGGCTCACGGGAAGCAATGACAACGATAATGCTTCTACGGCGAACAACAATGCCAACCGCCGTCGTCAGGCACGTCCACGCAACAATCGTGGAGACCTTGGTACCAACCTGCAGCTCTATGCAGCCACCAAAGAAAAACAATATCTTGAGCAATTCCAACAGCAGATATGGAATGCCCTCGATCGTAATGTGGCCAACACCATGCAGACCGCTCTTGATGCAGTTCCCTATATGGACGAGGCTTACAAACAGCAACTCCGTCCGTATGTGGAGAAATACGAGACTTATATCAAGCACTTCGACGAGCAGAACCCTTATGGTGTGCCCATCGGTCTTGGCAACTGGGCTGGTGTTAATGCCGTTCTCAATTTCGGTATCACTGTCAACTACGCCCACATCTACTTCCCCGACATCGTCAGCAAAGATGAAATCTATCGTGTCAGCAACTGGCTCTATGGTTGCCATCCCTACCACAACTATTCGTTCGTGGCCGTCGTTGGTGCCACCCGCCCAAAGCAAGTGTTCTATGGAAACAACCGTGCCGACTTCTCGTTCATTCCTGGCAACGTAGCTCCCGGATTGCTCTTCCGCCAACCCGACCATTTCGAGAACTTTGATGATTGGCCTTTCCTTTGGGGACAGAACGAAGGAACCATCGCAGGCAACACCCAGTACATCATCTTTGGCTCTGCGTTGAAAAATATCGTTAACGGGAAAAAGTAACAACATCAGTAAAACATTAACATAAAAAAAAATTGAAAAAGTTTTTTTCTATCATGCTTTTAGCTTTTACGGCAATGACCGTTCAAGCACAAGAAAACGAAGCCCTAGAAGGTGATATAGATGAAGTAGTGGTAACAGGTACACGCAATGCTGTTGACGTGCGCCATCTTCCTATGACAGTAAATGTCATTGATCGCAAGACTCTGACCGAGCAACATCAGACAAGTATCCTGCCCACAGCGATGCAAATGGTGCCGGGACTCTTTGTCACCTCTCGCTCGATGATGGGTTATGGTGTATCAACAGGTGCAGCTGGTGGCATCAACCTACGTGGTATTACGGGCGGTGCAGGACAATTGCTTGTACTGATTGATGGACATCCGCAATATCAAGGCATCTATGGTCACCCCATCGCTGACAGCTACCAGACGCTAATGGCCGATCGTGTAGAGGTGCTACGTGGCCCAGCCTCGGTGCTCTACGGTTCAAATGCTATGGGCGGTGTGCTGAACATCGTTACCCGTTCGATGCACGAAGACGGTGTAAAGACCAGCATCAACCTTGGTGCAGGCAGCTACGGAACCGTTCAAACAGAAGCCTCGAATCAAGTGCGAAGCGGAAAGTTCAGCAGCACTGTCGCAGCACAATATGAGCGCACCGACAACCACCGCCCACGCATGGGTTTCGAGCAATATGGTGGCTATATGAAACTTGGCTACGACCTGACAGATAATTGGAACACCTATGTCGATGCTGACATCACCCGTTTCAATGCCTCTTACCCAGGAGCCGAGACATCGCCATTGTACGATGCCGACCAATGGATTACGCGTGGTATGGTCTCTGCGGCTCTTGAGAACCACTACAACAACACCAATGGTGCACTGAGTGTTTATTCGAACTTCGGACGCCACAAGATTGATGATGGTACAGCCGACCCATCGAAACCTACACAGCGCTTCTTCCGCTCGAAAGACGCTCTGACAGGCGTGTCATTGTATCAAAGCGCACGACTCTTCGAGGGCAACCGACTGACTGTCGGCTTCGACTACCAACACATCTATGGTAACGCCTACTACACCTCGAAGGAAACGGGCGAAGTGCTCGAAACGCCGAACAAGCAGAGTGGCAGAAGCCATCGCAACGAGGTGGCTGGTTACATCGATGTTCGTCAGGACCTCTTGTCGTGGATGACCATTGATGCTGGACTTCGCTTCGACCACCACAGCATTACAGGTTCTGAATGGATTCCGCAGGCGGGTATTGTTGTGCGGCCCATCTCATCGGGCGAAATCAAATTGATGGCCAGCAAGGGATTCCGCAATCCCACGATGCGCGAGATGTATCTCTATCCCCCATCGAACGAGGAATTGGAACCTGAGCGTCTTTGGAACTATGAGTTATCATGGCGTCATCGTCTAGGGCAGTTCTCCTACGGCATGAACCTCTTCTACATCAAAGGCGACAACATGATTCAGACCGTGAATCGCAAGAACGTCAATACGGGCGAGATTGAGAACTATGGTGCTGAGTTCGAGGCACAATACAGCATCAACCCCCGTTGGTCGCTCTTCACGAATCATTCTCTGCTCCATATGGAGAATCCTGTCATTGCAGCCCCCGAATACAAGGGTATGCTGGGCGTGAACTATCGTCAAGACCGTTGGAACGTGATAGCAGGTCTGCAATATATCAACGGACTTTACACCGCCATTGGTGAAAACGAGAAGAAAGAAGACTTCTGCCTGCTCAACGCCACCGTCAACTATCAACTGACAAACAGCATCACGCTGTGGGTTCGTGGCGAGAACCTTCTTGCTCAGAAATACGAAATCAATCTCGGCTATCCCATGCCACGTGCTACGTTTATGGGTGGTGTGAATGTGAATTTCTAAACTAAAGTGTAATCGCTACACGCGAACGAACGAACAGTTGAACAGTTTTTGTGTGTGAAACTGCAATAGAAGATTATTATTATATAATATATAATAATAAAAGTTTCGCGCACGCAAAAAAGAAAACTGTTCAACTGTTCGTTCGCTGTTCGTTCTCATATCCATCTTCTTTGTGGAAAAAAAGAAGCGTTGTCAAAGACCATCTTTGACCTTGTCATTTGTGGTCTTTGATCTCCTCATTGCATAGCTTTGACCGTGTCATTGATGGTCTTTGACAACGTCATTTGTGGCCTTTGACAATTTTAATGTTTAGGAACAAATAGTATATACAAAAAAAGAGGATTTGACATTCACTATCAAATCCTTTCTTTGACCGATTTCCAACAGACTACGATTTATCACAAATCCTTCAATTGTCAATCGGGTCATCTAGTTCAGTTCTATAATCTCTAACTAATTAAATTACTTTATGAATTTAGCTATCAGCAATTGTTTATGGAACTAACCATTAAATATATTAAAGTTTTTGTTTTGGTTGCATTGTGTTTGCAAAGATACAGAAAGAGACGGAAAACACCGCGTTGTTTTGTATTCGATGACGGCCGTTTTGTATCCACAATACAATCGGGAGCAAAAAGGATACATTTGGTAGGGCAAAACGTTAAAAATCACTATTGATGGGCGAAAAAGGATGCTGACAAAGGAGGGTACCCGACTATTTTTGTTATATTTGCAGAAAACAAAGACTAAAAACCAATGACAACGCGTCGCTCGCTGACACACTGGGCAATCCATGCCTTTAGCATGGTCCTTAGTTGCACTCTTTTGTCGCTGCTGCCAATATGGGTGGCACGGGCTGGTATGCCCTTGGGAACTAGCCATTTCCGCACGCTGAACGTGAAAAATGGGTTGGCCGACAATTTTGTGCGTCATATATCGACCGACAGCTATGGATTCGTGTGGTTTGCTACCATCAACGGTGTCAGCCGCTTCGATGGCTACCGCTTCGTGAACTACCAACCCGTGGAGGTTGGCGCGCAAAACGACAATGTGGCATGGGTATGCGAGACTGCTGATCGAACGCTGTGGATGTCTTGCGGTGGTGAAGGTTTCACCTACGACCGACAACACAATACGTGGAGTAAGGACGGTCTTGAGCGGTTGTCGCAACTTGGCATCAAAGGCGCACCCAGTCTGCTCTATGTAGACGATCATCACAACCTATGGGTAGCCACTGAAAGAGAACTATACCTATATGACTTCACGCAATCGCGCCTACATCGCATAGAGTATTTCAACCCTTCACCCATCGTCCACATCGTGTCGCGCAACGGAAAAACGTTGGTAGTAACAAAGAAATGCAGTGTCTATGAGGTGGCATTGGACAAACATCAGTTATTGCTGGTGGCACAACCGCCCGAACTGACGTTCACTCGCGATAGCCGGGTGTTCCTCGACAGCAAGATGACGCTGTGGGCCTACAATTCGCATGCACCGGCCTCTGCTGTATGGTGTCTGCCCCAAGGACAGCAGCTGTGGCGACAGGCGATGCCTGTAAAGCAGATGGGCAACCCGCTGGTGAACACCATTACTGAGGATAATGATGGCCAGCTATGGGTGGGTACTGAGGATGACGGTATTCACGTGCTAACGCGATTGGCGGATGACGGCCTGACTCTGAATCCCGTGGCGCGGATGAATGCCTTCGAGTCACGCAATAGCCATATTACAAGCATCTTTCTTGACAACAACAATACGATATGGGTGGGGTCAGCGAAACTAGGTGTAGTTTTCTCCGACAGGAACATTCCACACTTCGTTTTCGTACCTACGGGTAATAGCGAAGACGTGACCTCGCTGCTCGAGGACAACGAAGGCAACCTGTGGATAGGATTCGATGGTGGTGGACTCATGAGGAAGACACCAACTGGCAACGTCACGATGTTCTCCGTACCGCCCTACTCCTCCACGTACGAGGGAACGACAGGCGGACTGGTGACAGCGCTCGCCCAACAAAAAGATGGTTCGGTGTTGGTGGGTACTTACGGGAGCGGTATTGCCCGATTCGATGGTCATCGCCTTGTACCAATGTGGCGAGACGTGACCAGCATAAAATACGTCAAAGCCATCACCCCCGACTTGCATGGGAATCTATGGGTGGCAACAGTCGACCGAGGCGTGGTGAGAATTGATGCAGACGGGAATACCGTCAATTTTACTACTGAGAACTCATCGCTCCTATCAGATGGTGTGCTGTGTTTGGCCTGCGACTCTCTTCACAACATTATATACATAGGAACATCGCAAGGTGTATCGGCCTATGACTGCAATCGTGACAATTTTGTCGACATCAAAGCCATCGACGGATTGAAAGGTATGTATATCTACTCGCTGATAGTGTGTCATCAAGGCAAGTTGTGGATTGGAAGCAGAGATGGCATTTGGATTTACAGCCCTTTGAATAACGGAGTCACACATCTAAGCACCGAGCAAGGCTTGTCGCATCCTGTGGTGAGAGCACTAGCAAAGGCGGTTTATCCAGGTGGGGCATACGTTTGGGCAACCACCGACAATGGTCTGACCTGTATCTCCGTGAAAAAGACTGACGACAACCAATGCGAATACAAATGCAATCCTTTCTTCGACACCGATGGCCTGCAAGGCATCATCTTCTCGAACAATGCTGCGCTGACGGCCAAAGATGGTTCCGCTTTGTTGGGCTGTTTCACAGGTTATGTGAGCATTCAACCTGAAAACATGATGATTCACACGCCTAGACTCCAGGTGCGATTCACCGATTTCCGCATCAATGGACAAAGCAGCACGAATCACTCGCTCGCGAATCTCACTATCCGTCACAACGAGCGACCCACTATCTTCGTTTCAGCCATGCTGCCTGCGCTCGACCGGAAAATCAAATATCTTTATCGATTCAAAGGCGAGAAGGAATGGGAAAGAGCGCCTGACAATCACTTGTATTTTGCCTCATTGATGCCTGGTACCCACATCCTTCAGGTGAAGGCTGAACTGCCTGGGGTGGCAGAAAGCGAAATCGCAGAACTGACTATCAAGGTGCAGCCGCCCTTGTGGTTGTCGTGGCCTGCCTTGCTCTTCTATTTACTCCTGCTAGCCACGGCCGTAGGCCTCATCTTCCGCTCTGTACGACTCCGACAAAAACGCCAATTGGCCATCAGGCAACTGGAGATGAATCTGGAGAAATATGAGATGGAAGAGGAGAAAATTCGATTCTTTACTAATATCAGCCACGACCTTAAGACACCTCTCACACTAGTTGTCGCCCCATTAGAAAAGATTCGTTCGTTCAGTCTGCCAGCTTCCATTCGCACCGAGGTGGAGGTGGCTTGGCGGAATGCTCGGCAACTCTACGACCTTGTGTTGCAATTGCTCGACTTCCGCCGTCTTGATGAAGGAAGGGAAAAACTGAATCTCAAGCATGGCGATGTGTTGAACTTTGTAAGGCAGACGGTGCAGGGCTTTTCTTATCTTGCCACACGCAAGCAAATCAAACTGATGCTGCAACTGCCCACCTCGTCCATCGAGGCTGCCTTCGATGAGAACAAACTGCGCCGCATCATCTCTAATCTCCTTTCAAATGCCTTTAAATACAACACGGAAAATGGAGCTGTAACAGTATCATTAGCCATTCGACCACTCGACCACTCGACTTCTAATCACTTGCAAGACAATGATTCAGAGCCTTCACCATTGTCCAACTCTTCTGAGTTGCTGCTTAGCATTGCCGACACAGGTATTGGCGTGAACGACAAGCGGCACATATTCGATCGTTTTGTACAGGAAACGCATGGACAAGAGCAGGAGGGAAGTGGCCTTGGACTGCACATTGTCAAACAATATGTTGACATGATGGGCGGAAGCATTTCTGTCGCAGACAACAAGCCCCAGGGCACTATTTTCACCGTGAAACTGCCATTGTCGGAGACTATAAATGTCGATGATGAAGAACTGCCAACCACCAAAGCTGATACCATCTATGAAGAGGTGAATGCCGTAGACGGCACATACGAAAAACCTATTATCCTTGTGGTCGACGATAACATCGATGCACGCCAGTTCCTCCAACGCAGTCTTGATGACGAATATCAAGTGTTGGTGGCCGAGAACGGACGCGAGGCTCTCCGCCTTTTGGCAAAGACTGATAGGGTAAGCATCATTGTCAGCGACGTCATGATGCCCGTGATGGATGGTATTGAACTATTCCGCAGAATCAAGAATAACATTAATTATTCCCATATTCCCGTCATCTTGCTTACCGCAAAAAGTGGCGAAGAAAACATTGTTGCTGGACTAGAAGAAGGTGTCGCGGACTATATCACAAAACCTTTCAGTCTTGCCGTACTCAAACTCCGTATCCGCAAGATAATGGAATGGTCTCAAAATGTACATAAGAGCATCGCAACAGGAATAGAAATCAAACCTAGTGAAATCACGGTCAGCTCTCTTGACGAGGAACTTATTAGCAATGTCATCGCACGAATCGAGGCCAACATCTCTAACGCTGATTATTCTGTAGCCCAACTCAGTAGCGATGTGGGAATGACACGCGGACATCTCTATAAAAAACTGATGGCCATCACGGGCAAGCCTCCGTTGGAAATGATGCGCATCATTAAGCTCAAGCGAGGAAAAAGTCTGCTCCAACAAGGTCGCTCTAACATTTCAGAGGTTGCCGACAAGGTGGGGCTTTCACCCAAGCAGTTCGCTCACTATTTCAAGCTCGTTTATGGTGAAACACCATCTGACTATTTGAAAAAACAAAAATAGTAACACATAAAACCTGACAAAAGTATGGTCTACAAGTCTTTAAGAATAATCTTATTAATGGCTATCGTCGCCATTACCACTCTGCCTGTCCAAGCGGGGCACTATCAAAATTTCAAAGTGTCTACTTACATTCGAGCACAAGATGTGGCACGAATGGAGGACGAGCAATTTTTGAAATCCACATGGGAGACGGTGAGCAGCCAGGTCGATCTCGACAAAATCTACATCGAGACCCATCGCGATGCCTTCACTGTGCCCGAAAAGACGCTCACGAAAGTAAAGAAGTTCTTCCTCTCAAAAGGACTAGAGGTGGGCGGTGGCATTACCTATACTCGCTCGGAACCCACCGACTTCGAGACCTACAGCTACGCTCGCGAAAACGAACGGCAACAGGTCAAACAAGTGGCGGAATTCACTGCCAAACATTTCGACGATTTCATCCTCGATGATTTCTTCTTCATCGACCTGAAGAATGATGATGAGATTGCCGCCAAAGAACGTAGTGGCAAGAGTTGGACGGAATATCGCCTACGGCTGATGGCCGATGCTGGTCGTGAACTGGTGGTGAACCCCGCCAAGGCTGTCAATCCCAAGGTGAAGGTCATCATCAAATATCCCAACTGGTATGATCACTTCCATGGACTTGGTTTCAACCTTGAAGAAGAACCTATCTACTTCGATGGTCTTTGGACAGGCACGGAAACCCGCGACCCCGCCTCAGCGCAGCACCTGCAGAACTATCTAAGTTATAATGTCGTGCGCTATTTCGACAATATCGCCCCAGGAAAAAATGGTGGCGGATGGGTAGATGCTGGCGGCATCAACATGAGCATGGACCGTTACGCCGAGCAATTGCACCTGACCATACTGTCGAAGACACCTGAAATAATCCTTTGGAACTATATGCAGTTGGCCGAAGTGACGATTACTCCAGGCATGCGTGGCCGCTGGCAGTCGGCTGGTGGCAATAGTTTCCGCTACGATGAGATGGTAAAACCATTCACTAAAAACGGGAAGACCATCACACCGACAACGATGGCTCGCTTTGCCCACGTAACACTGCACGAAACCGACAAACTGATAGGAAAATTGGGCAACCCCATCGGCCTCGTCTCCTACAAACCCTATCACTCTTCTGGCGAAGACTTTTTGCAGAACTACCTCGGCATGATTGGTCTTCCAATGGACATGTATCCGCAATGGCAGGACGGTCGCCAGCAGATTCTGCTCACCGAGCAGGCCGCCAAAGATCCTCAGATTGTGGAGAAAATCAAAGGACAGCTTCGCAAAGGCGGTGATGTCATCATCACCACTGGTCTCCTCAAGGCCATTCGTGAGCCTCTTGCCGACATTTGTGAACTATATTGTGGCGATCTGAAGGCCATTATCAATGACTTCGGTTGGTACGGTAAGTCACCACGTGAGTTCATCATCCCGCAGGTCAAGTACTTTACCAACGACGCTTGGGAGGTGGTCAGTGCGGGTCGTCCGCTCACTGGTGGTGTTTCAGGATATCCTATCCTGCTGCGCGACACCTATTCAAAGGGTACGCTCTACGTGCTCACCATTCCCGACGACTTTGGTAACCTCTACGACTATCCTGCCAACGCGCTAAACGTCATTCGACGCACTATGAGCAAGGACGTAGGCGCATACATCGAGGGACCATCGAAGGTGGCATTGTTCCCCTATGACAACAAGACACTTGTGGTTGAGAACTTCAACGACAATCCTGTCACGTTGCGTGTGGTAATCAATGCCAAGGTCAATAGTCTACGCTACTTGCTCACCAACAAGGAACTAAAACCGGCCGAGGTCACAATCAACAACCACCGTTATGCCCCCTATAAAGAAGGTCAGACTGTGTTCGACGTGAACCTTGCAGCCCATAGTTACATCGGACTAGGTTATTAAATACAAAATGAAATGATGATTATGATGACCAAACCATCCAAACGACATCTGATAGGCCTGACACTTATCTTTTGTCATTTATCTTTCAGCCCTGCAGGGGCACAGTCATACCCCACAGATTTGTTGGGACACGAGCAGCAAATCGACGACATTATCCGTGAAATGACACTCGAGGAAAAGGTCGGAATGCTACATGGTAAGAACATGTTTTCATCGGAAGGTATCCCACGACTAGGCATTGCCGATGTAGAATATGCCGACGGACCTTTTGGCATTCGTGAAGAGATGGAACCTCACTCATGGAACTCCGCCCATCTGACCACTGACTCGGCCACGTTCTTTCCCACTGGTTCGGCACTTGCCGCCACTTGGAGTACCGACTGGGCGTATGCCTACGGACATAGCATGAGTCGCGAAGCACGATTGCGTGGAAAAGATATGATTCTCGGACCTGCCATCAACATACAACGCTTCCCGACAGGAGGACGAACCTACGAATATCTGAGCGAGGACCCACTGCTGAGCGGTATGCTCGCTGTGGCCTATACACGAGGGGCGCAGGATGATGGTACTGCGGTATGTCTGAAGCATTATGCGCTGAACAACCAAGAGGACTTTCGCGGCACGGTGGATGTACGCATCTGCGACCGTGCCATGCACGAGATTTACCTACGACCATTCGAAATGGCTGTGTGCGAGGGTGATGCTTGGGGTATAATGGCCGCTTATAACAAAGTGAACGGGCGGTGGTGCTCGGAGAACGAGCATCTGCTCAACACGGTGCTACGTCAGCAATGGGGTTTTCCAGGTATGGTCATCAGCGATTGGGGTGGTGTCCACTCCACTGTTGATGCTGTCACAGCGGGTATGAACGTCGAGATGCCTGGCAGCCGATTCATGGGAAAGGCTTTACTCGACTCCGTGAAAGCCGGCAAAGTCAGCGAAGCCGTCATTGACCAGCGTGTCCGTGAGATTTTACGTGTGAGACTAACTGTGAAACCCATCGCCAAGGAAGAAGCAAACAAGAAACCCGTTGGCAATCCAGAAGAGATGATGACGGCTTTGGAGGTGGCGAGACGGTCGATAGTGTTGCTCAAAAATGAAGCATTAAGAACGAAGAAAGAAGAATTGGCCTTGCTACCCATTGATACGAAGCGCATTCGAAACATTGCCATCATCGGTGAGAATGCGATAACAAAGATGGCGCTTGGTGGTGTTGGCGCAGGAGTGAAAACACGTTGTGAGATTACGCCTCTCGAAGGTCTACAGGCCGCTTTAGGAAATAATGTCCAATTGACATACGTTCCTGGCTACAAGAGCTTCGACAATGCCAGTCGCAACAAGCGTCAGAGTCCACAGCAACCCGCCGACCAACAGTTGATGGCCGAGGCTGTGAAAGTAGCCAAGAAAGCTGACCTCGTCATTTTCTTTGCTGGCGACAACCGCGAGGTGGAAACGGAAGGTTCTGACCGTAAGAGTATCACGCTACCCTCAGGACAAGACGAGTTGGCTGTAGCCCTCGCCAAGGCAAACAAGCGGCTTGTAACAGTCATAGTGGCTGGCGGCCCTGTCGATGTCAGCACTGTCAGCGAAGTGTCAAGCGCCTTGTTGGTTTCGTGGTTCAACGGCTCGATGGGTGGTCAAGCGCTGGCCGAAGTGCTCACAGGCAAGATTTCACCATCGGGCAAACTACCTATGACTTGGCCTAAAAAGTTGGAAGATGTGCCAGCCTACGCCATGGGAAGTTATCCTCAGAAAGCCGAGAACAACCAAGGAGATATCTTTGTGGGGCTGGTGAATAATGGAAATAATGCTGTTCGTGAGAGAAGAGGCATGGGCGTCCAACCTGTTGCTAACTACACTGAGGAGAGTCTCGTTGGTTATCGCTGGTACGATACGAAGCAGGTTTCCGTAGCCTATCCTTTTGGATTTGGTCTCTCTTACGCACAATTCCAATACAGCGATTTGAAGGTGCAACCCACAGTAGAAGGGTTTGATGTACGTTTTACGCTCGCCAACAACTCCTCAATAGATGCTGAAGAGGTGGCACAAGTGTATGTCTCCCGTCCTGCATCTCGCATCGAACGGCCAACCAAGGAACTCAAAGGATTCCAACGCATCGCCTTGAAAGCAGGTGAACGGAAGACAGTAACTATTCCTATTCGTCGCTCCGACCTCTGCCATTGGGATGAGGCAGCCCAGACTTGGATGCTCGAACCTGGTAACCTCAACGTGCTCGTTGGTGGTTCGTCTAACAATCTACCACTCAATCAAGGTACAATCATCAAATAACATACGACTATGAAAATACTAATTATAGGTGGAACCGGCACCATCAGCAGTGCTATCACCCGTCAGTTGGCAGCAAGCGACCACGACCTATGGCTGTTGAACCGCGGAAATCACAAGGACGAGGTGCCAAGCAACGTGAAACAAGTCATTACAGACATCGACAACGAAAACGAAGTGCTTCGTCTGCTTGGCAACGAACAATTCGATGCTGTCTGCGAGTTCATCGGCTTTTTGCCTTCACAAGTTGAGCGTGACATTCGACTTTTCAAAGGGCGCACCCGCCAATACGTATATATTAGTTCGGCATCTGCTTACAACAAACCAGCTGCCAGTCATATGATAACCGAAGGTACTACGCTCGCCAATCCTTATTGGGAATACTCCCGCAACAAGATTGCATGCGAGGAACTGCTGATGCATGAGTATCGAGAGAATAGTTTCCCCGTCACCATCGTGCGCCCCAGCCATACCTATTGTGAGCGTGGTGTGCCTGTGAGCGTACATGGCCTGAAAGGCAGTTGGCAGGTTCTGAAACGCATGATGGAGGGCAAACCCGTGTTGGTACATGGCGATGGAAGTTCGCTTTGGACATTGACATGGAACGAAGACTTTGCACGTGGTTTCATCGGTCTGTTGGGTAATCCGAAGACCATTGGCGAAGCGTTCCAAATAATGAGCGACGAGTCGTTGACTTGGAATCAAATCTATCAGTGTGTGGCAAATGCGCTAGGAGTAGAGTTTCGTCCTTACTATGTCGCTTCGGAGTTTCTCGCTGCTGTAGCACCTAAGTCATACGACTTCACTGGCAATCTTTTGGGAGACAAATCTGTTACCGTCATCTTCAACTGCAGCAAACTGAAGCGTGCTGTTCCTGGTTTCCAAGCCACTACTCGTTTCGATGAGGGTGTATGTCGTTGTGTCGCCTATTTGCTGGCCCATCCTGAACTGCAAATAGAAGACCCCGAATTCGACGCGTGGTGTGATCGAGTCATCGAAGCACAAGAACAAACAAAAAAATCATTAACTAAATAAGACAATGAAAGACTTTATTTACTATGCACCGACGGAAGTGGTGTTCGGTAAACAATCAGAGGAGCAAGTGGCTCGTCTAATTAAGAAATATGGTGGCACAAAAGTGCTGGTACATTATGGTGGACAAAGCGCCATACGTTCTGGGCTACTTGACAAGGTTTGTGGCTTGCTCAACGAAGGTGGTGTGGATTTTGTTAAGCTAGGTGGCGTAGTGCCCAATCCAAGGCTCTCGCTGGCCCAAAAAGGTATCGAACTGTGCCGTAAGGAGAATATAGATTTCATCCTTGCTGTGGGTGGCGGAAGTGTCATCGACTCTGCGAAGTGCATTGCCTATGGTGTCTGCTTCAGCGGTAACGTGTGGGACATCTATCTGGGCAAGGCTGTACCAACGGCAATGTTGCCATTGGCAGCAGTGTTGACCATCCCCGCTGCTGGTAGCGAGATGAGCGAGTCAAGTGTCATTACCAATGAGGATGGCGATGTCAAGCTGGGTTATTCCAACGATTTGTCGCGCCCCAAGTTCGCCATCATGAATCCACGCCGCACATTCACCCTACCTCCTTACCAAACGGCAGCTGGCGTGACCGACATGATCATGCACACAATGGAACGTTATTTCACCAAGGACGATGATATGGATTTGACCACCGACTTGGCTGAAACGGTGATGCGCCGCATGAAGACTGCCGTGTTCGATGTGCTGCGCACCCCCGAGGACTATCGACAGCGTGCGCAAATCATGTGGGGTGGCAGTTTAGCTCACAACGGATTGACAGGCTGCGGTATCAGCGATGACTGGGCCACGCATCAGTTGGAACATGAACTGAGTGGTATGTTCGACGTGACGCATGGAGCCGGCCTTGCCGCCATCTGGCCGAGTTGGGCTCGCTATGTGATGCACGAGAACTTGAGCCGATTTGTTCGCTTTGCCGTCAACGTGATGGATGTTCCTAACGATTTCGCAGATCCCGAAGGCACTGCTCTCAAAGGCATCGAGGCGATGGAACGCTTCTACCACGCCATCGGAATGCCCACCAACATCCGCGAACTCATTGGCCGCGACATCACCGATGATGAAATCAAGGAAATGACCCGCAAATGCAGCCGCAACTATACTGCTACCTGTGGTTGCCTGAAAGTGCTCAAGGCTGATGATATGGAAGCCATCTACAAAATGGCAAGAGGATAATAAAGCACTATTTCTATTGTTTTTATGCGATATTTCACACTTATATGTGCCTTCTGGCTTCTGTCCACTCTTGTCGTTCAAGCGCAAAATGATGAAGACAGAGGTCTGACCGTCAGCGGAACCGTACAGGATGCTGAATTGAAAGAAGCGATAGCGCAAGCTACTGTGCAACTGTTCCGTTCGAAGGATAGTACGTTCGTTGGCGGCTCCATAACCGATTTGCGCGGTAATTTCTCAGTCGAAGCACCTGCGAATGGCATCTACCGACTGAAGATTTCATCGATAGGATTCCAACCGATAGAACGTGAGGTTACACTACGACGCAACCAAAGTCAGGATTTGGGTAACCTATTGATGTCGCCCGACGCCGTCATGCTGAAGGAGACCGTTGTTACGGGACGAGCAGCACAAGTGATTGTAAGAAAAGACACGCTGGTTTATAATCCAGACGCCTTCCGCACGCCTGAGGGGTCGCCTATCGAAGAACTCATCAAACGAATGCCTGGTGCCGAGGTCGATGAGGATGGTAACATCACCGTCAACGGAAAGGTGGTGCAGAAGATCCTGCTCGATGGAAAAGAGTTCATGCTAGGCGACGTAGAGACGGCATTGAAAAACCTACCCGTTTCCATCATTCAGAATGTGAAATTCTACGACCAGCAAAGCGATCAAGCCCGTATCACCGGCATTGAGGACGGTAACAAGGAAACTGTGCTCGACTTCACGATTAAAAAGGGTATGAACCGCGGTTATATGACCAACCTCGATCTCGCTGGAGGCACCAAACATCGCTATGCTTCGCGCGGTATGGGTAGCAGCTTTACGGACAAGACGCGCTTCGTGTTGATGGGCAATCTGAACAATAAGGAAGAGAATGCAGGATGGTGGAACCGACGCGGATTGAACGCACGGAAGATGTTGGGTACTAACCTGAACTATGATGATGGCAAAAAACTGAAGATTGATGCCTCTGTGCGTTGGAATCATCGTGACGGCGACAACGAAAACGAGAACGCCAGTGAGAACTTCTATAGCCAAGATTATCGCACCTTCTCGAATAGTCGATCGAAGAGTCTCTCGCGTAGTAACAACTGGAACGGAAACATGCGCGTAGAATGGAAGCCCGATACGCTGACGAACATCTTGCTGCGCGCCAACGGCAGCCTTGGCACCAACGATGGTATTTCAACATCTGCTAGCGCCACGTTCTCGGAGGATCCGTATCTCTATACCGAAGACCCGTTAGGATCGTTAACCTCATTGTCTCCCTATCTCGTCAACCACAACCAAAGCGCCAGCCTCTCCTACGGCGAGAACAAGAACGCTTGGGCCATGTTGCAGTTGTATCGTCGCTTGAACCCAAGAGGCCGTAACATCACTTTGCGTGTAGAAGGTAGCATGGGCGACAGCAAGAACCGCAACACCTCTAACAACGAGGTTCATTTGTTCCGTGTGAAAAACATTGCAGGCGAGGATTCCACCTATTTTACTGCCCGCTACAACACTACACCATCGGACAATCAGGGTTACGTGCTCAGCGCCAATTATAGCGAACCGCTTTGGAATGGTGCACATTTGCAAGCCAACTACGAGTTGCGATACAATCAGAACAAGAGTGACCGCCAGACTTACGACTTCAGTCTTCTGCCTCAGAATCCTTTTGCAGGCATTGCTCCCGAATACCGCGAATGGACCCCTTGGATTGACGACCTCTCACCTCTCGATGGCTATCTCGACAGGAATCTCAGTCGCTATTCCGAGTATAAGAACTACACGCACAATATCCGACTCACCTTGCGACATTATCAGGAGAAATACGACTACAACATTGGTTTCCTCGTACAGCCCCAGCACTCGAACTTCATCCAGGACTATCGAGGCATCTATGTCGACACCATACGCAATGTCACCAACCTGACTCCCACGTTCGACTTCCATTATAAGTTCACCGACCAGCACGACATCTGGCTGCACTATCGTGGCGACACTCGCCAGCCTGATATCACCCAGTTGCTCGACATCACCGACGATTCGAACCCGCTTTACATCACGCAAGGTAATCCGGGCTTGAAACCGCAGTTTACCAACTCGCTGAACGTCTATTACAAGAACTACATCTCGAAATACAAGCGTTCTATCGTACTCTACGGAAACTATCGCCACATCCGCAACAGCATCTCGAATCTCGTACGCTACAACGCCGAAACGGGTGGAAGCTTGTCGCGACCGGAGAACATCAATGGTAACTGGAATGCCGACGGTGGTTTCACGTTTAACACCGCCCTCGATTCTGCAGCCCATTGGAACATCGGTACTGACACTCGTTTGCGCTACAACAACTACGTGAGTTATGTGGCTCAACGTGCTGCTGATGCACAGAAGAACACCACGCGCACCACCAACCTGAACCAGCGGCTGAACCTCAGTTTCCGCAACGATTGGTTGGAAGTGACCATCGATGGTAACGTGAACTACCAACACTCTCGCAACGAGTTGCAACCCACTGCCGACCTCGACACTTGGCATTTCAGCTATGGCGGACAAATCATGCTTCGTCTGCCTTACAACTTCGAGATTTCAACGAATTTGCACGAAAACAGCCGACGAGGATATAACGACCCGTCGTCGAACACGAACGAGCTTATTTGGAATGGGCAAGTATCGAAGACTTTCCTCAAAAGCAAGACGCTCGTCGTAGCACTCAACTTCTACGACCTCCTCAACCAACAGAGCAACTATGAGCGATGGGTTAATGCTACTGGTCGCAGCGATACTCGCTATAACAGCATCAATAGCTACGCCATGCTCCACGTACGCTACCGCCTGAACATGTTCGGTGGAAAGGTCGACACTGAAGGCCGCTACGAAAAGAAATGGGGTAACAACGATAGACGTCGTTGATAAAAATGAATGAGAAAGTGTTCTCGTTTTATTTGGTGTAATATTTACACGCGAACGAACAGTTGAACAGTTTGTGTGTGTGAAACTGCAATGGAAGGTTATTATTATATTAAATATAATAATAAAAGTCTTGCGCACGTGAAAAAGAAAACTGTTCAACTGTTCGTTTGTTCGCTGTTCGTTCACATACCCCTATTCTTTTTGAAACAAGTGGCGTTGTCATTGATAATCTTTGACCTTGTCATTTGTGGCTTTTGACCTCGTCATTGCATAGCTTTGACCGTGTCATTGATGGCCTTTGACAACGCCATTTGTGGTCTTTGACAAGGCTAAACTGTTTTACTTTGGCTACGTCCAAGATACCCTCGCTCAACAATAAAAACAAAAAATCGGTTTTTTGTTTTGTATTGTTCTCGCTTATTCGTATCTTTGCGTCGTTAAAGAAGATTCTTTCTGAACAATGACATTCAATTACGATGTGATTATAATCGGCGGCGGCCATGCTGGATGCGAGGCTGCAGCGGCATCTGCACGCATGGGAGCGAAGACATGTCTCATCACAATGGACATGAACAAAATTGCCCAAATGTCGTGCAATCCTGCTGTTGGAGGCATCGCCAAAGGACAGATGGTGCGCGAAATCGATGCATTGGGCGGCGAAATGGGTCGCGTGACCGATGCTACTGCTATACAATTCCGTATGCTCAACCGAGGGAAAGGTCCTGCTGTGTGGAGCCCAAGAGCACAATGCGACCGCGGAAAATTCATCTGGAAATGGCGCGAGACCCTCGATGGAATCGATAATTTGTTTATTTGGCAAGATCAAGCCGATGAACTATTGGTTGAACAAGGCGAGGTGGTCGGAGTGCGCACCATTTGGGGAGCTGAGTTTCACGCCAAAAGTGTGGTTGTGACGGCTGGCACTTTCCTCAACGGACTCCTTCATGTAGGTCGTAAAATGGTGCCAGGAGGACGTTGTGCAGAACCCGCGGTGCCCCATTTCACCGAGAGTATCACACGACATGGTGTCCGCTCGGCTCGAATGAAAACAGGTACGCCTGTACGTATCGACCGCAGAAGCGTTCATTTCGAGGACATGGAGATACAACCTGGCGAAGCCGACTTCCATCAATTCAGCTACTATGCACCTCATCGACAGCTGCAACAATTGCCTTGCTGGACTTGCAATACCAATGCCGAGGTTCACGAAACGCTACGTTCGGGATTGGCCGATTCGCCCTTGTATAATGGACAAATACAGAGCATCGGACCTCGTTATTGCCCTTCTATCGAGACAAAACTGGTCACTTTCCCCGACCGAGAGCAACATCCGCTATTCTTGGAACCAGAGGGCGAAAACACGAACGAGATGTACCTGAATGGTTTCTCGTCGAGTATGCCGATGGATGTGCAACTAATGGCGTTGAGAAAGATTCCTGCACTTCGCGATGTACAAATCTATCGTCCTGGCTATGCTATTGAATACGATTTCTTCGATCCCACCCAACTCGACCATTCATTGCAATCGAAAGTGGTGCGCGGCTTGTTCATGGCTGGTCAGGTAAACGGTACAACAGGATATGAAGAGGCTGCTGGACAAGGTTTGGTGGCAGGTGTGAATGCCGCTCTCTATAGTCAATCCATCTCTTCTGCAATAAATGACGATTCCATCGCCACGCCATCTTCGTTCACTTTGGCTCGCGATGAAGCCTATATTGGCGTATTGATTGACGACCTAGTGACAAAAGGTGTCGATGAACCCTACAGAATGTTTACGTCTCGAGCCGAATATCGCATACTGCTACGACAGGATGATGCTGATGCCCGACTTACCGAACGAGCCTATGAACTCGGATTGGTAAGTCGCGAACGATATGATTGGTGGATGGAGAAGAAGGAAATGGTCGATAGAATCATTCATTTCTGCGAAAACACTCCCGTTAAACCAAGCGCCATCAATGGTGCTTTGGAGGCTCTTGGTACCACTCCCCTGCGGTTTGGTTGCAAGGTCGCTGACTTGATTGCCCGTCCACAACTGACCATGCAGAACTTAGCTGACATGCTCCCAAAGCTGAAAGAATTACTGAATTCACCGAAAAACCGCAAGGAAGAGATAGCAGAAGCAGCCGAAATAAAGATAAAATACAAAGGCTATATCGAACGCGAAAAAATGGTTGCAGAGAAAATGCACCGGTTGGAGAACATCAAAATAAAAGGACGTTTCAACTATTCGGAGTTGCATGAAATCTCAACCGAAGGAAGACAGAAACTGGAAAGAATCCAACCAGAAACCTTAGCTCAAGCAAGTCGGATTCCAGGTGTTTCTCCTTCCGACATCAACGTGCTGCTCGTCTTGCTTGGTCGCTGAACGACCTCTAAACGCCTTCATGTTTCACGTGAAACAAATAACGAAAACATAAATTATAACTGATTGAAAATGAACAACCAACTTTTACTCGACAATCTGCGTTGCATTCCAGATTGGCCCATCAAGGGCGTCAACTTCAGAGACGTCACCACCCTCTTTAAGAA
The DNA here is from genome assembly GCA_017557405.1 of Prevotella sp. Taxonomy (GTDB): domain Bacteria; phylum Bacteroidota; class Bacteroidia; order Bacteroidales; family Bacteroidaceae; genus Prevotella. The sequence continues at coordinate 162,939 of JAFYYV010000001.1, forward strand.
CAAAGAGTGTGTAAAGGAAATCGAAAAAGAGATGTACGAAATCTACAAAGACAAAGGCATCACGAAAATCGTGGGAATCGAGTCACGTGGATTCGTCATGTCGTCGGCTCTTGCCATTCATCTTGGTGCAGGTATCGTGCTGTGTCGCAAACCAGGTAAACTGCCTTGCGAAACAGTTCAACAGAGTTATGCAAAGGAATATGGAATCGATACCATCGAAATCCACAAAGACGCCATCAACGAAGACGACATCGTGTTGCTTCACGATGACTTGTTGGCAACAGGTGGAACGATGAAGGCCGCTTGCGACTTGGTCAAGAAATTCCACCCCAAAAAGGTTTATGCCAACTTCATCATCGAATTGGTGAACGAAGGTTTGAATGGGCGCGCTGCTTTTGATGATGACATTGAAGTGACCACACTCATTCAAATTTAACACGATTGGCAACGCTCGAAATGCCACACCACAAAAGGTAGAGGAACGCGAACCCTCTACCTTTTTGCAAAATGTTCCACGTGAAACAAAGCGTTGCTAAAAGGCTTATAATAAAGAGGAAAACGAATGACGAAAGAGGAAAACGAGAAACGACTAACCTATCTCAAGAACATCGTAGCAAACCTTCCCGATAAACCAGGAAGCTACCAATTCTATGATGTTGACCACACTATTATTTATGTGGGAAAGGCCAAAAGTCTGAAGAATCGTGTTTCTTCTTATTTCCACAAGGAAGTCGATCGTTTCAAGACAAAAGTACTTGTTAGCAAGATCTACGACATCAGTTATACGGTAGTAAACACGGAAGAAGATGCCTTACTGCTCGAAAACAGCCTGATCAAGAAGTACAATCCGCGTTATAACGTACTTCTGAAAGATGGGAAGACCTATCCGAGCATTTGTATAACCAAAGAATACTTCCCAAGAATCTTCAAAACTCGCACGATAAACAAGAAGACCGGAACGTATTTCGGCCCCTACTCCAATGTAGGCGCTATGTACGCCATTCTCGACTTAATCAAGAAACTATACAAGCCTCGTACTTGCCGTTTTCCTATTTCACAAGAAGGAATCGAAAAAGGTAAATACAAACCTTGTCTGGAATATCATCTCAAAAACTGTGATGCCCCATGTCTTGGAAAACAAAGCTATGAAGATTATCAGGCAAACATGCTGCAAGCACGCGAGATATTGAAGGGAAATACTCGTGAAATCAGCAAAATAGTGTATGAATTGATGCTACAAAAAGCATCAGAAATGAAGTTTGAGGAAGCAGAAATTCTGAAAAACAGGTATGTGCTGATAGAGAATTTCTGCTCGAAAAGCGAAGTTGTCAGCCATACCATCAACGATATTGACGTGTTTACCATCGTTGATGATGACAATAAATCAAACGCTTACATCAACTATATTCACGTTGCAAACGGAACCATTACACAAAGCTTTACGTACGAATACAAGCGGAAATTGGATGAAACCGATCAAGATTTGCTAATTACAGCTATTCCAGAGATTCGTGAACGATTCAACTCGACAGCAAAAGAGATAATAGTGCCCTTTGAAATGGAGTGGAAACTGAAAGATGCTTCGTTCTTCATTCCACAACGAGGCGATAAAAAACATCTTTTGGAATTGTCTGAGATGAACGGAAAACAATACAAATTCGATCGTTTGAAACAATCGGAAAAGCTAAATCCTGAACAGAAACAGACTCGTTTGATGAAGGAGTTGCAGGAGAAACTTCAACTGCCAAAGATACCCTATCAGATAGAGTGTTTTGACAATTCCAACATCTCGGGCAGCGATGCAGTAGCGGCTTGCGTGGTCTTCAAGGCGATGAAACCATCGAAAAAAGACTATCGCAAATACAATATCAAGACAGTTGTAGGACCTGATGATTACGCATCTATGCAGGAAGTCGTGCGCCGCCGATACACTCGTATGATGGAAGATGGAACTCCCCTACCCGACCTCATTATTACTGATGGCGGACAAGGTCAAATGTCGGTTGTACGTGAAGTGGTGGAAAACGAACTCGGCTTGCAAATCGCTATCGCTGGATTGGCAAAAAACGATCGACATCGCACCAACGAACTGCTATATGGTAATCCGCCTGTAACCATTGGAATTGATATCAAGAGCGAACTCTTCCACATACTCACACAAATACAAGACGAAGTACACCGCTTTGCCATTACTTTCCATCGCGACAAACGATCGAAACACGCCCTGCATAGCGAACTCGATGACATTCCAGGAATTGGGCCCAAGACTCGCGACTTGCTATTGCAAAAGCTGAAGAGTGTAAAACGAATAAAAGTCGCTGATATTCAATCACTTACGGAGATAATAGGGGCTAAGAAAGCCGAGATAGTATACAACCATTTTCACCAGATATAAGCTCTTGCAATTGTAGAAGCCCCTTCTGAAATCATCAAACGATATATTTGGTAAAGTAAAATAGTCTATTTTAGTCAGTAAAATAGTCTATTTTGCTCGGTAAAATAATCTATTTTACTTTTTCAAAGGATATATCTGACAACATCAAAGAGATGCTATAGAAAAGAAAGAAGGATGTTCTGATATCAGTAAAAATAGCATTTTTATTTTGTTAATCCATTTTTTTACTCTATCTTTGCAGAAAACAATAGAAAGATACGAATGAGAGCAGTCGTACAGCGAGTGAGCCACGCCAGCGTTACCATCGAAGGCGAAGTAAAAGCCAAGATTGGACAGGGATACCTGATACTGTTAGGCATCTGCGATGAAGACACGATGGAAGACGTGGAATGGCTGGTGAAGAAGATTGCCAATCTGCGTGTATTCGGCGATGAAAACGATGTGATGAATCGCAGCATTCTGGATGTAGATGGTGAAGCACTGATAGTCAGTCAGTTCACGCTCTACGCCAGCTATAAAAAAGGTAACCGCCCATCGTGGTTCCGAGCAGGTTCGCACGAGCACTCTATCCCACTCTACGAGGCTTTCTGCAAGCTATTAACTGAAGCTATCGGCAAACCTGTAGGCACAGGAGAATTCGGCGCCGACATGAAAGTAGAACTGCTCAACGATGGACCTGTTACCATTTGCATGGACACGAAGAACAAAGAATAAATGATTCAGAAATTCATGCTCTATTGGGCGATACCTGTTTCCATTGTATTAATGATTGGAGGCTTGATTGCCGATATTGAATGGATAAGCATGATCGGCTATTACCTATTCATGCTGTATGCTGTGCTGAGAGTGACCATCTGGAGGAGTAAGAGTAAATCAAAAAATGTATTCTATACATTAATCATCATCATAACATTCATGCTTCTTCTTTTTAAAACTGAAATCATATAACCATAAACAAAGAATAACATGAAAAAAAGCATCAGACCCCTATTTTACATCGGTGCCATTGCCTTCATAATTGGCTGGGCACTATGGCGTTTTGCAGACATTTCTGCTGGCGCGATTGTCCAATATGTCGGACTCGTTCTCATGATACCATATTGGTTGGGCCAATTCTTCAAGTTGTTCAGCATCGGAAAATACCCTGCTGACCAGAAGAAAACGGTTGCAATTATTGGCATTATGAGCTTAATTGCCCTTATACTCGCCATTCTGTTCATCATCATCCTGGTTAAAGCATTGGCCGTATGACCATCAAGGAAGCACAAGAGGCTGTTGATCAATGGATTAAGACCTATGGCGTGCGCTATTTCTCGGAACTGACCAATATGGCGGTGCTTACCGAGGAAGTGGGTGAATTGGCGCGTGTAATTGCACGAAAATACGGCGATCAGAGCTTCAAGAAGGGCGAGAAAGAAAACTTAGGAGAGGAAATGGCCGATATACTGTGGGTTTTGCTCTGTTTGGCAAACCAGACAGGCGTGGATCTAACCACAGAATTGCGCCATTCCATCGAGAAAAAAACTCACCGCGATGCACTTCGCCACATTGAAAATCCAAAACTGAAAGCGTGAAACACTCTCAAAAAGAATAAACCTGAACAACGAATAAAAAGATTGATATTATGGCAAACGAAACATTTAACAACATCAGCAAGATTGAAGAGGCTCTGGGCAAGTACAACCTCAACATTGACGATGCTCAAGTGAAGGAAGCTGTCAAGCGAATCATCGCTGAAAAAGTGCCGGAAAATGACACAATGGAAGTGAAGAAATTCCTCTTTGGAAGCATCGAACTCACCACTTTGAAGACCACCGACAGCGAAGAAAGCGTGTTAGCTTTTACTGAGCGTGTGAACGACTTCGATGCACAATTTCCTGATCTGCCACACGTTGCAACCATCTGCGTTTATCCTTGCTTCGCAAAAACTGTCAGCCATTCACTCGAAGTCGATGGTGTGGAAATCGCTTGCGTGAGCGGTAGTTTCCCCTCTTCCCAAGCACTCATCGAGGTAAAAGTGGCTGAAACGGCACTTGCTGTGAAAGACGGAGCCACCGAAATCGACATCGTAATGCCGGTTGGAAAGTTCCTCTCGGGCGACTATGAAGGCGTTGCCGACGACATTAGCGAATTGAAGAACGCATGTGGAAAGGACGTAGCTATGAAGGTGATCCTTGAAACAGGATGTCTTGGAACGGCTGCAAACATCAAAAAAGCATCGATTTTATCGATGTATGCAGGCGGCGACTACATCAAGACTTCAACAGGAAAAGAGAAGATTTCAGCCACTCCTGAAGCTGCATACGTCATGTGCCAGGCTATTCGCGAATTCTACGATGAAACCGGCATTCAGATTGGTTTCAAACCCGCTGGTGGCATCAACACCGTGATGGACGCCATTACCTATTACACCATCGTGAAAGAGGTGTTGGGCGAAAAATGGCTCACGAACAAGTGGTTCCGCATGGGTACTTCACGTCTTGCCAACTTGCTACTCTCTGAAATCGAGGGCGAAGAAATCAAGTTCTTCTGATTCCCGATGTTTTCATCAAAACAAAAGCAGCGAATATGAGTTTTATTCGCTGCTTTTTTATTATTTCATATGCTCTCCTATTTCTTTCGCTCGATAACGAAATCAAGATAAGCATGCAAAGCCGTTGCAACCGTCTCATCTTTCACATATTTCTCGATGAAACCAGCTGCTTCTGCATGGAACTCCCACATACGACGCTCTGCATATTCAATACCACCCGCATGCTTGGCAAAATCAACCAAAACAGCGATTTCATCGGGATTGATGGTACCTTGTTTCACTTTTCGTGCCAAAGTCATAAACGACTCTATCCCATTTTGTCTGAGGGCATAAATCACCGGAAGCGTCAGTTTTCCTTCAGCCATATCGTTGCCTGTAGGTTTCCCAATCTCAGACGAGTCGTAATAATCAAAGATATCATCGCGAATTTGGAAGATGGTTCCCAAATTCTGACCGAACTTCTTGGCTGCTTCAATGGCTTCATCAGAAGCTCCACTCGAAATGGCGCCAATAGCTGCACAAGCCTCGAAGAGAGCCGCTGTCTTTTGGCGAATCACTTGATAATACACTTCCTCCGAAATCTCTTGGTTCTGTATGTTCGTCAGTTGAAGAATCTCACCATTTGACAACGTCCTACCTAACTCTGCCAGATAGCGTATAATTTGCTCGTTGTGGGTATAGGACACCTGAAGCAAAGCGGTGGAAAGGATGAAATCACCCACCAGCACAGCCACCTTATTATCGTATGTCGCATTGACAGAAGCCTGTCCACGACGTTCACTGCTCTCGTCAACAACATCATCGTGAACGAGAGAAGCTGTGTGAAGCAATTCCAAACCTACAGCAGCATGCTGGGTAACCTCGCTGATTTGCCCGAAGTTCTTGGCTATCAAGAGGATAAGCATGGGTCGCATTCGTTTTCCTGCACGCTGACGAATGTGAGCGAGTGCCTGTCCAAGCATGTTGTCTTCGTGAGTCAGCGACCTGTTGAACAAGTCGACGAAATCTTCAAATTCGCTGTTGATAGGTTGCTTGATGAGCGATATATAGTCCATATGCTTCAGAATTTTGTTACAAAATTACGTATTTTATCGGGATAAATGCAAAATATTTTGTAATTTTACGCATTAAATCACGTAAATTATGGATAAACTGTTCCTTTTAGACGCATACGCACTCATCTATCGCGCCTATTACGCCTTTATCAAAAACCCGCGCATCAACTCGAAAGGATTGAATACATCGGCCATCATGGGGTTTGTAAATACCTTGAACGAGGTCATCAGCAAGGAGAAACCCACTCATATCGGTGTGGCCTTCGATCACGGAAAGACCTTCCGCAACGAAGCATTCCCTGAATACAAGGCGCAACGCGAGGAAACACCTGAAGATATTCGTCGTTCGGTGCCTATCATCAAGCAATTGCTCGAAGCCTGGCACATTCCTTGCTTGCAAGTAGATGGCTTCGAAGCCGACGATGTTATCGGAACCCTCGCGATGAAATCGGGCATTTTGGGTGTTGAGACCTATATGTTGACACCCGATAAGGATTATGGTCAACTGGTGCGCGAGAACGTTTTCCAATTCCGCCCTCGTCACGGAGGTGGTTATGAAAAAATGGGACCAACTGAGGTGTGCGCCAAATATGGAATCGAAAATACAAACCAAGTGATCGACCTGTTGGCTTTGATGGGCGATTCATCGGATAACTTCCCAGGTTGTCCTGGTGTTGGTGAGAAGACTGCCGTAAAACTCATCGAGGAGTTTGGTTCCATTGACAACCTACTCGAACATACGGATCAGATCAAAGGCAAGTTGCGCGAAAAAGTGGAAACTCATGTCGACGACATTCGTATGTCACAATTCTTGGCAACCATCCGAACCGATGTTCCGATTGACCTCGACATGAACGCTCTCCTACTCCGCGACCCCGATGATGAAAAATTGCGTGCGCTCTTCACCGAACTCGAGTTCAAATCACTCGCCGAGAAGATTCTTAAAAAGCCCCAACAAGTGGTAAAACCTGTTAACGGACAGCTCGATTTATTCGCAGAATTTGCGACCGAGAGCCCAGAAGAATCAAAAAATGGCGATTTTTCGACCCTAAAAACGACATCTCACGATTACCAACTGATTGATAATCATGAGGAAATGCAACGGATTTGTGACTTTTTTATTACAAAAAAAATTCTCAGTCTAGATACGGAAACCACTTCAACGAACCCAATTGATGCCGAATTGGTCGGTTTGAGCTTCTCTGTGGAGCCTTCGAAGGCATTTTATGTTCCGATTCCGAGCAATCGTAAAGAAGCGCAAACAATTGTTAACATATTTAAAAAGGTGTATGAAGACCCCGAAGTGCTCAAAGTTGGACAGAACATCAAGTACGACTTGGAGGTACTGCGCAATTATGGCGTAGAGTTGAAAGGCAAGATGTGGGACACGATGCTCGCCCACTACATCCTCCAACCTGAACTGCGGCACAATATGGATTACATGGCCGAGACACTTTTGAACTACCAGACGATTCACATTGACGAACTCATCGGACCTCGCGGAAAGAATCAACGTTCGATGCGCGACCTCAATCCGAGTGAAGTTTATGAATACGCCGCCGAAGATGCTGACGTTACTTTGAAATTGAAAAACGTGTTGGAACCCAAACTGCGCGAAGCAGGTCTTCTGCAATTGTTCGAGGAAATAGAAATGCCTTTGGTGCCCGTGTTGGCAGAAATGGAGATGAACGGCGTGCTGATTGATACTGAAGCATTGCGCGAAACGTCAAAACTTTTCACAGAAAGAATGCTTCAACTGGAAGCGAAAATCTACGAACAAGCAGGTGGACCTTTCAACATCTCGAGCCCCAAACAAGTGGGTGACATCTTGTTTGGAAAGATGAAGATTGTAGAAAAGCCAAAGAAGACAAAAACGGGACAATATGTGACTAGTGAAGAAGTTTTGCAACAACTGCGCTCGAAAGCTCCTATTATTGCAGATATACTTGATTATCGTGGACTTAAGAAGCTGTTAGGAACTTACATCGATGCGCTTCCTAAACTTATCAATCCACGAACGGGACACATTCACACTTCATTCAACCAAGCTGTTACAGCTACTGGAAGACTCTCAAGTAGTGACCCGAATTTGCAGAACATTCCTGTGCGAGGCGAGGATGGAAAAGAGATTCGCAAATGTTTCATACCCGAACCAAATTGTCAATTCTTTTCAGCGGATTATAGTCAGATTGAATTGCGCGTGATGGCTCATCTTTCAGGCGATGAAAATATGCTTCGCGTATTCCGTGAAGGCAAAGACTTGCATGCTGCAACTGCCGCCACCATTTATAAAAAGGCGATTGAGGATGTGAGCCGCGATGAGCGAACCAAATCGAAACGCGCCAATTTCGGTATCATATACGGTATCACGATATTCGGATTGGCTGAACGTTTGGAGATCTCACGCGATGAATCTCGACTGCTCATCGATGGATTCTTCAAAACCTTCCCACAGGTGCGCGACTACATGGAGCAATCGAAACAAATAGCTCGCGAACGTGGGTATGCAGAAACATTGTTCCACCGCAGACGCTATCTGCCTGACATCAATTCGCACAATGCAACTGTGCGCAACTTCACCGAACGCAACGCCATCAATGCACCCATTCAAGGCTCTGCGGCCGATATCATCAAGGTGGCTATGATTCGCATTCATCAGCGTTTCAAAGAAGAGGGTATCCGCTCGAAGATGATTCTTCAGGTTCACGATGAACTGAACTTCTCGGTGTATCCCGAAGAACGTGAGCGTGTGGAGCACATCGTGCTCGAAGAGATGCAAAACGCCTATCCGCTCAAAGTGCCTCTGGTGGCCGATTGCGGATGGGGAGACAACTGGCTTGAAGCGCATTGATCAGTTTTGTCAAAGGCCATCAATGACGTTGTCAAAGACCACAAATGAGGCGGTCAAAGCTATGCTTTAAGCGTGTCAAAGCTATGCTATGAGAAGGTCAAAAGCCACAAATGACAGGCTTAAAGACCATCAATGACAAATGTTATGGATTCATAGGGCGGCAAAAGCGGCATTCTGCACAAAAGAATTAGAAAATTTGGCAAATCGCCTGCTTCTTTGTACCTTTGCAACCAAATAATAAACATAAAAGAAAATGGCATTAAAATGTGGTATTGTGGGACTCCCCAATGTGGGAAAGTCCACTTTGTTCAACTGCTTATCGAGTGCAAAGGCACAGGCAGCGAACTTTCCTTTTTGTACGATTGAACCAAATGTAGGCGTTATTACAGTTCCTGACGAGCGACTTACAAAGCTTGCCGAACTGGTACATCCTAGTCGCATCGTACCTGCTACTTGTGAGATTGTGGATATTGCAGGTCTTGTAAAAGGTGCATCGAAAGGTGAAGGATTAGGAAACAAATTCCTCGGAAACATACGTGAAACCGATGCTATTATACACGTGCTGCGCTGTTTCGAAGATGACAATATCACGCACGTTGATGGTACTATCGACCCTATTCGCGATAAAGAAATCATTGACACCGAACTTCAACTGAAAGACTTGGAAACTATCGAAGGCAGGTTGGCAAAAACCGAGAAGGCCGCTGCTGCCGGCAACAAAGATGCAAAGGTGGAAGTGAGCGTTTTGAAAGCTTACAAAGAGGTGCTTGAACAAGGGAAAAACGCCCGCATCGTGGAGTTCGACACCAAAGATGAGCAAGATTGTGCTCGCGGATTGTTCCTTTTGACTTCAAAGCCCGTGCTTTATGTTTGCAATGTTTCGGAAGCTGAAGCAAAGACAGGCAACGCCTTCACGCAGAAAATCGAGGCTTTGGCGAAGGATGAAGGTGCAGAAGCAATGATTATCGCCGCCAAGACCGAAGAAGACATTGCTGAATTGGAGTCGTACGAAGACAAATTGATGTTTTTGGAAGAACTAGGACTCGAGGAAAGTGGTGTGAACCGACTCATCAAGAAAGCATATTCCCTGTTGAATCTCGAAACCTTCATCACTGCAGGCCCGATGGAAGTGAAAGCGTGGACCTACAAACGTGGTTGGAAGGCCCCACAATGTGCTGGCGTCATTCACACCGACTTCGAAAAAGGTTTCATTCGCGCCGAGGTCATCAAATACGACGACTACATCCAATATGGCTCTGAAGCCGCCGTGCGCGAAGCTGGAAAAATGGGAATCGAAGGCAAGGATTACGTGGTGCAAGACGGTGATATCATGCACTTCCGCTTTAATGTTTAAGCAAAACATCCATAACCCCAAACAATGAATTATGAACCTTGAACTGTTATTCATCAACTGGAATCCCAGCGAGATAATCGGCCATCTGGGGCCTATCACGTTGCGTTGGTACGGCATGTGCTGGTTGGTGGGCATTGTGGGCGCCTACTTCATGGTGCGCTGGTTGTATAAAGACCAGAAAGTGAAAGATGAACTATTCGACCCATTGTTCATCTATGCGTTCATCGGCATTCTTGTAGGTGCTCGGTTGGGTCATTGCCTGTTCTACGAACCTGACTATTTTCTTTCATCTGGCACCCATTTCATAGAGATGTTCGTACCCATACACAAGATGGCCGACGGTTCATGGAAATACACGGGTTATGCAGGATTGGCAAGTCACGGCGGAACACTCGGTTTGATGATAGCCTTGTGGCTCTATTGCCGACACACCAAGATGAACATCTGGCACGTGCTCGACAACATTGCAATTGCCACCCCCATCACCGCTTGCTGCATTCGATTGGGCAATCTGATGAACTCTGAAATCATTGGTAAACCTACTGATGTGCCTTGGGCGTTCATCTTTGAACAAGTGGACAATGTACCGCGACATCCAGGTCAACTATACGAAGCTATCGCCTACTTCATATTCATCTTCGTGATGCTTTTCTTCTATCTTAGAAGTAGAAAATCGGATGAAAAAGTAAATGCTGATAAACCTTCTTCCGTCATCCTTCATCCTTCATCTAAAACGGTGGGTAGCGGATTCTTCTTCGGCCTTGTATTGACGCTCATTTTCACATTCCGATTCTTCATCGAATACACCAAAGACGTTCAAGTGGACTTCGAGAACGGAATGCTTTTTAATATGGGACAATTGCTTTCTGTTCCCTTCATTATCATTGGAATCGCCAGTATGATAGGCGGAAAATGGATGAAGAAAGTTCCTGGAGCTAAATAGCAAATATAATTGACTATAATTACTAACGGTTGACTCTTTATGGCACATCGAAGATTCTCGGAAATCTCTCCCCTCGCCTATCGCATTGCTGTGGAGAAAAACATCCTGCAACGCAAGATGAAAGACCTATTTAGCAACCAACATTTCGCGCATCAACGACAAAACGAACCGTTACCTGTTCTCATTTATAAACACAGTTCGCTCATACGAAGAAGACTGGGCAATGTGGACATGCGATTACAGGAAAACAAAGCCGTCAACCTAGGTTTGGCTGCCCCTCAAGTGAATGGTATCATTATCCGTCCTGGTGAGACTTTTTCTTTCTGGAGATTGGTTGGACGCGATTGTAAACGGCGTGGATTCCGAGAAGGATTGACTATTGCTAACGGCAAACCATCTAGCGGCATTGGTGGAGGCATGTGCCAATTCACCAATCTCATCCATTGGATGGTGCTCCATTCGGAACTTACTATTACCGAACATCACCACCACGATGGTCTCGACCTCTTTCCCGATTTCAACCGTCAGATTCCTTTTGGAACGGGTACCAGCATTGTCTATAACTACCGCGATTACCGTGTGACCAACAACACGCAAAACACCTATCAACTGCTGGTTCATGTGACCGATACTCATCTATGCGGCGAATTGAGGGCCATTGAGCAAGAAACGCACACTTTCCACATCATCATCGAAGACGAACATTTCACACGCGAAAATGATATCGTCTATCGCAATGGCGTTGTCAGTAGGCAGACCATTGACCGACAAACGGGCCAATGCATCCATTCAGAAGTGATACGGCGTAACCACGCACAAGTGATGTACGATACTTCGAATTTGGTGATATCGGAATAAAACACCACTTCATTAATAGTTTGTTTAAAGGGCTTTCTGATGATTTAAGAGGTATAGAGTTGCCATCTGGCAATTCCACTGATACAAAGTGAAAATGATATATGCTAGCTTTGGAAAAGTAAAATAGACTATTTTACTTTCTTATAGTTATGGTATATGGGTTTCAAAGCAAAGGAGTAGCAGGACTACTTTTAATCTAAATCAAGACTATCCCTTTCCTTTGACAATGCGTTTGATTTCATTGAGCTTGTTGAGAGCCTCAACAGGTGTGAGATTGTTGATGTCAAGACCCAAAATCTCATCGCGAATTTGAGTGAGAACAGGGTCATCGAGTTGGAAGAACGATAGTTGCATACCCTCACGGCTTTGGTTGAGAGTGTCAACTGAAGGTTTCGTAACAGTACGGCTACCACTGTTGTTCTGCTCCAATTGCTTCAAAATGACATTCGCACGTTTCACGATGGATTTTGGCATACCTGCAATCTCAGCCACATGGATTCCGAATGAGTGCTCACTCCCACCCCGCTCCAATTTACGCAAGAAAATCACCTTGCCATCCATTTCCTTCACGCTCACGTTGTAGTTCTTGATGCGCTTGAACGACTTCTCCATTTCGTTCAACTCATGATAATGGGTGGCAAATAGCGTGCGCGCCTGTGCTTTGGGATGTTCGTGCAGATATTCCACGATGGCCCACGCAATAGAAATACCATCGTAAGTCGAGGTTCCACGTCCGAGTTCATCAAAGAGCACCAACGAATGAGGTGAAACGTTGTTGAGGATGTCGGCAGCCTCTATCATCTCCACCATGAAAGTGGATTCACCAAGTGAAATATTGTCGCTGGCACCCACACGAGTGAAAATTTTGTCCACTAAGCCTATTTTCGCGCTCTCTGCGGGCACGAAGCACCCTACCTGCGCCAACAGTACTATCAAAGCCGTTTGACGCAACAGAGCGGATTTACCGGCCATATTGGGACCTGTAATGATGACTATTTGCTGCCTTTCGGTATCGAGTTGTATATTGTTAGGTATATATTTTTCGCCTACAGGCAATTGTTGTTCTATGACAGGATGACGCCCTTGACGTATATCGAGTTCGTCATCGGTTGCAATTACAGGACGCACATATCGGTTTTCCTCAGCCGTCTTGGCAAACGAGAGCAGACAATCCAATTTCGCCACGATGTTGGCATTGATTTGGATTTGTGGGATGAACTCCTGCATCGCCACAACGAGTTCACTATATAGTTTCTCTTCGAGCGCCTGAATCTTCTCATCAGCGCCAAGAATCTTGTCCTCGTATTCCTTTAATTCCTGCGTGATGTAGCGCTCTGCTTGAGCCAATGTCTGCTTGCGAATCCAATCTGCAGGAACCTTGTCCTTATACGTGTTGCGCACTTCCAAATAGTAGCCGAAGACATTGTTGAAACCGATTTTCAACGAAGAAATGCCCGTCTTTTCTATCTCTTGCTCCTGCAAGTGCATCAAGTAACTACGGCTGTTGTTCGAGATTTGCCTCAGTTCATCGAGTTCCTCCGACCATCCATCGGCTATGACGCCACCCTTTGCCAACAGTTGTGGTGGATCGGGTTGTATCTCCTTTGCAATGCGGTCGCGAATACTCTCACAAAGGTTCAACTGCTCCCCTATCCTCTTCAGACTTTCGTTGTCAGCATCAAGACAAACGGCCTTGATGGGAGCGATGGCTTGCAATGCGTTCTTCAACTGCACAACTTCACGCGGAGACACTCTTCCAACGGCAACCCTCGAAACAATGCGTTCCAAGTCGCCAATACGATGTAATTGCTCATCGACAACAGCACGGAAGTCGGGTTTGCGGAAGAAATATTCCACCACATCGAGACGCTGGTTGATGAGTCGTTCGTCTTTCAATGGGAAGATGAGCCAACGGCGCAACATACGACCTCCCATAGGAGTCGTAGTGTGGTCGATGACACCCAATAACGATTGACCATCATCCTGCATCGGAGCAACAATTTCCAACGAACGAATGGTGAATTTGTCAAGCCTCACATAGCGTTCCTCCTCTATACGCTTCAGGCTTGTTATATGGCCTATTTGCTTGTGCAACGTCAGTTCGAGATACTGCATGATGGCACCTGCCGCTATCACCCCGCTATGCAGATGATCCACACCGAAACCTTTTAGGTTTTTCGTGCCAAAATGTTTCAGAAGCTTCTGTCGTGCACTCTGTTCGGTGAACACCCAGTCATCCAACTCGAACGTGCAGATTCGCGTACCAAAATAGCGTTCAATATCTTGTTTGCGAGTGCGCTCATAGAGAACTTCCTTGGGTTGGAAATTCCCCAAAAGTTTCTCCACATAGTCGTAAGTGCCCTCACCTGTCAGGAATTCACCCGTTGAGATATCCAAGAAGGCCACACCACATGCCGTGCGCCCGAAATTTACAGCCGCCAGGAAGTTGTTTTCCTTGTAGTTCAGCACGTTATCGCTCATGGCTACACCGGGTGTAACCAATTCCGTGATACCACGTTTAACGAGCTTTTTCGTCAGTTTAGGGTCTTCCAATTGGTCGCAGATGGCCACTCTCCTACCCGCCCTGATGAGTTTTGGCAGATAGGTATCGAGCGCATGATGAGGGAAACCAGCCATCTCATCACCCTTCACACCTGCACCATTATTGCGCTTTGTGAGGGTGATGCCTAGTATCTTCGAGGCTGTTACGGCATCATCGCAATAAGTCTCATAGAAATCGCCACAACGAAACAGCAGTAATGCATCAGGATATTTCTCCTTGAACGAGAAAAACTGCTGCATCATCGGTGTCAATCCATTGTCTTTCTTTGCCATCTGTTCGTCAATTCTTTTGACCGCAAAGGTAGCTTTTTTTTTCTGAAACCACAAATTTCAGCGAAACAAAATGGGGATGACACCTTTTAACGCCTATTCCTTTTTCAGAATGATGTTGGTCAAAACTGTAATATCTGTCACATTCACATCGCCATCACCATTGAGATCGGCCTCGCGTTTGTTTGTCATCGTGAGATCCTTGCCCAAAATATAATTGGTTAGAATCGTGACATCCACTATGTTCACCAAACCATCGTGGTTAAGGTCGCCACGCAAGTAGGAGAGGGGAACGTAGGCGATGAATTTGCAGAAAGTGGCGTTTTGATAGAGTTCATAACTCCACGTACCATCTGCATTGGCATAAACATAACCTTCGTCATAGTTGGTTTCCTTACCAAGACTCAAGTCAGCTTTATAATAGACAATAGTTTGTTCATTTCCCAATTCCGAAGCCGAAACTGTGGTGTTTCCTTTAGTGTAGTTATGCCCGATTCCAAAACTCTCAACAAGATGATATTCATAATTTCCGTTATCTGAGAAGTTGAGTACGGCTGCAGCATCCAAATAGCCACCACGTTGTCCACTTGCTACCATTACATAACTATCACCGTATGTTGCATTGGCCTTGCCCCAGTTTGCCCAACGCGAAGTGAAACTTGCTGAATTAAAGTTGCTACCCAAAACCGTTGCTGCATCAGCGGCTTGAATCTCATTGTATGCAGGCGTCTCCTTGAGTATCTTGTATGGCTTGTCAACCGTGTAACTAGTTGATTTAGACTCGAATCCATTGAGCGAAGCTGTTATTGTAAGTGTGCCTGGACGTGTGAAAGCATAAGAAGAGAAATCATCGGCCGATTTGATAAGAATGTTATCGAGTTTCAACGTTGAATAATATCTTGCAGCCACCAGATA
The DNA here is from genome assembly GCA_017557405.1 of Prevotella sp. Taxonomy (GTDB): domain Bacteria; phylum Bacteroidota; class Bacteroidia; order Bacteroidales; family Bacteroidaceae; genus Prevotella. The sequence goes on from JAFYYV010000001.1 coordinate 178,675, forward strand.
GAAACCATCAAACTCTGCGCTTGTTCCTTCGGGCAAATTGAACGTACCTGAACTTCCATTGGATATTGCCCATGTTACTATACGAGAATCCTTATTGACTGTCAATGTATAATGATACCATTTGTCCGAATCCAATATCGTGGTGGTTGAAGTACCATTCACCGTATATTCTGTTGTTGTTCCCACGCTGGTAATATCGAATAGCATGTTGGCATTTCCATTGATGGCGGCATAATTGTCCCATTTGTTTGAAGGATTAGTTCCTCCTTTGCTCATCACGCAGAATTCCATAGGTTCCCTGGTTGATGGCTTTATTGCCAAATCGAACTCTACAGTATATGTATTACAAGAACTTACATCAACATTCAATCGAGTGTATGCATAACGAGTATTAGTATCTCCTGTATTCACATAGAAATAATTTCCATTAGTTGCATCGCCAGTTCCAAGACTGATAGGAGCACCGCTATTGGTCCAACCTGCGCTTGCATCGGTTACATTCTCATAGTTTTCACTATACAGCGTTTGTTGTTCTGTACTACCCACAAAGGTCGTGTTGCCCTCAGTGTCGGTAAATGTGGCGGATAGGGTAGGGGTGTAGGATCCCATAGATGTGTTCGTTTTGTTGTTAATAATCGACACAACGGGAAGATAGCATTGCACACCAGCTGCTGTCGGATAGAGGTCGGAGAGGTCACCGCAAGGGGCCATTGCCTTAAATTCGATGGTGGGAGGGTTGAGGGTTGGCGTACCTCCGACAACAAGACATAGTTTCCCATCGACCGAATCCAAGAAATACTTGCTACCGCTATTGGCAGGAACAACACCTTCGATGACCACACGACTGAGTTCGCCTTCATAGCTGGAAAGTGTACCTATTGGATAAACGCCATCAGCCAGCGAAGACCTGCAATTGAATTGGAAAACAGGTGCACTATACTGGGGACCATTCTCCCAATCGCGTGGATTGATGGTCAATGTTGTCAGGTTCAGCAGGTCGTTTTGAGAGGAGTCAGTACTATTGAGGTCAAGCACGATGCGAGCGCCATAATTGAGTGTGAGGTCGGAGATGGTCACTGTGGAGAGCGTTTGTGCGGTTGCACCTCCAACATTGAGTGTAGCACCATATTCCATCGTCATACCGCCATTGAAAGAGCCACCAGTGGAATTGAGCGTGGTAAAACGTTTCATGGAAACACGACTAGCCGTCAGAGTACCATCGAAGTTGACAGTTCCTCCCCATATTTCAGTAGGTCCTGTATAGGTGAGGGTCTTCTTGGGCATGTTGAGAATGCCATCACCCTGCTTGACAAAATACATGTCGCCTTGTAGGGTACTATTGCTACCACTATACGAAAGCGTGTGGGTATAAGTAGTCGTGGTGATGTTGTTGTTATCGTCATGACCTTGCACCCATGTTGGTGTATTGATGGTAAGTGAAGTAGGGGAGACCTGACTGGTAAACGTCAGTGTGGCATTACTTTGCGGACAGAACAACAAATGTTTACCATCCATTTCCGTTCCAAATGATGCGCCAGCACTCAATTCTGTGCGATTACGGGTGGTGAGTGAAGGTGGTGCTTGAGTGTATCCTTCTGACTCTCCGAGGAAATAACTCAGATGAGGAGGTTGGTTATAAGCCATCATCTGCCAAACCATCGCCTGACGATACTGATGGTCATACCATAGAGAAGGCAAAGCATATGCAGTAGAAGAAGCACTCGTATATACACGCACATTGGAACCACAACGCACCACAATCTCCTCGCGCCAATCACCCAACAAATCGCCTTGGAAGCAAGGATTGTTCTTCGAATCGTTGTTCATGTTGCAACCTGAAGAATTGAACAACCTACCAACCCCAGGTTTATCTATTTTCGCATCCCTTGCTGTTCCTGGAGAGTTCAGCACCTCCGAGCAGAGATCACCATCCCAATAGATGCGGAAATTACAATCACTCCAAGCAATCAAATCGCTTATTTCCGTGAGATCTTGGTCGGTCACACAACTAATCATACCGTGTTTGCTAGAACGCCCTATCGACCCAGGATAATTGTTCAGGAAATTAGCTGCGATACACCGCCCATCATCATCAGAACTCGTGAATTTGTAATAGATTTCACCTGTAGTGGCGTTTCTATAATCGAAACCCCAATAAGGAGAATCCTCCAAGCAACCGAAGAACTCCAATCCTTTGCGCCAAGGGTCCAAATCGCTCACATGCTGAGCATCACCATGACCAAAGCTTGTAGTATGAAGACCTTTGCCGTTATCATCGATGACCATCGAACCATAGACAATCTCATCACGGCCATCCTCATCAACATCGGCAACCACAAAGTTATGATAACCTTGTCCATACCAAGAACTACTTGTGTTTGTACAGTTCCATCTCCAACGCTGACTCCATTGATGCGTATCACGGTTCAAATCCATCGCAATCATCTTGTGGGTGCCATAAATGCCGCGAGCCATGAACAAACTGGCTTTGCGACCATCGAGGAAAGGAGCTCCAAAGAAATACTTCGAGGAGTTATGACCATAGCCTCTGCCACCCCATTCAGCCGATAGGGTAGAGGCATATTCCAACCGTTTGAGCGGATATTCGACCACTTGATACTTGGCACCTGTCTGTCCGTTCATGTAGATAAGATATTCGGCTCCCGTATGTGTCCAAGCATATTGCGCGCCATTGCCAGGGTCAAACGTATCGCGGGTATTCACAGACATGTCGCCAATCGTATAAAGACGATTCTTGCCATTGCTGCCATAAACAATCATATTGTCGGCACCACGCAACACCACTTCGGCTTTTCCATCCTCATCCCAGTCGTAGGCGATGATATCGATCTCTGTGGAATTGAGAGAGACCATATTAGGACCGCAATCGATGCGCCACATCAACGTAGCGGCTCCTGTCTTCCAGTTGATGTCGTATGCATCAAGAACCACGAATTCCGTGGTATTCGACTGAGGATAAACATTGGCAGCATCCACCGTATTAAGTCGCTTGATAATCATCTCCAACTGCCCATCGCCATCAAGGTCGGCAAATTCGGCATCGTTGGGTTCGTAATTGGCTGAAACATCATTGCCATTACGGTCGTATACGGCAGTCAAAGTGATGTTTAGCATTCCAGCATTCAACTCGCTGCTCCACGGAGTAACGGCTGCACATTGACTCTGCTCGACACCGTTTACCACAGCACTCACCGAATAGCTCGAACCAACGCTCGTATCGGTGTAGTTGGAAACAGTCAAACCCTCCTTTATTTTCGTACCATTGCGATAAACATTATATGTAACTCCATGATATTCATCTACTTGCACACGCCATGAAAGAAACACAGAACTACCTGTATTCACGGCCACAAGACCACGATCGAGATTGTCTGTAAATCTCTGCGCCATTGCCATGATGCTAGTTGTCAGCATCACAAGTACGATTATTAGTTTTCTCATAGTTTTCTATATAGATTTGTTTTTGTTTTCCTTTTTATTTCGTCACTTTTCTGCCATCAACAATGTAGATGGAGGGTAGGGGAGAAGTGAAAGAAGATAAATTAGAGGGGAGCCGGCGACCTTGAAGGTCGTAGACGGGGGTGGGGTAGGGATTGAAAGGGGTAGGGTGTTGGTTGAAATTTCTGATGCCTGTAACTTGACTGGAACAGAGAATGTTGAAGGTGCGAGTGAGTGAAATACCATCTTCAGATGCAGTGACTATGAAAAAGGAGAGTTGTTCTGCAGGGGCATTAACGGTCAACAAACTACCTTTCAGCATTGCACTCATACCATTGGGGACATCGATGCTGTAAACTGGGTTCTTGTATCCAGCAAAAAAGTCCTGCAGGTTGAAAACTGGCGTATCGTTGGCAGCAACCATCAAATGTGGTTCCGCCATCCAATTAAGGTATTCCTCAAGGTCGGTAAAGCCATCACCATCTGAATCCTCGTTGTTGTTGGCCACATTGGGATTCCATCCTTTCACGGTTTCAAAAATGTCGGGAATGCCATCTTGGTCAATATCCCACGTTGCAGGACGCTCCTCTTCCACGATGTTCAAACCATTGAAACCCTCTGAATCATCCTCGTGATCAATAAGGCCTTTTAAGCGTGATTTCGAACCAACGGTGGTGGTGGTTCCGAGAAGCGTCTCTTGAACCATACGACCATCGTGGTTATCAAGTGCAGGTTGATTGCAACCCACATCTGATAGCACATTCTTGAAAGCTGCCTCTGCGGTTTCGATGTCGGCATAACTTTCAAAGAAAGGCTGGTCGACAAACACCTCCCATTGCTGGGTATGCTGCGCCTTCACCACCTTGTTGTACGTCTCGTTCTCCTTGTCCTGCGTTTTTGAGCCATTGAGGTTCTCGCGGATGTTGCCGCTCACATAATAGCTCTGCGTACCGGGGTGAGGACCTTCCAGCGTGGCTTCTAATAGCATTTTCTTTTGCGTAGAAGGCCCCATTTTGTAGTAGTTGGCCACAAACTGACCTTCGTGGGTTCCGCCGTCTGTAGCGCGTTTTCCCCAGTTGTAACACACGTTGTTGAACATGTCGTGATGACCGTCGTAATAGCCAGCACCATCCAATCCGCCACTCATACTCCAGTTGCGTCCTTCGTTGTGGGCGAGCAGGTTATGATGGAAACTAGCGCCTTTACCACCATTCTCACCACCGCCTATCGTGGCTGCATAGCCGTGAGCCGTTCCAGCGGGATAGTTGGGATGTCCGGCAATGTTCAGCGCTTCGCTGATAAGAGTGCGCTGCAGGGTAATGTTCTTCGCTCCACGGCTAGAGAAACCCTCATCAATCGTCCATGAGATGGAACAATGGTCCATAATAGCATTGTCGTTACCTGCCATTCCAAGACCATCAAGACCTTTGTTGGCATCCGCTTCATCGATAATGTGTCCACGTCGCATACGGATGAAACGAGTGATGCCATCGTTAGCCATACCGAAAGGAGCCCCACGCAGCATGATGCCTCGTCCAGGAGCCGTCTGGCCAGCCACAGTCACAAAGGGGTCGTTGCAGGTCAATCGACTCTGCAGATGAATCACGCCCGCCACATCGAACACGATGGTGCGCGCTCCCTTTTCTTTCGTGATACCATAGCGGAATGTACCGGGTTGAGGGTTCTGGGCATCGTCATCGAGCGACGTCACATGATAAACCTTGCCACCACGTCCGCCAATGGCAAAACGACCATAGCCCTCAGCGCCAGGAAATGCCTCACGACGCGGTTGAAAACTCCACACCACACCTTTATAGGTCTCTCCGTCAATCGCCTCGTCTACGCGCCAGAAATAGCGTTTCAGGGGAGATAATCCACTTTGCACCATCGAGGGTTCGTTGACGATGGTTCCATTCGTAGCATTGGCCACCGCCAGCGAGTCTTCGCCAAAATAGCACACGTGGCTCGTAGCTCCTGCGGCTGGCGTCCAGCTCAAAGTGATTCCATTATCAGCGTCTGCATGAAGATCCTGATCAATAGGGTTGGGGTCTTGCGCCAACTTGTCAACAGGCGTCTGTGGGTCGAACTCCAACGAATTGACATAGAAGCTGGTGGTCGTATAGGTTGTGGAGGCATCTGGAGCCGTATAAAAGGCGATAACCACCGCCTTGGAGGATGATTCCACCTCGAAGCCGATAGTTGAATGTGCGGCAGCAGAAGCCGTCTGTGAGCGACATGTCTGCTCGATTCCTGTGGCCACCTCTACGCCATCCACCGCTACATTCACCGCAGGCAGCACCGCCGTGCCTGGATTGTAGTCGACATTGTTGTGATAAGCCTGAAGCGTGTGATGTCCTGCAGAGAGCCCTGTGACGGTCATTTCCAAAACCACCTGCCCTTTGGGTTCGGTTCGGTTGCCATCGGCTTGCAACACCTTTGGTGTAACACCATCGTTCACCAGCACATCATATTTGTTCACGCCATCCTTCCACCAGTTGGCATAAACGCAGGTGGCAGTAGAACCCTTGCCGTTCTTTATCGAAATCTTCACATCGCCGAATGTCTGCGAAGCGCTTGTACCGGTCGGCACAAACCACGAAGTGAAGTTCTGTGCTGTCTTCCGACTGTTGTTATCGAAATCAATGTTCTGCGCCAAGACATTGGAAAACAACATCCAACATCCCACGCTCAACACTATTTTCGTTATCGTTTTTCTCATGCGTTATTGTTTGTAAAAGTAGAATAGTGTCTGCACATCAGCATAGCTGATTCGGTTGCAAAGATACAAATTAAAATGAGAAATGAAAATTTTATGCAAAAAAAATATGACGAAAGCGTAAAAAAGAAAGATGAAAGCATCCCAGCAGACGAACTATTAACAGGAAAAAGACACTCTCTGTAGACAACCAAAACAGGAAAGAAACACCCAAGCCCAAGAAGACGAACCGGGAATGACAAATGACAAAATGACAAATGACAATAAGGTACCTTACAACATTCCATATATGTAGTAGTGTATATATATTGTATAAATATGTATATATAGTAATAATATAATTATATAATATTATTATAATATATATAATATATGTTAATATATACTACCCCCCAGCATGCTCCCTAGGCGTTTTCGGCGTTTGCAACCTATGAACCTTGCTTATTGTCATTTGTCATTTGTCATTCTGTCATCGGAAGTGTCATAGCTATGCAATGACAAGGTCAAAGCTATGCAATGAGCCGCTTAAAGGCCACAAATGGCGTGATGAAAGAGCATCTCTGACAAATCATGTGAAAAAACATCAGAAAAAGTGTGTTCGCGAAGGGTAAAAAAACAATATTTTGGAAGCAAAAAATCGCAATTCCCTGAACTTTTTTTCTCACGAACGCAAAAATCATGATGAAAATGCCAAACTTGAAAAATTGGAGTTGTGAACGAATGTTAATCATTAAAGTTAACAAATGTAAATAATCAAAGACAGAAGAGTGAATAAAAATTGAGATAAAACCGAAACAAAATGGTTGCAATTCGTGCAGAGTGGGATGCAATTGGAAGAAAATGCGGTATTTTTCGCTGAATTTCGCTTGATTTGAACTAAAAACTCACACGCGAGAATGCAAATTTATTTGTATTCTCTTCGTTTATCACATTTTTTTGCACTACCTTTGCAGCCAAATACACAATATTAAATAGAATCATGGAATATAATTTCAGAGAAATTGAGAAGAAATGGCAACAAAAGTGGGTGGATGAGAAGACCTACAAAGTGAAGGAAGACGAGACGAAAAAGAAATTCTACGTGCTCAACATGTTCCCTTATCCGAGCGGAGCAGGACTGCACGTGGGACACCCGCTTGGCTACATTGCCAGCGACATTTACGCACGATTCAAACGGCAGCAGGGCTTCAACGTGCTCAACCCGATGGGATACGATGCATACGGCCTGCCCGCCGAGCAATTCGCCATACAGACAGGACAACACCCAGCCATCACGACCGAAGCCAACATCAAGCGCTATCGTGAGCAGTTGGACAAGATAGGATTCTGCTTCGACTGGGATCGCGAGGTGCGCACCTGCGAGCCTGGCTACTACCATTGGACGCAATGGGCTTTCCAGAAGATGTTCAACTCCTTCTATTGCAACAAACAGCTGAAAGCACTGCCCATAGAGAAACTCGTTGAGCGCTTCAAAACCAAAGGAACCCTTAGCGATGACGGTGGAATCATCGATGTGGCTTGCAGCGAGGAATTGCAGTTCACGGCCGAAGAATGGAATTCATGGGACGAGAAACGCCAGCAAGAAGTGTTGATGAACTATCGCATCGCTTATCTGGGTGAAACGATGGTGAACTGGTGTGCTGGTTTGGGTACTGTGCTGGCCAACGATGAGGTGGTGGACGGTGTGTCCGTGCGCGGTGGTTTTCCCGTTGTACAGAAGAAGATGCGCCAGTGGTGCCTCCGTGTGTCAGCCTACGCTCAACGTTTGCTTGACGGACTTGAAACCATCGATTGGACGGACTCTTTGAAAGAAACACAACGCAACTGGATTGGTCGCTCAGAAGGTACTGAGATGCAGTTCAAAGTGGCCGACAGCGATTTCGATTTCACTATTTTCACCACTCGTGCCGATACCATTTTTGGAGTGACCTTCATGGTGCTCGCACCTGAGAGTGAGTTGGTGGAAAAGCTCACACGCCCCGAGCAGAAAGCGGAGGTGGAGGAGTATCTTGCCTACGTGAAGAAACGCACAGAACGCGACCGTCAGATGGATCATCGTGTAACGGGTGTGTTCTCTGGCTCTTATGCCATCAACCCCTTCACAGGCGAAAACATCCCCATTTGGATTAGCGAATACGTGCTTGCCGGATATGGAACGGGAGCCATCATGGCCGTACCTGCCCACGACTCGCGCGACTATGCTTTTGCAAAGCACTTCAATCTGCCCATCATCCCGTTGATTGAGGGTGCAGACATCAGCGAAGAGAGTTTCGATGCCAAGGAGGGAATTGTGATGAACTCGCCGATGGCTAGCAAGACCGCTCTTGACGGATTCAGCTTGAATGGTTTGACCGTGAAAGAAGCCATCCAGGCAACCAAGGATTTTGTCACATCCCACCAGTTGGGTCGGGTGAAGGTGAACTTCCGTCTGCGCGATGCCATCTTCTCACGCCAACGCTATTGGGGTGAGCCGTTCCCTGTTTACTACAAGGATGGAATGCCCTACATGATTCCCGAGGAGTGTCTGCCGCTCGAACTGCCTGAAATCAAGACCTATCAGCCCACTGAGACGGGTGAACCGCCATTGGGACATGCTGAGGTTTGGGCTTGGGACACGACGAAGAATGCCGTTGTTGACAAGAAGCTCATTGACAACGTGAACATCTTCCCGCTCGAACTCAACACGATGCCTGGATTCGCTGGTTCAAGCGCCTACTATCTGAGATATATGGACCCGCACAATAACAAGGCTCTGGTATCGAAAGAAGCCGATGAATATTGGCAGAACGTTGACCTCTATGTGGGTGGAACCGAGCATGCAACGGGCCACCTGATCTACTCGCGCTTCTGGAACAAATTCTTGCACGACCTCGGTGCGAGTTGCAAAGAAGAGCCATTCCAGAAACTCGTCAACCAAGGAATGATTCAAGGCCGCTCGAATTTTGTGTATCGCGACAACAAAGCCAGCGAGAAAGCTGGACATCCCATGTTCGTCAGTTTGAACTTGGTACCCAAAGACCAACAAGCCGAATATACTCCGATTCATGTCGATGTGAACATCGTTTCGAACGATATTCTTGACATCGAAGCCTTCAAGGCATGGCGCCCCGAATATGCAAACGCCGAATTCACACTCGAAGACGGCAAATACATCTGCGGATGGGCCATCGAGAAGATGTCGAAATCGATGTTCAACGTGGTAAATCCTGATATGATAGTCGAGCGCTATGGAGCAGATACACTTCGTCTTTATGAGATGTTCCTCGGTCCTGTGGAGCAATCTAAGCCTTGGGACACCAACGGCATTGATGGTTGCCACCGCTTCCTGAAGAAGTTTTGGAACCTTTGCTCTTCTGCAAGTGCAGAGGCTGTCGAGCCTACCAAAGAGGAATTGAAGAGCATACACAAACTCATCAAGAAGGTGACTGCCGACATTCAAAACTTCTCGTACAACACAGCCATCTCGGCCTTCATGATTTGCGTGAACGAGCTCTCGCAACTGAAATGTAAGAACAAAGAGTTGTTGAGTCAGTTGGTTGTTTCCATCGCTCCATTTGCCCCACACATCGCCGAAGAATTGTGGAGCCAGATGGGAGGCGAGGGTAGTGTTTGCGATGCAAAATGGCCTGAGTGGAACGAGGCGTATCTCGTTGAGAACACCGTGAAGCTGGGCGTGGCCTTCAACGGAAAAACCCGTTTCGACATGGAGTTCGCAGCCGATGCAGACAATAAAACCATCGAGGAAAGCGTGATGGCTGATGAACGTGCTGCACGCTACATCGAAGGCAAACAAATCATCAAGGTTATCATCGTCCCTAAACGTATGGTGAACATTGTATGTAAATAAATGACAGTAAATCATCAAATTATCTGGAATGAGGCTAAGGATTATATCACTATAACCCTTGGTCTCATTTTGTATTCTTTCGGATTCACATTCTTCCTGATGCCCTACGAGATTGTGACGGGAGGTGTAACGGGTGTGTCGGCCATTGTCTATTATGCAACTGGCTTCCCAAACTCGTTTACTTACTTCCTGGTCAATGCAGCTTTGTTGATCATCGGTTTGAAGATTTTGGGATGGAAATTCCTAGTGAAAACCATCTACGCCATCCTTGTGTTGACGGTGTTGTTGGAATTCATGCGCAAAGCCATTCCTGTGGATGAAAGTGGGAATTTCGTGAAGATTCTCGGTGAAGGACAAGACTTCATGTCGCTTGTTATCGGTTGTGTGATGACAGGTATTGCATTGGGTGTCGTGTTCCTAAGTAACGGTTCGACAGGTGGTACTGACATCATTGCAGCATCGGTCAACAAATACCACAATGTTTCGTTGGGTACCGTGCTCATTTTTGTTGATTTCATCATCGTTGGCAGCTGTTTGTTCATCCCACAATTCGGCAATATGCTCGAGCGAACCACGATGGTCGTCTTCGGTTTCTGTACCATCGTCATCGAAAACTTCATGCTCGATTACATTATGGAACACCGCAGGCAATCGGTGCAATTCTTCATCTTCTCCAACAAATGGCAGGAGATTGCCAACGCACTCGGTACGCAGACAGAACATGGTGTGACCATCCTTGATGGACACGGTTGGTACACGGGTCAACAACGGAAGGTCATCTGCTTGCTTGCCCGTAAGAACGAAAGCACTTACATTTTCCGACTCATCAAGATGATCGACCCCAATGCCTTTGTCAGCCAAAGTTCGGTCATCGGCGTTTATGGTGAAGGATTCGACCAGATAAAAGTGAAAATACCAACAGAAAAGAAAGATGATTGAAATTGTTTTTGCCACCAACAACAAACACAAGCTCGATGAGATTCGGCAGATTCTCGGAGAAGAGTTCAAAGTGTTGTCTCTCAACGATATAGGTTGCTATGATGAGATTCCTGAAGACCACGATACGTTGCGAGAAAATGCTCTTCAAAAGGCTCAATATGTGTTCGAATTCAAGAACATGATGACTTGTTGCTTTGCTGATGACACAGGATTGGAAGTAGATGCGTTGAATGGCGAACCTGGTGTTCATAGTGCCCGCTATGCGGAGGAAACAGATCATGATAGCGAAGCCAATATGCGCAAACTATTGGCTAAATTAGGAAATAATAACAATCGTCGTGCACGATTTCGCACGGTTATTGCGTTAATAGAATTGGAAGAGGACGATTCAACCGAATTTCCAATACGTTCCCAAGTAACGCATTTCTTCGAAGGTATCGTTGAAGGAACCATTGCTTACGAAAAGAGCGGACACGAAGGATTCGGATATGATCCCATCTTCATTCCTGATGGCTACGACAAGTCGTTTGCTGAATTGGGAGAAGAAATCAAAAACAAGATATCCCACCGTGCTCGTGCCGTTCAGAAGTTGGCAGATTACCTCAAAAAAGAGGCTGTCTGATTAAACAAAGAATTAGTTGTTATTCATGAAAAGAGTTTTCATATTATTGGCAATCGTATGGTTCTCATGCTTTGCAGCTATCACTACAAAGGCTGCGAGCATCGGAACTTGGAATGCTTATATGGCCTATCACGATATTACAGAGATTGAGCAGACAGGACATCTGGTGTATGTCTTGGCTTCGAAAAGTCTCTATGTCTATAACACCAACGACCAAAGTATTCAAACTTTTGACAAAGTGAACCTGTTGAACGATTGCAACATCGCTCATATTGCTTGGTGTAAAGATGCCAAAATACTCATTATCGTATATGAAAATCAAAACATCGATTTGCTCGATAATAACAACGACATCATCAATATCTCCGACTATTATTCGAAATCGTTGACTGGCAACAAAACTGTCAACAGCATCTATATCGATGGTATTTATGCTTATCTGGCTGCTGGATTCGGAATTGTGAAGATAAACATGTCAAAAGCCGAAATCAGCGATTCCTACAATCTAGGATTCAATGTTAACTATGTCTATATAGAAGGCGATTATATTTACGCATCTTCCAAACAAAGAGGCACCTATCGAGCCAATATGAGTACCAACTTGCTTGATAACACCAATTGGACGTGGGCGAGCGCATTTGTTGACAAAGCAAAACCGCTGGATCAACAACTATTGGCTACATTGAAAACCTTGAAACCGGGAGGTCCGCAAACGAACGATTTCTCGTTCATGAAGTTCTATAACGGACAACTCTATACTTCCAACGGATTGACTGACAAGACGGGAAACATCCAAGTGCTCAAAGATGATGAATGGTCAATGTTCCAAAACCAGAATATCACTCAAACCACTGGTTATACTTTCCCTGGAATCGTTTGCTTCGACATCGATCCTTTGGATGAAACCCACGTATTCGGATGCTCTAGAAATGGTGTCTATGAGTTCCGAAATGGAGAGTTTGTCAAGCATTACAATCACAAGAACTCACCCATTGAGATTTTCGATGGCATACACGATGAATATGAGCTCGTAGAGGCCTTGAAATTCGACAATGAAGGAAATCTGTGGTGTTTGAACAGCCAAGCGCCCAACCAATGTATTTTGAAGCTTGACAGAGGCGGAAAATGGGAGAGTTTCCATCATTCTGAATTGATGAAACTGAACGATGATGTAGATAACAAGAGTTTGGCTACATTGGAACGAATGATATTGGATAGTAGGAATCTGCTTTGGTTTGTCAACGACCACTGGAATCTTCCATCGTTGTATTGCTACAATCCCAATACAGATGAAATAACCGCTTACACCAAAATCACCAACCAAGACGCCACTTCTTATTCGTTCGATTACATTCATTGCGTGAAGGAAGACAAATCAGGTCGTATCTGGATTGGAACGAATGTAGGACCTTTCTATCTAGAACCATCCGAATTCAATAGTTCTGATCCTGTTTTCACACAGGTGAAAGTACCACGAAACGATGGAACCAACTATGCTGACTATCTGCTGAGTGGTGTTGACATCTCGGCTATTGCTGTTGATGCAGGTGGCCGTAAATGGTTTGGTACATACGGAAATGGCGTTTATCTCATCAGCGAAGACAATCTCACCCAACTGCAGCACTTCACAACAAGTAATAGCAAACTCATCTCTGACAATATTGAAGACATCGCCATCAACGACAAAACGGGGGAAGTTTACTTTGCAACCAGCAACGGACTTTGCTCATATATGAGCGATGCAACTACTCCCAACGAGGAGATGAACAAAGACAACGTATATGCTTATCCCAATCCAGTAACGCCTGAGTATACAGGTCTTATTACGATTGTTGGACTTTCATATAATGCCGATATCAAAATCGTAACCAGTAGCGGTCAACTCATTGCTGAAGGAAGAAGCAATGGTGGTTCGTTTACTTGGAATGGACGCGACAAAGAAGGTAAACGAGTGGCATCGGGTGTATATATGGTCATGAGTTCCACTCAAGAAGGAAAGAAAGGAACAGTATGCAAAATAGCCGTTGTCAACTGATTTATGGCATTATCATTGTCATACTGCTCACTCCTTTGTTTCTCGTAGGTGCTATCTCTATCCTTCCTACCTTCGATGATTGGACTTCATTGGTCTCTCCATCATTCGAACCTTTCTTTTCAAAAGAACGTTTTCTTTTCTTTGGTTATCATTGGCGACCATTTGATTCCATATTCGGTTATATTGTAGGACTCAATCCGCAAACGCTTTTCCCACTTCTCAATCACATTTGTGTGGTCTTAGGTCATGTTTGTAGCACTATACTATTGTTCATTCTTGCACGGAAGCTTCAACTAAGTAAACTTGCCTGCAACCTCGCAACACTCTTTTTCTTTCTTTCTCCGGGAATGTTGGCAACTGTACTGGCAGTTGACGGACTCAACCAAACTTACGCCAACGTATGGGCATTAATCGCCACCTTATCCTATCTTTCAATGTCGGGTTGGAAGAAATATGTGGTTTGGCTCTTCTTCATTTTCATCGCCACCCTTTGCAAGGAAAACGCATTGATGTGGGCATTAATCGCACCGATTATCGCATACGTTTTTGATTTTACAAACCGCACAACATTTCGCAAAGACTTGCTGATAGGAATAGGGTTAATCATCGCTTATTTCCTCGCAATTCTCTTGTTTCCCAGCAACATCGATATTCATCCTGAATACGTACCAAGCATTGGAAAGACATTCAAGGATTTCTTCAAATTCCTGCTTTCCACTTGGTTTGCCGTTGATTTTGTCAGTTTGCTCCATCAACCCAGCAGAAATCTCATCATCGCAATAGCAACCCTCTTGTTGTCTTTGCCGCTTGTCTATTTCATCTTCATCAAGAACTTCAAATCGTTCAGCGACAAACGTCTGATAGGTCTTGTTATCTGCTTACTGATAGCTGTTGCCCCACATATTTTCACGGTTTTCAGCATGATGCACACCTATGCAGGATTGGCAATTGCAGCGTTGATAATCGGAGTCGTTATCACCAAACTCAATCACTCAAAAACTCAAAAACTAATATACCTTCCTTTCATCGCTTATTTCATTTCAGCTGTCTTTGTTGATGTTCATCTTTGGCATGAATCCTACAAATCGGGATTGGTTGGTAAGCAGATGGCGCAACAAGCCATTGAGAAAACCTTGCAAGCAACGGCTGCTCCCAATTCAGTTGAAATCATCATTATAGAGGATGATTATCCACGTCTTTCATCGTTTTGTGTAATTCCATCCGATGCATTTGGATGGGGTAGGGCGGTGCAACATGAAACCAACTATCAATGGCCTACTCAACTGAATGATACGACTATCGAACGCAATAATCAATCGAAAGAAACAGCATTGAAATTGGCGCAACAAACCATCAACGAGAAGAAAGCCGATTGTGTTTGGATTGTTGACAAAAAGGAAATTGAGGTTGTCAAATAAGATTTTTTTATAAAGCATTACTTTAGTTTTGTCAAAGACCACAAATGACCGTGTTAAAACATAGCTTTGACCTCGTCATTCCATAGCTTTGACGAGGTCAAAGACCATCAATGACAAAACCTATATTAAATACCTTCTTGCTCGCTTATCAAATAGACAGGACGATTCTTCGTTTCATGGAAAACACGTCCCAGATATTCACCTATAATACCTAACGACAACAACTGAACACCACCCAAGAAAAGAATGAGAATCACCAACGTTGGATAACCTTGAACGGGTTCGCCATAAAGAATGGTCTTTACCAAAACGTAGCACATATAAATGAATGCCACCAACGAAACTACAATTCCAACAACCGTTGAAATTCGTAGTGGAGCGGTAGTATAAGAGGTGATTCCCTCGATTGCCAGGTTGAAAAGCCGATGATAACTGAACGATGATTTTCCTTTCTCACGATCAGCTTGCTGGAAACTGATTTTCTTCTTTTTGAATCCAATCCAACAATAAAGTCCTTTCGTATAACGCTGAGTTTCACGTAGTTTCTTCAAGGAATCAATGCATTTTCTGTCCAACAATCGGAAATCTCCTACATTGGGAAGCACGTCCACTTTTGCCATTCGTTGCAACAACCGATAATAAAGCATCGAAAGTTTCCTACGCAACCAACTTTCCTTTCCTCTGTTCAACCGTTCAGCATATACATCATCATATCCTGACTCCCATTCAGCAATCATTTCAGCCATCAAATGGGGTGGATGTTGAAGGTCAGCATCCATGATGATTACAGCATCGCCAGTTATATGATCGAAGCCGGCTAACATAGCATTCTCTTTGCCGAAATTACGGGAAAGACTGATGAAACAAACCCTCTCATCTCGTTCACGCAATTGTTTGATGCGCGACAATGTATCATCAAAGCTTCCATCATCAACGAAAACAATCTCCCATTGATAACCATTGATTTTGGCTATGCTTTCCACAAGCGCATCATACAACTTTTCTACATTTTCCTGCTCATTATGGCAAGGAACGAGAATAGAGATTTTCTTCATCTCCTCTTTTATAATTTTTTAATTTTATAATTTTATAATTACCCTAAGAGAGTTCCAGCATTCGATTAATGGACTTCACGGCTTCTTTAGCCACCTCTTCATCAACCTCTACTGTCGGCCATTCATATTTCAAAGTATTGTAGATTTTCTGAAGAGAATTCATCTTCATATATTCACATTCGTTGCATTGACAACCAATGCTTCCTTCGCTGATTTCTGGTGGAACAGGATAGAAAGCAGTATCGGGACATGAACGTTGCATTTCATGCAAAATACCCGATTCTGTGGCCACTATATATTCATTCTCTGGATGCTCTTGTGCATATTTCAACATCACAGCTGTTGAACCCACCACATCAGCCAAAGCCAATACAGGACCTTTGCACTCCAAATGAGCCATTACAATCGCATCAGGATGTTCTTCCATCAATTTCACAATCTCAGCCACCGAGAAACGTTCATGAACATGACAACCTCCCTGCCAAAGAAGCATCTCACGACCTGTTACAGAATTGATATAGGAACCCAAATTATAGTCAGGGCCAAAGATGATTTTTGCATCTTCAGGGAATGAATCGATGATTTTCTTGGCATTTCCACTTGTAACTACCACATCTGTCAATGCTTTCACGGCAGCTGTGGTATTCACATAGCTCACCACCTGATAACCAGGATGCTCTTCTTTGAACTTCTTCAAATCCTCAGCCTTGCATGAATCAGCCAACGAACAACCAGCATTCAAATCAGGAGCCAATACAGTCTTCTCTGGTGAAAGTATCTTACAAGTCTCAGCCATGAAGTGAACACCACACATGACCATCATCTTCGCATCTGTCTCAGCAGCTTTGCGAGCCAAAGCCAACGAGTCGCCCACAAAGTCGGCAATGTCTTGTATATCGCCAATGGTATAATAGTGAGCCAATATGATGGCATCTTTTTCCTCACACATACGGCGAATCTCGGCTTTTACATCAATGTCTTCAGGTAGAGGCTCATCTATATAACCTTTTTCAATCCATTCTTTTTTCAACATCGTTTATTTATTCTTTTATTTTAATTTTAAATTTATAAAAAATACAATCAGAACAAGAAGTGCTGTGAATTGGTTTAAAACTTTTTCTCACTTTTCTTGCTTGTTTCATTATCAACCCGTGGTTTTGTATTATTCACAATGACTGTTAATTTTTTTTTGTTGACTATCAATAGAATAAATACTTTATCCACAATTCTGCATTTCGGTGCAAATATAATAAGTTTATATCTTTTTTCGTCATGTTTTAGTGGAAAACTTGCAAAAAAGTCAATAAAAACTATGTGGAAATCCACCTTTCGGATGGTTGGAAATTGTTTTGTGTGATTATTCACAAAGTTTTCCACATAGTTATTAACATCATTTTCCACAATTATTTGGATGAATATCGTGAATAAATAGTATTTTTGCAAACATAAAGAGATTGTCATGAGAAAATCGATTTCATACATATTCGTGTTGATCATATTGCTTTGTTCCTGTCGGCAACAACCGACAGAGCACAAACGTATGATGTTCAAAGATGAGGTTCGATTGAAAACCACTCCTATCCAGAATCAAGGAAAAAGTCAATTATGTTGGATTTATGCGATGCTAGGTACAATTGAGACCGAACATTTGATGCAAGGAGATTCTGTGGTATTGTCAACTGATTATGTAACTCGAATGTTTTTATTGGAACAAGCTCGTCAACGCTATTTGATGAGAACCAAAAATAGTCAGAATTCGAAAAATGAAAACATCTCTATGCGTGGTATGATGCCAATGACTATACATCTGTTGGAACAATATGGAATAGAACCAATGGCAAGTTATCATGCACCTGACAATATCAATTATGGTGTTATAGGTCGCAAAATAGATCAAATTATAAATGTGGCTTTGACTCGAAGAGTAGGTTTGAAGAACCTTGAACAACAAGTGAATGACTTGTTGGATACTTCAATAGATTATATGCCACAATTTGTTTTCATGCTTGGAGCTGAATATACACCATTGGAGTTTGCTCATAGTGTTTGTCAGAAAGATGAATATGAAGCATATACATCGTTCACACATCATCCTTTTGGCACATCTTTTGTATTAGAGGTAGCTGACAATCAAATGAATGATAGTTTTATGAATGTGCCTCTGGATACATTGATTAATCGAATTGATAGTTCTCTTCAATCAGGTCATCCTGTTTGTTGGGAGGGAGATACCAGTGAACCAGGTTTCTCTTTTAGAAATGGTGTAGCTCAATTGGATTCTATCCAACAAGTTTCGATGAAATCTATAAAAAATGAAGAAATCCAGACATTACGCCAACTACAATTCGAGCAATTTAAGACAACAGATGATCATTGTATGGTGCTTGTAGGAATCGCTCGTGATGAAAAAAACGAAAAATATTATATAGCGAAGAATTCGTGGGGAAAGAATAATGTATTTGGTGGTTTTATGTATTTGTCAGAATATTATGTGAAGTTGAAAACCATTGCTGTAATATTGAGAAGGGAATGAAGGATATAGAATGCTACATTTTTGATTTTGATGGCACGCTTGCTGATACACAGGGCATCATCACCAAAACGATGATGATGACCATTGATAAATTGCAGTTGGAAAAACGAACTGTTGAGCAATGTCGTGCAATGATTGGATTACCACTTGCTGAAGCGTTCATTACATTGTTAGGTGTTGACGAGCAAACGGCTGATTTATGTGCAGCCACATATCGACGTATATTCATTGATAATAATGTACAAGGTGCTGTCAAATTGTTTCCTCATGTATTCGAAACATTGCATCAATTGCATCAAAAAGGTTGCACATTGACAATTGCAACAAGCCGTAGTCATGCTTCTGTTGTCCAGTTCTTGGAGGATATGAATCTTTTGGATATTGTTTCCTATATCTTGGGAGCAGATGATGTTGAACGTGCAAAACCAAATCCTTTCCCCGTTTTGAAGACATTGGATGAATTAGGTTTTAAACCTGAAGAAACAATGGTAGTTGGGGATACTTCGTTCGATATTCTGATGGGTGTTCATGCAGGTGTTCGAACTTGTGGTGTTACCTATGGAAATGGAACGATTGAGCAGTTAGAAGAAGCTCATGCTGATTACATTATCGATGATTTTGCTTGGTTGGCAAAAGAATAGAAAAAAGGATAAGTTGACATTATATAAAATATTATTCGTAACTTTGCAGCCATGAATTCATTACAAGACTTTGAGATAATGGCTCCTGTGGGGTCGCGTGATTCACTTTCTGCCGCTATCAAGGCGGGTGCAGGAAGTGTATATTTCGGCATTGGAAAGCTGAACATGCGTTCTCATTCTGCCAATCATTTCACAATTGATGACCTTCGTGAGATTGCTGAAACATGCAACGAAGTTGGCATTAAAACTTATCTCACAGTAAACACCATCATTTATGATAATGATATGGAGACGATGCGTGAGATTTGTAATGCTGCACACGAAGCTTGTATTACAGCTGTCATCGCTTCTGATGTGGCTGTAATGACCTATTGCCGTCAGATTGGTCTTGAAGTTCATTTGTCTACCCAATTGAATATCTCAAACATAGAGGCTTTGCGTTTCTATGCGCAATTTGCTGATGTGGTGGTCTTGGCTCGCGAGTTGAATATGGATCAAGTGGCCGAGATTCACAAGCAGATTATTGAACAAGATATCAGAGGTCCTCATGGTGACTTGGTTCGCATTGAGATGTTCTGTCATGGAGCCTTATGTATGGCGGTTTCTGGAAAATGCTATATGAGTCTTCACGATGCCAACCGATCGGCTAATCGAGGTGAATGCATTCAGATTTGCCGCCGTAGTTATATATTGACTGATGCTGAAACGGGTAATGAAATAGAGGTGGACAACAAATATCTGATGAGTCCCAAGGATTTGAAAACCATTCGTTTCATCGACCGTTTGATGAATAGTGGTGTGCGAGTGTTCAAAATCGAAGGTCGCGCACGAGGTCCTGAATATGTCTATACGGTTGTCAATTGTTACAAGGAAGCAATGAAAGCCGTACTTGATGGTACGTTCACCGAAGAGAAGAAAGATGAATGGGATCGCCAGTTGGCAACAGTTTTCAATCGTGGTTTCTGGGATGGTTATTATCAAGGTCAACGTTTGGGTGAATGGAATGAGAATTATGGATCAAATGCTACCGAGAAGAAAGTGTTGGTAGGCAAAGTGATTCGATATTTCTCTCGCATCGGCGTTGCTGAAGTAGCTGTCGAGGCAACAACTTTCAGTTTGGGTGATAAGCTTTTGATTACAGGTCCCACAACTGGCGCATTGTGGTTAGAAGCAAAGGAAATTCGTTATGACCTGAAACCTGTTGAAACAGCATTGCAACGGCAGCGTGTTTCTATTCCTGTACCCGAGAAGGTGAGACCGAACGACAAACTTTTCAAGTTGATTAGTGTGGAATAAAAAAGAATAAGATAATGGCAACAATAGATGAATTACAAAACGAAGTAATAGAACAATTTGCTGATTTTGACGATTGGATGGATCGTTATCAATTGCTCATTGATTTAGGAAATGATTTGGAGCCACTTGACGAGCAATATAAGATAGAACAAAATTTGATAGATGGTTGTCAAAGTCGTGTTTGGTTGCAATGTGATGAACACGATGGAAAGCTTTGGTTTACTGCAGAAAGCGATGCACTTATCGTGAAGGGAATCATAGCTTTGCTCATTCATGTGCTTAGTGGTCAAACACCACAAGACATTCTTGATGCTGACTTGTATTTCATTGAGAAAATAGGATTAAGTGAGCATTTGTCTCCTACGCGTTCGAATGGTCTTTTGGCGATGGTGAAGCAAATCAAAGCTTATGCATTGGCGTATTCTGTAAACAAGAAATCGTTTCCTCAAAGCGAAGAAAACTAATGAATCATCGCAAACTTCGTACGATCGAAATGAACCGGCTCAGCATTGAGGAATTTCATGATGCTGAAAAACTTCCACTCATCGTTGTACTCGACGATGTACGCTCTTTGTATAATGTGGGTAGTGTATTTCGTACGTGCGATGCTTTTCGAGTGAAAGCCATTTATCTTTGCGGCATTACGGCCACTCCACCACATGTTGAGATTCATAAGACAGCGTTGGGTGCAGAAGATTCGGTAGAATGGCGTTATTTTGAAACCGCTGATGCAGCAGTAGCCGACCTCCACCAGCAAGGTTGCTTTGTTTATTCCGTTGAGCAAGTGGAGGGTAGTACGAAATTACAGGATTTGAAGTTAGATAATAACCAACATTCAACTTGGGCAGTTGTACTAGGAAACGAAGTGAAAGGAGTGCATCAATCGGTTGTTGATGCTTCTGATGGATGTATTGAGATACCTCAGTTTGGAACCAAACATTCTATGAATGTATCAGTAACAGCAGGTATTGTAATTTGGGAGTTTGTCCAACATTTGCAATACAAATAAAAGAGGTTTTGTCATTGATGGTCTTTAAGCCTCTCAAAGCAAGCTTTGACCGCCTCATTCCATAGCTTTGAGCGTCTCATTTGTGGTCTTTGACGTTGTCAAAGCTAAGCAATGACAACGCCATTTGTGGTCTTTTATTTGGTACCCGCTATTTCCTGGATGTTTTTAAGTGTGATGTTGCCTTTGAGGTTGATGATGCTGATTTCGTCATCTTCTTCGGCTAGCAGTGCGAATTCGGCTTTGCCATTTTTCAGTTTCTTGTGGTAGACAGTCATGTGTTCACCATCTTCGCTCATATGCATGACGATTTCGTATTTATTCTTATAGAAGAAATCCTGAGCTTGTTTCTTGATGCTGGGAATCATTGAGGGGCGCTCGCAATGAAGCACTCGCATCTGGTCGAGTTTCGATGCTATTTGTCCTATTTCGCGATCACCGGCTTTCACGTTTGGAATCATCTGCAGCATGGTTTTCGAGATGAAGACAGTGGTGATACCCTCGGCATCGTTATATTTGTCGAACAGAGCATCCTGAGCCATTGTCCTGGCTGGCAAGATGAACATGAGCACCAGAGTGAGTAGTGCGGCAAATGTCTTCTGTTTCATAATTCGTGGTTTATATGTTTGTTTTAAATATTATTCAATAGCTCTGTTGATGGTTTTAGAGAATTTCATCAATGCTCGTTGTGCTTCGGCAGCTGCATCTTCAGGATTGTCGAAGGTGTCTTTTGGCTGCTGCTGGGCATAATGTTGGCGTTCGTATCGGTAGTTGACGACCAATGCCATCGAGACGATGAGCAGCAAAGAGGCAGCCACACCAGCAATCCACTTGAGCGATATGGTTCGTGCACGTCGATGGGTAGTTCGCTCAACGGTGTTCCATCCATCGATCTGCCGTTCCATCCGTTTCTCCATCTGTGTCAACAAGGCTTCTGCCTGTGCCATTTGTTCTTCGGTGGCAGTGCCCGCTTCGATTTGTTGGAGAAGGAAGTCGAGGTTGTTATTGTTGTCTTTTGTCGTCATGTTTTATAGAATTTTTGCTTGATGTTCTTTCTTGCTCGGCTCAGCAGACTTCTGATGTTGACGGCCGAGAGGCCTGTTTCGTTTTCTATTTCACTAGCCGAGAGATTGTCAACTGCATGCATCATGAGGATGCGTTGTTGTTGTTTGGGCAGTTGCTTGATGAGTAGGTTCACTTGTTCCGATTCATCGCGCGCCTCCAGTTGAGTCATAAGGTTGTTTCCGTCGGTTATTGCCAGCGTTTCAGGAGGACTATCAGCCATATCCAGATGTTTTCTTCGATGCTGGTCGCGGAACATATTAGTGAGGAAGGTGGTAAGATAGGCTTCATCATTGTTGATATCGCCAAGATTCTCACGTTTCGTCCAGAGTTTCAGGAAAGCCTCCTGCACCAAGTCTTCAGCGTCTTGAGTATTGCCCGTGAGTCGCCAAGCCGTCCAAAAAAGATGGCGCCAGTGGGGCATGAAACGTTGCTTGAAGGAGGAGGCTTCCATGAGTTCGCAGGCAGGGTTTATTTTATTTTTTTGATAATGTTGCTCACGTTTTCGGGTTTTATCTTCCCTTTGAGTTGCACCAAAGTGCAATCGTCATCACCCGTGTTGAGGATCAATAGTTCGCGTATGGAACTCTTCTTCTGGCGCACGAGTATCAGGGTGCGATCTCCATCTGTGTTGGAACTGACAATGGGCTCATATCCTTTTGTCGTCAATCCTTTGGCAGATTGTGCAAACTGCTGCTTCACCTTCTGGGAGCATTCTTCCAAGTCGAGCACCCGCAATGACTTGATGCCGCGCATGACTGCTTTGGCAGTGGGGTCGTCAGCATGGTGGTTGACAATAGGTTTCAGCATTTTGAACAACACACGCCCTAAGTGAACATACTCAGCGTTTTTCTTGCCTTTGTATTGCGAGAAGAGTTCATCAGGCGTCTGCGCGAAGGCTGACGCGCTGACGAACAATATCAAGAGAGAAATGATTATTTTCTTCATAGAGTTGTACCGTTTTGACGGTGGATTAATTGCCAATGTCTTGCAGTTTCTTCACATCCTCAGGGCGAATATCTCCACAAATCTGCACCATTGCACCTTCATCGCTTTCTATGTGGATGACAAGCATTTCCTTGATGGAATCGTTCTTTGTCTTCACGAGGACTAAAGTTTTTTCACCATCTTCGTTGCTATTGACCATTTGTTCGTAGTCTTTCTTCGAGAGTTTCTGTACTTTTTCGCTGAACTCCTTCAGTAGTTGCTCATCTTCTTCTATATTCATAATGCGCATGGAATCCATCTTTTTCATCAACTCTTTTTTATCGTTGTCTTCTACGGCATTACTGGCAAGATTCATCATAGCCTTTGGGAGATTCACGAACTGAACGT
The DNA here is from genome assembly GCA_017557405.1 of Prevotella sp. Taxonomy (GTDB): domain Bacteria; phylum Bacteroidota; class Bacteroidia; order Bacteroidales; family Bacteroidaceae; genus Prevotella. The sequence goes on from JAFYYV010000001.1 coordinate 202,639, forward strand.
TTGGTTTGTCTTTAAACGCATCGAAAATGTCATCGGCGGTTTGAGCCGAGAGATTGGTTGCTGCTGAAAGCATCAGGGCGAGCATAAAGATGATTTTCTTCATAAGTCTTATAAGTTTTAATTGTTTCTATTAATTGTTGTTTTGAATTGTCTTTTGCCGTTTTAATGAAGGGCTTTCAATTGTTCAGACGCATGAAAGTAGGAAAGTGTTGCACTAAAAATATGATTTTTCTTCATTTTTTTCTTAAGTTATCCTTTTCCTATATTGCGAGGGCGTCATTTGTGTGGTTTGTTTGAAGATACGGCAAAAGTATGCGGTGTCGTCGTATCCGCATTTGCTGGCAATATCGCTGATACTAAGATCTTGTTTCGAATCAAGCAACCGTTTTGCATAGTTCATACGGAGTTGCGTGATGTATGTGATGGTATTATATCCTGTAATGTTATTGATTTTTCGATTGAGTTGTGTGGTGCTGATTCTGAAGATGTTGGCAAGGGTAGTTGTGTCGAGTTTGTTCTGTCGAATGAGTGCGAAAACAGAGTCGTTGAGTTTGTTGATGAATTGTTGATCTTGGGAAGACAATTTAGTTTCTGTTTCTTGTAGATGGGAATTGATGGGAGGGTTGGAAATAGATGGAGTACTTTCCTGGTCTTCCGTTATTGGGAATGCGTTATTGTTTGTTAGTTGTTTGCGTGTGCGGTTGTGTAGGATTGAATAGATGAGTACGATGGAGAGGAAGGCGGCGCAAATAACGGCAAAAAGTGCGATATATGCGGTTTTTTTGGCTTTTCGTTCGAGTTGAAGGTTGTTTTTGATAAGTTGTAGTTCATCTTGTTTGCGTTGGCGTTCAATGTTAATACGCATGTTTTGAACATCGTTGAGTGTTTTGATGTTGACAATGCTGTCTTGATATTCTTTTGCTTTGACAAATGCATTGAGAGCGTTTAGTGTGTCGCCTTTCTGTTTGTAGATGTTATAATAAAGCAGTTGAATGCGTTGCAAATGCTCTTTGGATTGTATGTCGTTGGCAATGGGAAGTGCTTTGTTGAGAAATTCTTGTGCAGCCGATAGGTTATTTTGTAGAATATAGATGTTGGCAAGAGGCAGAAGAGCCTCGAGAGCATGCCATTTGTCATCTTTCTTCTGCATCAGGTTGTAAGCGGTTTGATATTGGATGATGGCATCTTTGTAGTTGTGTTGTTTTTCGTAAAGACGCCCATAATGCGTATAGCAAAGTGCTACACCAAGATCGCTTTGCGCCTGTACGTTTTTCTGCATGGATAGTCGGTAATAGATCCAAGCAGAGTCTATGAGTTGTTTGTCTTCGAAGATGGAGCCGATGTTGGCATAGTTGATGGCTTGTCCGAGAGAACTGTTTAGTTCGTGTTCACCTGCAAGTGCTTGTCGTAGAACGCTATCGGCTTGCTGTATGTTTCCGAGGGTGAGATATACATTTCCAAGTCCATTGAGCGAGATGACTCTGTTTTTCTTAGCTTGTTCTGTTTTTTTGTCGCTATATTGCATGCAGAGTTGTAAGGCGTTGTAGTGGTATTGTGCAGCAATATCATAGATGCCAAGACGGCGGTAGTCGGTTCCTACATTGTTGAGTGCCTTTACCATTTCGATGGTATCTGCAAGAAAGGTAGCCAAATTGGCAGAGCGTCGGTGGTAAGTGATGGCTTGGTTGAAATTACTTCGATCACGATAGATTTTTCCGAGTTGTCGAGACATAATCATCTCTCCCATTTGTTCGCCCGATTTGTTGTAGTTATCAATCAATGCGAGGAGTGCTTCGGGTTCTTTTTGTGCATCGGCAATGCTATCGAAGATATTGCGATGGGCTTCATCGAATATGTTTTTGGTGGTTTTATGGCCGCAGGAGAGAAGTATAAATATGGATAAAAGACTAAAGATATAAGATATTCGATAATTCATAGTTGGGGAGATATAGGGATGATATTTCGTTTTATCACACAAAAATAGTAAAAGAAAATCATTTTGCTGATGAAAAAGCAAAATATTTAAGAAAAAATATATACTTTTGCGCAAAGTGATGCTGCTTCACCCAATAAAAGATAAAAGTGGAAAAATGAGAATAGGAATATTTGTAGGGACATTCAATCCTTTTACGATAGGGCATGCTTCAATTGTGCGCCGCACATTGCCGTTGTTCGACAAACTGGTGATTGGCGTGGGTGTGAATACGGCAAAAGCAGGTTGCACAGAGGAGGAAGTAGCGGCTCGAGTGGAGCAAATCGCTCGATTGTATGCGACTGAAGAAAAGATAGCAGTGCGCAGTTATAGCGATTTGACGGTGGATTTTGCTCAACGTGAAGGTGCGCAGTTCATCGTGAAAGGTGTACGTTCGGTGAAGGATTTTGAATACGAACGTGAACAAGCTGACATCAATCGACGTTTGTCGGGATTGGAAACGATTCTTTTGTTTGCCGAACCTGGTATGGAAGCAGTTTCATCGAGTTTGGTGAGGGAATTGCAACGCTTTGGACGCGATGTATCGGAGTTCTTGGTGAAAGACTAATAGACATAGAGATATGATAACATACAATGTGGATGGTGTGCGCATGCCGAAAATAAAGAAGCGCGAGACGACAGCTTGGATTAAGGCTGTTGCTTCCACTTATGGTAAAAAAGTAGGCGAGATCGGCTATATGTTTGTAGGCGATGAGCAGATTTTGCAAGTGAACCGCGAGTATCTGGGGCATGATTATTACACGGACATCATCACATTCGATTACGATGAAGGCGACATAATCAATGGCGATATTGTCATTTCACTCGATACAGTTCGTTCGAATGCCGAGCAATTGGGAAAGTCATACGATGAAGAGTTGCATCGCGTGATTATTCACGGTATTCTCCACTTGTGTGGAATCAACGACAAAGGTCCTGGTGAGCGCGAAATCATGGAAGCCGCCGAGAATCGTGCGCTTTCCATAAAAGGCTGAGAAGGAAATAGAAAAGAATGCCGACAATAAGCCCAGCAATAGCATCGATGAGATAATGGGCGCGGATATAAACCGTTGATGCGAACATAAGCAGGAAGAAGGGCACGAATGTCCAAAAGAGCCAACGGTTGCGTGAGTGCCAAGCGAGTAGCAAGACAACGACTGTCACACCAATATGTGAACTGGGGAATGCTGCAGTAGGACGTTCACCAGCATCGTGGGCTTCTACTACGCGATGATAGAAGAATCCATCGGTCCATCCTGGTGTGGGAAGTCTATCGAGATGATGCGCGAAATAGTCGTGAATATTGGGGAACACGCCTTTTGCGATGTTCTCCAATCCAGCAGCTCCATAATAATATTGCGGTCCTGTTACGGGCAGGAAGATGAAGATGACGTAGCAGAGGAAAAACGAGCCGAGAACAATGAATGCGGCGCGTTCGAACTCTTTATATCTGCAAAGGAAATAGAAGAGCAGAACTGCGATAATCAAAGGATAATAGGACGTGTATCCCATATCCATCATTTCGCTGAAGAACTTGTTTGGAACGACTTGCGAGAAGAGTAGTGCGGGCTGACATCCAAAGAGTGTTTGCTCGAATTGTGCAAACACATGATCGAGATTCGTAAAGATGCGATTGATTTGGTAAGTATCGGGATACCACCAAGTGAGTGACAACATCTGCCCGACAACACGGGCTAAGACGGTGAATCTGCAGGGTGCAAGCCTATAAACCAACCATAAAGCACCCGTCATAGCAACAAGTCGCATACGCCCCCAAATCATCGCTTCGGGGTTGTCAAGTTTCGTATAAGTGAAAAGGATGACGAATAGCGTCAACAACGCATAACACATAACCACCCACTCGAACCACATCAGGCCCTTGGTGGGTTTCTTTTCAATAGCAAATAGTTGTTTCAAAAATCGCATCATCCTGTCAATTCCTTTCTTAATCTTCTTCTCTTTTCTTCGCTGTTTCTTTATAACCAACCATTAGCTTGATACCAAGCGATGGTTTCCTTCACACCACGTTCCAAATCGAAATGCGGATGATAGCCTAGTTCGTCCATTGTTGGTTCAATGTTGCAACGCCAGTTGCGTTGCTTAAGAATATGATATTTGTCGTTGTTCAACGCCGTAATCTTGCCTGTCATCTTTCCAATTCGTTCACCGAACCAAGTAACAACACGCAATACCCAAATGGGAGCCTTTACACGAAGACACCAAGGATTGCCGAGTTCGCGACGGATGTAGTCGCTGAAGGCACTTGATTGATACACCTTTCCATCGCTTAGGAAGTATTTCCGACCCGACATTCCATGATCGAAAGCCAAGAAAACTGCCTGCACGACGTCTTTCACATAAACGAATGTGATGTCTTGACGACGGAATCCAACGGCGAAATCCGAATGTGCTTTGATGGATTTTGCCATCAGGAAATAATCTCGTTCACGAGGTCCATACACGCCTGTGGGTCGCAAGACGATGTAAGGGAAGTTGTTGCCAATCGAGTCGAGGTATTCTTCGGCTTTCAGTTTGCTTTCTCCGTAAGCCGTATTGGGTTTCGGCACATCGTCTTCGCAGATTTCCTGATAGGGTTGTTTTTCGCGAATAGGACCGAAAATGCTGAGCGAACTGAGATAGACAAAGCGTTTGATGGGCATTTGGAGTTCAAGCAACGCATCGACAAAATGCTTCGTTCCTTCGGTGTTCACGCGGAAGAAATCGTTTTGATCGAGGCATTTGGTAACACCGGCAGCATGCACCACATAGTCGAACTCATGTCCTTGCATCTGCTCCACTAGCCGTTCCTTCGACGAGAAGTCGAGTTCGATGAAATGTATGCGTTCGTCTTTAAGGAACTCGCGCGAACTGCTCTTGCGAACCGCAGCCCACACTTCCATTCCTTTTTCCAACGCTTCTTCGACGATGAAACTGCCAATGAAACCACTGGCGCCAGTCACTAATATCTTCATAATTCTCAAATGCTCAAAAAGACTCTTTTGTCTAACGGTAGTACATGCATCATGTACAGTTAGTACAAGCCATCTGTACTGCTCGTACATGCCACATGTACCGTTAGTACAAACCACATGTACTCGAGCCATTTGTGATGTCTTGGCAAATCGCAACGATGGCTTCCGTTGTCTTTTTCGGCGCAAAGGTACGTCTTTTTCCCGACAAATGCAAAATAAATGTAAAGAAACGCGGCAATATGAAAACTTTTTTGTTAATTTGCAGAAGAAACCATCTAAAATCCATTGATACTATGGCTAAAGAAAAGAAAGGCGGCAAGCGCCTTACTAAAAAACAATTGACCGAGTTGTTGGAAAACTTCTTCACATCACAACCCGACAAGACTTTTTCGTTCAAGGAGATATTCCGACAGTTGAAACTCAACACGCATCCGTTGAAGATGCTGGCTATCGACATCATGGAAGAGATGGCGTGGGACGACTTCCTGGCTCGCGTCAGCGATACATCGTACAAACTCAACATGAGCGGACAGGTGCAAGAGGGTACGTTTGTGCGAAAAGCGAATGGAAAGAACTCTGTCATTCCCACAGGTAGCGACAAACCTATTTTCGTTTCCGAACGTAATTCAATGTCAGCACTCAATGGCGACCTTGTTCGTTTTTCATTTATGGCTCGTCGGCAGCGGCACATCAAGGAGGCACAGGTCATCGAAATCCTTCAACGTGCGAAAGACACATTTGTCGGTCGGTTGGTGGTGGATCGCGACATAGCCTTCCTTGTCACACAAGACAACCTTTATGCACACGATATATTGATTCCGAAAGACAAACTTCAAGGTGGAAAGACCGACGACAAAGCTGTAGTTCACGTTACGCAATGGCCTAATGCCAATCGTAAGAACATGATTGGTGAGGTGGTCGACATATTGGGTGCGATGGGTGAAAACAACGCCGAGATGCACGCAATTTTGGCTCAATACGGATTACCTTATAAATATCCGAAAGCCGTTGAAGATGCTGCGAAGAAAATCTCGGGCGATGTAACGGAAAAGGACTTGGCTGAGCGCGAGGATTTCCGCGATGTGTGGACATGTACCATCGACCCTCATGATGCCAAAGATTTCGATGATGCTCTCTCTATTCGTCGCAAAGACAAATTGTGGGAGGTGGGTGTGCATATTGCTGATGTGTCGCACTATGTTACCGAAGGTTCCATCATCGACAAGGAAGCGCAGAAACGAGCTACATCTGTGTATCTCGTCGATCGAACAATCCCTATGCTTCCCGAGCATCTCTGCAACTTTGTCTGTTCGTTGAGGCCCGACGAGGAAAAACTTTGCTTTAGCGTCATATTCGATTTGGATGAAGACGCGATGATACGTAGTCACCGAGTGGTGCATACCGTGATACGCTCCAACCGCCGTTATGCTTATGAGGAAGTGCAGGAATTGCTCGAAGCGAATGGTGTGGTTGACGGAACAGGACAACCTGCCCCTGTGCTTTTCGATAGCGACCATCATTTGAATCCTCATAATCTGAAAGGCGAGAATGCCCAGCAGTTGTTGATGCTCGACATGTTGGCAAAGAAGTTGCGCGCCGCACGATTCAAGAGCGGTTCGGTGAAGTTCGATAGCGAGGAATTGCATTTCGATGTCGATGAAAAGGGAAAACCTATTCGTGCCTACTTCAAACGCTCGAAAGACGCCAACAAACTCATCGAGGAGTTCATGTTGCTTGCCAACCGCACGGTAGCTGAAGATGTGGGAAGACCTGGGCGCGGCAAGAAAGCCAAGACGTTGCCTTATCGTATTCACGAGGATCCAGATCCCCAGAAACTCGAACAATTGCGTGAGTTTATCTCGCGTTTCGGTTACAAATTGAAGACCGCAGGAACAAAAGGTCAGACGGCGCGTTCCATTAACAAACTGATGGACGATACAGAAGGCAAGCGAGAACAGAAACTCATCCAAACCATCGCTTTGCGTGCTATGATGAAGGCCAAGTATTCGGTTCACAATGTCGGTCATTTTGGTTTGGCATTCGACTACTACACTCACTTCACATCGCCTATCCGCCGCTATCCTGACACGATGGTGCATCGTTTGCTGACGCGCTATCAGCAAGGGGCAAAGAGTGCCAACGAACGCTATTACGAGGAACAATGCGAGCACTCAAGTGCAATGGAGCAATTGGCTGTACAAGCCGAACGCGAGTCTATCAAATACAAGATGGTGGAGTTTATGGGCGAACATCTTGGTGAAGTCTACGATGCTCACATCTCTGGAATCCAGTCGTTTGGCATCTATTGTGAAATCGATGAGAACCATTGTGAGGGACTTGTACCCATGCGCGATCTTGATGACGATTACTACGACTTCGATGAGAAGAACTATTGCTTGGTCGGACGTCGTCGACATCATACATACCAGTTAGGCGACCCCATTCGTATTCGTGTGGCTTCGGCCAATGTGGAGAAACGCCAACTTGACTTCACCATCGAGCCTCAAGACGATAAGACAAAAGCTCCGACAAAGAAGAAATAGGCCATCGAAGAAAGATGAAGATACGGTTCAGTCATAAGGAAGAACTTTGGAACTCATGGAGCCATGCTGGAGGCATCGCCCTGGGTGTTGTGATAGGCATTATCTTCTTGGTGTGGTGCGCCCGCTCTGAAGACGGATGGGCTACCGTTGGCGTCATTCTCTACCTTTTTGGTATGTTGATGAGCTATATCGCTTCGACGGTTTATCACGCACTCTCGGCTCGCAATCCGTGGAAGGAACGGTTACGAAAATGGGATCACGCCGCTATTTATTGGCATATTGCAGGTAGCTACTCACCCATCACACTAATTGCTATGCGTCAGCAAGGCGTGTGGGGGTGGGCGCTTTTCATTTTCATTTGGATTGCAGCGATAGCGGGAACCATCACTTCGTTCATCCGACTAAAAGACCATAGTTATCTTGAGACCGTCTGCTTTTGCTTGATGGGATTGTCGGTGCTGGTAGCCTTCAAACCCTTACTTGACTCGGTGAGTACGGCGGCTGTTGTCTGGATTATCGCAGAAGGCGTCTGTTACATCACGGGCGCCATATTCTACAGCCTTCGCAAACGTTTCATGCACGCTGTCTTCCATTTCTTCGTATTGGCGGGCTCGGTATGCCACATCATCGCCGTATGGGACATCTTGATGCAATATCTACATTTTTAACGTAGTAGTTTTGTCTATATAAAGCACCACTTTTGTTTTGCGGAACCAATTATTTTTTTTACCTTTGCACCGCATTAGCAACACAACAGGATTAAAGGATTACTTATGGGAGGCTTTTTCGGAACAATTGCAACGAAAGATTGCGTCAACGACTTGTTCTACGGAACCGATTATAACTCACATCTAGGCACACGACGCGCCGGTTTGGTCACCTTCGACCCCGAGCGCGGATTTAACCGCAGCATCCACAGCCTCGAACGCAACTATTTCCGTTCGCGCTTCGAGGACGAACTCGCTAACTTTGTGGGCTCACAAGGCATAGGCGTTATTAGCGACACAGACCCGCAACCCATCATTGTTAACTCCCACCTCGGACGGTACGCCGTCGTGACTGTGGCGAAAATCAATAACTTGCGTGAAATAGCCGATGAACTGCTCGCTCAGCGTATGCATTTCAGCGAGATGTCGGCCAACAACATCAATCAGACGGAGCTTGTGGCTTTGCTCATCAATATGGGTACCAGTTTTGTCGATGGTATCAACCGTGTTTATCGGCGGATTAAGGGCTCGTGCTCTATTCTGATTCTTACAGAAGATGGTATTATTGCCGCACGTGATGCATTAGGTCGCACACCTATTGTCATTGGACGGAAAGAGGGTGCTATGGCTGCCACAAGTGAGACGAGTGCCTTCCCTAACCTTGATTACGAGACTGTGCGCGACTTGGGTCCTGGCGAAATCGTTCGACTCCGTGCTGATGGAATGGAACAATTGCAAAAGCCTCTTACACGATGCCAGATATGTGCATTCCTGTGGGTTTACTATGGATTCCCCTCGAGCGATTACGAAGGCATTAACACGGAATATGTGCGCGAGAAGAATGGTTGCAAGCTAGGCAAGGCTGACGATGTTGATGCCGACATCGTATGTGGAATACCCGATTCAGGCGTGGGAATGGCGTTGGGATATAGCGACGGACATAAGATTCCTTATCAGCGTGCTGTGGTAAAATACACTCCCACGTGGCCACGTTCGTTTACTCCTGGCTCACAGACACGCCGCGATCTCGTAGCAAAGATGAAGTTAATTCCAAACCCTGCTATCTTGCGCGGCAAGCGAATCGTTTTTTGCGATGATAGTATCGTGCGTGGTACACAATTGCGCGATAATGTGCGCACATTCTTCGAAAACGGAGCACGCGAGGTGCACGTGCGCATCTCTTGCCCGCCGCTCGTATATGGATGCCCGTTTATCGGATTCACCTCGTCGAAGAGCGACTACGAACTCATCTCACGACGCGTTATCCGCGACTTCGAAGGCGACGATACCACCAACCTGCCACTCTATGCGCAGACCGATTCATCGCAATACAAGCGGATGGTGGATGAAATAGCACGTCGATTGGGGCTCACCTCGCTGAAATTCGCCAAGCTCGAAGACCTTATCGACAGCATCGGACTGCCCAAGGAGCGCGTCTGCACCCATTGTTTCGACAACTCTAGTTTCGATCCTACAGAAGTCATGTGAGTGGAGTCGCATCTAGCGACTCACTTCCGTGAGCTTTTGAAGCACTAGAAACCCCTAAAACCTCTAAATACCTATGAAACTGAAAACCTTTACACCCGCAGCTATTTTCATGACGACATTGCAAGCACTTGCCCAAACATCAGATCAACCACCCAAAACGGGCTTCGAAGAGATGAAAGAAATTATCGTGGGCAACGGTCTTAGAAATCGGGAAGACGAACTCAAGGAAAGAGTTACTGAGATCCTAACGCAAAAGAACAATCGATTTGCTGAACTGAAGACCGAGAACATCGCGACTCTCCTCGATAATGAATCGTTTTGGACAGACGGACGTGTGCTTGTCGTCTTCAATCCTTTCTACGAAGAAACACCACCCACTTTGTGCATAGCACCTTATCGCAATGACATTGTACCCGTCTACGATTTTCCTTTGCCCAAAACCAATGGCAAGCAGCCCATCAAACAACTCGTTAACAAGCAGCATAAGACTTTGCAACTAGTTACTACAGGTACATGGAAGTTGCTCATCATACGCGACCAGCAAGGTCGCCCCGAACAGGTGTTTACCAAAATCAATGACCAGCAGGCCTATAATCAGATAACAACTTTCCAATTGCAAGACATGCACGATGTTTATGATGGTCGTTATCGCAATAGTGAGGGTAGTGATGTTTTCTTCGGCCCCAAAGATTTCTACGAGGTTGATACTTGGAACACTGACCCGGGACTCTTCGGTGGCATTCCTGACAGTGAAGATGGTTATACCGACATTATCTCTTATGGAGACGGACGTGTCAGCCACGGAGACCCATCTTCACCGAATTATGGAAAGATGCCAGGTGGAGGTGGCGCCGGAGCCATCATGGGGCCTATGGTGTGGGCAATCAGACCTTCACTGAATGGCATTGATGCTAAAATATTGCAAGATCAACCGTTCGTCACACATAGTCCTGCTATCAAGAAGCAGGAGACTTTGCAGTTTGTGGAGTCTCCTTATGGCGAAGATGTGCCTGGTCAGTGGGCATTTGCATCTGTCAGACCTATTGGTAGAGGTATGCTCTTCCGTTATCCCAAGGTTTTGTTGCGTTTGATGCGTAATGAAATCTATGCCCGCCATGGCCATCGTTTCACGTCAGCAGCCGATGTACAACGTTTCTTTGATGCCAAGCCTTGGTATAAACCGACTAACAATCCCACTCCGTTGTCGCCCATCGAGCAATTGAATGTGCAAATCATCAAGGCTGAAGAGGCTACACGAAAAAATGAATCCACTGACATAGAGGCTGCAGGAAAACCCTATGGGCGTCTGCTCAACGTGAGTTACAATTACCAAGGAATGGCGATGGAAATGTATAGTCAATTTGAATTATCACGCGATGAAAAGGGTAAGCCACAATTGTCGTGCAGAAAATTCAACGAGGAAGTAACGTGGCCCGTCGATGAGTCGGTCTTTACCGCTGCTGATAGCATCATTACTGCTGCCGACTTGCTCGACCTCGAATCTAGCTATGCGCTCAAATTGCCAGAAGGCGAACGTATACTCGATGGAAGTTCGTGGAGTTTCGGCGCCAAATATGAAAAACGAGACGTATCCTCGCGCGGTAGAAATGCTTGGCCTATAAGCAGCAAGGGGCTTCATGCCATACACGACCTACTTAACAAGACGGCTCAACAGCACGATAACGACAAATAATTATATCATCAATCTATTACAATCATTATTTAGCAATTAAACTTCGCACTGCGAAACACAAAGATTATGAAGAAAATCATTCTCCCCCTTATCCTAGCCCTCTTTGCATTGAGTGCTGGAGCTAAAATCAATCGTCCGAAACTCGTCGTTGGTGTCGTAGTCGACCAGATGCGTTGGGACTATTTTTATTATTATTATGACAAAGCAGCACCCAACGGTGGCTTACGTCGTCTCGTCGACCAAGGTTTTAGTTGTGAGAACTGCATGATTAATTACGTGCCTAGTGTTACCGCCGCTGGCCACGCTAGCGTCTATACTGGCTCTGTACCTGCCCTTCATGGTATTGTAGGCAACAACTTTCGTGTCGATGGTCGTTGGACTTCATCGGTTCGCGATACCGATGTGAAGACAGTAGGTAGTTCATCCACCACAGGGCAAGCATCACCACATCTACTACAAGCCAATACACTAGGTGACCAAATTCGGTTGGCTACTGATTTCAAAGGGCGCGTCTATGGCGTGGCGCTTAAAGATCGCGCTGCCATTTTACCCGCAGGACATGCTGCCAACGCAGCCTATTGGTTTGACACTAAAGCAGGATGTTTTGTAACTAGTACCTATTATATGCAGGAATTGCCTCGATGGATGAAAGGATTCAACGAGCGCAACCCGTGGAAGCCAGGCGATGACCCCAAGATGTCGCCAGATGGTGTAACGCTTACCTTCCGATTGGCACAGGCTGTAGTCGACAATGAACGTATTGGTACTGATGACGATACAGACATGCTTGCCATCAGCATCTCAAGTACTGACGCCATCGGTCACGAATACGGTACGCGTGGTGAAGAAAACTGGGCCGTCTACCAACGACTTGACAAAGAACTCGGGCAATTCATCGATTACCTAGACCGTCGTATTGGACGTGATAACTACTTGCTCTTCCTCACAGCCGATCATGGAGGTGCACACAATCCCAATTACCTCAAGAAGAACCACTTGCCGGCAGGTGGATGGAACGGCTCAGATCTGTTTAAAACCATCGATAAGTCATTGGTGGAGAAGTTCGGTGTGGCTAATCTCATCGCTGGTGAGAATGTCAACTTTGCTTATCTCGACTACCAGAAACTTGACTCAGCGCAGCTTGACGCCAAAGAGGTGAAAGCCGAAATAGTGCGCATCGCTCGTCAATGTCCCGACCTGATGTTCGTCTATGACCGCGATGATGCAGCATCGGCCAACATTCCTCAGGCCGTGCGTGAACGTATCATCAATGGAAGCCATCCCAAGCGACAGGGTGATATTGTTTACATTCCGCGTCCACAGATGTTCAGTTGGACTATTGCCGATGACTATCGTGGTACCACCCACGGACAGTGGAATCCCTACGACACTCATCTGCCTCTCTTCTTCTTCGGATGGCATCAACAGCAAGGACAGACTAACCAACCCGTCGTTATTTGCGACATCGTGGCCACAGTTTGTGCGATGCTCCACATTCAGGCTCCTAATGCCTGCATTGGACAACCCATTCTGCCGGTCATCGAAGCACACAAGAATTGACAACGGATATCCACAAGGATTCCATTTAAAATCTACCATATAAAAAAGCTATGCTTTCGCTAACCGAAGGCATAGCTTTTTCTTTACCTATAGAATACGAGCCAATTGGTTGAGAAGTCATGGCGATGAGGGTGCAATACACAAGCGCCACCACCCATGTCGCGATACCATGAGTGGTTCCACCCCTTACCCATTACTAGATAGAGGGCTTCACTAACGCCGTAGGATTGCAGTGCATGAACGAAATACTCAAAATCCTGCAGTCGTCGCGACTCAACAATGCACAATTTACCATCGCGTTCGCAAAGGGCACGAAATACGTAACGGCCACTTACATGAGACGACAAACGTCGACCATCATGCAAAATCATCATCTGCCCAAATCCCATGCCTCGTTTATCAGCGGCTCGTCCCAGTTCACCTCCAAAGTCACCCACAAGAAACTTCCATTTGTCTTCGTAGAATACAAAGCCACCTGTGTTTTTCGAACAGGGATAGCCTGCGTGGAACTCACCGCTGCCTACATGGTTGCCTGCAATGTTCATGTGGTCAAAACGCGTCTGTTCTTTCCCCGTGAAAGCCGCCGAACAGCAGAACAAAACGCGCTCGTCGGATGGCGATGGCATCGTGCCGAATACCAAGTCTATGCGCTTGAACTGTGGATAGAACGCCAACAGATCGGCAGTGGTGTCCACAACCACAGTCTGCTCCACACCATCATCGTTGTTTGACGATGTCGATGACTCACTCCCACACCCCATCAGCATGAAGCATAGGCAGCTCAACGTAAAGCAGAAAAACGGTCGAAGCGACATAAAATATCCTAATCTAGTTATAAAAAAGGAGGTTTTCGACTGCAAATATAACAAAAATAATGGAAAAGCACACACATATCGGTTTTTATTCGTATCTTTGAACGCAGTTTCCTTTTCTATACTAACCTGCATGCAGTATAACTTCCAAAACGGTCAGTTGCACGACAGCTTTCCTCGTGATGGCGTTGCTCGTGGCTGTTTGTCTCAAATAACAAAAACCTATATCACCCAACACTCATTATCTAACAACCAATGTATATGGATTTCATTCTTCGCATACTCATTGCCGCCCTCCTTGGTGGACTTATCGGACTCGAACGCGAATATCGAGCAAAAGAAGCCGGTTTCCGCACCCATTTCCTCGTGGCACTTGGTTCCGCTCTTTTTATGATTGTATCGGCACATGGCTTCGCTGACGCATTGCTTTCTCCCGAGCATCGACTTGATGTCTCGCGTATTGCAGCCCAAGTGGTGTCAGGTATCGGTTTCATTGGTGCTGGCACCATCATCTTCCAACGACATGCCGTGCGCGGACTCACCACAGCTGCTGGACTTTGGGTCACTGCCGCCATCGGTCTCGCATCAGGAGCTGGTATGTACGTCATCGCTTCCTTTGCCACCGTTCTCGTACTCCTCTGCCTTGAAGCCCTTAACTACATGTTCCGACGTATGGGGCACCACTATGCTACGGTCTCCTTTGTAGCTCCTGATGCCGATGCTGTGCAACGCGTGGTTGACCGTCTGACGGCAGAGAATATCAAAATTGATACCTATCAGATGAAGAAAAACAACGACACAGTTTCTGATGAAGATCAACAAGCCCACCCCTTGTATGTGACCTTGGAAATCAAAGTCAGCAATTCGCATAGTTCCGTCTCTCATCTCCTTTCTCTTTTCGATGGTGTGATGCTCGAAAGCATTGAATGACGCCAATTGAAAGGCACTATGTAAGGGAAAGTTTATCTCAAAAAGACACTATAAACTTTAAACTATTCTTAATAATATTGCTAACAAATAATATTCGAACGTTATGAAAAAGATAATGATGTTTCTTGCATTGGCAACGATGTTGTTGACCGGATGCAAACAAGAAAAACAAGAGGTGATAGACTTGCCTAGAACTAACGCTACGTCTGAATTGGTGGCAGCAGTGGACTCCTTTGTCAACGCCACTCAGACACGCCCTGTAGCGCCTGACTCCATCACCCTTCATAGCATCATGATACTGAAACACGGAGAGGTGGTTTTCGAGAAATGGTTCAATGGACAATCTGCCGAAATGCCTCACGCTATGCATTCGGTCAGTAAGACATTCACCGCCACCGCCGTAGGACTTGCTATCAACGAGGGAAAGTTGAAACTTGATGACCCTGTGGTGAAGTTCTTCCCTGACAAACTGCCGGCAAATCCTAGTGAACTATTGAAAGCGATGACCGTGCGAGACTTGCTTACGATGACTTGCGGACACGATACCGAGCCCAATAGTTTGCGGGCCGACTCTGTTGACTGGGTGCAGGCATTCCTTGCTTGGCCTGTAAAGCACAAGCCAAGCGAATATTATCTTTATAACTCCGTCGGAACCTATATGCTCTCTGCTATCGTGCAGCAAGTGACTGGCGAGAAGCTCATCGATTATCTTGATACCCGATTGTTCCAACCCTTGCATATTGAGCGACCGCATTGGGATGAGAGTCCGCAGGGTATCAATTGCGGCGGATGGGGTTTGATGCTGAAAACCGAAGACATGGCCAAGATGGGACAACTTTTCCTGCAGAAAGGCATGTGGAACGGCAAGCAGATTGTTCCAGCAGAGTGGTTGAAGGAGATGTCGAGCTATCAGGTACCATCTGCTCCATCGGGCACTCGTTTCGAAGACCTCGAGAAAGCAGGTCTTAACAAAGACAACAACGAATGGGTGCAGGGTTATGGGTATCAGATGTGGATTTGCCGCCACAACGCCTTCCGTGCCGATGGTTTTGCGGGGCAGTATATCATCGTATTCCCCGACCGCGATGCTGTCTTGGTGCTCACCACTTCTTCATCGCTCTACCAACCCTACATGGACCTCATTTGGGAGTATCTGCTTCCGATTTTGTAAACAATATAAATCAATATGAAAAAGAAAAGTATTCTATTTGCGATAGCCATCGTATTGGCTGCCGCCACTTGTGCCGCCACGACGACTCACACAACCGCCAACCGACCTGCCATCCCCCGCGATGAAGCCCTAGAGGCTCGTGTGGAGCAGACTCTCGCTCGCATGACTCTCGATGAGAAAATCGGGCAGATGCTTGAGTTGAATCTCGACATCATGGGACGTATGAGTCAGAACGGACAATGGCAAATCAACGAGATGACACTCGACACCCTTATCTCGCG
Organism: Prevotella sp.; assembly: GCA_017557405.1. GTDB lineage: Bacteria > Bacteroidota > Bacteroidia > Bacteroidales > Bacteroidaceae > Prevotella. The sequence continues at coordinate 218,768 of JAFYYV010000001.1, forward strand.
GTATAAGATAGGTTCCATCCTCAATGTACCGGGTGGTCGTGCTGCCACTATCGACCAATGGCAGCAGTGGATAGGGTTGATACAGCAGAAGTCGATGCAACATATCGGCATTCCTGACATTTATGGACTCGACCACAATCATGGTGTGACCTATACGCAAGGTGGAACACTCTTCCCGCAACCCATTAACCTCGCTGCTTCGTTCAATACCGACCTGGCTCGCGAAGGTGCTCGCATCACCGCTTATGAGAGTCGTGCCGGCAACTGTCCGTGGGTCTACAACCCTGTACTCGATTTGGGACGCGACCCTCGATGGAGTCGTATTTGGGAGAGTTTCGGTGAAGACCCGTTGGTCAATGCCCGTATGGCTGAGGCTGAGATTCGTGGTTATCAGGGTGATGATCCCAACCATCTGGGTCCCTATAGTGTGGCGACCAGCGTGAAGCACTACTTTGCTTATGGAGCACCGTGGTCAGGCAAGGATCGCACGCCAGCCTATATCTCCCCGCAGATGTTGCGTGAGAAATATTTCGAGCCTTTCCGTGCAGCCATTCGCGCAGGAGCACTCTCTATCATGGTCAATTCGGGTAGTATCAACGGTGTTCCTGTGCACGCCAGTTACGAGTATCTCACCAAATGGCTCAAGGAAGACCTTGAGTGGGATGGAATGATCATTACCGACTGGGCGGATATCAACAATCTCTTCACTCGTGAACGTGTGGCAAAAGACAAGAAAGACGCCATTCGCATCGCCATCAATGCAGGTATTGACATGTCTATGGACCCCTATAGCGTGGATTTCTGTACCCTGCTGCGCCAACTTGTCGATGAAGGCAAGGTTAGCCGTGAGCGCATTGATGATGCCGTGCGCCGCATTCTACGTCTGAAATTCCGATTGGGACTTTTTGACCAACCCAACACGGGCGGCCAGGGTTATGAGAAGTTTGGTTCGAAGGAACATGCTGACGCCGCACTTCATGCTGCTGAAGAAAGCATAGTGCTGTTGCAGAACGATACGCTTGTCATCACGACTCCACCCATGCAGAAGCCGAAGGAAGTGGTGCCTGTCAAGAAACGCAAATTGGGCAAGAACGAACCTGTGGAAGAAGTCGACGAGATTCGCAAGATGTATTACGAGAAGCGTCCCATGCTGCCGCTAAAGAAGGGTACGCGCATACTGCTTACAGGCCCTAACGCCAATCAGATGCGCTGTCTGAATGGAGGATGGAGCTATACTTGGCAAGGTTCGCGCATTGAAGATTTGGCTGAACAATACAACACCATTTACGAAGCCCTCTGTTTGAAGTTTGGTAATGAGAATGTGAATCTGCAACAGGCAGTCACCTATAACGAATTTGGACAATATTGGGAAGAGAAGGTTGACGGCACGCAACTAACGGAAACGAACGGACAGTTTACCATCAAACCAGGTTCGTCTCTTGAGCAAGGAGCTGAAGCGTGCGATGTCATTATCGCCTGCATCGGAGAGAATAGCTACTGCGAGACCCCTGGAAATCTGAATGACCTCACGCTTTCACAGAACCAACGCGAATTGGTGAAGGCGCTCGCAAAGAGTGGCAAGCCTATCATCTTGGTGCTCAACGAGGGACGCCCCCGACTCATTGCAGACATTGTGAAACATGCAGGGGCTGTCGTTGACATGCTGCTCCCGAGCAACTACGGCGGCGACGCGTTGGCTAACCTACTCATCGGCGACGCCAATTTCTCTGCCAAGATGCCCTATACCTATCCTCGCGAAATCAACTCGCTCGCCAATTATGACTACAAAGTCTCTGAGGAGGTGGGTACGATGGCTGGTGCGTACAACTACGATGCTCGAGTGTCGTTGCAATGGCCGTTCGGCTACGGATTGAGTTACACACAATTCGAATATAGCAACCTGCGTACCGATTGCAAAGAATTCGGTCCTGATGACATCATTAAGGTCTCTGTCGATGTGAAGAACGTAGGACACCGAGCTGGCAAAGAGCCTGTTTTGCTTTATTCGAGCGACCTCATTGCCTCAATGGTACCCGACAATCGCCGTCTGCGCGACTTCACGAAAATCTCGTTGGAGCCAGGTGAACAAACGACCGTCACCTTCCAGTTGCCTGCCAAACAACTCGCATTTGTAGGAGCCGACAATCATTGGCGACTTGAAGAGGGCGAATTCCGCTTGAAGGTAGGCAACCAGACCACTCTCATCCAGTGCAATACGACCAAAGTGTGGCAGGAGCCCAACATTTTCTAAACGACGTTCTTCCTGAAAACACATAACACCTTGCAAACGAACCCCATAAGACCCATCGGCCTTGTGGGGTTTGTTGTTCAATTCGTACCTCAAAAATTTGGAAGTTTCAAAAATATTCTTTATCTTTGCACCATCTACCTTGAAAAAGACCATTTACAACAATACCGTAATACCATGGTCAATATCATCCATCCTCAACGAGACGGCATGTCTGATGCATGTATTCTCGGTATTTATCGCCATTTCACACGCGACGAAAGTCGAACTCTATAATAGAATACACCATTTGAAGAGAAGCGCTCATCAAGAGAGAGAGAACTTAAAAATGTGTTTTCATACTATATTTTTATATACACATTCATACTGTAATTCCTTTATATCATAGAGTTTTAAAATCGTGTGTATTAATAGGTAGTGACAATGGTCACACACGGCCTGCGTCACAGGTTTTTTAAGGTACCCTCTTCTCGCCCGTGAGGGTGGGGGGAGGTTTCGTTTTAATTAGTCATTATCCATCAAAAAAGCTGATTATATATCGTATATCGTAAAGATATTATTTGTAGTCAAAAAAAACGGGCTTCCTGCCCGCAAAAGGATCGCGCCTCACGGCGGTCTCCTTGTAACATCGATGACGATGCCCTTTGCACCGTCTGTCTCCTGAAACATTCTTATTTACCTTCTATCCTGAAATTGTAATTCTTTTCACCTCGCCAGGCTGATACTCTATTGAAGAAGGAAAAACCTTTTAAATTAAAATGAAACTAAAAACAATAACTAAAAACCTAAACATATCTTTATAACTTCGATGCAAAGGTAATGCGTTTTTAGCCTTCTGTCAATACATTACGGTCTTTTTTTCTAAAAAATGCCTCGTTTCTTGACTTAAATCAACGAATTGTGTGCGCACACACCAACAAAAACGATGGTTTGAGTCTTGACAGAAACCACAAGTGAGATTCCCAGATGCCACATCTGACCGCCTCAAAGACCATCTTTGACGCGGTCAAAGCTATGCAATGACGTGGTTAAAGCTATGCAATGAGGGGCTCAAAGCTATGCAATGACAACGTCAAAGACCACATCTGACAAGGCCTCCAGATGCACTCCAAAAACGATGCTTTATCATCCGAAAATGGTGGTTCTTGAGTCTTTTTATGCTATTTTCGGCACAAACCATCACTTTTCAGCCCTTCCGAAAAGGGCATTTCGGGTGCAAAACCCATGCGTGTGACAATTGGGACAATTAGACACCCCTTTTTTGCGTGCCCCAATTTTGAGTTATTCGCGCATATGGCTGATTATCAACAAGTTACAATAATTTATTAATAATAATTAATAATAATTATATATATATTAACATATATATTATATTATA
>JAFYYV010000002.1 GCA_017557405.1 Prevotella sp.
GATAACGGCACCGACCTCGGCATTATACTTAGCGCCGGGTGACGTGATGATGTCTACGCTCTTGATGTCTGTCGATTTCAGTTGTTTCAGTTCCCGCGCGTTCTGCACCTTCTTATTGTTGATGTAGATTTCGGGCGTTCCTTTGGTGAAAACGGTAAAATTGCCATCCTCGCCTTGTACCCGTGGCAGCATCGAGAGCACATTGTCAGCCGTACCCACATCCTTCAGCAGCGAGTTCTGAATATCGACGGTCATGCCGCCAGTCGTCATCTTGTATTGTGGGCGATAACCCTTCACCGTCACTTCCCCTAGCGTCTGCGTATCGGGCTGCATCTGAATGTCGCCCACGTTGCCCTGCCATGCGTCGATATACCTTATTATATATCCTACGCTCGACACTTTCAGCAGACCGTCTTGCTTTTCGGTCTCGATAGTGAAAGTACCGTCATCTTTTGTCACAGCTCCTTGAATAAAAGCGGAGTCGGAACGGTTGACGAGCACGACGTTAGCAAATGGCATCGGCTGGGACTGCTCGTCAATCACCCGTCCGTTAATCCCCTGTCCAGTCGAGGCTATCGCCACGAAGCAAATCACTGAAAATAGAATCACTCTTTTCATATCCTTACAAATTTTTGCTGCAAAGAAAATGAAACGGCAACAAACAGATACTACACAAAAGGGTAGTTCTGCTTTCTGATAGGCAATAACTACCCTTTTGTGTAGTGGAAAACTAGTGTTTTGTAATTGGAGAGTTTACAAAAGACCGTAGTTGACAGCAAAAGAAACAGCTTCAGTTATACTCGAAACATTCAGTTTCTCAAAAAGATTCCGCCTATAAAGCTTTATAGTATCAACAGAGCGAAACATCTGTTCACTGATGTCATGAATGGAGTTTCCTCTTGCTGCTAATGCCAAGACTTGTTTTTCTTCGGGTTTTAGAGTGATTAGGTCGCATCGTTCCCAACGATGAATTGTAAGAGAGTATTCCCAATAGTAACTTTGTCCAAGCATACGCATTTGGATATGTCCTGCCTCCCTATGAGCAGATAGGGAAATGGTGCAGAGTGCCAACCATACACGACCTTCATTAGTCATAACAAGTGGAGTAATCTTGTGATTTATGAGTATTTTACGCCCCTCGTTCTCTATATGAAAATCATACGACATCATGCACTGACTACGTTTTTCTGCAGACTGGTCATAGAAAGCCCTAAAGCCTGAACGATTCAATTCAAGAAGCATTGGTACTTCCTCTTCGGGGACATAGTTTAGATAGAATCCGTAGCCCATTTGCCGCACCTCGTCGGCAGTGTGGCCGCAGAGGAAGAGCGGATTGTCTGACACGTAGAGGAAATTCTTGCGGAAGTAGTCGATGATGTAGATGCTCTGGTAGGTTGTTTGCGCAAATGCCTGTGCAGCCTCCACATAAGGCTGTGCTCGCTGATAGTCAGCATCGGTGATGCCTTCCACCCGGTTCTCATACATAAAGAAATCGTCTATCTGTGCCATACAATCCTTATTTGCGACACAAAGGTAATCATTTTTTTGCTAATGGTGTATTTTTTTTTTTGTTACAGGCCACTTTTAGACAAAATTTACTTAAATTACGTGCGAAACGGTAAATAAATGCCTTACTTTTGATAAAAATGAGTACCTTTGCAAGGTAAAAATAAGAATCAATATTTGTAAGTCATATAAAATGGAATTAAACGCCCTGATAGCTGAATGTACTGCATACGACTTCAAGGTGATGCTTGAAGAGAAGAAACCTAAGAGTTGGCTGAAAAGCGTAAGTGCTTTCGCTAATGGCTTGGGTGGTTCCCTTTTCTTTGGCATTGATAATGATGGCATCGTCAAAGGTCTTGATGACATACAGCATGTTTGCGAAGCTATCAGTAGTAAGATTCGTGATTACATGGATCCCCTGCCAGAGGTGGAAATGATTCCTCATGATATGGATGGCTTGCGCATCTTGCAGCTCAAAGTCAATGCCGGGCATTACACACCATATTACTATGTTGGCGATGGTCAGCGCATTGCCTTTGTCCGTGTTGGTGATGAGAGTCTTCCTGCCACGGCGGAGCAAATGGTACGCTTGGTACTGAAAGGTTCTAATAAAACCTACGATTCCCTTCATACGGATTATAAGGTCGAAGACTATGCTTTCACGATATTAGCGAATACCTTCAAAGACCGCACCAAACAAGAATGGGACAAGAAATATCTCTTTTCGTTTGGATTGGTAACTGGCGAAGGAAATCTAACGAATGCCGGTGCATTGTTTGCAGATGACTGCCCATTGTGGCAATCTCGTCTATATTGTACTCGATGGGATGGAAAGGAAAAGGGTGATGCCATCAATGATGCTGAATTCACAGGCAACATCCTGTTGCTGCTTCGTGAAGCGATGGCTTTCGTAAAGGCAAACACGCGTAAAGGTTGGGAGAAATTACCTGATGGTAGAAAGAACAAACCTGAATACGCGGAAAGAGCTGTACTTGAGGCATTAGTGAATCACTTCATTCATCGTGACTATACAGTGATGGGTAGTGAGGTACATCTTGATATCTATAATGATAGGCTGTCCATTACTTCTCCAGGTGGCATGTATAGTGGGCAGATGGTGCAAGATTTACCTCTTGAGGAAATATCATCGGATAGAAGAAATCCTATTCTAGCTGACGTAATGGCTCAGTTAGATTATATGGAAAAGCGAGGTAGCGGATTAAAACGTATTTGCAATGAAACCAAAGCTTTAGATGGCTATAAAGAAGAACTGAAGCCTGTGTTCAAATCAACAACAAGCCAGTTTATGACCACCATTTACTCAATGGAATCTGAATCAAAGGACCAGCAGAACGAACAAAATCAAGCTGGAATCAAGCTGGGATTAAGCTGGGAGCAAGTCGGGACTAAGACGGGACTAAGCTGGGATGAAGTTGCAAAATTGTTCACAGCTCTTCAAGAACCCAAATCCATGACCGAACTCAAACAATTGTATCGTTGGTCTAATACAACGAAATTCAAAGCCAAATATGTAAAACCTCTGATAGAAGCGCAATTTGTTGGTATGACGTTGCCGAATAAACCGACAAGCCCCAACCAAAGATATTTTCTTACAGAAGGCGGTAGGGCACTGCTCGCAAATATGACGTGTAATTCCAAGTCAAGTGATTTGACGGAAAAGGTTAATCACATGATTGAAGAACTAAGTGAAGAAGAGAAGCGTATAGCGTTAGAGTTGCTAAACAAAGAATGATAAAACAGCGAAAAAGAAATGGAACAAAATATATACGACATTCTTGTTAATGGACTTGATTTAAATGCCTTTTATTCTTTTATTGACAGTAAAACCGAATTAAACCATAATACGCCTGAATTAGTTTTCCAATATACGACATGGTCTGCTCTTTTTAATGGCATAATACGTTCCAATGAGGATGATGACAAAAAAGTTCATGTGTTCTCTACCAACTGCCAATATTTGAATGACCCAAAGGAGGTTGAAACAGGCGAACAATATGTTGATATGGCCTTAGAAGGCTTTTTCGGGAATAGTGGAGAATGTGATGATTTGAGGCATCGAAATGCTATCTTTATGACCTCATTTTCTGAGAATGAGAATAGTTTGCCGATGTGGAATATGTACGGTAAAAATGGAAATGGGGTAAGCATTGGTTTTGATTTGGCACTTTTGAAAAGTTATTCTGAGGGAACCATAAAAAGATGCTTATATGATACACCTTCAAATCGTGCTTTGTTTCAACGAACTCTTTCAAAAGAAAGGATAAGCGAGTTTGTAAATTCTGGAGATAAATTTCAGCAATACCTAATGACTTTAATGGATTTTGCAAAGAAAGGATGTTATGAATATGAGAATGAGATTAGATTGACACGACAAACTCTTGAAGCACCAGAGTATAGGTTGTCAGAAAACTTCATTGTACCATATGTGGATAACGTATTTCCAAAAGAGATTATCAAAAAAATTATAATTGGGCCTTGCAATGACTTTGAGCGTTCAACAAAATCATTGCAAGGATGGCTTCATAAGATAGGAATGGATCATGTACAAGTTACTTACTCCATGTTGCCATATCGCAATAGTTGACTCTCTCTAACATATCAAATGATTGTTATTTGCTTCTGCTTGTTGAATTCACCCAGCCTTATAAAAAGTTAAAAACGTTAAATCTTAACCTTTCTCTCGCTTCATAGAATCCGCGTCATCACTTTTCTACCGTTTAACGCGCAAATAACTGACATAAAGCAACTTGCAAATACTATAATTGTTCTGGCCTTTCCACAGTTACCTTCCCATCAAGTGTGACGAGTATCGGAGAAAGTGCTTTCGAAGGTTGCTCTGGCCTTACCTCCATTACTATTCCCAACGGGGTGACCTATATACGTGAGCGGGCGTTCTATTTCTGCACCAGTTTGACTTCTCTCACGATTCCTAAAAGTGTGACAGAAATCGGAAGTGCTGCATTCGAAGGCTGCAACTTAAAAACCATTGTTGTTGAAAATGGAAACTCTGTTTATGATTCTCGCGAAGACTGCAACGCCATTATTAAGACGAATGAAAATGAATTATATTACGGATTTGTGAACTCCACCATCCCCAACAGTGTGGTGAGCATTAGAGCAAGCGCTTTCCAGAATTGCTCTGGTTTGACCTCCATCATCATCCCCTCGAGCGTGACGAGCATTGGAGAAAGAGCTTTCAAGGATTGCAGAGACCTTGTCTCCATTACAATCCCCAATAGTGTGACGCGCATAGGATCATCTGCTTTTCGTAATTGTAGATCCCTAACATCTGTCACTATCGGTAGCAAAGTGAATTATATTGGCACACGCGCGTTTCAGGATTGTAAGGAGTTGACAGATGTTTATTGTTATGCTGAGAATGTGCCAAAAACACAGGAACCTACTTTCAGAGGCACTACTATCGAAAATGTCACGCTTCATGTGCCTGCTGCCTCTCTCGGCACATACCAAGCCACAGAGCCTTGGAAGAATTTCAAGGAAATCGTAGCATTGCCAGAAAACGACACGGATGATTCTGACTACCTTCCCTTTGTGGAGGAAAGCAAGCAGTGGCATGTGGTTCGTTCAACTTCTGGCCCAGACCATGTATATGAAGTGGATTTCTATCTTCCATCGGGCATAGAGGAAATATACGGGAACAACTATTACAAGATGAAAGTTAACATCAAAAACACCGAATTTGAATCGTATTTATTACGTGAGGAAGACCGCAAAATATATATCTTCGACGCTGATAGGCAAGAGGAATATCTGATGTTCGACTATTCTTTGAAGGAAGGAGACACCTATGAGACCTATTCGTATGAAGAGCAGAAGATGGTGACCTACAAAGTGTTATCCGTGGGCGATTATACGGAAGGGCCTCAGGTGAAATGTTATCGTAATGATGAGCAAGCAAACAATGGGACAACACAATACCGCTATCTGCGGAAATGGACTGTTTGCCGCACAGATAACGAGATGCTTCAAAAAACATGGATAGAGGGTGTCGGCTCTCTCGAAGAGCCATTGGCAAACCTCTACGATGAGCGCCCTATCTCTTCCGTGAGTTATTTGGCTTATGTGCAGTATAACGAGAATGATTATCTTTACCTGCCATTCACCATCAATGATGAGTTTGGGCAAGTTCATGGCTGCAATCTGCCCAAAGGTAAAGAAGACTATTTTGATTGGGAAGACTGGCATCATCAGCTATCCTACGAACTGGAAGGCGACCGCTTGCATGTATATGGAAAAGCGATTTTAAATTGCGGATTAAACTACTATGCCTGCTTCATTGAGGAACAAACTGACGACCCCTTGGTGCGCAAGCTTCATTTTGAAATGCAAGGGGGTGGGCCCTCAGCAAATTGCATGGGCCTCTACGAAACCGACTTCTATGTCTCTGGTTTCGACCCCAATATAAACTATATCGTTGTAGATAATCTTGAAGAAGAGCATCCCGTCATCAACAAGACACAACAAAGCAATTACATCCCCTTTGTGGAGAAGAACAAGCAGTGGCATGTGGTCGAATCATACGCATACGACGACGCATACGGCAATACATCCTATGGGGGGAGTGATTCTAGATTCTGGATGGAAGAGGAAGTGGAACGTGACGGTAAGTCATACGTACATGCAAGACGATATCTGGACGCATTGTGTGAAGTACAAGAGACAGGATTGTTCCGTGAGGAAAACCGTCGGGTGTACAAATACGACGAGAAGGCAGGCAGGGACATCATGCTATATGACTTCTCGCTCAAGGAGGGCGACACCTTCACTTACGAGTTCGGCGTAGACCAACCTGTGAACTGCAAGGTATTGAAGCAGGGTTTGCTAGAAGACGGCCCTCAAATCGCATCTTCTTGTACGCTCACTCCTGATGGCACATTGGAGATCAAGTATCGTTGGCTGAATACATGGACTATCGGACGCGAAAACGAATCGGGCGAATACGAAGAGTTCGCTACATGGGTGGAAGGTGTCGGTGCCCTTGAAAACGTGTTCGGCTTGATTAGCAATAGTATTGGAAAATTCAGTTATGATCTGGCTTACGTAGAAAGAATAGATTATGAAACAGGCTATCGTCAAAACGGATATCTACCTTTCTCGTTTCATACCATTTCTATGCATGGCTGCAACCTGCAAACGGGTGAATCCAATGAGGAATACGATGACAGACTCCACCATCTTACCTACGAATTGGAAGGCGACCGTTTGCATATCTATGGAGATATGTACATCCAATGCGGACCTAACAATTATGCCTATTTCGTAGAGAAGCCGACTGACGACCCGTTGATGCACATGATAGAGTTCATACCAAGGGAAGTCTATCCTGTCGCAGATTGTATGGGGCACCATCATACTGACTTCTATGTCCCTGGTTTCGACCCCAACTTGAACTACTACGTTTTAGATGATAGAGAAGATGAGAAGCATCCGGTTATCAACAAGATGGCTTATCGCCCAATGATTGAAGACGGTAAGGTGTGGAAAGTAGGAAGCAGTAGCTCAGGCAATCCTGTGAAATTAGTTGAGTACTACTATTTCGATGGTGATACCATCATCGACGGAAAGAACTGCAAGCAGATGATGTGCCAGCGGTATGTCTCCCCAGATTATCCAGATTATGCTGTCATTATGCAATATCCTTTGTTGCAATATGTGGGAGCATGGTACGAAGAGGACAAGAAAGTGTACACGTACGACGCAACAAACAAACTGTTTAAGATGATGTACGACTTCTCTCTCGATGCCAACGATACCCTACGGATAGATAATTTCCCATACGTGATTGGAACGAGAAAGACAGGAGGAATAAAAGGCTTTAAGGGTGTATATAGAGAAGTTTGGGAGTGTGGAGACGGAGAAAACACTTACCGGTGTGCCCCTTGGCTGGAAGGTGTAGGTGGTGTTTACGGCCCCCCAACAACAAATGTCTTTAATGTAGAATTGGGAGACCCGGCATGGTTCCTGATGTCTTGTATCGTTGGAGATGAAGTCATCTACTTGAACGACGAATATGAGGATGAAGCCACTCCTGAGGGAGCCAAGAAAGGCCGATTCGACTTCTCTCATACTATCAAGGAAAAGCCCAGAGCACCAATGAGGAGGGAAGCGGAAGCATCGGAAATGAAGTCGCTATATGGCGAATACACCGAACGGCAACTATGCATAAATCTCAATCCGCTCGACGATGCCTATTCAGTATGTATTACTGACGAATCAGGTAATGTCGTCTATGAGAAATCCATCAACACAGGCAATATCGTAGGACTCAATATCGACATCTCTAACTACACAGAAGGTCGTTACACCGTAACTGTGGAAAATAGTCAGGAGTCCTTCACGGGCGAATTCGAAGTACAAACGACAGGAATAAGCCTCACCCCAGCCCTCTCCCAAAGAGAGGGAGCCATTTACAATCTTCAAGGTCAGCGACTCAGATCCTTGCAGAAGGGGTTGAACATCGTAAATGGACGGAAGTTTGTGGTGAAATGATTCCCTGATTCTTGAAACAATACAAACAAAAAGGCGGAACCTTATGGGGCTCCGCCTTTTTATCTATTGGCACACGGACTACTCTAATGGCAAATACCAGTTTTTAGGTTCCATGAGCAGGGTGCGGAGATTCTGGTCGAGGACTCCCGTGCGACTGGCAATGGGATCTGCGAGGTAGGCAGGGTTGCCACGACGAAGAGCGACACGCATGAGGTCGTAGAAGCGATAACCTTCGAAGGCTCCTTCGAGTGCCATCTCATCGATGATCATGTCTTCAACCAACGGAATCTGATAGTTCACGGTGTCTTGATGCGTAGCCAACTGACTCTCGGGCATGGGGAGCACATAGAACTCGTTGGCGTGGGAGTCGCCCGAACCGAGCGAATGGACGCCAATGGTGGTTTCACGGGTGAAGGTATTCTCGTCGAAGACGATGTAGGGCGCTGCCTTGGCCAGTTCTTGGTCTTCGACATAGGCATTGAGGTTCTCGCTGCAGATGCCATATTTCAGGATGGTGAAGGCCGACTGGGGGAACCCGGCTCGGTTGAGGGCCTCTGCGTAGCGCAGATAGACCATGGTGCAACGATAGAGAGGTACGAGACTCGACCATACCTTGGTGATAGACTGAATGACGTTAGAGTATTCGGAATACTCGTCTCGTCCACCATTGGAACCGACCGTGTAGTTGGAATAGAAACGTAGGTCGCCCACGAGGATTTCATCCATAAGTCCCGTTTTGGGGGCATAGATGGTATCGGTGGTCGTGGCGGTCTTGTTCTCCATACAATAGGTCTGTGCTGCAGAGAGATTGTGCATGGCCCTCGACGGAGTGAGCTGGAAATAGTAGTTGTTCTCGGTCGTGGACTCGAAGATGTTACGAATGTCGCTCACAACGCCATCAAAGACACGGTCTTCCATAGGAATGAAAGTGATAATCTCACGCGTGTTAGTGATGCTGTATCCGTTTTGCGGGCGCTGGAAATCGGAGGCGTCGGGCCAAATGATGCGGCTGGTGTAGCTCATCTGTACGGGATTCTTCTGATCGTTGAGATAGCTGTTGTACCAACGTGCGGCCTCCAGATATTGGCCTGACCACAGACAGAGATCGCCCAGCAAAGCCTTCATGGGGATGAAGAACGACTGAGAGTCCCAACCGTCGATAGTTCCGAAGCGTGGCAGCTCGGTCTCAGCGAATGGAGTGAGGTCTTCGATGAAATACTGGCAGATGTCAGCCAATCCCACATGCGGCTGGTTCATGGCCTGAAGAGCCTCCTGCTCTGTCATCACGGGATCGAGCACCAAGGGCACTTGTCCATAAATCTGAGCGAGTTGCAAGTAGGTCCATGCGCGGAACGCCTTGACGGCTGCGAACTCTTGGGTAAAGAGTGTGCGACCACGACGCTGAAGAGCTGTATCGACATGTGCGAGATAGTAGTTGCAGTTATTGATGACTGCATAATAGTCGCTCACGGCATTGTATTTGTTGTCGGCCGCAAAGTTGAAAGCGGCAAGGTTCTTGAGATCGGCAGAAGCGGCATCGGTGGGAGTCATGAGGTCGCCCCTCACCTCGCCCAGCAGGATGGTACGGTCAGCGATGACCTGCATCTTGCTGATGATGCCCAACACGCTATAGACAGAGTCGGTGGGATGGTTCAGCGTGTTGTCTTTCTCGAACTCAACCAGTTCGGAGCTTGTCTCGAGCATGTCCTGACAGGATGTCAACAGCGCTACGCTAAATGATAAATGACAAATGATAAATGATAAAACCATCAAATGTCTCTTGTATGTTTTGTCTTTCATATTTTTCATTTTTCCTTTTTCATTTTCCTTTAGGCTATGTCCGCTTACAGATTAATGGTGAGACCCACAGAGAAGTTCCGACCTGCTGAGAGCAGACCTCGGTCGATGCCTTGCGAGAGGACGCTACTGGCCATCGAACAGTCGGGGTTGGAACCGAGATAGCGTGTGACGGTGAAGAGGTTGGCAGCGCTTCCCCAGATGTTGATGCCCTGCAGATAGGTGCTGCGGATGGGAATCTGATAGCTGAGAGTGACCGATGCGAGTCGGAGGTAGCTGCCATCTTCAATCCATCGATCGCTGAAGCGAGAGTTGCCGATGGGGTCGTTGTAGACCACGCGCGGAATATCGGTAGTCTGACCTTCGGCATTCCATCGTCCTACCATCGCTGTGGTCTGGTTGAGGAAGAGGCTTCCACCCTCGAGCAGCGAGCGCTGGTAGTTGAAGATGTCGTTACCCAACGAATAGTTGAAGATAGCGGAAAGGGTCAAGCGTTTCCAATTGAACGTCGTGTAGATGTTTCCGTAGATGTCGGGGTTGGGATTGCCGATGATGGTACGGTCGTCGTCGTTGATGATACCATCTGGATTGATGTCCTCGAAACGCATGTCGCCAGCGCGGAAGTAGCTGCGTTCGCCATTGGCCTTGACAATGTAGAAGCCATCGGCAAGAGCGTCGGCAGAGGTGGAATAGACACCCTTACTGCGCCATCCATAGAACACGCCCACAGGCTGTCCCACCTGGGTGAGGATGCCTGCTCCGTAGATGTCGGAGACGAATGAGCGGTTGTTGTTGGGCAATGCGGTCACCTTATTGTTATAGTGTCCGGCAGAAGCACCCATCTCCCAACGGAAGTCCTTCAGATTGAGCAGGCGAGCCGAGAAGCTGATGTCGAAACCGGCATTCTCGAGTTTTCCGTCGTTGCTCCAGTTCTCTTTCAGTCCGCTGGTCCATGCCAGTTGTCGGAGCGAGAGCAGGTTGGAGGTGTAGCTCTTGAAGAGACTGAGCCGCACGCTGAGACGGTTGTCGATGAAATTACCCTGTAGGGCAGCCGTGATGCGACGGGTGGTCTCCCATTGCAGTTCGGTATTGCCGATGTTGCCGATGGAAAGGCCCGTAGCCGTGCTGTTGAGCATGCGATTGGCAACGAAGTAAGAGCGCGAGGCTGTGTAGTCGATATCGTCGTTACCCGTCACATCGTAACCCAAGCTGAAGCGCAGGTAGTCGATGCCGCGGGTCTTGGCGAACCATTTCTCATTGGTGAGCACCCAAGCGGCCTCCAGACTCGGGAAGAGTCCCCAAGCCACTCCACCTACCTTCAGTCCAGATGCCTCGTCGCCAAAGCGTGAAGAGGCGTGGGCAGACAAACCGGCGTTGACATAGAAGCGTTCGGCGAAGTTGTAGTCAGCAAGCGCATACCAAATCATCTCGCGCGTCTTGTCGTCGGCACCATGGGTGTCCTTGAACTGGAGCGAGTTGCTCATGTTAGGCGTCTTGTCGTTGCCCGTATTGTATCCCTGCTGGGCGGTCAGCTTGTAGTTGCTGCTGAGATAGCGGAAACCGCCATCAAGGGCGATGCTATGGGCTTGGTAGCGATTCTGCCACGACACACGCGTATCGCTCTGTATGGCCGTCTGGCTGGCTGCCTGGCTGGCTGCGATATTCTGAAGGGTGGTACCCTCGTCGAGACCTGCCACGACGAAGGTGGGAACACCTTGGATGGGCAGATAGTAATTCTCGTTGGTGTTGACCAATCCTAATGTAAAATGCTCACTCAGCGTGAGGTGCTTGTTGACCTTGAAGCGAGGCATGACCGAGAACGTGATGAGTCGGTTACCCATCGAGTTGCGGTTCTTGCCTTCACCATGCTCAAGGATGGCGGCTGGGTTGGCCAAACGACCCCGACCTTGGAACATACCTTCGAGATAGTCGTCGGCCTCGGCCAAATAGTGACTCAGATTGCCATTCTTGTCGAAAGCATAGGGCGAAAGGAAGGGAGCCTTTGCCAAAGCCAGGAACGAAGGTGACGTAATGACTCCCGAAAGGGGATCAAGAGGTGCGCCATCGTCGCGCAGACCACGGTCGACATCACTATACGAAGCATCGAAACGCACGTTGAGTTTCGGAACCACCTCGATATCGGAGTTCAGTCGCATGTTGAAGCGCGAATAGTCGTTCTTCAGCAGCGTGCTGTTTCCGAGCGAATAACCTACCGAGAGGTTGTAGCTGGCGACATTGTCACCCCCTTGCACGTTGATGCCGTAGTTCTGCGAGAAGGCATTATCGTAAACCTGCTCGGTCCAGTCGGTCTGGTTGTGATATTGGTTGTAATAGAAATACGCAGGATCAGCATTCAGGAACTTCATTCGACCCAGCGAGTTGGTTTTGTCGGCCAACAGCTCGGTGGCATAGAGCCGATAGTCGTCGGCCGCCATCATCTGGGGAAGCTTCGGTACGAGTTCATATCGTCCGTTGATGGTCACATCGATTTTCGTGGCCATGCTCTTGTTGCGCTTGGTCTTGATGAGCAGCACGCCATTGGCACCCTTGGCACCATAGAGGGCGGTTCCGTTCTTCAAGACTGTGACGCTCTCGATGTCGTTGACATTGAGGTTGGCAAGCATATTGTTATAGTAGCCATCGTGAAGCATCTCGCGGCTATACTGCATGTCCATCACCACATCGTCGATGACGACCAGCGGCTGGGCATTTGCATGCAACGAGTTGATACCCTCGATAAACATGACATTGCCGATGCCGGGGATTCCACTACGCGTGATGGAGCGGATGTCGCCACCCAGACGTTGCTGGATGAGCGGGTCGATGGAAACCTCTACCGTATTCGAGAATTTGTCGGCAGACGCCTGCAGGATGGCCTGCGTCTTACTGTCGTAAGTGGCGCTGAAAGCCTCGTGGTAGAGTCGTGAATTGGCCACCTCGCCATCGTGGCAGTTGGCAATGGCCTCCTGTTGCAGGTTGTAGCCCTCGAGTCGGATGACTATCGAGCGGGTGTAGAGGGGCACTTTTATTTCGTAACGGCCTTCTTTGTCGGTCATGGCCGTGTAGCGGGTATCGCCGTAGGCAGCCACCTGAGCACCCGCGAGCGGCGTGCTAGTAGCGGCATCGACCACTTGTCCCGTGACCACTTTGGTATTCTCCTGTGCGACCAGAGACAAAATCAATATGTTGAGAAATGAAAATAGAATGAGTATTCGTTTCATAGCCTTTGTTGTTTTAATTCATTCAGTTTCGTCTTGGTCTGAGATAAATGCAATCGAGGTACATCTCACGGGAATAAGAGGAGGTCTCGCGAGCGGTAATAGAGCATTGCAACCTGATGCTGAACTTGATATCGTTCTGTCCATAGTTGCAAACAGGGAGTTTGAAGTTCTCGGCCAGCACCACGGTGTCCACACGTTCGGGATTGTTCTTGAACTGGGTGTTCTCGCAGTTATAGGTCGCCTCCGACCCGTCCATATTCACATAATTGATGGTGGCTTTGAACTTGTTGGGACGCAGGTCGGCATTGGCCGCATCATTGATTGTCTTGGGAAGAATGACGGCGCAGATGTCATAAGCGCCGCTGAGGGTGTTGTTCACGCGGAACGTGAGCTCCCAGTTAGAAGTGGCCCTCTCAGGTACAATCTGCAGATATCCACCCTCGGAAATGCTGTCGGCAACCAATCGGCGTGTGTTGTATGAGCAATCCCTATGATTCAGGATATACTGCATTTGCTCGGACTCGCACCACAACGGACGGAAATAGGTCTGTTCGGGTGTGAAAGGCCATTGCTGGGTCTTGAAGAGCACGCCATTGCTACACTCGATACGTTCAGCGCCGTTGAGGATTCCACCTTGTCCGAAAGGCTTCTGGAAGATGTGGTAGACGGGTTTGCCTGCCACCTGCGAACCGCGGCGATATTGAACCGAGACAAGTGAATCGGTAAGCGTGCGCTGGTCGTTGACGTTGAAGATAGCGTCGTCGAGCAAAGCGCGATTGGTCCAATACTGCTGCAAAGAGTCGCGCTTGAGTACCTTCTCGTCGTATTGGAAATAGGTAGCAGCCTCATCCCAAGCTTGTTTCCACCCAGCGGCAGAGGGAGCCACCATCCAATAGAGAGAGTCTTCGGAATCGATGTATCCGATAGTCTGAAGCATGCGATTGTATTCGGTGACTACCGAGTCGACATAGACAGGCACACCCTCGATGATACCGCTCGAGACAGAGCGGTCGGCATCGAACTCGTCCTCCTCGTATTGTCGGAGGTTGCTGCCGAGGTCTTTGAACTCAGGTAAATCGCAAAGCGTCTCGTAAAGGTTGCGCTGATAGGGCAACGGGCGCTCGGCAATATGAAGCACACCATTCTTGGCATGCACATTGGGCGTTGTCAACCGCACACCCTCGATAGTTCCATCGGCCAATGCCACGTGTTTCTTGTTGAGAAGCAGCATGGACGTAGGCACGGCACCCACCGAGTTGAGCGAACGGGCCAGATGGTTGAATACGAAGAAGCGTTCGACCACCGAGTCACCCTGCGCCGTCTGCACCAACTGGAGCAACGAGTCTTTGTTGAACGACCCATTCACAGGGGCCACAATCGTGAACGACTGGCCACCATCCAACAGGTCGGCATAGCTCACGGGCGTTTTCTTGTGCATACGGAACACCTTGGTCTGCTCCAGCACCTGACAGAAGTCGCTCAGTTGGCTATTCGCCTTCAGCTGCTGCCAAAGGGTGAGGTTGCCTCCCTCTGCGCTCTCTGCTCCATCGTAGTGGTCGGTCCATTCGGAACAGGCACCCACGAGTGTAGCCGTCACGACGCATAATGCCACTCGCATTACGCACCATTGGCTGCGCCACACTCTCGTTAGTCTATTCATTACTTTTTGTCTCATATACGTATTTATTTCATTTTCAGTTTTCAATTATCTTTCAGGCTGAAGAACGGCTTAGTGGGTGTCTTCGCCTTGCGGACTTCCATAAACACTCTTCGGACATAGTTCGATATAGTCGAACGACCAATAGCGATCGGGATCGTCGAGCACCTGACGGAAACGGAGATAGTAGGTCTTGTTTGAGTCAAGATACTTCGTTGCCAACACACGACGCAGATTCCAGTTGTTGCCACGCAGAGGATTGTCGGCATCCCACGGACGATAGCTATCCATTCCCTTCATATAACCACGGTTGTGCATGGCCTTGTCGTTGGCTGTGTTCTCTTCCTCGTCGTCGGTATCCTCGACCCATCCAATATTGGGATCGGGTCCATACACACGCAGATCGACAGGAATGCCACAAGGCTCGTTGTTCAGATAGACCTGGACAACACCACGTTCCTCACCCACGGTATATCCCAGACGAATCTCGTAAGTTCCCGAGGGGACAGGAAGCAGTTTGAAGGAAACGTCGAACACGCCGCTGATACACACAGCATTGGCGCAATAGGAGTTCCAATAACCTACGTCGCTATGGACACCTACATAGGTCTCGTCGCTCACCTTCCAATCGGTGATGTAATTGTTCTTGAATCCTGTAAGGATATCTTCGCCATAACGACCGCGACCATTACAGTTCATGAAATCAGGACTCAACACGGTGGCATCGATACGGATGCGGCAGTTGAGTACTTCGTCGCGAACCTGCGGTGTGTAGGCCAAGATGTCGTCGAGATAATGATAGACTCCATTGAGGGCGTTCTGGTCGATGGTTCCCGACTCAGAGGGACTCAACACCTTCACACCACGAACGGTGAAACGGTTCTGCAAACCCTTGCGATTGATAAACAATCCAGCGGGAGGACCTGCGAAACGCATCATCGTTCCAGGACACATGGTCTCATAGAACTCTTCGGGGTCGCTCAACGAGGTGTACCAACAATGCTCACGAAGATCGCCTGACATCACCCAACTGTTATATTGACCGATGCGCGGCAACAGGTGATAGGACACGAAACGGTTGAGCGGGTTCTTGCGATTCTTCACATCGTCATCGTAAAGGCCGGCATCTTCGGGATAGGTCTGGTCGTAGATCTTCTTGGCATAGGCCTTCAAATCGTCGATGTTGTTGATTCCCTTAGAATAGTAAACCGAATCGGGCTCTACAAAAGCCGTGTATTTGAAATATCGTTTCTCAGGCCAGAAGGAACGTGTATACAAGGCAGAACCTGATGTACAACGCACCATCACTCCCGTGTGCACAGAGTCCTCGCTGCAGGAGTAGGTCTCATCGATGTATTTCACCAACGAATCGGCCATACCCGTGAGTTGCAAAGCCTGTGAGAAAAGCGTCAATGTCGGGTCTTCGGCAATCTTGTCGGCTAGCAACAGACTGCTCGAGGTAATGACATTGTTGAGCACATGAACCACACCATTGGTTACTGAATCGTCGCGCTCAAGGATGCGGGCGTTCTTGTTGATGTAGTAAACCAACGCGTTATGGTTGGTCACATCTGAGTCGCTCGACAACACGATGTAGCTGTCGTCCATGTTGAGTTCGGGAAGGGCACCCTCACTAATGTCTGTGGTGAAGAAAGCACCTTTCTTGATAATATGCGTACGAGCCAATGTGTCGCACGATTCCGTGGGGATGGCATCGATATTACCATATCCCATCTTTTTCAGATAGCGGTCGATGGCTTCGTTATTAGGCGCAAAGAGCGTATAGTCGCCATACGTGGAGAGCATGGAGAAATAAGGTGTGCGCTTCAGAATACCAATGAAGTCGCTGAATTGCTCTTCGTTCTCTTCAAGGAATCCTGCTGCTGTGAGCTTGGTTGACGAATAATAATTCATGGGAATATCGTCGTCGTTGTCCACACAAGAGGTGAGCCCCACGCCCATCGACAAGTGACAAATAACAAACGCCAAGGCTATCAGCCATTTATTGTTCTTGTTTACTTTGGTAATCATGTCTTTAAATATTAAAGATGAAAGATTAAAAATGAAAGATTAGAACTATTTGGTGAGTTCAGAGTCTTCTCCCGTGTCGAATGCAGGATTCTGCTTGAGCAGAGGATTCACCTTAAGCTCGCTTTTTGCATACGGGAAATAGATGATGTTGGGGTCGGCCAACTTGATCTTGATGGCGTTCACATTCTCGATATATTTACGAGAAGCGAGCGAGATGAGGCGAGCATTGTCACCATCACGACGCGCCATGCGCACAAGGTCGAACCAACGTTTACCCTCGAACATGAACTCACGCTGACGTTCTGCCATCAGCAGTTCTTCCATAGAAGCCTTGGAGTCGATATAATCGGCCATCTTCAACGTGTCGGAACGTGAAGTGGTTGTTACATCGTTTGCTCGTTTGTTCACAATATTAATCAAAGCAAATGCCTGCTGGTAATCATCAGGGCTACGCTCGATGAGTGCTTCTGCCTTGATGAGAATCAGGTCACTCAGACGATAGATAATCCAGTTGGCATCGCTGCCCGAACGACGCGAAGCACTAAGGTTCAGGTCTTTCTCAGAGTTGACGCTCTGCGTGGTATAGCTGACCGAACGGCGTGCGTATTTAGCAATACCATAACGCGAATTGGACAATTCGGTCGACTCATAGATACGACCATCGGTCTTCTTGAAGACGGAATTGGTACCGAGTGCCACATCCTTAGCCAGGAAATCAGGAGCGCTGAGTCGAGCGATGATATCGTTGTTATTGCCATAGTAGCTGCTCACCCACGAGTTCTGCTGACTTTGTCCTGTACGGAAATAGAGTTCGAAGATGCTCTCGAAGGAGTTACCCTCGCCAAAGATCTCGTTGTAGGCGTTGCCACAAACGATGCTACCAACAGGCTTTTCCAGAATCATGGGAATGTCGCCGAAAAGGGCGATGTTGTTCACGTTGCCTTGGCGGTCAACCATGGTGCGATATTGTTCGCGTTTCTGTTCAAGCACGAGGTCGCAGTAGCGAATGGCATTGTCCCAATCGCCTTTCCACAAGTAGAGGTCGGCAAGCAACGAATAGATGGCCGCGCGTGTAATTTTGCAAGAGTTCTGATAAGCATTAGGACTCTCATCTGTATAATAACGACGAACGGCATCACCTTTCACACGTTCCAAGTCGGTGATGAGCGAATCGAGCACAGTATCGAACGGGGTGGCAGGAATGACATAGTTCTGCGAATCGTCGATGCTGGGTTGTGTCGAGTAAGGCACATCGCGGAATGTGCGGATAAGATAGAAATAGCAGAGAGCGCGGATGGCTGTGGCTTCAGCAATATTCGCGCGCATTTCCTCTTCAGTATAATTGGGGTCGATAGCCTGCACGGAAGGAGCATAATGGCAAACGGTGTTGCAACGATTGATGACCTCATAGAAACGGCTCCAGTTGCACATCGCGTTCGACGGCAACAGATTCTCTTTCAAGATCTCGTTGATTTCGTTGGGCACATTGGCTCCCAATCGCATATTATCGGAACGCAACTCGCCCCAAACGCCCATTCGTGTGAGACAATCATTGCTCTCGAGTGCTTCATAGCAGCCGTTCATCACACTTGTGACGTCGCTCTTCTCAGTCCAATAGTTCTCGAGCACCACCTCGTTCATGGGCAGGATATCGAGAAAATCGGAGCACGAAGTAAGCGCTACGCCAAATGACAAGTGACAGGTGATAACCGCCAAAGCTATCAACCATTTATTTTTCTTGTTTATTTTGGTAATCATAATATATAACTATCAATAATGAATGATGAACTAAAACTGTATGGTAATACCAGCTGTGAATGACTTTGCTCTCGGTGTCTTGGCGCCATCATAGACAATGCCCATGGAACCATAACCAACCTCAGGATCGGCTCCAGAATACTTGGTCAAGCAGAAGAGATTGTTGGCAGAGACGTAGAAGCTGAGTTGCGAGAGTCCCCACGGACGAATGATCTTGGGGTCCAAAGAGTAGCTGAGCTGCGAGTAGTTGAGTCGGATGAACGAACCATTCTCGACGAAACGGTCGCTTCCGAGCCAGTTGTATCCATATTGATAGAGTGCGCGTGGGATTTCGGTGATATCACCCTCCACACGCCAACGCCAGTTGACGGCGCGGCTTTGGTTGTTGTTCGAATACATGTTCTCAGCTCTCATTCGCGCCTGATTGATGATTTTGTTGCCATAGCGGAAGTTGAACTGGTTGTTCCATGTGAGTCGACCGAAATTGAGACGGAAACCGAAGCCACCCGTGAACTTGGGCAGCGAAGAACCGAGATAAACGATGTCGAGCTCGTTGATTTGTCCGTCGTAGTTGATGTCTTCATAGATGGCATCGCCACCACGGAACTCATAGTTGACAGAACCTGCACAGAACATCACGGGCTTGGTCATCTCGTTCTCGTCGAGAACAACGATGCCATCCTTGTCACGAACGACAGGGGCATTAGGTCCGCTGACACCAGGAATCTCCTCGGCTGAATAGTCGCTATATTGGTAAACGCCCTTGTAGCGGAATCCATAGATGGAACCCATGGAGCGATTCAACTCAACGCGGGTGAGATAGGAACCATTGTTGCGGTCGAACTCGTTGTTAAGGCTGGCGAGACATGTTTCTTCCATCGCCGTAATCTGGTTTTTGTTGTTGGCGAAGGTAATGTTGAAGTCGGCGCTGAACTTGCCTACACGGACGATACGATTACCATTAAGGTTGAACTCCCATCCGATATTCTTCATGTCTCCGACATTCTGCCAAGCCAACGAGGTGTAACCGGCTGAAGTGGGGATGCCTCGGTTGGCCATGAGCAAGTCGGTGGTGTACTGCCAATAATATTCGACGTTACCGGTAATGCGATCGTTGAAGAATCCGAAATCGGTACCGAGGTTATAGGTTTCTTTCTGCTCCCATTTAAGATTCTTCAACTGAATGTTCTGCGGATAGATACTACCTTGATTGAGATATCCCGAACCATTGGCGTATTTGCTGAAATAGAGATACTCGGCTCCAGGCTGTTTTCCAACTATACCCCAACCTGGGCGCACAGAGAGCATGGAGACAAAGGGAAGGTTCTTCGAGAACCAAGGCTCCTTGTGGATATTCCAACGCACGGAGAATGCAGGGAAGTTACCCCAACGCTGGTCGGCTCCGAACTTGGTGCTACCATCGCGACGGACGGAGAAGTCAGCCATGTAACGCCCCTTATAAGCATAGTGGGCAGAATAGGTGAAGTAAATGCTACGCCATTGTCCGCTTCCTGTGCTCATGCCGTCGATGATACCTTGGGCTGCGGCACTCTGGATAACTCCCGAAGGTAGTCCCCACGAAGAGGTGCTTTGTGAAGTGGACTGACCGCTGGTGAGCTGACCACGAAGAAGCATGGTAAGCATGTGGTCCTTGTTGCGGAAAGAAGGCGTGAACGTCAACGTGTGGGTAGTGGTAACACCAAGACTCTTGGAAGAGTTGGCTGTCGTTCGGTTACTCTGCTTGTCGTTGGTGTCGTTCCAACCACGTGTGCTGAGCGAGAGTGGCATGAACTGGTCTTCATAACGATTGAAGATATTGAACACCACTTTGCCCTCGTAGTTCAATTGTGTATGGCCCTCGTCGAGTCCAAGTAGATTATAACGGAGTTTGAACTCCGGCTCGATGTTGTAACTGGTCTCGTGGTTCTTGGCCTGATGGGCAAGTGCCACAGGGTTTTTATCGTTGAGCTGGTCGCGCAACTGACTGGAGACCGTAGGTAACATGGAATAGTATTCGTCGAGGTCGCGTCCTTCTTTGTCCTGCTCATAAACAGAGAGGTTAGGCATGCGGACGTAAGCTATTGCCAACAGGTCACCGTTGTTCTTCTGGTTACGAGTGTAAGTAAGGGCGATGTTCGTCTCAATCTTGATGCGGTCAGAGACGAAATAGTCCAAGTTGACACGCGATGTGAAACGATCAAGTTGCTGCTTGATGATAGAACCCGTCTCATGGTCATAACCAGCACCGATACGGAAGTGAGCCTTCTCACCACCACCGCTGAGAGCAAGGTAGTGGTTCTGACGCCAACCCATCTTCTTGACTTCCTTCTGCCAATCGGTATTGTTATTATACATCTCGTACTCGGGGAAAGAGGGGTTATAGTTGATTTCGGGAATGTTGGACGAGGCATCGCTCAGGGAAGGATTAAAGTATTCTTCCTTGAGAAGCATAGTGTATTCGTCACCATTCAACATGTTATAACCTGAAGGCTGATAGGTGGCCGTGAGACGATAGCTGTAGTTAACGCGCGTTTTACCTCGTGTACCACGCTTTGTCTTGATTTCAATCACACCATTGGAACCCTGCGATCCCCAGATGGCCGTTGCAGCAGCATCTTTCAACACCGAGATGGACTCGATATCGTCAGGGTTCACGTTGAGCAACTGTGCAAACTTCTCTTCGTTAGCAGACGAGAAATCGAAATCGTTGGTATTGGTCTCCCACACGTTTCCATCAACTACAATGAGCGGTTCGCTCGAGCCGTTGATACTCGACACACCACGCAAACGCATTGAGGTGCCGGAACCAAGGTTTCCTGAGTTTGCCACGATGTCAAGACCTGCGATACGACCTTGAAGGGCTTCGTCGACGGTGGTCAATGCCAAACCATCGAACTCAGACATGTCAATGCTCTGGCGAGCGGTAGAGATTTCATCCACGGGAATGGACAATCCCGAACCCTGGGCGCGTCGCTTGGCAACAACGACAACATCAACGAGCTGGTTCTGGTCTTCCATCTTAATGGAGTATTCCATCTGATTGATGGGAATGGTCTGGGTCTTGAGACCCACATAAGAGATGCGCAACTTGTCTTTCGGATTCTTGATCTTGAAAGAGAAGTTACCGTTGACATCCGTCTGTGTGGACGCGACAATACGGTTGGAGGCATCAAGCTCGACAACATTGGCCATCATGACTGGTCCGAAATCATCGACCACAGTACCGCTGATGATATCGCCAGCTTGCTGAGCCAACGCTGAACTGATAGACAAATGAAGAAAGATAAATGACAAACCTATCACCTTCATCCATCGACTGGTTTTCTTATTACTAATCGTTTTCATGTGCATTGTCTTTATCATTTATCATTTGCTTAACAATAGAGGTTCATTTATCAGATGGATGACTGCCGATGAACTGGTTTCGATAGCACCAGCCGTGGAAGCATCCTGCGAGTTGTACTGCCATTCGCGAGCAACAAGGTTGTAGAGTCCATTATATTTCTCCACGTGGCGTGTATTGCCTGCATGGTCGACCAACGAGATTCCATCGTCGGTCAGCGTGGCCTTGATGCGATAGAAACGTTCCGTCGTTGGGTCGATAACAGCCGTCTCGAAGTCACCACTCTCCTCCTCCGCTCCGATGAAAAGGGCGTTGTCTTGAATGTGGTACTTCAAGAAATTCACAATCTGCAACGAGTCACGAGTCTTTGCGGTCAGGTTTCCTACCTCCTCAAAAGCTTCAACAGCTTCCCATGATGACAGTTGACCTTTCTTCTGCAAGGCCTCTATACTTTCGTTGGAAGGCACGTAAATCGTGTAGTGATATGTGTTGAACGTCGAGATATTCGTTCCACCACAGGCGTTTCTCTTGTTATGGATTTGCTCAAACATTCCACTACCATCCATGAGCTCCAAGAACTTCGAGAACTCTGGGTGGCTGGCCAAGACATCACGAACGGTGTTTCGTGTACCAAGGATAGGCGAACCGAGAATATAACTCTTTCCGTTTCCGCCTTGTGTCTGGTCATAGATGTAAGTGACAGGAAGAGGCTCCGACTCGTTCATCTGATAACTTCCCTCAACAGTCATGCCGTTGGCACCTTGTGATACGTTGGTGACGCGAATCTCCGTACCGCCCTTTGTGCGATAGAAAGTATGCCCGTCCTCAACATCTCCGATAACAATATGCGTGTCGAGAATGTCTTTCAAACGGTTCTGAATTTGGTCGGTAGATGCCTTGCCGATGGAATCGCCCACCTCTTTTGTCGACGTGTCATAGTTCCAAATGCTTGCCCATACGCGATCTACCTCGTTCACTTTCGAAGCATCGTAATGGAAACGGAACAATTGTGTCTGGGTCTTTCCATAAGAACAGGGGTCGATGTACTCCAAAAGGGCATCATTGGTGGGGATGAAGAAGCTGTAATATGAGTTCAAAGAATTCAAATAAACATCATACTGCAAACGTTCGATACCCCAATACATGATTTTCATCGTCTCATTGACCAATGCAGGGAACGAAACGCTCACATATGCCGTAGGCGAATAAACGCGGTTGGTGAGATAAACCGCTCCGTTGCAGCCGAGCCATACTGAATCTATGGCCTCTGGCACAACTCCCATTGGGTCATTGGCATCGTTGAGAATATTCTGGAACTTTGAGGGCACAGACGAAACGAACGAACTCAGCATATTGTTATTGATGAGTTTTGAAATCACATCATCGGGCACACGCTCCCATGTTCCGTAATAGTCTTTGAGTACTCGACCTGCACCTCTCTCCCAATATTCTGTCAGGGCCTCATCACTGGGCACCATCATAACAGCCATGTCACGCTGAAGGACTATGTTTCCATCCTGATCGTTCAAGCCTGAATAATACGAGTTCCACTCGGGATCGTATTTCAACAATCCATTCACAGGACCATTGTCAGGAGTGACGCTCACAGGCTGTCCATTTTGGGATTTCCTTGAGAAGAAGCGTTTTTGGAAAACGGAGTCGACATTCGTGTCGTAGAGGTAGTTATACTGTGTCCTAACACTCTCATCCAAAGGATAAGGGGCGCAATAGCGCTCCAACAGACGATTGAACAAACTTACATTCTTTTTGCTGGCAATCAGTTCTGCCATGTTAGGCAACGGAGTGATTACCTCGCTCATTCGATGAATGAATCCATTAGAGCACTTGATGTTTGCCTGCACCACCTCTACACCATTCACACTGGCCTCACCAGGTTGGCGATGAGTGGTATTGTTATAGATGAAATCATAATCCTCGTTGGAAATACGCTTGTTTGTAAGCTGTTTCTCAATAAAATGCACGAGGGGTACTACCGAGAAGTCTTCCATACATACCAACGACCTACCTGCCTCGCGATAACGATTCCAATAAGGATTTTGAGGCATGTCTTGAGGTCTCAACACAGGAACTGAATCGTAAGGCTGACTAGCAGCCAGTCGGCGCATGCACTCGCCTTCACGTGGAGGTGTACCCTCTACGCTTGACAAACTGTTCAATTGCATGGAGTTGTCAATCATGCTACCAAAAAGCAGCAGTTTCTTTTGCGAGGTTGAAAGGTCTTCATACCTTCTCACACCCCACGGATTGTTGCGATAGAAGCGTTCGTAAGCATCATCATCGGCCACGAACAACGTCTTTGAACCAGTCTTGGCCAGCACCTCGCGATAACCAAGGTCATCAATCAAGCGCACAGTATTGGTGAAAGTCTCACCCTGCGAACCGCCAGACTGCCCCTGCTCGGCCAACCAACTGTAGATGCTCGCCCCCCAACCTTCAGGGGTTCGCTCGTCAAGGTCGTACTCAGAACATGCCACCAATGTGCCCCCTAAGAGTAGCACACTAGCAACAAACATCCAATACCGACTTCGACTCCAAAAATGTCTTTCGGTTTTCATTGTTTGTTTTTGTTGTTTTTATTGATTTGTTTATTCTAAATTCGTTTGTTTTCTGCAAAGATAACCAAATTATCGCAATTCGGTATTCTCACATATCAAAAAAGAGTTTTGAATGTGTTACATTTTTTTTACCTTATGTAATATAACCATTCGGGGCATAGCGCCTCTTCCTACTATTCACGGGCTATTTCAGGAAAACCTTTCGTGTAACGCCATCAGAGCCGATAACTATATTCAAGCCTCTTTCAAGCGATTGCCTGCGAACACCTGAAGCACTATATATGGCCACACGAGATGTAGGTTCCGAAGAAGCGACGGTGGTGATGCCTGCCGACAAATCTGTGTTCACCTGACATTCTAATAGCAGGTACTCATCGAAACCTGTTCCATTGTTGACGAAACTAATCACATATTTATCTGATTGGACAATCTCAAATGGCAACACATATTCTTTGGCAGTTGTAAGATTAGCCGAAGAATTACCATCGGCGTTGGGTGTTGCGGTAGAAACTTGCGATTCAGCCACAACAGCATTCTTGCCATCGAGGATGCGCACCTTGTAACGAGGACTCTCCTTCCATGCAGCAACAGCATAAGTCAATTTATAGGCGCCAGGTTGTAATATTAACGGGAACGCACTTTGGCGACCGTATTCTGCCGAACCCACGCGCCAATAAAGTGCCTTACCCTGATAACCTGTAAAGCCAGCAAACGTGCGGGCACCATTTGGGAAAGAGTTGGGATACTCGTGAATAGCGTTGTCCTCCTGAGTGGCCCTCCATCCTTTGGGCATATTTCCACCAAGCACATCGGTGAAATCAAGCGCATAAACGGCTGTCACGTCTACGAATATCGGCTGCAAAGTCACATGTTCATCAGGCATTGTGAATGAACCATCGTCACTCACTTTGACACCTCCATGAATGACATTCCAACCTGCCAACTCATACCCTTCATCAGGTGTTGCCGTCAACTCTACCGTCTCACCCTCTTGTGCATTGACTAGATTGGCAGTCGCACTACCATGCTCTGCCTCACGAATGGTCACCTCAAAGCGCTCCTCTTGGACATCAGCAGGCGTATAGATGATCTGATCGATATACATGTTGAGCGCCGCCGAGTTGTTGATCATGAGTGTGTTGCCACCCTCGTTGAGTGAAGTCTCAAATCGCACCTTGCGCCATTCGTTGTTGGCTGTCTTCTCGCAGTCGAGCGTATGTTTCGTTCCATTGATGGTAGCATATAGTTTGCCAGCGCGGTTGGGGGAAGTATAACGGACAGCCACCACATATTCCCCACCCTTTTTCAGTTTGAGCACATGTCGGAGTGAACCTGAAGAAGAAGTGCCCATGTCCATGAATCCATTGCCTGCATGACCTCTCACGTTAGGATACCATCCATAGGGGTCTGTCACACATGATTTGATGCTCTTGAAATCCATGTCCTCGGCCTCGATGATGATCTCCCCATGATATACTTCAGGTTGCTTGGGCAAATCTTTCGAAAGCGAATCGTTGGGCAGCACATCCGTCTGTCGGTCGGTGGCATCACCTTTACAATTGATAACCACATCCACAGGACCGTTATGCTTCACCTGAAGCGTGAACGTACCCGTCTCAGCATCCCACTCTGCCGTAGCGCTACCTGTGGCCAACGTGCGCTTTTTGAACGTGAACGAAGGCTCCTCTACAACACCTTTCACCACGATGTTGTCGAGCACCGTGGTCGTCGTGTCGCTACGATAGTTGTTCAGATAAAAATCAATATGATCTTCATACTCGCGCACAAGTCCGCTGCTCAATTTCCCCCACGTCAGTTCCAACTCCTGACAAGTGTTGTAACAAAGCGGAATCTGAGCCGTCGCAGTCGTATTCTTGTTCAAATAAGAATAAGGTGTATAGGTGACCAACTGGTTCTTATAGCGCGAGACATAAAGGTCGCCTTGACTCACTTCGGGATATTGCGTGTTAAACTCGTTTATCTTCTTCGTCTGGGTTGACCAACGCGACGTATAAGCCGACTTTTTCACTTGGACGGGAATGCTCTTCGCCAAATTGTCATACAATCCGATGGCAACAGGAATGGCGGCATAGCGTCCAGTCTTTTTGAAATAACAGAAATTATCCATCCACTGACCATTTCCGCGGTTGAATGGGTCGCTCTGCTTATAGATTCCATCATAGAGGTTGCCCCAAGCGGCGTATTTCTGTTCGTCGGAACCCGAACTCAAGTCGTTTATTACAATGATTTTCGTCTTCCCTACCACTTCCTCACGCGATGGAATATACATTGTTCCATCTATCATCTTACGGA
The DNA here is from genome assembly GCA_017557405.1 of Prevotella sp. Taxonomy (GTDB): domain Bacteria; phylum Bacteroidota; class Bacteroidia; order Bacteroidales; family Bacteroidaceae; genus Prevotella. The sequence continues at coordinate 26,734 of JAFYYV010000002.1, forward strand.
ACATGTCGAGCCAACCACCTCGGAAGCCTTGGAAAGTGCCCCAGTTACGGCGCGTATAGCCATCAACAGTTGAATTGTTTAGGTTTTGGAAGTCCTCTGTCCATATCAGTTCTGGACCATCCCAAACAGTGCCACCATTCACACAAGTCTGTTCCATCACCGTTCCCAAACCTGCCGCCGTAGGATATTTCCTGTCATGATTCTCACCCAATAGGGCTTCCAAAGCACCATTCCATCCACAATTGTCATAGCGTACACCATAGTTCTTGGCCAAACCCGACACGAAGGGTGAGAAAGTCACACTCTCGTTGTTGTAGAAACACGATGAAGTGGTGTATTTGTAGAGCCATAAGATGGCGTCAGGATAGTCACGACAAGCTTTCAGCAAGTCTTTGTTTCGTTTCATCATACCCACAGGATTCAATGGGTGCGACCAAATATTTCCACAGAAGGAAACGGTCAGGAATCCACCATATTGATGAGCCATTGTCACCAACTTGGCGAAAAGGTCGATACGCGAGGATTGGGTGCTCGAACTCTTGTCGCCAGCCTCATCAAAGCCCCAGAACTGCTCGGCATAGTTCCACCCCAAGAAGTTAGGGAATCGTTTGTAGAAATATTCAAATGTCTCCAAATCGTCGTCTTGAATATGCGTATGGCCACCACTGGCAGGTTGGCAAGTGAACCACATACCGTTATGTTGGCACACTGTCGCCCAAGACTTGTAGGTACGCACTGCGTTTTGAGGCATTTTATAGACATTCTTCTCAGTGTCGTATTGACATGAGAGGGAGAGGTTCATACAAACGTATGGCTTAACATCATCGGGTATCAAATCGATGATTTTCTGAGGGTCGGCCTTGTTCCAAACGTCAACGTGGACGAGCCATAAAGGATGACGTGAATCGACGGGACGACGCTGCTGAGCGGACACGGAAACAGATGCCAACAACAGCAACAAAACGTAGATTAGTTTGTTGTACATTATTCTTAGGTTTGTTTTATGGTGCAAAATTACACTAAATCCGCAATACGCGCGTTTTATATTGTATCATGCTTTTAACGAAATGTAACCTATAGGGCTTTTTCGCTGACTATCAGGTGAAATGGCGGCATGCTCTTATTGTAAAAAACAAAGAATATGAAACAAATCGTAAAAAGGAAACGACCATAAATCGATATCTTTGCAGAAACTTTAAGCAACAACTATCATCTATAAAACAAAAACAACATGAAAAGACTTTTCTTGCAGACGCTTCTGGTATTCGCCGCACTTGCAGCCAACGCCCAGAACCCCTATCTGCCTCTTTGGGAACACGTTCCCGACGGTGAACCCCGCGTGTTTGAGGATCCCGACAACCCTGGCAAACTCCGCGCCTATATCATTGGCTCTCACGACGTGAATTACTCTGCCTATTGCGGTCCTGACATCCGCATGTGGTCGGCACCTGTTGAGGACTTGTCGCAATGGCGCGACGAAGGTCCCATCTTCACTTGGTATGTCGATGGACAATGGGACACGATGTATGCCCCCGATCTCGTTTGTACCATCGACCGCGCCACTGGTAAGAAGACCTATTGGCTCTATCCCCACTCACGCGGTTGGCGTCGTACGCCAATGGTGTGTAAGGGTGACCGGCCCAATGGTCCCTTCACCCCCGTCAACCTCACAGAGGATGGTCGTCAATGCCTCCCAGGCTCATTAATCGACTTCGACCCCTCGGTATTCATCGAGAACATCACCGACAAGAAGGACAAGGACTACAACATCGGCTATCGTGCCTATGTGTTCTATGGTTTCCAGCATTCTACAGCTGTTGAACTAGACCAAAAGACCATGTACTCGAAGCGTGAGGGTACGGAGCCCATCGATCCGTTCATCCCAGCTAGCAGCGCTGACGGCCGACTGCTTGACAAAGCTGGCAGCGAGTACAAAGCCCTCTATGAAGGACAGAATCCGCTCGACTTCAATTTCTTCGAGGCCTCATCCATCCGTCAGGTGGGCAACAAGTACGTGATGGTGTTCTCTGGCTACTCTGGTAAGGAGTATGGTTTGGGCAACACGAACTCTGCCCTGCGCTATGCCTATGGCGACTCGCCCCTAGGTCCTTGGCGCTCAGGTGGTGTGCTCGTCGACTCGCGTGGTGTTGTGGTAGGTCAGGATGGTTCCAAGCTCATCACCACCAATTTCGGCCACAACACCCACGGTTCTATTCAGGAAATCAATGGTCAATGGTACGTCTTCTATCATCGTCCACCGCGTGGTTTCGGCAACGCTCGTCAGGCAATGGTAGCCCCTGTGAAGATCGAGTGGGACAAGAAGTCCGTGGCCAAAGGCGGCAAGGTGCGCATTACTGGCTATGACCCTTATGCCAAAGATAATGTCTGGACGGCCAAGGCCAGCGATGGCAACGAATACACGGGCGCCGAGGTGACCAGCGAGGGCTTCCAGATTTTCGGTCTACCTCCCTACGCTTACTACTCTGCAGGTTATGCCTGCTTCGTGAATGGCCCTGGTTCCAACGACTGGATGCAGGACAACCACGACGTATGGAACAACTCAATGGACCTCGCTGGTATCCAGAATGGCGGTATCATCGGCTTCAAATACTTTGGCTTCGGTGGCCTCGACAAGGACACCAAAGGCTGTAAGGCCTTCGAGGGCACGAAAAAGGGCGACAATGTCTATCTGAATCTGTACATGACACCCAGCGGCAAGGGTGACTTCGTGATTCACGTCATGCTCGACGACCCCTGGAAGGGTAAGGAAATTGCCTATGTACCTATAGCTGGCGGTCACAACAAGACCAGTCTGAACGGCATCCCCGTTCCTGACGTCGAGGGTCTCACAGGCAAGCATGCCATCTACCTCGTGGTAGAGGGTCCAGACATCCAGCAGCCTCAGCAGCAGGGCTTCGGACAGTTTGGTGGCCGTCGTGGACCCCAGCAGCCGCAACGTCCGCAGGGTCTCTTCGACCTACACGGCATCGGTTTCTCCAAGGGAGACGTCCAACTTCCTGCATTTGTTCCCGCTGTGCCAAAGGTAACCATCACCGCCGACGGCAAGCAGCTGACCATTCCTTCGACACCTGTCCGCTTCACCAATCAGAACGGCTATCCCGACCAGATTCGCTATCAGCTTTATGGTCCGCTGAAGGCAGACACCAAGCTTCAGGCTATATCTGATGTACAGGGTGTGAAGTTCGACATCAGTCCGATCGTTGAGGGCCGCGCTACTATCAAGGCGACCTACAAAGGTCAGACGAAGATATTCCTGATTAACTAACAAACAGCCGATTTCCCCATCGGAAACCACAAAAGAGGACTGTGCTTCTACACTTGGCACAGCCCTCTTTTTTCGTCGAATGCCGACAAGAATTACGTTACAGTGCCCCTCTTCAATAACAAAAGCACCACTTTATTGAAACCAAAGCATAACTATTATTCAGTAAAATAATCTATTTTATTAATCAAAATAGTCTATTTTGCTGACTAAAATAGTCTATTTTACCTTGCAAAATAGACTATTTTACAATACAAAAAGATACATCTAGCATCTTTAAAGGGATGATATGGCACTACATAAGGATATGTCAAAACAAGGAAAACGGAAAATAATCGGGCGAAAGGTTGCAAAATTGAGAAAAAAAGTGCATATTTGCATCTTGAAACTACGTAATAAACGAAAACCTATGAAACGACTACACATCCTTCTCATCATCTTCGCCACCATCGCAGCAGGAACGACTGCAAAGGCTGCCGATAGGACTCTCGACTCTCAAATCGAGCAACTATATGCAGCCAGCGCGACGAATCCCGTTGACGCAACGTGGCTCATCGTGAACCCTTCGTTCGAGACGGGCGACGAAACGGGATGGACGCTCATCAACAAAGATCCTGAGAACACAGAAGAATTCAAGGTGACAAACAAATATAGCATGAGCAGTATGGACGGGCAATACTTGATGAACGCTTTTCAGTGGTGGGCATCGAGCATTGGCGTCAGGCAGGTGGTGGAGGATGTTCCCAGTGGTGTTTATGAGATATCGGCCGTTGTGTGCACATGGGAGAATCGCTATGTATGGTTTTCAGCCAATGAGCACACCGTGAACACGGCGGGTATCAACGACCAGACAGGTATTCCTGTCTCGATAGCTTTGACCATTGACGAACAACAAACACTCGACATCTCTGCAGGGAGTACGGGCGCCTGGTGGGAGGATGGTCACAATGGCGAGGTTACGACATTCTTCAAACTCGACGATGTGCGACTGACATGCAAAGGGCTCTTCCTGAATGGAATGGCAAAACCATTACCCAACGACAACAGCACCTTGCTTACGGCTGGACAATGGTATTACTATGATGCAATCTACCCTACCCAATATCTGCTCAGAGGCAACATCGACGACATGGTATGCTCCTCCGATGGAATGGTGCTTGAAAGCCAAGCCACCACCCAAGCAGTAGAACACAAAATGACTCTCGCAAAGGGACGCATCTATTTCAAGACGACACGTTCGGACGCCACGCTGAGCATCGAATCGGAAAGAGAATTGCTCCAAGATGAATTCACGGCAGTGGCTCTGAATGTGGACGGATTGCCGCAGAAAATACTATTATTTATCTCCATCAACGAAGATGGCCCTGGGAGCGATGGAACGAAACTCATCAGTCAATACCTGAAAGAGAAAGGCTACGACTTCATCGGTGTGAGCGAAGACTTTAATTATCATGGTTCTCTGATGAGCGAACTGGGTAATTACGATAGTGGTACCGTACGTGCGACGCTAAGTATCGGCGACCTCAGTTACCCCTTTGACACCGATGGGTTGAACCTGATTTGGAAACGAAGCAAAGTGACCGCATCGAACGAAAGCTGGACACGATGGAACTCTATGACCAGCACCGACGGCAATCAATACGTGAAGAAAGGGTTCCGGCACTACGATATGACCGTTGGCGAGGGAATGGTGATAGACGTCTATGTGCTCCACATGGACGCTGGAGATGATGCCGTTGGTTCACGAGAGAACCAATGGGCGCAACTGGCAACCGCCATCAATGCCTCGGACGCCAGCCGTCCGAAACTCATCATAGGCGACACCAACAGCCGATGGACACGCGAGGATATTCATACGAATTTCAAGGATAAATTCAGCAATTTTACTATGTCCGACGTGTGGGTGGTACTTTGTCGCAACAATATCTATCCCACCCCAGCAATGGCAGACCTAACAAACGATTCAGACCCCACACAATTCGCCAACTACGAGGTTGTGGATAAAATCATCTATCTGAATCCGAAAGAACAGAACACCCTACTACTCACGCCTCAAAGTTTCTGCATTGAGCAAGATTACACCTATGGTTACGTGGAAGGTAACAACAATGATAAGCCATTGGGCGATCACAAACCAGTGGTGGTAGAATTCTCGTGCATGAAGGCGGGCAACGTGAAGCACCTTTTGGGCGATGTGAACAGAGACGGACATGTGGATATTACCGATGTCACAATCGTCGTAAGCATCATCCTTGGTAATAACAATGCTGAGTCGTCCACCTACGACTACGTAGCTGCTGATGTGAACATGGACGGTAAAATCTCTATCATCGACGTTACTGAACTCATAGAAATCATCCTAAAGCAATAACAACATGAAAACCAGACACATTCTTCTCTCAACCATTGCTTTGGCCATTACAACTGTCGCTATGGCCCAACAGCCCCTCACCCAATACGTGAATCCATACATCGGTACGGGCGGACACGGACATGTATTCCTTGGCGCCAACGTGCCTTTCTCGCTCGTGCAATTAGGTCCTAATCAACACAAGAAAGGATGGGATTGGTGCTCTGGCTACCACTATAGCGACTCCATCCTGTTGGGCTTCTCGCACATGCACCTCAGTGGGACGGGATGCGGCGACTTGGGAGACCTCTGTTTCCTGCCCATCAGTAGGACGGATCAAACGGAAACCGTCTTCAGTCATGCCGACGAACAATGCCGCCCAGGTTACTATGCCCTTCGGATGCACTCGCCTGAGGTGTTCGTAGAACTGACCGCCACCCAACGTGTGGGTATGCACCGCTATACCTTTGCACGTGGCACACAAGCCCCCATGCTGCTCTTCAATATGCAAGTGGGTAATGGGTGGGACGAACTGACAGGTTCAATAATCCATCAGGATAGCCCCACGCAACTCAGCGGCTTCCGACGCTCGAAAGGATGGGCCAACGACCAGATGATCTACTACGTAGCACAGTTCTCGCAACCCGTGACCCTCGACTCGCTCTCTAATGACATCACGGCTATCATCCGTCCCACACGCCCCTCTGAACCGCTCGTCATGAAGGTGGCTCTCTCTCCTACCAGCGTGGAAGGTGCTTACCTCAACATGCAAGCGGAACTGCCAGGATGGGACTTCGACCAAACGGTACGCAAAGCCGACGAGGCATGGAATCGTGAACTCTCACGCATTGACATCAAGACGAACGATCCAACGGTGCGGCGTATTTTCTACACCGCCCTCTATCATACTATGACAGCACCCTCCGTCTTCTGCGATGTACCCAAACAACCATCATCCAACATCCTTTATACCACCCTCTCGTTGTGGGATACCTATCGTTCGCTTCATCCCCTCTTCACACTCATATTCCCTGAAAAGCAGGCCGACTTTGCCGAGACGTTTATGCACATCTATCGCCAGCAAGGCAAACTACCCGTATGGCACCTCATGGGGTGCGAGACCAACTGCATGGTGGGTTCGCCAGCCGTGCCCGTATTGGGTGACCTCATCTTGAAAGGATTCGTCAGCAACGCCGAAGAGGCCTTCCAAACCATGAAAGCCTCGCAACTCATCAGCGAGCGCTCGTTGGGGTTGCTTCGTGAACATGGATATATCCCCTACGACTTGGAACCCAGCAACGAAACCGTGGCCAAAGCGTTGGAGTATTGTTTGGCTGATGATGCTGTGGCAAAGGTGGCAAAACGATTGGGGCATACTGACGACTACCAATATTTCAACCAACGCGCACAATCGTATCGCAAATATTTTGACCGCCAATCGTTCTTCATGCGCGCCGTGGACACGAAAGGACTGTTCCGCCCCGAATTCGACCCAATCCGCGTCATTCATCGAGCCGACGACTACACGGAGGGTAATGCTTGGCAATACATCTGGCTGGTGCCACACGACCCACACGGCCTCATCTCGCTCTTCCCCTCAGAGAAACGATTCATGGAAAAACTCGACTCGCTCTTTATCGTTGAGGGCGACTTGGGTGAAGAAGCGTCGCCCGACATCAGTGGCCTCATCGGACAATACGCCCACGGCAACGAACCCAGCCACCACATTATTTATATGTACGACTATGCTGGTCAGCCTGCCAAAGCCGCCCCATTGTTACGACGTGTGATGAAGGAAATGTACCACGATGACTTCGATGGTCTTTCAGGCAATGAGGATGTGGGACAAATGTCGGCATGGTACATCCTCTCAGCAATGGGACTCTACCAAGTAGAGCCTTCCGGTGGAAAGTTCGTCATCGGTTCACCTATACTCGACGAAGCTACGATGAGTGTAGGCGAAGGTCGTACCTTCACCATCCGCGCCCTAAACAACTCGTCTGAAAACATCTACGTGCAAAGTGCGCGCCTCAACGGAAAGCAACTCAAACGGTCGTTCCTCAACTTCGAAGAAATTCACAACGGTGGTACGCTGGAATTGCAAATGGGACCGCGCCCGTCACGCTTTGGAACAAAACCCAAAGAACGGCCATAAATTAAGAAAACAATATGAAACAAGCCCAAGAAACTCCTTGGGCTTGTTATTTTCTCAGGTCCAAAACTCTTTTTCGCCTGTATCAAGCATCTCCCCTTGGCATTTCGGACAAGTCTTCATGTCCCATATGCGAATATTGTCGCTTCCACAACGCAAGCACAGACGCCCGACCTCACTTCTATAGGAAGGGGCTACATCGGCAATGATTCCTCCCACTACTATGTTCTGAATGGTCTTGCAATCAGGGCAGGACATGGCCGTGATGTGCTGACGGAACAAACCATGTCCATCATACACCTCGGCCTCATAGCCACAAGTCGTGCACCGATATTTGAGTTTCCAAGCCATTAATTATCTACAATTTGAGGTAATCAATCCAACAATTTCTCCATTCGATAACAAGTGAAAGTCTCGCCGACAATCTTCTGTGAGAAGTCGGCCACATATCCCATTGTCTCGTAGAAATGAATCTTGTTGTCACGACTCTCCACAATGGAAACACGATAACCGAGTTCTTTCGCCCACTTTTCCGCCTCTTGGACCACAAGTGTCCCAAGCCCTTGATGCCGATACTCAGGCAACACCACAATCCGACCCAACATCACTCGCTCGTTGTCAATGGCATACAATCTGCAAGTAGCCACTGGCAGATAATCGTCAACCACCACAATATACTTCGTTTCTGGCGTATCGTGCTCATCAAACTCCACATCAAGTGGAATCTGATGCTTCCGTGCCATCGCCTGTATGCGAACGTAATATGCTCCAGCTTGCTCAGCCGTCTTTGTTGCTCTTATAATCTCCATTCTTTTTACTCTTCTACATCACAATGTAAAAATCCCATTTCCTTGGCTTTCTCTTGGTTCATTAAATAATAAATGGCCTCGCCTTCATTACAAAGTTCACCTTTCGAGTTAGTAATCTCCGCATTGATATACGCTAAATTCCGAATTTGTTTCGTGACTTTGGCCTTTATCGTAAGTTCGGGTTCTGTTGTGAGGACTGCCTTTCGGAACTTCACATTCAATTGAACGGTATAACCACTAGTTTGCAACTTACGAGTTACCACCCATCCACACACCTCATCGATCAATGTGCTCAGGATTCCACCATGCATGGTATTAACCCATCCTTGATAGTAGGGTCTAGGATGCCATGTGCTGACTATATTATCTCCATCCTCGTAAAACTCCATATGAAGTCCGATGGGGTTTTCGGGGCAACAACCGAAGCAGTTGTATCCAGGATGATTACGCCAAGGATTGATGATTTTCTTCATACGCTATTAGCTTCATTTATTTGCTAATTTATAAGCAAAGTTACGGATATTTGAGGAATTTTCTTTAAATTTGTGGCGATTATTAGGAAAGATTATGATATGATTCAACAAATAGAAATCACGCTGAAACCCAAATCGCGCGGCTTTCATCTGGTGACAAGTGAGATTATGAGTCAGTTGCCAAAGCTGCCTAAGATGGGCATTATCAACATCTTCTGCAAGCATACGAGTTGCGGACTAAGTATCAACGAGAACTACGACCCTGACGTGCGAGTGGATATGGAAACCATTTTCAATCACTTAGTGCCCGAGAACCGCCCTGACTATGAGCATACGTTGGAGGGTTCAGACGATATGCCTGCCCATGCGAAGTCGACCTTGAGCGGAGTAAGTCTGACTATCCCCATTACCAACGGCCGCTTGAACATGGGTACTTGGCAGGGCATCTATTTCTGTGAGTACCGCAATTATGGTGGTGCAAGGAAACTCGTGGTAACTATCATAGGAGAATAATACAAAACCATCAATATGAAAGAAATCAACACAAAAAAGGCTCCAGCAGCCATCGGACCTTACAGCCAAGCCATTCAAGTGGGCAATCTCGTCTATACCTCTGGGCAGATTCCCATCGACCCTGCCACAGGTGTTTTCGTAGAGGGTGGTATCAAAGAGCAAACTCGTCAGGCTTTGACCAATGTGAAAGCTATCTTGGAAGAAGCTGGAGTGACGATGGGCAACGTTGTTAAAACCACTGTATTCATGGCTGATATGAACGACTTTGTCGACATGAACACCATCTATGCCGAGTTTTTCACACAGCCTTTCCCTGCTCGTTCGGCAGTTGCCGTCAAGACTCTGCCCAAAGGTGCCTTAGTAGAGATTGAGGTCGTAGCAGAGATAGGCGAATGAGAAGAACAAAAAAGTACTCTTGGTAACCCGATAACCGGCGATGAATGAACTGATTACCCAAATCAACGATGCCATTTGGGGCTATGTGCTGATTGGCGTCCTAGTGGCATGCGGACTTTGGTTCACATGGAAGACCAAAGGCGTTCAGTTCCGTATGATTGGCGAGATGTTCAGACTTCTCACCGATTCGGCGACATCGGGTACCAACGACCTCACTGACAAGAATGCTAGACACAAGCACATCTCCTCTTTCCAAGCATTCGCAGTCTCTGTGGCCACCCGTGTGGGAACTGGAAACTTGGCGGGCGTAGCGACAGCCGTCGCCATTGGTGGCCCTGGAGCCATCTTTTGGATGTGGATCATCGCTTTGTTAGGGGCAGCAACAGCTTTCATCGAATCCACCCTCGCCCAGTTATTCAAACAAAGACGAAAGGATTCGTTCATTGGCGGACCAGCCTATTACATCTTGAAAGGACTTCATTGCAAATGGCTTTCCGTGCTTTTTGCCATACTGATGACCATCACCTTCGGTCTTTCTTACAATTCCATACAGAGCAACACCATTTGTGGAGCCATGCAAGAGGCTTTCGGATGGGACCCGATGGTTGTAGGAATGGCGCTTTCCGCGATGGCTCTCATCATTGTGTTCGGCGGCATTCATCGCATCGCCAATGTTAGTGCGGTGCTTGTCCCATTGATGGCCATCGGCTATTTCATCCTAGCTGTCGTGATTGTCATCATGAATATCCATCTGCTGCCCCATGTGTTGAAGGTCATCGTCACCAATGCCTTCGGTTTCGAGCAATCAATCGGTAGTGCATTGGGAGCGACCATCATGACAGGCGTGAAGCGTGGACTTTTCAGCAACGAGGCTGGAGAGGGAAGTGCACCGAATGTTGCTGCCACAGCTACTGTCTCTCATCCTGTGAAACAAGGATTGATTCAGGCTTTGGGCGTTTTTACTGATACGCTACTCGTCTGTTCGTGCACGGCTTTCGTTATTCTCATCAGCGGTCTTTACAACGTTCCCGAATTAAACGGCATCGCGCTCACTCAGGCAGCTCTCAACTCCGAGATAGGTTCGTTCGGCCCCATCTTCATTGCAATAGCCATCTTCCTATTCGCCTTTTCCAGCATCATTGGCAACTACTATTACGGCGAGGCAAACATCCGTTTTATGACTTCCAACCTCATCGTCCTCACCATCTATCGCATTCTATCGGCTGGAGTATTGGTGATGTTCGGAGCGTTGGCAAGCCTCGAAATTGTTTGGAATCTAGGAGATTTTTGTATGGCGTTGCTTACTGCCTGCAACCTTGTTGCCATCATCGCCCTCGGCCAATATGCCTTCAGATTGCTCGACGATTATAGGCAACAGAAACGAAACGGCATCAAAGAACCTACTTTCCATCGCAGTCAATTGCCTGAGATTGAAAACGATCTCGTTTGTTGGGACTAGCATCGAAACAAAAGCAATATCAAGCATTTACAAAACGAAAAAGAGAAGAAATCCAAAGAATTCTCCTCTTTTATAATAGTGCGCCTGACAGGACTCGAACCTGCACATCGGAAGATACTAGATCCTAAGTCTAGCGCGTCTACCAATTCCGCCACAGGCGCTAGTGACAAGTGACGGGAGCGTTCTTCCATGAAGCCTTGCAACCACAAGACGAACGAACACTTCGCCAATTGCGGGTGCAAAGATACAACAATCTGCGGGAACGAGCAAGTTTTTTATGTGAAAAATCATTGTGCCCCGCCCGATGGTCATCTCACTTTCACCTTGCGTATGCGATTGCCTTGTTTCACAATCACAATACCACGCTCTGGCGATTGCAGTCGTTGGCCGTTCATATTGAAGTATTCGATGGGGGCTGATAGATTCTGCGAATTGTCCGTCCACATCGACATGATGCCACTAGCAGCACCATTCTTAAAGTCTTCGATGGCCTTTTGAAGGTCATTTTTCTCTGTCTTCACATTTTCCACGCTCTCCTCCGTGGCAAATGAGAACGTCTCTTCAGCTTTCGTCAGGGCTTCCATCAGCAGTTCCACACCCTCACCCGAAGGATTCTCAGCCACAACCGTATAGGCCTCATTAATGGTTTGGGCCAACTCCATGTAGTAGCGATCGTTACCATACCTTGTATCGAACGCCCTCACACCGCTTCGTTTGGTAATGGTCATCAGCGTGGCGAAAGGTGGTAGAGGAGAACCTTCGTCGGTAGGTCGATAATAGGGCAGATTGTTGTAGATTGTGAATGCCATCATATCCTTGCCCACCTCTGAGGCCATAGTGGATCCCACTAACTGTCCATCGGCTATAGAAGTCTCCGTTTGGACACCAATAGAAACATCATTGCTAGTAAAAACGTTGTTCCCGAGGTGGTCGATCATACACAATGCAATCGACATAGGCTCGGCATTGCGTTGCTGGTCTACTACAAGAGCAGTTCCTTCCAAGTCTTTTAATTGGCGAAGCAACATTCCCCGAGGGGCAGTAGCAGCAAAGGGGATAACCACATCGACCCATTCTCCCACTTTCGCACGCTCCACGACAAATGTCGCCTTGCGGGCACTGAAAGTTTCCATAGGCATAAAATCGGCTTCACTCGTCAAAACCAGATTATCGCAAACGCCTTCGGCAATAGTATTTTTGGTGCCAGGAATGGGAGCAGCAACCACGAAGAGAGCATTGGGATTATCGGCTATAGGTTGCGTGTTCAAAGCCTTTGTGGCAGTAAAATCATACACACACACCTCTGCTCCACCCTTTTTCTGATTGAAGACATCATTGTTCCATGAACCCGTGACGATGGCCTTTCGTCCCTCAAAAGTCACTTCGAGATCGGGTGCCAACACCTTGAAGAGAGCTATAGTATCGTTCGACTCATACGTGATTTCACTCGCCCTGCCCGCACGCACGCTCTTGTTCATCTCGGCCTTGTAGTAATTCCCAGGAGTAAGGTTATCGAAAACGAAAGAAACTGTCTTTCGCTCACCCACCTCAAATACCACATCAGTGAGGGTTTTCGAACCACTAGGCGACCACTTTTTCGCCTCGGTATCATAAACAGAAAGCTTGCATTGCATGGTAGGTTGGCAGAAAGATCCTTCCTCACGATTTTGGAAGTCTGCCAAGATGTTCACCGATGTGTTGTTCACCACTTGAAACGCCATGTCGTTAAACGTCTCCGTCTCACTATTTGTTTCGGCTTTGAGGGAGTTTAAGTGTAGGTCGGCAATCGTAGGAACTACAGCCAACTTCATGGAGTCGAGCAGATTGTTTTTCGCATCACAAAGGAACACATAGATGTTGGTTTGGCGGATGGGCGAATAGATCCATTCAATCTCCGCCGACTTTCCCGAAGGAATGCTCACAGAGGCTAAAGGATCTTGCTCATAATTGTTCAGCATGTTGCTACTCGTCCCGCAATAGAGTTTGACAGAGTTGCATGCCAAAGTGCCGTTGTTATACACAGTGGCCTTTATCTTGTTGTCCACCTTCATATAGAGGCTACTCATGCGCACCAGTTCGCCCTTCAGGTTGGCTTTCTTGGGGGTTATCTGCGACAACAATGCCTGTCCCGAACTATACCCATTCATGCCTGTCTCGTCGTCCACAGTGTACCATCCATCACCAGAGCCACCCCATCCGAAGTTAAAATGATAAAGTCCCGTAGAAGCCTGATAACCATCGAGAACCACAGCATGTCCACCATCATCGTTGGCACCTGAATAGAGCATAGGGCGCCCTGACGACAGATTACTGTAAACCATACTTTCCCACCCCATCTGCGTATAATTCCATTTCTCACAATAGTTGTTCGACAGATTGAATTGGTTATCCATAGCCTCTCCCATCTTGTCGGTGTTACCCGCTGTGGCAGTCCCGTCTTGATAACCATAACCCAAATGAGCACAAGTACCTAGTGCATACATCAACACGGCTACTGCCGTGTCTTGCGCCGCCGAACCAGAACCTGACAGACGCATCAAGTCGTATCGCACGGGAGTGCCTTTAGGTAACGAATAAGTGACAGGGGCATTGAACCAACTCTCGTTGTAGGTAGGTGTACTATAGAGTAATTCCGAAGGATTGTCACGACGAAAATAATAGACTACTTGCGCAGCAGCAGTGGCCTCGCATCCAGAGAGCGTTTTCTGCCCGTTGTCCGAACGACAGGGAGCAAAGATGTTGTAAGGATAGCCTTGATTCCAATGGGTGAGAATCAACGGCGCCACATCTTTCCAACTGCTCTTGAACGAATCCATCCCCTTGCGGGCGGCCTCTAGACGAGCACGTGCATTGCGACGCGCTGCAGGCCTCAAACCACTCTCCGTTTCGTTCTGCGATTGCTGTAGTTTTTCAATTTTTGTTGTCCATGTATCGAGCATGATACGCAACGGATCGGGCAAAGCATTGTAATCAAAATCGCCTTGGTCTGTATAGCCGATAATAGGAGTTGTTGCATCGTCTCCCGACACAATCACATAACCACGTCCCTCACCACGCGAGAAAACGTAGTATGGAGCCTGAGGAACGGCATCGGTCGAAACATCATTGATGCCCACAAATTCTTGTGCGATGATTCGCGCCTCAGCTTTGTCTATCGGATTTGCATGGAGTAACGGTGTGGTGGCAAGTGCCAATACCAGCAGAGTGTTCTTCAATTTTGTCATACTTCGGTTTGATGGTTGATGATTGGACAAAGATAATCATTATAAACCAAACCCAATGCATGCTTACAAACAATATAGGAAAGTTTAACTATCATGCCACACTAGGGATGTGTCGTTTTCACTGAAGAAAAACAGGATTTGACTGATTGTTTTTGGACGTTCGCCCATTTCGTTGTATCTTTGTGTCATGCTTTTCCAAAAAGCGTTCAGATGCACAATAAAACGTGCCAATAGCCGTTTAAAAACAAAAAACATGTTGCCTATGGCAAAACGTTTACACTTAGGAAAAGAAAACCTTGTCTATCTCGGGCTTTGGTTCATCATGTTCCTTACACCAGTCCTCACCCAGTATTCCAGAAGTCACAATTCGGGAATTGATTTCAACTGGGGCGAGGTCTTCAACATCTGGAAAGTATATGCCGCCTATCTTGTGGTGTTTCTCATCCACAATTTCATGTTGGCGCCCATACTGATACACAGGCATAAGAAAGTGATATATTTTGCCACCACCTTATGTCTCATCGCGTTATTCATCGTTTATCACTGCACCCAACGTCCCGAACTGCGCCATCCGCCAGGGCCACCTCCCCACATGATGGAAATGCGAAGCGAAGGGCCTCGTCCTCCACAAGACCGAATGGCACCCGACCGCACCACTCGTCCACCCTTTGACGAATGGGACGAAAACCATGCCCCGATGAAGGGACAAAGAAATGGCAAACCTAGAAAAGAAGAACTTCCGCCATTGTTCTTCGGACAAATGGACCTTGTGGGAGCTGTCGTCGTGATTTTGCTGATTGGCATGAACCTGGGCATCAAACTCTACTTCAAATCAGAAGAGAGAATGAAGGAAATGGAAAAACTGGAGAAGCAAAACCTGGAGCAGCAATTGGAATACTTGAAATTCCAAATCAACCCCCACTTCTTCATGAACACATTGAACAACATCCATGCATTGGTAGACATCGAACCAGAGAAAGCCAAGAGCACTATATTGGAACTATCGAAACTGATGCGCTACGTGCTCTATGAAGGAGCCAAACAGACGGTACCCTTGAGTCGTGACATAGAATTCTTGAACAACTACATCACATTGATGCGACTGCGTTATAACGACAAAGTGAGAATCAACATCGACGTACCGACCATCATTCCAGACACTTCCATTCCACCCATGTTGTTCATCACATTCGTGGAAAATGCTTTCAAACACGGTGTGAGCTACCAGAAAGAATCATTCATCGACATCAAGATGAACATTGACGAGCAACGCATCAACTTCATCTGTCGCAACAACAAACATCCCGAAAGTACTGCTGAGCAGGGAGGAGTAGGCTTGGCAAATGTCAAGCAAAGGCTGGCGCTCATTTACAGAGAGAATTATGCGCTGAACATCGATGATGGTGAACAGGAATACAATGTCGACCTGACTATCCCCACACAATTCCCCAATAATCAACAAGCTTCACCCAAAACCTAACACTCATCACTCAATATGATTAAATGTCTAGCCATCGATGACGAGCCCTTAGCTTTGCAACAGCTCGCTGCCTATATCAAGAAAATCCAATATTTTGAGCTCGTGGCCGAATGCTCAAGTGCCGTCGAAGCAAAGGAAATCATGGAGAACGAGACCATTGATGCCATTTTCGTGGATATCAACATGCCCGACCTCAATGGTATGGACTTCGTGAAATCGCTCGTTGCACCACCCATCGTGGTTTTCACAACCGCCTACTCCGAATATGCTGTTGAAGGATTCAAGGCTGGCGCTCTCAACTACCTACTGAAACCATTCGGTCTCGATGACTTCAAGCAATGCGCCGAACGCGTGAAACACCAATACGAATTGGAGAATGCACAGAACAGTACCGTGTCGTCACCCGACGAAGACGATGCGCTCTTCCTGAAGACCGAACACCGCGTAGTGCGCATCAAGATGAGTGATATCAAGTACGTGGAAGGCATGAGCGAATACTTGAAAATCTATTTCGACAACCAAAAACCGCTTGTTGTGCTGCTCTCCATGAAAAAACTGGAGGAACGGTTGCCTCAGCATTTCATGCGAATTCACCGCTCTTATATCATCAATCTCCGAAAGATACAGGAGGTTAACAAAAACCGTGTCATCATGGACGCCGACACCTACCTGCCTATCGGTGACCTCTATCGTGAGGCTTTCAATAACTACATCAACTCTAAGTTCCTAGGAAAATAATCAACAATCACCTCCGAAAACCAGCCCACCAACACCTTTTTCACGTGTAAAAATACCCTTTTTGTTGAATTTGTTTGCTCAATCGAAGAAAACAATGTAAATTTGCAGAGATAAACAAAAACAATCTATAATGGACCAAATCCTGCAACAATTCACCCCTATCACGCTTGAGGAGATGAGCGGCATCAGATTGATGAACCGCATCGATACCAAGTTCGTGACGACGATGCCTATGCTGATGCAGCTTTTGCAGATGGCTCAAGGGGAATATCGGGTGCAGGAAATCGGAAACGAGCGCAACATGCGTTATGACACGACCTACTTCGATACGCTCGATTTCAACATGTTCCACATCCATCAAACAGGTCACACCGGCCGACAAAAACTCCGCTTCCGCACTTACGTCAGCTCTAATCTGCAGTTTATGGAAGTGAAGACGAAGAACAACCACGGACGCACGAAAAAGAAGCGCATTCAAGTGACCGACATGTCGCTCGACGACCAACTGAAAACCGACTTCCTTGGACAACATCTGCACTACAACATCGATGACCTGCAACCTACCCTTCACAACTTCTTCAATCGCATCACACTCGTCAATCGTGCCGAAACAGAACGGTTGACCATCGATACATCGTTGCATTTCGACAATCTTATCACAGGGAAGCAGCGCGACATGGGACAATTGGTCATCATTGAGCTGAAACGAGATGGGCTCTGCCATTCTCCAGTACTTGAAATGTTGCGGTTGTTGCGGATTCACCCTCATGGATTCAGTAAATACTGCATGGGGAGCGCTTTCACAAACGACGGATTGCAAGTAAACCGATTCAAACCCAAACTGCGCGATGTGGAACGCATCCTTAGCACCGCCGAATGAAACCAACTATAGTAAACAGATTAAAAACAAAACAATAACAAATGAACTTACACAACCTTTTCACTCCTGATTTTATCGAGATGATGATCCGCTTCGTCATCTGCTTGGCTTTCAACTGGTTCATCATCGACCGCCTATACTATAAAAAGAGCAAGCGGCGTGATTTCTATTTCACCTTCCTGCTGACCAGCATCGCCATTTTCTTCCTCGTGTTCTTCATGATATTCGGACTCGACAAGCTGGGCGGGAAGACTTCGATGGGTATCGGTATCGGACTCTTCGGTATCTTCTCCATCATGCGCTATCGCACCGATGCCATGCCTGTTCGCGAAATGACCTATCTCTTTGTCATCATCTCGCTCTCCGTAGTCAACGCCATAGCTAGTTCGGCAACATATGCTGAAATCATTGTCACCGATATTATTGTCACCTTTGCCATCTGGGTGTGCGAAAGAAGACTGCGCATACAGTTCAGCAAACTCGTGCAATACGACCGTATCGAACTCATCAAACCCGAACGCTACGAAGAACTGAAAGCCGACGTTGAACAACGACTCGGCCTCGATGTCCTCAAGATTGAAGTGGGCTCCATCGATTTGCTACGCGATATGGCCATTCTACGCGTCTATTACAAAAGCAATGCCGGCACAGCCAGTTCGGTGGATCACAAGTTGAAGTTGAAGAACGAAGACCTCACAACCACTGACATCTAACAATCAATACCTAACAACGCTTTATGAAAAAACTATTATCCATCATGGCCGCCTTTATGTTTGCCATTGGAGGCTATGCACAAAGCGACGACTTCGGTATCTGGACTTCCATCGAGGCCCAGAAGAAAATCAATAAGAAGTTCAGCGTCGCTTTGGAAGGAGAACTACGCACACGCGACAATGTGAAAACCAACGACCGCTGGAGCATCGGGCTCGATGCTAGTTACAAACTCACGAAATGGTTGAAGGCATCAGCAGGATACACTTTCCTCTACGACAATAACGAGCGAATCTCATATTATGAAGAAGGCGACAGGAAAGTGGAGAGCGGAGCTGTCAACGTTGGCGACCCCAAGAAACGCGCCGAGTATTGGGCACCTCGCCACCGATTCAACGTCTCGCTCACAGCATCGCAGTCGTTCGGTAATCTCGAAGTCTCGCTTCGTGAGCGTTGGCAATACACCTACCGCCCCGAGAAGACTGTCAGTTCTCGCTATTCCTATTGGGATGAGGAATGGGATGAAGAGGAACACTCCTTCCGCGGAAAGGGCAAGAATGTGTTGCGTAGCCGTCTACAATTGGAATACAAACTGAAGTCCATCGGTTTGACTCCTTATGCCAACGTCGAGTTGTACAATGCATGGGACGTGCAGAAAACACGCTACACCATTGGAACCGAATACAAGATTACGAAGCAACACGCTATGGAATTCTTCTATCGTTATCAAGACATCCGCAGCAACGACGACTTTGAACCAGAGCCCGACATGCACATCTTGGGTATAGGATACAAATTCAAATTCTAAAAACAAACGAAAGAGGGCGCAGGAAATGTCTTCCTGCGCCCTCTTTTTATGTTCATAATATCACTCCACTTCCTTCTCACTCGCCACACGGATAAATTTGCCATCTGGTGAATAGGCGCGAGTATAAGTGTAGCGCCCCATCTCAATATCGTAACCATAGGAGGCGAGGACAATCTCCTCTTTTTCCCAATCAACATACTCCACACCCTCTGTGGTAGGGAGTTGCTTGGCCGTGTTCTTGTCGGGATCGATGATGTAAGTCCATACGTTGCGAGCGTCGGGGCATCCCTCCACAATCACCTTTCCCTTTGGAGTGAGATAAGCCTTGGATGCAATGGCAATCTGATCGATGGGCACATCCACGGCATCGGCCTCCTGCGCTTTCATTTTTTCCCACTGAGCCTCCGCCATAGGATTGGTATGGCAAAGATTACGCACCGTGCCTGTACGTTCATCGACCAACCAAACGGAATAAACACCTGCAAGGTCGTCTTCGTTGGGAGCCTGCTCCTCATTTACGTACACGGCCATCTGGTCATGACTGTCCACACGCAGGGCAGACTTCGGCAACTCTTCACCTTTCTTTACTTCTTGTTCAGTTTGTTCGACAATACGCATCGTGTCGCGTACCTCCTGCCCATCCTCTTGCATGGGTTGGCTTTTTTCACCATTGCCTTTGCACCCTGCTGAAAAGAGTGATAAGACAATGAAAAACATCATCTTCTTCATATCTATTCTTTTTTAGTTGTATTCAACGTCAATCATCATCCTCCTCATCCAACTCTCCGTTTTTCTTCATTTCCGACTCCATCTCGCGCCATTCTTCACGCAGTTCCACCTGCTTCCACACTTCGTTCGCTGCATCTCCATTCATGCCGTCTATCCAGGTGATCTGCAAATGGTTGAGTGGACCACCCACCGTATAACTGAGCGTCTGTTTGGCTGACAACATGGCATCCCCCCAATAGCAGACCTCAAAATCCTTGGTGTAGCGTCCATCACCGCCCATGGTGGCTCGCGAATGACGCTTCAAGATTACCATACCCGTATCATCTGTTCCCATTAGACGCCACGTGGCATAATCATGGTCAAATTCCGAACCATCCTTCTTATACTCTGCCTTGAGTGAATCGATTTCAGCCTTCAGCAACTTCAAAACCTGCGGTGCAAGATAACGGCGCAGGATGGATTCATCCCATTTCTCTTCACCCTTCTTGGGAGCATGGCTGTAAAACTCCTCTATCAATTGCACAGCCAGCGTGTCGCGCTCGGCTTGAGGAAGTTTCAAAAACTCATCGTCCTCGGCAGAAACCTTATTAGCAGCGGTCTGAGCAACCATGCTGTCTTCTGCAACCGCATCACCACTCTTCGATTCGACCTTCCCACTACACGACATGGCAGCCGTTGATACGGCAGCCAAAACAAACAATATGAAAAAATGGCGTCTCATGAGCTTGTTCATCAATTTAGTCTTTAGTATTGAGCATATAAACGATTTCCTGACAAAAATACACAATTATTCGCATTCCGCCAAATCTTTTCAAAAGATAATGCAAAAATACGGAATCCGTACATGCCACGTGTACAGTTAGTACAAACCACATGTACTACTAGTACAAGCCCTATGTACTGCTAGTACATGTGGCTTGTACTGATTTAAAGCTTATGTTTAAACAGATGTTGAACTTCTAGCCACCGCGATTACTTGGCTGTAAAGCTATGGACGTTAGTGCTGCCCACCGTCGAGGAACCGAGATAGAGGCCGTGGAAAACTGTAGTGGCATCAGTAGGAGGCGTTGTTGATGACCAGATGGTATAAGATCCGTTCTTCGTCATTCCCTTGGCTGTGACAAGCGACAGATTATTGGTAACCTTGGCCGCGAAGCTGTAAGTCACGAGATTGTTACCCGATGCATCAGCAAGCGTGTAATAGGTATTGGCGGCATAACTACTTGGCTTGGTGAGGAAAGCATAACCCTGTTTGGCATTCGAGACGGTACCCGACGTGCTGCTTTGCTTTCCTCCCGCACTGATGCCAATGCCAGTGCCTGTAATCTGGATGTAATTGTTGTTGTCGCAATCGAAGCCTTCGTCAGGATCACCTTTGGTCATATAGGCCAACACAACACCATCCCCGATGGTGATGGCCCCCGTGGTTTCCATATTGGAATCTACGGCATCGTTGCCTGTAGAGTAGCAGACGGAAACACCTCCGTTGAAAGAAATCTTACCCGCGGAATTCATGCAATCATCATAGCATTCGAAATAATGTTTACCGCCACGGATATCGATGGCAGTCTTTGACTCTAAACCTTCAGCGCCATTGGTTTTCGTGTTCACGGTAGTTTCGCCACCGTAGAGGATCGCAGCACAAATCACTTTGATGGCTTTGGAATCAGAACCTGCAGATTCTCTTCCACCACCGCCACCACCTGGTCCCCAACCACCAGGACCACCAGGGCCACCACCGCCGCCACTCGAACCACTACTACCGAGCGAGGCGCCTGTGGTATTGACAGTCAGGGTTGGACCTGTTCCATCAGCGAGACCTTGTGTATAGGAACCCTTCACGTCCGTATATATAATCTTCAAGATCCTTCCAGTAGTAACCTTCTTTACCCCATAACCAGCACGAATGCCTTTACCACCAGTACCGTTCATATTGATGGTGATAGTGCCAGCGTTGAGCGCTATGTTCAGGGCTTTCAAACCCTTAGCGGTATAGTTGTCGCTACTGCCCGTCTGACCTGCACCACTATTGGTGATAGTCAATGTGCCACCATTAGTAGTAATGGCATCTTCTGCCGAAACACCGCGTCCTGCAGTACCCGTGATGGTCATATTGATTGTTCCGCCATTCTGAGTGAACGATGCCGCCTTGATGCCCACCGTGTAGGATGGGTCGCTGGTGTTGGAAAGGTCAATAGCTCCACTAGCTTTCAAAGTGAGTGCGCCATCATTCACGATCACAGCACCTTCACTCTTGATGCACTTGGCAGCCTTGGCCGTGACATTAATGTCGAGCGTTCCACCCTTGATAACGACCTCGCCCGTATTGTCTTCGTCTTCATCAGTGGAGATAACCTTGTCGTTGTCATCGGTTTCGAAACTCAATTGGATTCCATCGTCGCCCACGTTCTTAATGGTTACCGAACCGCCATTCTGTTGGAAGAACTGATTCACGTTGAATCCATCGCCTACAGCACCTAGAATATTGATGGTGCCTACGGTCTTCTTCAGTTGCACGTATTCCTTACCCCAGAAGGCATGAGCCGTGTTACCTGTGATGTTCAACGTGCCTCCGCCCTTGAACTCGGTATGACCTTTCACTGCAAAGCAAGCTTTCTGTTTTCCACCCGTTCCATCGGTCAACGTGTTGTTGGTACCATCGGCTAATTCAACTGAAATACGTTTCCCATCGCGGATATTGATAGCAGCACTATCAGGATTGTTCAAAGTCAATCCGTTCAGGACGAACGAAGCTTTTAAGTCACCATCCATATAAAACGAACCATTGGAGGACGTTCCGCTGAGCGCGTAAGTGATTTCATCGGTCACGTTAGCGTCCTGCACAATACTCACATGAGCATTGCGAGTCGTAATCGTTAAGTTCTTGGCAATGTTTCCTGCCACTTTCACAGCAGCGTTAGTGCCATTATAGCTCACACTCACGGTATTGTCTGTTACGGCCGTTTGGTCAATATACATGCTTTTCACCTCGCTCAAAGCAAAGGTCTTACCCATGATTTCCACATCAGTACCATTGCTATACACCATATCCCCTGCTTGAGCGGCAGGAATCTGATACGTCACATTCCCCACTTCGACATTCAACGTTTGGGACTTGGACACAATGGCTATAGAAATAGCCGCAATAAGTATTATGATTCTTCTCATTTTACTGCGATTTTATAGATTTTGTCACTCTGCTTGACAATATAAACGCCCATTGAGAGCATCTGTCTTGCTTGTTGGAGATTGCTGAATCTGCCCATGCTCACACCCGATGTTGTAAACACTTCCACCTCGGTATTGCTATCTGTAGGCAGAGTCTCAACTATGTTAGTGACTGTAGAGTTCGTGAAATACATCTTGTTCAAATCCGAGAGACTGAAGGTTTGGTTCGTCTCACTATTCACCGCCACCAACAGTCCGTTGGAAAAAGTGATTTTCAGGTTGCTGACCGAGAGGCAGGCCACAGTGCCATCGTTGCTTCGGAAAGCAAGATAATCATAGTCGGCAGCCTGGACAGAAAGGGCAAACGCCACGAAAACAATCGGTATTATCAATAATCGTTTCATAACCAAATAATGTCTTGATGGAATTGATGATGCCACAAAGGTACAAAAAAAATGCCTATTCACTTTCTTTTTTCAGTGAACAGGCAAATAAATTCAGCAAAATGTGGATTAGAACCACTCTCTGCGTATATGAATTAGGTATTATTTTACATTACCAACCTTGATAAGATATTCGGCAATCTGCACAGCGTTAAGGGCAGCACCTTTGCGGATCTGGTCGCCAGAAAGCCAGAAGGTCAAACCGTTTTCATCGGCCAAGTCCTTGCGAATGCGACCCACATAGACATCATCCTTACCTGCAGTCTCAAGCGGCATGGGATAAACAAGGTTCGAGGGATCATCTTTCAATGTGCAACCAGGTGCAGCAGCGATGGCGGCACGAGCTTCCTCGACGCTGATAGGACGCTCTGTCTCAATCCAAACGCTCTCAGAGTGACTACGCAATGAACTCACGCGTACACACATGGCAGAACAACGGGCATCGGTATGCATGATTTTTCGTGTCTCATTGAACATCTTCATCTCTTCCTTCGTGTAACCGTTTTCGGTAAACACGTCAATCTGGGGAATCACGTTATAAGCCAACTGATGCGGGAACTTCTTGACTGTAACAGGCTGATCGTTCACTATTTCGTTATATTGTTGCTGTAATTCTGCCATAGCTGCGGCTCCTGCACCACTAGCACTCTGATAACTGGCCACATGGATGCGACGGATATGACTCAGGTTCTCAAGAGGCTGCAGAACTGTGACCATCATGATGGTAGTGCAATTGGGATTGGCGATGATGCCACGCGGACGATTCAATGCATCGTCAGGATTGCACTCAGGCACTACCAAGGGGACATCATCATCCATGCGGAAAGCACTCGAGTTATCAATCATCACGGCGCCATACTTCGTGATGGTCTCGGCAAACTCTTTGGAAGTACCACCACCAGCTGACACAAAGGCGATGTCGATGTCGCGGAAGTCGTCATTGTGCTGCAGAAGTTTCACCTCATATTCTTTTCCTTTGAAGGTATATTTACGGCCAGCACTACGCTCACTACCAAAAAGAACCAACTCATCCATCGGAAAAACACGCTCGGCGAGAATGCGCAGGAACTCTTGTCCCACGGCTCCGCTTGCACCAACAATTGCTACTTTCATCTTGATTAATTTCTCTTTATATTTTTATAATAGTTGTTGACTCAATCACAAATCATTTTTTTCGGCTGCAAAATTACAACTTTTCCCTCGTTTATGCGAATATTTGATATTTTTTTTGCACCTTTGCATAGCGAATTGCAAAACGAAGACATATTTATGCCGAATTTATCCCAATATTTCCCCATTGCTGACCCTACGTTGATTTTCTTCGTAGTTTTGCTGATTATCCTATCGGCACCTATCATCATGGGAAAGCTACGCATTCCACATATCATCGGCATGGTATTGGCTGGAGTTCTAGTGGGACAATACGGCTTAAATATTTTGAAGCGCGATGAGTCGTTTGAGCTTTTTGGAAAGGTGGGACTCTACTATATCATGTTCCTCGCCTCGCTCGAAATGGACATGGATGGACTTCGGAAGAACGCGAAACGCATAAGCATTTTCGGATTGCTGACCTTTGCTATTCCTTTTGGCGCCATGTTCCTTACTGCCATTACCTTATTGGGTTATTCGACGAAGACCTCATTCCTGATGGGTGCGTTGATGGCATCAAACACGTTGATAGCCTACCCCATTGTGGGACGCTATGGTCTGCAACGCAAACCGAGCGTAACGTTGAGCGTAGGTGGTTCGATGCTCTCTCTGCTACTGGCACTCATTTGTTTGGCCGCACTCGTGGCTGCACACGATGGCAACAGTGGATGGCTCTTCTGGCTATGGTTCTTGCTAAAGTTCGTGCTTTTTTGCGCCTTCCTGTTCTTCATCATCCCACGATTGGCTCGCTGGTTCCTACGCCGATACAGCGATGCCGTGATGCAGTTCATATTCGTGATGTCACTGCTCTTCATGAGTGCCGCATTGAGCGAGGCTGTCGGATTGGAAGGCATCGTGGGCGCATTCTTGTCAGGACTTATCCTGAACCGATACATCCCCCACGTGTCACCCTTGATGAATCGCATTGAATTCATCGGAAACGCACTCTTCATCCCCTATTTCCTTATTGGCGTGGGTATGCTTATCAATGTGCGGCTGCTCTTCGAAGGTGGCGCCATCATCTGGATAGTGCTGGCAATGGTGTTCTTCGGTACTTTCGGCAAGGCGGCTGCGGCTTATATTGCATGCCTATTCTTCCGCATGCCCGTCTCGTCAGGCCATATGATGTTCGGTCTGACCTCTGCCCACGCAGCTGGAGCCATTGCGATGGTCATGGTGGGAATGAACATTCACGTAGGTAATGGATATCTCGTGAGCGATGACATTTTGAATGGTGTCATTATCATGATTCTCTTTACTTGTATCATCTCCACACTCGTTACGGAGGCAGCAGCACAACAAATCACCATCCGCGACAAAGATATGCCACGTGACGATGGAAATGCCGATGGTGACGACGAGAAGATGCTCATTCCTGTGAAATATCCTGAATATGCCAACCGATTGATTAATCTGGCCATATTGACCCGCAATGCGAAACTGAACAGAGGATTGGTGGCGTTGAATGTTGTTTATGATGATGCCAACATGCGGCGCAATCAGGAAAACGGACAACAACTGCTTGAAAAAGTAACACAATATGCTGCAGGAAGCGATGTTAGAGTGCAAACACAAGTGCGCATCGCCGCCAACATCGCCAATGGCATCAAGCATGCTTTCAAGGAATTCCGTGCCAGCGAGATCATCATTGGCATGCACCAGCATAAAGAGGTGTCGCCAAAGTTCTGGGGCGAGTTCCACCAAAGCCTATTTAATGGGCTGAATCGCCAAATCATTATGGCACGACTGAAGCAACCGCTCAATACTGTACGACGTATCCAGGTGGCTGTGCCATCGAGAGCCCAATTCGAACCAGGTTTCTACCGATGGTTGGAACGTCTGTCACGTCTGGCCGAGAATCTGGAATGCCGCATCATCTTCCACGGACGTGACGATACTCTTGCTCTTTTGCGCGAATATGTGCAAAACCGCCACCAAAGCGTAAGGGCTGAGTATTTGTCAATGACACATTGGAACGAACTTCCACAACTCGCCGGCACCATCGCCGAAGATCATCTCTTCGTGGTGGTTACCGCCCGTAAAGGAACCGTTTCTTATAAGACAGCCATGGAGCGACTTCCCGAAGAACTGACACGTTACTTCAGCGGAACAAGCATGATGATTATCTTCCCCGATCAATTCGGCGACGCTATGGACGAAATGACATTCGCACAGCCACAACATACTGAGGAGCAAAGTGCTTACGATATTGTGCGCGGCTGGCTGAAACGGACAATAAAACTATAAAAACAATGATAGATATTCAAGGAATCACCAAAAGTTTCGGTTCACTACAAGTGCTCAAAGGCATCGACCTCCATATCGACAAAGGCGAGGTGGTCAGCATTGTGGGACCCAGTGGTGCTGGAAAGACAACACTATTGCAAATCATTGGTACACTCGATAAACCCGATGCTGGTACTGTGCATGTTGATGGAATCGACACTACCACGCTTAGTCAGAAGAAATTGAGCGACTTCCGCAACCAGCACATCGGTTTTGTGTTCCAGTTCCACCAACTGCTACCCGAGTTCACGGCTATCGAAAATATTATGATACCCGCCTTCATCGCAGGGAAATCACATAAAGAAGCCCAGCAACGAGCACAAGAGTTGCTCGATTTCATGGGACTTACTGAACGCGCTAGCCATAAACCCGCTGAACTTTCGGGTGGTGAAAAGCAACGCATTGCTGTAGCTCGTGCATTGGTCAACAATCCTGCTGTGATTTTGGCAGATGAACCTAGTGGAAGCCTTGATAGCAAAAACAAAGCCGAACTGCATCAACTATTCTTCGACCTTCGCGATCGTTACGGACAAACTTTCGTGATTGTGACCCACGACGAGTCGTTGGCAAGCATTACCGACCGCACTATCCATCTGCGCGATGGTCTCATAGAAGATCCATCCCCACTCCCCACGTCAACAGAAGACGAGGAAGTTATCCAACACCCAACACCCAACATCCAAGAAGAACCATGTCAAATCTCAGACTCGGCGACTACAATCGCCTCAGAATAACCAAGAAAGTGGACTTCGGACTCTATCTCGATGGAGGCCCCGAAGGCGAAATCCTACTTCCTGCGCGCTATGCGCCAGAAACGTACAACATAGGTGATGAACTGGATGTATTCATTTATCTTGACCAAAATGAGATGCCTGTTGCCACCACCGAGAAGCCTTTCTGCAAAGTAGGCGATTTCGCTTATTTGGAAGTGGCGTGGGTTAACGAATATGGTGCTTTCCTAAATTGGGGACTCATGAAAGACCTGTTCTGTCCTTTCCGCGAGCAAAAGCAACGGATGGAGATAGGTAAGAAATACATTGTACACGTACATATAGATCAAGATAGTTACCGCATCGTGGCATCGGCAAAAGTGGAACGCTATATGGCCGATCCTTTGGATGAGCAGCCAGATGCTCCCATCTATGGTTATAGCTCCAACACTCCCGTTTCTATCCTTGTCTGGCAAAAGACCGACTTGGGATTCAAAGTTATCGTCGACAACCGCTATCCTGGCCTTGTCTATGAAAAGCAGGTGTTCAAATACATCCATACTGGAGACCGCATGACCGCCTACATACAGAATGTTCGACCCGATGGAAAAATCGATGTGATGTTGCAACCTGCTGGAAGACAACAGACATTGGATTTTTCCGATACTTTACTACAATACCTGAAAGATAACAATGGAAAATGTGATTTAGGAGACAAGAGCGACGCAGAAGATATCAAACGCCGATTTCAAGTCAGCAAAAAGACATACAAGAAAGCTATTGGCGACCTTTATAAACGCCATCTTATCAAAATCACAGAGAACGGAATAGAGCTAGTATAGAGAATCCAGAAACTATAATAAAGACAAGTCTATTTCTGCACTTCCCCTTCTACCACCAACGTCGTGGGACTATTCGACGCATTGCTATAAACGACTGCCGTTCTATAGAAATGCGTTGTTGTTTTGTTTTCCGCCCCATCATAGATTAGACGGACGAATCCATTCTCTCCTTGTGCCAATGGCTCCTGCGTATACTCCACGGTCAGGCAATGACAACTGGGTTCCACACGATTGATGACCAACGCAGCATCGCCAGCGTTGACAAACCAAAAGTCGTAGGTTTTCACCAAATCCTTGTCCACGCCTCCAAATGCACCAAAGTCGTGCACAGAATCGGCAAACTCCATCATTGGTTCCCCCTCAATCGACTTTGCTGGCTGTTTATCGTTGCCACACGAAAGGAATATCCAAAAGGCTACAAGTGAAAGAATGGTTGTTTTTCTCATAAACGAATGATAAGACGAATGAAAACGATTCATTCTGTATAAAATAATGACTCATTCGTGGAGACCACGAATGAGTCATATGATTATGGTCCTATTAAAGGAATCCGCGTCTCTTATTCAGCGATACAGATTGACACACGGTTCAGATCGTTCTCAGCGAACGGCTGTACACGTGAACCCTTGCTGTCCTTCATGATGCGGTCAGCAGGAATGTTGTACTTCTGAGTAAGCATGTTGGCAACAGCGTCAGCGCGACCAGCAGCCAGACGGTCATTAATCTGGTCGTTACCAGTGCCAGCGTCAGCATAACCTGTTACGCTCACCTTAGCCTTCGGATACTTGTTCAGGTAATCAACGATCTCACGCACTTTAGCCTCTTCAGTCTCAACAATCTTGGTGCTGTTAATGGTGAAGAAAACGTCACGACGCAACGGCTCGATCTTCACAGGAGGCTTCGGTGGCTCGGGTTTAGGCTGCACAGGTGCCACATATGTGTTTTGCTGAACAGGCTCTTCAACGGGCTCGATGAACGGCTCAACCTTCGTGTAAGCCTTGCCCAAGTTGATGCGCAGACCAGCAAGAGCGTTGAAATACCAGTCGGGATTGTCACCCCACTTCGAGTTGTACTTGTCGTTCAGGATGTTGGCATTCCCCTCAAGCACCAGTTTCACAGCATCGCTCAGACGGAAAGCGAACTCCAGACCACCACGGCCGAACGGACGAACCTTCGTGCCGTCCCAGATGTTCTGCAGGTTGTAAGCGTCAAGCGAGTAAAGCTGCTTTGCGATGTCATTGGCTTCGTCATTCTTGAAGGCAATGTTGGCACCACCACCAAGGAACAAAGTCAGGTTGAAGAAGCGCTTCGGGTTATAGCCACAGAAAAGGTTCGAGAGGTTGAACATCAGGTCGAGACCTGGTGCCACATAATTGAACTTGTAATCCTTGTTGAAAGGAGTGCCAAGTTTCGCATCACGATAGTTGGCCCATCCACCTTTGCTCTGCCAGCCATTAGCCTGGATACGAGCAGCGAACACAGGGCTGAACTGATAACCCAAGCTGAGCTGTGCGTTCGGACTGAGAAGGTCCTTGAACTTAGCTTCACCAAGGGTGTACTGAGCACCACCCTGCAATGTTATGAAGGCGTGCTTCTTGAACTGATACTCAGGCTCTGCGCTCTGAGCCATTGCTGATGTCGACACCAGTGCCAACGCAGCAATCAATAACGATTTTAGTGACTTCATAAATTAAATATTTAGTTAATAATAATTACTCTTCTCCTGTTTACGGACATACGGGACGAATGGTCAAACCATACTCGCGATAAATGCCCGGCATAGGATTGGCATTAACATCAGTTGGATCCGAATTGGCACTGAACTGCAGGTTCAATCCATAGTCGGTGTTACGCAGATTCAGCGAACTTGTCCAATATGCACCATATCGTCCATCTTGTTGTAATCTTCCAGTAGAACCCGTCTTCCATCCACATGCTGGCAGGAAGATGCTCTTCCCACTAGGACCTTTGACTATGAAGCCCGCAACATTAGATTTGTTATAATTGTCTGTCCACGTCCATGTGCATTCCGTCCACAGTTCACTCATTTCCGACTGTGTCGGTACACGCCATGTACTACCCCATATTTTGCGAGCGGCATCCCACTCGTAATTGTCATTGGCATTGAAGGTTTTTCCCAAATCGTCATATGCCCCATTATGGTAATGGATATGAGAGGTTTTCGAATAATCACCATCTTCAGGCTCTGCAGTGTCGGCCCAAGCTATATAGTAACCGGCCTCCGTCGCACTCTTAGCACCCAAATTAAATTGAGCCCACTTCACACTCAAACCCAAATCAACAGCATTTTTCGGAGTCACCGAAGGACTGCTAGATTTGTCATAGACCGCACGAATCAACGAGCGGATATACTTGTAATTAGGTCTGGATACTGGCCCACTAGCTGTCCATCTACAAAGGACAGGAAGAGTTCCATCAGATTCGATCTCAGCCGTCCAATAGTATATATACCTATTAAATTCAGCGCTCTGTGTACCTGAATAGTAACCAGCCGCAGGGAAGAAAATAGAATTTCCTGTTTTCTTGCTGGTCAAACAATAACCCGATATTGACGTACCTGTAGATGTCATGCGAGTCTCACGTACCTGAGTACAGTTGCTAAACAATTCCTCAAAATCGGCAAATGTGGGCATACGCCATCCCTTGCCCCATTTCACATGTGCAACATCAAATTCAGTTCCAGCAATCGAAGTTCCCGTGAAACCTGGAGCATAGTCGGCTGGTCTCGTACTGGTCATGTCGCCACTCGTGTCACCCCAACCGAAATAAAGTCCTAAGTCATTACTCGACTGGGCACCCATGTCCCATTCAGCCCAATACACGCCACCACCCATGTCCACATAATTGGGCTCTGGGAAGCGCGAGGCAGTCTTGAACACCACTTCGTCTCCATAGACAGGTATATCATCGACCAACACGTATGGACGTGCCTTGTAGGAAGTCTCTTCATCCAAATCCGTCAACGAGAAAACAGCGGTGTTAGTACCCATATCAAGTGATCCGCTTCCTACTACTTTCTTACAACTGCCTCCATATTGCAAACTCACAGTCGACTTACCATACAAAACTCCATACTCGCCAGCCTTGTCGGCATCGCCCGTCAAAGTATAGGTAGCCCTAAAGTCAGCCTCGTCTAGGTAAATGCTCACATTGTCTTCATTGCAATGAAGCATTTCGATGGCAAGTTCCACTTCAAGCCCCTCATCGCCATAGACAGGGCGAATCAACAATCCATAATAGCGTTTCAATGCTTCTAACGAAGGTTGACCTGTCTCATTAAACGAAAGTGAAAAGGCCGTTTCATCATCCTGCTTGTTATAGACACCCGTCCAATAAAATCCTTTGTTCTGGGCATCCTGAATCTCCTCCAACAAGCGTTGACCACCAGCAGGAAGGAAGATAGAGTTGTCGTTGCCTTCCACCAGATATCCCCAATTGCCTTCATCGTCTTGCGTCCATGTCCATTCACATTTGTCGATAAGGTCTTGCATTTCCTTATCAGTGGGCAGACGCCACTTGTCACCCCACAATTTCTGGGCAATGTCGTAGCTACTGTTGTTCACGATATTGGCAGTAGGATGAGTAACTGGGAAATAACGAAGGTTATCTGTCATATTAATACCCGTCACATCGCCCCATCCAAAGTGAGTAAAGGTTACGCCTGCGTAATCAGGATTGGTAGTGGTGGCGGTCAGGTTGATAGGCGCCCACTTTACCGAAAGTCCCAAATCCACGGCCTCGGTAGATGCTGGAGCTGAGGACTCCAGCTCGTAATCATCTTTCTGGAAGGTAATATCCACCACATCCCACACATAGCGTTCAATGGTGGTGTCATTGAGTTGGATATACACTTTCTGCTGAGCTTGCGCCATAGTGGTACAAAGCAGCAGAAGTACACATGTCAATAAACTCTTCTTCATTATCACTTTTTATCTCTTGTAAATCTTAAATGACTGTTTATTGGTTTTGATCACGTAAAAACCGCGCTGCAAACTGCCGAGATGAATAGTCACCTCGTCGTCATTGCGCTCGGCATCCATCGACATGCGTTTGCCATCGATGGAGAAAAGAGCCACTTTCGTGACATCGTCCACGCCTGTCATGCGCACCGTTTGACCGTCCACATATTGGAAGGTGAAGAGGTTAGGCATCTCTTCCTCGTTGAGGGAAGTGACAGGACCTGGATCGTCTGACGACTGGGAGTTGTCGCCGAGATATATTCGTTTGATTAAAGAATAGTCAAATTGGGTAGTGAAATCATTGGATGTAATATAAACAACATCCTGGCCGAACTCCACTTTCGGGGTGTCGGCCAAATAGAAATATTGATCAGCCTCGTCGGCATCATTGAATTCCACGATGAGTGCATCACTTGTATTGGCGGCATTGGCACCTGCGAATACCGACAACACAGCGAACAGCAGCATATAGAACTTTCTTTGCAACATCGTCAATATATAGTATTTTTTACTTTTTTTTGTAAGTAACATCTCCCACTATGTTATAATGGACAGGTTCCTTTGTACCATTCGAGAACACGACCAAGTGTTTTTTGATATGTCGGGCAGGATAGTTCGACATGTCGAACGTTCCTCGGATATGTCCTTTTGCCCCCGGCTCCACAAACGAGTCAACCGCATTAACCACCGTACACGAACAAGTGGATTTCACCTTATAGACGTTCAGCGTCTGTGAGCCGGTGTTACGGAACTCGATGTCGAAATCCTTGATAGGACTATTCTTATAGATGATGCCGAGATCACAAGAGTCGTGGGAGAACTCGAGTCGCGGCAAACGTGTCTGGTTGCCTTTGCAGGCCACAAGGGCGAGCAAAAAGACAACAGACAAGCCTTTGAGGAGATTATTGTTTGATAAACTCCACATTTCCATTGTTGGTGTTTGACTCGTCGAACACATCATAGACTCCTTCAGCCTTGAGGTCGAGTAAAGTCAGATACCACTGCCCCTCTTTAAAGATGGGGTTGATATGCTGGGCAGTCACACCGATTTCCTTGTCGAGGTCACCCGACTTGATGATCTGCAACAAAATAGTAATATCGTTGTTACGTGCGCTACGAATCAGAAATCCCTTTTTCTTCACACCATAGATGTGGAATTTGCTAAGAACCGCCTTGTACTCTTTGGCCTCCTTGGGTTCCATTGGTACCACTTCTCCGTCTTTCAAACGGTTGAGCATATCGACAGCGGCATCTACATTGTTGTCGGCAAGCAGACCCATATACTGGTCGATGAGATTGTTAATAGCCAATGTATCTTCGGCGTCGGTCTTCAGTTCGGGTTCGGGCAAGAGCGGATTTTGATCCTGCTTCTTGTTGTCAGAACACGAAGAGCATGAACTGACAAAAACAATGGCTGAAAACAGCAAAATAGGGATGATAATACGTTTCATATAGACTTGTTAAGTGAAAAAAGGGGAGGAGTATCAACCCCTCCCCTTTTGTTAGTATTCAAGAATCTGATTAGAATTTCTTAGCCTGAGCCTTAGAAGGCTTGATGGTCACAATCACATTCTGGTAAACAGTACCCCAATAGTACTCAACCGAGACGGGCAGCTGAATCTGGAACTCATCAACCACGTTACTCAAGTTACGATACTGGAGCTTGCCTTCCTCGAGGTAGATGAAGTCAACATTGTCACTAACTTCTGTCAGTGGTACCCACTTGCCAGCAGGCTGAGACAGGTTGGTCAGCACATCAGGATTCGTGGAGACGTTGTCGCCTTCCTCAACACCCTGCAGCTTAACTGCCTGGATTCCGTAGAATGTCTTGTAGTCCAAACCAGAGGTCTCACCAGTCTCTTCGTCGGTCACAACTTCCTTCCAAGTGTCACGCCAATCGGTGTAAGAGAGCAGATCGTCGAGGAGGATGATCTGAGGCTCATCACCATGCTCGTAAGAAGCATCCTGAACATCCTTACCAGTTCCTGCCACGTTGATCGGGCGGAGGAAGCGTACCAAGATGTTGTTGTTGGTGAGAGGAATCTCACAGATCTCAGACTGATCAGCAGTAGCGATAGCACCCTCTTCTGGTTTAGCAATCCAAGCGATGAGGCTAACCTCAGCCTTCAATACATCGTCAGCGAGCTCGTTGTGAGCCTTGTAGTTCAACATAGCCTCAATGTAGCCATCGTTGTCCTCAGAGTGAACAAGAGCAATCTTCATGGTCTCAAGGTCATCACCCTCGATGGTAGCGATGAGCTCAGCGTCCAGAGGATTGGTAACGTATGCATAGAGGTTCTTACCACGCTTGAGCTGAGGATCGGTCACAGACTTAATCTTGTTAACAGCAGCGACATCCAAGTCAGAAGCGAAGAGCTTGAAGCTTGTGAGCTTGTTCGGGGTCTTATAGTAACCCTTGAAGGTACCCACCTGCTTAGAAGACTCGAAGACGAAGTCGGTCTGGATGTTCTTCTTGTCGTAAGCCTTGTTGTTGTTAACCTTCTTACCATCGATCATGGTGTTGATAGTAATCCACATGTTGGGCTGTACGGCATCATTCTTGAAGTTGCCTACGAAGACATCAGCGAATGTAGCGTCGAACGGATCAGCTGTCTCCTCGAAGAAGTCCTCAGGAACGAGGGTCTGAGTGTGAATCTCACGGAGACCACCATCACCTACGATGCTGTTAGAGTTCAGTGAGAACCAGTAGTTAGTAATCTTATGAGGATCGAAGTCAACTTCACCAGTCACAGTAGCCTTCTTGAAGGCGATGTTGTTAGGATCAGACTTGAAGATCACGAAGATGTCAGGATAAGTGTAGCTCTGGCTCTTCAGCAAGCAAGCCACTTCAACTTCCTTATTCTTCTTGAAGAGTTCGATAGCCTCGTCGGCAGTAACCTTCCACTCGAAGACAGAAGTACGAACACCATTCAGATCCTCATCGGGGAGATAAGTGATGGTACCAATCTTCTCAGAAACATTCTTCACAGCAACCCATTCACCCTTCTTGTTCTTGATGTACTGCTGAGCCTCATCGGGATTAGCAGTCAGTGTAGAACCGTCAGCAAGAGCGGGATCCTGATAGAGAGGACCAGCATTGCCATCCTGATCGAGATAGTTCTTCTCGAAGTCCTCACGAGAGAACTCTGCGGGCAGAGCATTGTGCTTCATCAAGTCGTACTGAGTCTCAATCCAAGTGGTCGTGCGACCATAAGGTGTAGAACCAGCACCGAAGCAGTCGTCATACTGGATGTATTCCCACTTGTCGGTAGAAGTGTAAGTTACAGATACACCAGGTGTGGGAACGATTTCAGCAGCGGTCTCAGAAATACGTACGGGGATGTAACCATAGTCAAGCACGCGGCCAGTGGACGACTCAATCAGAGATACGCGCACGAGGGGCACACGGTCAACGGTTGTACGGCTCTGGTCAGCACCATAAGCCTGTTGCTTACCAGTCTTCTCCTCAGGAATCTGAGGACGGAGGGTAATACCATCTTCAGGATTGATGGCAGCCTGTGCAGACTCAGAAGTCTTGTTGGTACCAATGATGAACTTGGTGAGTTCGAACTTGTACTCAAGACCGTAGCTAGCGAGTTTCTCACTGCTCAGTTTCTCATGAGCACCGTCAACAGTAGAGTAGTGTACCTCAACGAGCTTGCTGAGGTCGAGAGTTGCATTCCAATCGACAGTATCCTGACCTTCACCCAAAATGCCATCCTTCACGCGCTCAGTATTCTCAACGAAATACTTAGCCTCGTCAACAGTAGCAAAGAGGTGAGAGTGGTTCATGTCAATCTCCTTCTTGTTGTACTTAGCAACATAGTCGCAAGTACCGCAGTGAGTGTTGAGCAGACCAGTCATTGTAATCAGCTCAGGCTCCTTGTTGTTCACGATAGCGTGAGCCAGACGGACATCCTTAATCTGCTGATACTTCAAAGCAGCATAGTCAGAAGTGATAGTGGTATCACCCTTCTCACCCGAACGAACAGTAGCCTTGATAGCGAATACAGTCACAGAATCATCCCACATGACAGACTTGATCTTCTCCTGATCGCGAACCTTCAGGTTCACATTCAGCATGCC
The DNA here is from genome assembly GCA_017557405.1 of Prevotella sp. GTDB lineage: Bacteria > Bacteroidota > Bacteroidia > Bacteroidales > Bacteroidaceae > Prevotella. The sequence continues at coordinate 63,403 of JAFYYV010000002.1, forward strand.
ATTCTCCACCCAGTAAGCGGGCTCCATAGCCTTGTTGACAGAAACAACAGCCTGAGAAGAACGAGTGTAATAGTAATCATCGAACTCATAAGGTTTGTCGTCGTCTACTACAGAAACATCGAGGATGCTAGACAATTGAACGTTCGAAGGATTCATGTGATACTGGGCAACGAGGTTCAGCACCTTGAAGCTCTTCAGCGAGTCGTAACGCTCGTGAATGGTACGTGCGACATCCTCAGCAGCGAAGTCAACATTGGCTTCCTTACTGTTCTTGTTGTCGATAGTAGTACCCTTCTTCTCAGCGAGGTCAGCGTTGGCAGCGGGGATAGGAGTGCCCTTCTTAGCGTCGTCAACGAAGTAGTAGTACTCGAGAGAGAGCAGACGTGTAGCCTCAATACCATAGTAGTAGAAGTCGGGCTTGAAGACCAGCGAGCGGAGCTCACCCTTCACGAGAACGTTCAGAGCGTTAACGAAAGCTTCAACCTTGTCGAGCTTGTCAGAAACAGCCTGCAGAGTTTCCTCAACGTTGTCGATTCTGAGGTCGAGACGAGGAATCTCAGTCTTAAGGGTCTCATTGATGGTGTTGATCTGAGCCTGGAGAGCAGCCTCGGCAGCCTTAATGGCAGCGTCGAGCTCACCATCAGCAGCCTTACGTGCAGCTTCTTCAGCAGCGTCAGCAGCCTCACGAGCGCTTGCCTCAGCAGCAACAGCAGCAGCAGCAGCGTCAGCAGACTCCTGAGCAGCGTTGGCAGCATCCTTAGCCTTACCAGCAGCCTCAGCAGCAGCGTCAGCAGCTTCCTTAGCCTTCTGAGCAGCAGCCAAAGCAGCCTCATCACCAGCCTTACGTGCGGTAGCCTCATCGTCGATGAGCTTCTTCAGATCGGCAACGACTTTGTCGAGTCCGAGAGCGTCGACACGCTCTTCAAGTTTCTTAAGGTCACTCTGGAGGTCACCAATAGTCTTGTTGAGCTCGGTCTTGAGAGCAGCAATCTTACCTTCGACATCGAGGTCGGCGATAGCCTTCTTCAACTCATCTTTCGTGACATAAGCACCTTCAACAACCTTCAGGCGAGCGTCGATGTTGTTGATCTTCTCTTCCCACTTCTTGATAGCGTCGATCTGCTGTTGCAGGTCTTCCACGGCAGCCTTACGAGCAAGAACCTCGTCGTCGATACCCTTCTGGAGAGCACCGAACTTAGCTGTAGCGTCTACCATGTGGTCGGCAAGAGCTTGGTCAACAGCAGCAATCTTGGCATAAACATCCTCCATTGCTTTGTTGAAATCCTCAATGCTTACCTTACTATTAGCCAAATCTTCCAGCTTCTTGATAGCCTCTTCGGCGGTACCAATCTTAGCCTCGAGAGCAGCCTCGGCAGCTGTTGCACGAGCGATTTCTTTGGCCAGATTTTCAGCGTTAGCATCTGCGGCGTCCTTAGCCTTCTGGGCAAGAGATGCAATTTCAGCATCCTTAGCCTCAAGCTGTGTCTTCAAGTTAGCGATCTCGCTCTGGAGGTCAGCCTTCACTTGATTGATCGCAGGAGTAAGCGCGTTGATCTGAGTCTGCAAGTCCTGGATTTCATCATCGTAGTCCTTACAAGACGTCAAGTTTGCTGAAGCCAAGACGATGGCTCCGAGCATCAAAGAACTTAAAAATTTTCTTTTCATACGATTAATTTTTGTTAGACATATATGTAATAATAAAATTTCAGCTCTCAAGAATCTCAGCCTAAGAGATACAATTTCGCTGCAAATATAGAGATAATTATTAAAACGAGCAAATAAAAACGCGTTTTTTTTTGAAATTTTGTCAATAAAACGTGCATTTTGTGGGGTTTTCAGCGTTTTCAAGTGCATTTTGACCCCTTGCAACGTAAAATTGAATGAAATTTAACACGGTTTTTTGTTTTTTTATAAAACCGCGGTGTTACGCGTTGCTGTTCTTTTTTCTCTCCAAATGCTTTAGAACTCTGCATTCTTGGGGGTTCTCGGGAAGGGAATGACATCACGGATGTTCTGCATGCCGGTGACGAAGAGGATGAGTCGTTCGAATCCGAGTCCGAATCCTCCGTGTGGACATGTGCCATACTTTCGTGTGTCGAGATACCACCACATATCCTTCATAGGAATGTGACGGCTTTCAATTTCCCCGAGTAGCTTGTCGTAGTCTTCTTCGCGGACAGAGCCTCCGATGATCTCACCAATCTGCGGGAAGAGGACGTCGGTACCCTGAACAGTCTGCTCCATCTGCTTACCGTCGAGTTCGGGCAGCTGGTCGTCGATCTTCATGTAGAAGGCTTTGATCTTCTTAGGATAGTGGGTCATGATGACAGGCTTCTTGAAGTATTCCTCAACAAGGTAGCGTTCGTGCTCGCTGGCAAGGTCGTCGCCCCACTCGCATGGGAACTCGAACTTGCGTCCATCGCGGATGGCCTGTTGAAGGATACGGATACCCTCGGTGTAGTCGAGTCGAACGAACTCGGTCTCAACAACGCTCTTCAAACGTTGGATGAGCGTATTGTCGATCATCTTGTTGAGGAAGGCAAGGTCGTCAGCGCAATGGTCGAGTGCCCACTGCACGCAATACTTGATGAAGTCTTCCTCGAGGTCCATGAGCTCAGGCAGGTCGATGAAGGCCACCTCAGGCTCGATCATCCAGAACTCTGCGAGATGTCGCGGTGTGTTGGAGTTCTCGGCGCGGAACGTAGGACCGAAGGTGTAGATAGCTCCGAGGGCAGTAGCACCGAGCTCGCCTTCGAGTTGTCCGGACACGGTGAGGGAGGTCATCTTTCCGAAGAAGTCGTCATCGTAGATGATATGTCCATCTTCATCTTTCTCCAAACGGTAGAGGTTCTTGGTGGTCACCTGGAACATCTGCCCTGCCCCCTCGGCATCGCTGGCGGTGATGAGAGGCGTATGGAAATAGAAGAATCCGTGGTCGTGGAAATACTTATGGATAGCGATAGCCATATTGTGGCGTATGCGCATGACGGCTCCGAAAGTGTTGGTGCGCAGACGGAGGTGTGCATTCTTGCGCATCACCTCGAAGGACTGTCCTTTCTTCTGCATGGGGTAGTCGGTGGGACAGAGTCCGAGGATCTCAATGCGCTGGCACTGTATCTCGCTGGCCTGCCCTGCTCCCTGGCTTTCGACAAGGATACCATGTGCTGCGATACACGCACCAGTAGTGATGTCGCGAAGCGTTGCGTCGGTAGCGGAAGTCACTGGGCAGTCAGGTGCGACAACCAACTGAATGTTGTTGATGGTAGAACCGTCGTTAAGAGCGATGAAGTCGACCGACTTGCTGGAGCGATGGGTTCGCACCCATCCCTTGACGAGAATCTCGTTGCCGAAGTCGGTGGACTTGAGAGCATCAATGATTTTTGTTCGGGTCATGATTTTTTTAGAGGGAGAGGAGGGAGAGGAGGGAGTGGAAGGAGTTAGAGGCCATTAGCCTTTAGAAGGAGAGGAAGGAGTTAGAGGGAGTTAGAGGCCATTTGCCTTTAGAGGGAGTAAGCCATTTGTTTACGCGTACATTATATTATATATATAAAGACCTTCATACCCTTCACCCTTTATCCTTCATCCTTCATCCTTGTTTAACCTTTCATTCTACCTGTTACTCCATTGAATTATTATACTTGTTTTCGTTTATACCTTTTATATATGCATTTAAGAAGAAACTAACTTCATTCACTTGAGAACGTAAGTCATTGTATGCGTCGAAAGAGATATAACCCAAGTCGCGCGAGAGAATGCAATAATAACGACTCTCTTCAAGACTCCCCTGCGCAATGTTCAAAAAGCGAAGCTTGTCAGCACGACTCAACTTTCCATACCCCTCTGCAATATTGGCAGCAATGGATACTGCAGCACGTTGAAACTGAGAGGTCAGTCCTCGCCGCTCATCCGTCGGAAAAGCCTTTGTAATCCTATAGACAGACAGTACAAGGCTATGAGCCTTCTGCCAAGCAAGAACGTCTTCGAAAGTTTTGCTCATAGGGTTATTGTTTTAAGGAGAGGAGGGAGTCAGAGGGAGAGGAAGGAGTTAGAGACCATTAGCTTAACTATTGAAAGAGTATTAGCTTAACTATTGAAAGAGTATTGGCTTCCGCTTCATCTACTACCTCTGCTTCTTTTACTACCTTTACTTCTCCTACATCTTCTTCCTTAACTTCTTCTACTACATCATTCGAACGCACCCATGCGCAACATGTCGACTTCCTGTTCGGTAAGGAAGCGCCAGTCACCACGACGAAGGTTCTTCTTGGTAAGTCCAGCGAAGAGCACGCGGTCGAGTTTGGTTACACGGTAGCCGAGGCTCTCGAAAATGCGACGCACGATGCGGTTCTTACCGCTGTGAATCTCGATGCCTACCTGAGACTTGTCGCGCTCGTCGCAATACTCAACGGCATCAGCATGCACCTCACCGTCTTCGAGCTGAATGCCCTCGGCAATCTGCTGGAGGTCGTGAGCGGTGACATTCTTGTCGAGATGCACGTGATAGACCTTCTTCTTGAGGAACTTGGGATGCGTGAGCTTAGAAGCCAAGTCGCCATCGTTGGTCAGCAAGAGCACACCCGTAGTGTTGCGGTCGAGACGACCAACGGGATAGATGCGCTCGGGGCAGACATCCTTGACGAGGTCCATAACGGTCTTGCGCTGCTGGGGATCGTCGCTCGTGGTGACATAATCCTTGGGTTTGTTAAGCAGCACATAGACTTTCTTCTCCAAAGAGACGGGCTGTTCGTGGAACATCACCGTATCCGTGCGCATGACCTTTGTTCCGAGTTCGGTCACAACCTCACCATTCACGGTGACAACGCCAGCCTGGATGAACTCGTCGGCCTCGCGGCGCGAACACACGCCAGCATTGGCGAGGAACTTGTTCAGACGGATGGGCTCGTTGGGATCGATGTGCTCTTCCTTATATTCAATACGTTTCTTGAGACTATATTTTGCATTGGGGTCGTAGTCGGCTGAATGCTGACGATAGCCACCCTGAGGACGTTGGCCGTAACCGCCACGCTGCTGATAACCACCTCCCTGAGGACGCTGGCCATAGCCGCCACGCTGCTGATAGCCACCTTGCTGACGGGGCTGATAACCGCCACGCTGCTGATAGCCACCTCCCTGAGGACGCTGACCATAGCCGCCACGCTGCTGATAACCGCCCTGCTGACGGGGCTGATAGCCACCCTGCTCGCCTTCGGCATTGTAACGCGGGCGATAGCCGCCCTGCTGACGGGGCTGATAACCACCCTGCTCACCCTCGGCATTGTAACGCGGACGATAGCCACCCTGCTGACGGGGCTGATAACCACCTTGGGGACGCTGGCCGTAGCCACCACCTTGCTGATTGTTGTTAAAACGAGGACGATAGGGGCGCTGCTGGGGAGTGCCTGACTGCAATCCTGCGCCGAAACCTTCGGGGCGGAATGCGCCTCCATCATCATTAGCCGAGGGACGCTCGGCGTTGAAAGGACGTTGTGCGTGGATACGCGGACGCTGCGGGCGTCCTCCTGCACGATAATCACGCTGATAATTGCCAGCCGGCTTGTAGCCCTCGCGGCTACCTTCGTTCTGCTCGGAAGACAAATCCTGAGTGTTGTTTTCTAATTCTAAATCCATAATTGTTAAACATTTTTCTTTTAAGCCTCACGGCTTAGGGTTAATAAATATAATTACTTCTATTATAATTTTATAATTCCTAATTCTCAAATTTTCAAATGACAATCTTACATTCCTGTGTAGTTTGACGGGGTGATGGCCATAAGCTCGGCCTTGACTGACGGACTGACGTCGAGCGACGAGATAAACTCGTGGATAGTGTCGGGTGTTAGCCGCTGGTTGGTACGGGTAAGTGCCTTCAGAGCCTCATAGGGATGAGGGTACGCCTCGCGGCGGAGGATGGTCTGAATGGCCTCGGCGACGACAGCCCAAGTATTGTCCAAGTCGGCCTGCAGGCGCTCGGCATTGAGGATGAGCTTGCGCAGTCCTTTGAGCGTACTCTGCACAGCGATGACGCTATGACCGAAAGGCACGCCCACATTGCGGAGGACGGTGCTGTCGGTGAGGTCGCGCTGCAGTCGGCTGACGGGAAGCTTGGCGGCGAGGAACTGAAGAATGGCATTGGAGATGCCGAGGTTGCCCTCGCTATTCTCGAAGTCGATGGGATTCACCTTGTGGGGCATAGCGCTGCTTCCCACTTCTCCGGCCTTGATCTTCTGCTTGAAATAGTCCATCGAGATATACATCCAGAAGTCGCGGTCGAGGTCGATGATGATCGTATTGATGCGACGCATAGCATCGAAAACTGCGCCAAGTGCATCGTAATTGGAAATCTGCGTGGTCCACTGCTCACGCTCCAAGCCCAGTTTCTCGGCAACGAAACGATTGCCGAATTCGCGCCAGTCGCGGTCGGGATAGGCCACATGGTGGGCGTTGAAGTTGCCTGTAGCACCTCCAAACTTGGCGGTGAGCTTGCAGGCGCGGAGGCTCTGCAACTGTTCGGTGAGTCGATAGACATAGACCATCACCTCCTTACCCAAACGTGTGGGCGAGGCTGGCTGTCCGTGAGTCTTTGCCAACATCGGCACTTCAGACCATTCGTCGGCATACTGTCGAAGCTGCTCGATGAGCTCTTCCACTTGTGGGTAGAACACATCGGCGAGCGCCTCCTTCACAGAGAGAGGCACGCTGGTGTTGTTGATGTCTTGGGAAGTGAGACCGAAATGGATGAACTCCTTGAAAGCGTCGAGTCCGCCAATTTGGTCGAACTGCTCCTTAATATAATATTCTACAGCCTTGACGTCGTGGTTGGTGGTCTGCTCTATCTCCTTCACGCGGGCGGCGCCCTTCTCGTCAAAATTGCGATAGATATCGCGCAGACGTGGGAAGAGGTCGGCGGGGAACGCTGCCAATTGAGGCAACGGAAGCTCGCAGAGAGAGATGAAATACTCTATCTCCACACGGATGCGGTAGCGGATGAGCGCGTACTCTGAAAAATAGTCGGCAAGTGGTTGGGTTTTACTTCTGTAACGTCCGTCAATGGGGGAAATGGCGGTCAGCAAATCAAGATTCATCATTTCGTTTTCTTTTTCGGCTGCAAAATTACAAATTATAATTGAAAACGGCTCAAAGAATATGAAAAAGGTTGTTAAAAGCGCACAAGGAAATAACTATTTTAGATGAAAGAAGAAAGATGAAAGATGAAAGGATGCTGAAAAAACATGACAAATTTTTGTCGACTTTTTCGTTCAATCTAGAAAAGATAAACGAGTGAGAAAACGACTTTTCCACTCCAATTTCCTCATTTTTCACATACGAAATTGTCACTTGTATCATCTGAGGCTCTCAGATGTGGTAAATGACACGCTTACTTGTGGCATCTGACACCCTCAAATGCCACATCTGACGGGCTCATTGCATAGCTTTTGGTGGTCAGACGTATACCTCTGACAGGATTGTAAAATGTAAAGAAAACGGAAGTCGTTGATTTACAACATTTTCCAAAAACGCTCAAAACTCGCGTATTTGCTCACGAGAAACATTTTTTTCAAAACGATGGCCTTCTCGTAGTACCAAAATTCAGAATTTTCTTTACATAATGAGAGGAAAGAAGAAAAGGAGTAGAAGGAGTAAAGGCCACTAGCCTAACCAACTCAATAAATGTTGGTTTATTACTCCCTCTACTTCCCACTTCTTTTAAATATCCTACAACTTATAAAGGTCGTTCGCTGCAATGAGGTCCACCTTCTTCTGCTCAAGCAGCTTGTCGCATGCCTGCAGGTCGGTAGGACGAATCACGACATTTGCATAATCGCCCTGACTGAAGGAGTACATGTACTCGATGAACACCCCATTGTCGGACAGATATTTCAACACAACGGCCAACGAGCCTGGCGTATTAGGACATGTGAAACCAATGACATCGGTCACTTTCAGGGCAAAGCCAGCAGCCTTGAGCACCTGATAAGCCTTGTCGGGATCGGAGACGATGCAACGCAAGATGCCGAAATCGCTGTTGTCGGCAATGCTCATAGCCGAGAGGTTGACACCAGCTGTGCCCAAAGCCTCGGTGACTTCTGTGAGTCGTCCCGATTTGTTTTCCAGGAAAATAGATAGTTGTTTTGCTAACATAATGATAATGTATTAATGTTTTTATGAAATGACATTACAGGACGCGCTTGTCAATAACGCGCTTGGCCTTACCCGTGCTGCGCTCGATGGACTTGGGTTCGGCGAGTTTCACCTTGAATCCCAGACCAATAACAGAACGGAGCTCGGCTTCGAGTTTCTTCTGGAGGCCCACCATAGAAGCCATATCGTCGGTGAAGTACTCCTCGCGAACCTCAACACGCAATTCGGAAGTGTCGGTGTTGTTGACACGATCGACGGTGAGCAGATAATGGGGCTCGAACTCCTTCTGACTGAGGATGACGGCCTCGATCTGCGTGGGGAACACGTTAACGCCACGAATGATGAGCATGTCGTCGCAACGGCCCAAGATACGGTCCATGCGCACGAGAGTACGACCACATTCGCAACGGTCGTAGTGGAGCGCCGTGAGGTCGTGTGTGCGATAGCGCAGCAAGGGCATTCCCTCTTTGGTGAGGTGGGTGAAGCAGAGTTCGCCGAAGGAACCTTCAGGCAACTGTTCGCCCGTTTTCGGGTCCACAATCTCTGGATAGAAATAGTCTTCGTTGAGGTGGGTCCCGTTCTGACACTCACACTCGTATCCGACACCCGGGCCGGCAATCTCAGAAAGGCCGTAGATGTCGTAGGCCTTGATGCCCAACGTCTCCTGCAGCTTCTGGCGCATGTTCTCTGTCCAAGGCTCAGCACCGAAAGCACCTACACGCAGTTTGAACTCGTCGCGCGCCCACTCACTCTCGCGCATAGCCTCACCGAGGAACATAGCGTAGCTAGGTGTGCAGCAGAGCACCGAAGTTCCGAAGTCGTGCATCAAAGTAATCTGCTTCTGCGTGTTTCCACTCGACATAGGGATAACGCTGGCGCCGATGTTCGTTGCACCATCGTGAGCGCCCAAACCACCCGTGAAGAGTCCGTAACCATAACTAACTTGGAAGATGTCGTCTTTCGTCGCACCATAAGCCGTGAAGGCTCTGGAAATGGCCTCCACCCACATGGCAATGTCCTTACGCGTGTGGAGCACGACGACGGGCTTACCCGTAGTTCCACTAGAGGCATGGATGCGAACGATCTGGCTCATCGGCACGGCAGCCAACCCGAAAGGATAGTTGTCGCGCAAGTCTAGTTTGTCTGTGAAGGGTAACTTCGTGATGTCGTCTATATCACGAAAGTCGTCAGGAGTGAGGTCCATCTCCTGAAATTTCTTACGATAGAATGGCGTGTTATGATACACATAATCCACCATCTTTCTCAATCTAATGCTCTGAATCTCGCGAAGCTGTTCGCGGCTCATGCATTCCATGTTTTCGTTCCAAATCATAAGCTTCTATTAATAATTAGTAGTCTTAGATGATACAAAAGTAATAAAAAGAAAGGAGATACAAGCGAAAAGTAGGAGAAAAGTAATAAACAAGGCGAAAAAAGATGATTTTCGTCAATCCAACGAATAAAGGAGGAAAGGATTGGACATAAAAATCCCTGCAACCCCGAAGGGTCACAGGGAAACACCCCAGTGGGCGCTGACGGATTCGAACCGCCGACCCTCTGCTTGTAAGGCAGATGCTCTAAACCAGCTGAGCTAAGCGCCCATGCTTTCGTAAAAGCGAGTGCAAAGGTAATGCTTTTTTATGAAACCACCAAATTTTTTGACGAAAAAATTTCAATAGGTGGTTCATAAGAACACGCAAAAGCGAAAGTACCTCCTTGCAGGAAGCACTTCCGCTTTATATTACCATTTGAAAAAACGATGCAAGAATTACTTGTTGACCATGACGGTAGCACGACGGTTGAAGGAGATGGGCGAAAGCTCATCAACACCACCGGCGGCAGCAGTCTGGATCTTGTCGCGGTTCACACCAATCTTGACAAGTTCCTCGGCAACAGTCTTTGCACGCTCTTCAGAGAGCCACTGGTTACGCTCGACAGAACCTGTTGCGCTGTCAGCATAACCTGTTACGAGCAGACCGAGATTGTTGTCGATAGCATACTTGGCAATACCCTGAACGTTCACGAGATCCTTCTGAGAAGCAATGTTGGTCTTGTCGATGTTGAAGAATACTGAAACGGGAGTTCCAACAAATTCCTTAACATAAACCTTCTCGGGCTGCTTGTTCTTCTCCTCTTCGTAGAGTTTCTTGTAGCGACCGCTCTCGTTGTAAGCATCGTTCAACTGAGCATTGAGGGCATCGATCTGACTCTGGTGCAGAGCATTGATAGCGTCGATATCGGGCACCTTATCCCATGAAGCTTTACCCAAGTTGAAGGTCAGGCCCAACTCTGCATAGAGGTTGTTGTCCTTAGCTTCCCATCCGCGCTTGCCACTGATTGTGTTGCCGTCGAAGTCGGGCTCCAAACGGTTCCAACCGATTTCAAGGTTGAGAGCCACCTTCCTGCTCAAACGGAACTCATTGAGCAAACCGACATTGAGATCCATTGCATAGCGATTGGCGCTCATGTTGCGAGCCATACCACCACCAGCGAAGGGAATGAAATTCCAAACGCGATTAGGGTTGTAACCCAACAGCATGTTGCTCAGATTGAACAGCACCTGCTCGTTGGCAATCCAATAGTCGAAATCATCGGGATCGGGGCTATCAATCTTCTTTCCTTTCAAGACCTGAACCTTCGTACGGAGTCCCAAGCCAGGAGTGAACCACTTACCAATAGCCAAAGCACCGCCAATGTTAGTGCGCTCGCCAGCGAAGAGTCCGAAGTGATCTCCATTGTTGAAGCCACGTCCATGCTCCTCACTCGAAATGAACGAATTGAAATCACCACCCACCTGAATGAACCAGTTGCTCCAGAATGAATTGGTAGCTACACTGTACTTCAGAGTAGGATCATCTTGTGCCATTGAAGACAAAGAGATGCTGGCCAAAGCCAATACAATAAATAATTTTTTCATAACTATAAAATATTTATCAGATAAAAAAATGCTTCTAAAACGGCGCATTAATGCACCTATGTCGGGGCAAAGTTAATAATTTATTTCATACAACAACATTTTTTTTCAAAAAAATTCATACAAAAATGCCAAAAATGTGTCATTTTTATGCTTTTTGCCCATAAAATCGGAGGATTCAGCCTAAAAGACGCTCTATTTCGTCTTGTTTCAGGATTGCAAGGATTGTCTTGCCATTGGGAGCATAATTGGCGTTGGAACAGGCAAACAAACTGTTCACGATGTTCTCCATCTCTTCATTGTTGAGGACTTGCCCGTAGGGAATAGCGGCGTTACGCGCCAACGTCAAGGCCATCGACTTATCGAGTTCCTCACGTGCATCGCTCACTCTTTCCACTGCGGAAACTACCATGTCCTTAACAAGGGAAACGGCATTCAACCCATCAAGACCTGCAGGGATGGCATTGACAGCATAACTACCCTGCCCTAGATTGGACAGTTCGAAGCCCATGTCGGTCATTACTGGTTCGATTTTCTCCATGACAACACACTCGGAGGGCGAGAAACGAACAATCTCAGGAAAAAGGATCTTTTGGGAAGTCCATTGTTTACTCTTCTGCTGCTCTAAGAACTGCTCATATAAAATACGTACATGCGCGCGATGCTGATCAATAATCATCAATCCCGACTTCACAGCTGTCATGATGTATCGCCCCTTATATTGATAATGAGCGGGTGACTTTTCGGCGATGACGTCAGCACCGACGGCATCTTCGAACTGACCTTCGAAAATATCAGATGGAGCCTCTTTCTTCTTCAACCCCTCATAAAGGCTTTCCCACTGAGAAGTGGGAGGCTTCGAGGTAGTTGATGGCGCTTCCTTGAATGGGTTGTATTGCGGATTGTAGGAAACCTTTGGAGCCAGGACCTGACTATTAGGCGAGAAAACAGGAATTTCAGGACGTCCATGTTCATCGAATTCAATCGAGGGGACATCATTGAATAGTCCCACAGCCTCTTTCACGCATGCCGTCAATATCTGCCAGATAGCTTGCTCGTTCTCAAACTTGATTTCTGTTTTCACGGGGTGGATGTTCACGTCGATATCTTCGGTAGGCACATCAAAATAGATGAAATAAGGAACTTGCTCGCCCGTCGGAACAAGTCGTTCGAACGCATTTTGCACCGCCTTATGGAAATAAGGATGCTTCATGTAGCGTCCATTCACAAAAAAGAACTGAAGGGCGCCCTTCTTGCGGGCAGATTCAGGTTTCCCCACGAATCCAGAGATGCGACACATCGATGTATCCACCTTGACAGGAATGAGGTCCTGGTTCATCCGTTTACCAAAAACATCCACAATGCGCTGCCGTATATTCCCCGCTTTAAGGTTCAACATCTCGGTCCCATTACTGTGGAGAGTGAACGAGATGTCAGGATAAACCAATACGATACGCTCGAAAGCAGTCACGATATTGTTCAACTCGGTGGAGTTCGATTTCAAGAACTTCCGACGTGCAGGGACATTGAAAAAAAGATTCTCAACCAAGAAATTACTACCTTCTGGACATGAACAAGGCTCTTGTCCCAAGAACTTTGAACCAGAAAGCGACAGATGGGTTCCCAATACTTCGCCACGCTGACAGGTCTTCAATTCAATCTGAGATACTGCTGCAATTGAAGCCAACGCTTCCCCACGGAATCCCATCGTATGCAAAGCAAAGAGGTCTTCAGCCTTACGAATCTTGGAGGTTGCATGACGCTCGAAAGCCAAACGGGCATCGGTGTCGGACATGCCCAAGCCGTCGTCGATTACCTGTATCGACGTGCGCCCTGCATCCACTACCAACACATGAATAGTGTGAGCATCGGCATCGACAGCATTCTCGACAAGTTCTTTGATAACACTTGCCGGACGCTGGATGACCTCGCCCGCCGCTATCTGATTGGCGACCGAATCTGGCAGAAGTTGTATAATATCGCTCATTCTTCTTGCGTCTCTTGTTTCTCTTGGTTCTCTTGTTTATCCAGTTCCCCCAACTCGTTATCCACGAGTTCCCCTTTCTTTCCAGGAATCGCTGCACTATCAAGAGTTTGTAAAGGAGCGGCATGTCGTTCGATGACCTTCAACTCGGCACCAGCACCTTTTCCACGCCAATTGAAGACATCGTCCTTATCAACGGGGCGTACATGCTCGAACCATGCGAATTGGCTAAGCCGCATCTTCCCTGGAGGTATCTGCGTCATCGGATACAATGTACCAATGGCTTTGGGCATCCATATCTTCTCCAACTTCCGTTGTTCGGAAAGATACATCTTCATCGTGTCGGTCTCCGTGTAGTTTAGCCCTATCATCGTCGTATCGGCCTCATCGATGGGATAATAAATCATGAGCACATTACCATAGGACACCACATGACGAATCTTCCCATCGGTAAAGAAAGACTTCATTTCCTTGGATGAAATCTGGTTATAATGGTCTTTGTCATCAAGGCGTTCCACACTGAGAGCCTGCCCTATAATATGAGCCATACGGACAGTCGTGTCTTGCATATAGACCTTAATGACCTCACCCAACAATTGGCGATCTTGATTCCAAACAATGGGATCTCGATACATTGTGATACACGAATCCTTGGAGTTGTAAACCAATGAATCGCACACCGCCTGCACATCCACTCGATAGGCACGCACCTTGTCGAAACAATGCACTTCACGATACACCGAGTCTGTATTGATGTGATACGTGTAGATTTTCATGGAGTCGCCATGCAGATAGAGCGTGTCTTTCTGTGAATAGTCGATGGCCAACGCACGACCTGTAGCAAATCCATAACCTGTTTGCTCGTTGTATTTCAAATGTCCACAATGGAGTTCGTTCTTATTCTCCTTGTCGATATAGATGACATCTCCGAACCCCTCGCTTTGGCCAGTCTTATCATCATAAAACAGACTGTCGCCCGTAATGGACTTTTGCTTATCCACTACCGTCGAACGTTTGTACATCTGCGCTTTGTTAGTCTTCGTGTCAAAGAATCCGTCATCAGTCTCGATGACACTCTCGTCTTGTGTGATGGTAGAAGGTCCTACGATATGAGCCACTGACGTGGCATTGTCGTAATACAGCGTATCGGTGGTAATGAGTCGATTGCCATTATAGAGTTTCACATCATAATAGAAGACCGCCTGACGAGTCTCGGTGTTGTATTCACCCCAGTCGGATACAAGGTTATCCTTCCCATCCACCAGTTTTCCGCCCTCCACGAAATAAGCGTTCTTATAAAGACGGTCGTAAGTCAGGCTATCTGTGTAAAGAGTCTGTCGATGATGTTTCAACACCACGTTCTTACTCGCCACCAACAGTTGGTCCGTACCATTGTATTTGGCCGTATTGCAAGTCAACGAAAGTGTATCACCCTGTTTGAAACGCACATGTCCAAAGGCATCAAAAGAATTTGACTCTTCAAAAAAATAGGCACTATCACACCACAGTTGAGCTCCCTGATGCCTGAAATGCACACGTCCCTTTGCTATCTGCGCATGGGGATTGACACCATACATGTCGTAACGCAATTCGTCGGAATGTACCAGATAAACACGGTCATCCTTCGACTTTGCCTTACGTTTGCGTGCTGGGGTCATCGACTGCACCACACATAGCCCAAACAGGCATAGAACCATCAGCGTGACAATTCTATGCCCGTTCAAAGAGCGGCATTTCTTATCGTTATCTGTCATTTAACCCAACCTTGATATTCGAATTCACAGTCTTTATACCTGTCGTTCATCCTCACATAAGTACGTTTGATCTTGTCGGCCAACCAATCCTTTATGGCATCGGTTCGGCGTTTCTCCAACACCACGGCCTTCATGACTTGGAAATCCTCGGTAATAGTGGCTCTATGCTCTTCGACACGATTCTTCAGTTTCACAATGGCACAGACCTGCTTCTGCGTGCGGGCATTAACCATAGTGAAAGCCTTCGACACTTGTCCCACCTTCAATGTGTCCACCACACGAGCCACTTCCATTGGCAAATCCTTCATCTGGAATCTCGACGAGCGTCCTTCCTCCGACACATTCGACATCAAACCATGATTGTTTTTGGTGTCTTTGTCATCAGAAATAAAAGTAGCACCTTCTTCAAACGTGAATTTTCCATCACGGATATCATCGGCAATAGAATCTAATCGGGCTATTCCCTGCTCTATCGCCTCTTGTGTAACCTGAGGTTTGCGAAGGATATGGCGTACATTTACCTTATCACCACGTTTGTCAATAAGCTGAATAATATGGTAGCCGAATTCCGATTCCACAATCTTTGAGATTTTCTTCGGATCGGTCAAATTGAAAGCCACGTTTGCGAATGCGGGATCCAAGTAAACACGTCCCACATAGCCCAACTCACCACCTTTGCGGGCCGAACCGGAATCTTCAGAGTAGAGGAGAGCCAACGTGGCAAAGGTGGTCTCACCTTTGGTCACACGCTCCGTATATTCTCTGAGTTGGTCCTTCACCCGATTGATTTCCTCAATTGAGATTTTCGGTTGAAGCGTGATAATCTCCACTTCCACTTCCGTGGGAACATAGGGGATACTATCCTCAGGTACGTCTTTGAAATAGTTGCGCACATCGGCAGGAGTTACCGTGACATCTTCTACTAGTTTCATTCGCATCTTCTGCACCAACTGCGAGTTCTTGTAATCATCGCGCAAGTCCTGACGAATTTGCGAGATGCTCTTCATCTGATACTCTTCCAGTTTCTCCTGCGAACCCGCCAACTGAATCCAACGATTCAATTGATCTTCCACGCCTTGCGATATATCCGACTCGGTTACTTCCAATGAGTCGATAGCCGCCTGATGCAAGAAAAGTTTCTGAACAGCCAACTGCTCAGGAATGGCACAGTCAGGATCACCGTTCCATTTCATACCTTCTTGTTCAGCCTGCATACGAAACACTTCGACATCCGACTTGAGAATGGGTTCATCGCCCACCACCCAAATCACTTCGTCGATGATACTGGTCTCAGGGATATCGGGAGCACTCACCTTTATCGCCGTCGAGTCGTTGTCAATAGCCAACGCCATACCTTGGCCAGCCTTGGCGCTGATAGCCGACAACAACAGCACAACTGCAAAAAGTGATATGATATATTTATTCTTATTCATGTTTGTTCACCGTCTTCAATACCGTTTCATCCACTTTCACGGCATACTTCTTGCGCAGTCCAGCCACCCATTCCTTCTCCAGTTGCTCTTGATAGTCGGTCAGCACCAGATTGCGCACGTCCTGATAGCTTTGCGGAGCCTTCAGTTTCTTTCCGAAAACTGCATCGTAGGGATAGTCTTTCAGTTGCTTCACTGTAGTGTCCTTCTTGAAAATCTCTCTGTCCACCAATGCATTATCGCCTTGCTTGAAGATTCCTTTCTCCACGCGGATACGGAGCACGGAATCATTGTTGAACGTTGTACGCAACTTCTCGGCCCATTGGTCGAAAGGCAAGTTTTTCACAGCAGCCTTCACAGCCTTCACGTCGGCAACGTCTTTCACATGGTAGGCGATGCCTTTGAAGCGCGGCTGTTCCCACTTATACTTCTTCTTGTTCTTGTTGAAATAATTGGCCAAGCCAGCCTCGTCTTTGGCAGCCTTGTCCCAAACAGTGGAGTTGCTGATTTCATAAAGCAACAGGCCATCGTGATACTCCTGAATGAGATACTTCAAGTCCATATCCTCGGCCGACATCTCTGCAGCCTTGGCATCCAATATCTGGGCAGGAGTAACATGCTGTTCGGCGGCAATCTCCTTCAGTTTGTTGTCGATGATGCTCTCACGCAATCCACGCTGATCGATGAAACGCAGAATGTCAGCATGCACCGAGTCATAAGGGAAGAAGTTCCCTCTGTCTTTCATCAAGATGATGTGATAGCCGGCAGGTGAGAGAATGGGGGCACTCATCTCGCCTTTCGCCAAGGAATAAGCGACTTCATCGAATTCTTTCAATGTCTGACCCTTCGTCAACCAAGGCAGTTCACCACCTTGAGCAGCAGAGCCCTTATCTTGAGACAAGCGACGAGCAAGGTCACCAAAATCAGCACCTTTCTTCAGGGCATTATAGATGGAGTCGATACGCACCTTGGCGGCATTCTGTTGTTCGACTGTAGCTTGCTGGCTCAACATTAGCAAGATATGGGCTGGCTTGATCATACCACCCATTGAGTCGATGCGTGTCTGGGTCTCTTTGTAAATCTTCTGAGCCTCAGCCTCCACGTCGGCATCAGTAATGAACACCGGACGGATTTGCTGGTCGCGATACGAAGCGAACTCCTGCTTGAACGAAGTCATCGTGTCCAACTTCGCGTCTTTGGCGGCCTCCACCTTCAGTTTATAGTTAATGAACAAGTCGAGATATTCCTCCACGTTCTTCTTGTCAATCACGCCCTCGGCATTGTTCTTGTTGAACGAATACTCAAATTCCGATCTCGGCACAGGTTGTCCGTTGATAACCATGATGACGGGATCTGAAGTTTGGGCGCTGGCAGTGGTGAAACCACAAATAGCGCAAATCGCGCACAACTTTCTAATATTCATAACTTCAAACATCTTATTTCCTTAATCACAAATCATGACTTGATGCGTCTCACTCTGGACGACTATAGTTGGGTGCCTCGCTCGTGATGGTGATGTCGTGGGGATGGCTTTCCATCACACCAGCGGCTGTGATACGAACGAACTTGGCGTCGTGCAAATGCTCAATATCCTGTGCTCCACAATAACCCATACCAGAACGCAAACCGCCAATCAGCTGATAAATCACTTCCTGAACAGTTCCTTTGTAAGGCACACGGCCAGCAATGCCTTCGGGTACCAGTTTCTTCACCTCTTTGGTGTCGCCTTGGAAGTAGCGGTCTTTCGAACCATGCTTCTGCTCCATAGCCTCCAACGAACCCATACCACGATAGCTCTTGAACTTACGACCATTGAAGATGATTGTATCACCAGGGCTCTCCTCGGTTCCTGCTACCAGCGAACCAATCATCACGCACGAACCACCAGCAGCAATAGCTTTCACGATATCGCCCGAGTAGCGAAGTCCACCATCGGCAATCAACGGAACATCCGTTCCACGCAACGCACTAAACACGTCATAAACGGCACTCAGCTGTGGAACACCCACACCAGCCACCACACGTGTGGTGCAAATACTACCTGGGCCAATACCCACCTTGATGGCGTCGGCACCATTATCCACAAGCAGTCGAGCTGCCTCGCCTGTGGCCACATTGCCTACAACGACATCCACATTCGGGAAGGCAGCCTTCACCTCGCGCAACTTCTCAACCACACCCAAAGAATGTCCGTGGGCAGTATCGATAACAATCGCATCAGCTCCTGCATCCACCAATGCCTGGGCGCGATCCAATGTGTCGGCTGTAACGCCCACACCAGCAGCTACGCGCAGTCGACCTTTATCGTCTTTGCAAGCCATCGGTTTGTCCTTGGCCTTGGTGATATCCTTGTATGTGATGAGTCCCACCAGTTTGTTATCCTTGTCCACAACGGGCAGTTTCTCAATCTTGTTACGCTGCAAGATCTGGGCTGCATCCGCCAAATTCGTCTGCTGATGAGTGGTCACAAGATGCTCACTGGTCATCACCTCGTCGATTTTCTTGTCAAGTCGACGCTCAAAACGCAAGTCGCGGTTCGTCACAATGCCCACCAAGTGGTTCTCCGCATCCACAACGGGGATGCCACCGATATGGTAGTCGGCCATAATGTCAAGTGCATCCTGCACCGTACGACCACGACGGATGGTCACGGGGTCGTATATCATGCCATTCTCAGCACGTTTCACAATAGCTACCTCACGGGCCTGCGCCTCTATCGACATGTTTTTGTGAATCACACCAATACCACCTTCGCGAGCAATAGCAATAGCCATCGCCGACTCAGTGACTGTGTCCATAGCGGCCGTTACGAACGGCACATTCAACTCGATGTGGCGCGAAAAGCGGGTTTTCAACTCTACCGTCTTGGGCAGCACTTCTGAATAAGCGGGGATTAAAAGGACGTCGTCAAATGTGAGACCGTCCATCACGATTTTATCTGCAACAAATGATGCCATATAACACTTTGAAATTTATTGCGTGCAAATTTAGCAATAAAAATCCACATATCGCTTCCTTTTCAAGAAAAACTTACCTAATTAATACGATTTAACGTCACAGCTACTTGGGTTTTGCCGCGCCCAACAAACCCAAAGCCCACACCTGATGCCGCCACTTGTATCCTCTCGAGTTGTCAGACATATCCTATGGCAAAGTAAAATAAACTATTTTGCAAAGTAAAATAGACTATTTTACCGACCAAAATAGACTATTTTACTTTCTTATATGTGGCATCTTGCTATTTCACATTCCATCAATGGATTCATCAAACCTACTTTTTTCTCCTCGGTCTTTGCTTGGGAATCACACGTTTGAATACGAGCGTCTCAGCATTGAGACTTGAACTGGTGCGCGTCAGCGTGTTGATGCCACGCGTATAGAGGCGTTGTCCTTTCTTTGAAGCAGCCTGTTTATACAGGATTCCGAATTCTATATCATCGTTGACAACCTTGGCAATCTCGGGGGAAGCGGTAATGGTCACTGTGGTAGTCACATCCTTGCGTGTCATAGCTAAGTTGCACTTGTAGTCGTCTAGGATGAACTGGGCGTTCAAAGTTGTCGGTGTAGCGCTATCGATGGTATATTCAGCATCTTCGAGCAACTGGCGAGCCTCATCGATAGAGGCGGCGTTGAGCAATTTATCACCCAACAGAACGAAACCTGTATGGATGGTCATCTCGGCTTTTCCATCAACGATGGCACGCGGGGCAACATTGAAGTTCATAGGCACAACAGCCTCACGATAAGCTTCGGCGTATGTCTTCGCATCTGTTATCTTCAGATGCACTGCATATCCGTTATCATTGTCGCCGCGCATGATGGAGAGTTGCACTTCGCCAAGCGGAGTCGTCACTTTGTAATCGATGAAGGAGGTCTCATTGGTATAATAGCCTCGACCATATTTCTTGACGAAATAGTCCTTCATACTGTTGAACACCTGCTGCGCTTCTTGGGGTGAATAGCTATCCGCCGTGTGTCCTCCTACGAAATAGACGTGCTGACTACGGTCGCTCACGGCATAATAGAGTTTCCACAAGACGCGGTTGATTTGACCATCGAAAGATCGCATCTCTGTCTGTCCGTCATTGTGTTGGATGAAATTGCCTTTCACCTCAAAGCCCGCATTAGCGAGTTTCTGGTCGAACACATCGTAACGTGAACCAAAAGGAATACCTTCGAAGACCATGAACCGATTATCAGACGAGAGGCGGAAAGAGATGGGCAAATTTACCTCTCCTTTTGTTTTCTTCCCTTTCTTGAGCGCTGGAATCCACCTGGGCATACCCTGTACCAAGCGCAAAGCTTCTGCATCAAGGGTGGGCTCCATGGATTGAGCCAACGAAATGTTCTTTAAAGTGCCGTTTTTCTCAACACTGAAATACACTACAACCTCGCCCTCAATGCCCTTTTCCATAGCACCGCCAGGATATTGCAGGTTCTCGGAGAGATAATGCCGCAACGCCTCTTCGCCGCCAGGGAATGAAGGAGGTTGAAGGTCAGTTGATTGTTGTGCAGATAATGTGAAGGGAAACAAGAAGGCAAACAAAGCCATCAGCCCTGTCTGCCTGAAAAGATGTTGTATGTTATTCATTGTTTTCAATTTGCCATTTCAGATAAGAACTTGATTCTAACAAGTCGGATTTCATCCTCGGAATAATCGCTTCCGAGCTCTTCCATAGCCGCATCAAGACTATCGGTCTCGCTTTCGCGGAAATATTCGAAGATATCGTCAACATGATCTTCGTCCATCACTTCATCAAGGAAATAGTCGATGTTGAGCTTTGTACCACTATAAACGATAGCCTCCACTTCATCGAGCAACTCACTGAAGTCGAGCCCCTGTGCATTGGCGATGTCATCGAGTGCCACCTGTCGGTCGATGCTTTGTATGATCTTCACCTTCAGCATCGACTTCTTGGCCACAGTACGAACGCGCAATTCCTCAGGACGTTCTATCTCATTCTCCTCGCAATGACGACGAATGAGGTCGCAGAATGGTTGTCCATAGCGCTTTGCCTTGCCCGCACCGACGCCTTGTATGTTCTGAAGTTCTTGCAACGTGATAGGATACATGGTAGCCATCTGCTCAAGCGACGGGTCTTGGAAGATGACATAAGGAGGAACCTCCATCTTTCGGGCCATATTCTTGCGCAAGTCTTTCAACATGGAATAAAGCTCGGGATCGAGCGCCGAACCTGTAGCCTCGTTGTTCTCGTCATCATCATCGTCTTTGAACTCTGTGTCTTCAACAATCATGAACGAGCGAGGATTCTTGATGAATTTCTTTCCAGCAGAAGTGACTTTCAGAAGACCATAATTCTCAACATCCTTCTTCAAGAAGCCTGCAATAAGCGCCTGACGAATGACAGGATTCCAAATCTTCGGGTCTTCATCTTCACCAGCTCCGAACTCTTCGAGCAGATGATGCTTATGCGAGGTAATGTCATCGGTGGGACGACCTTTCACAAAGTCGATGAGATAGTCCTGCCGGAAATTCTCCTTGATGGCCAGCACTGCCTGCAGGATGACAAGCAACGCATCCTTCGCCTCACGTTTCTCTTTGGGATGCACACAGTTGTCGCAGTTATGACAATTGTCTTCCTTGTACTCTTCACCAAAGTAATGAAGCAACATCTTGCGCCGACAGACGGAAGACTCCGCATAGGCGGCTGTTTCCTGTAGGAGTTGGCGACCGATGTCTTGCTCAGCGACAGGTTTGCCCTCCATGAACTTCTCCAACTTCTGCAAATCCTTGTACGCATAGAAGGCGATGCACATACCTTCTCCCCCATCGCGCCCTGCACGACCTGTCTCTTGATAGTAACCTTCAAGGCTCTTGGGAATGTCGTAATGAATGACAAAGCGTACATCTGGCTTATCAATACCCATTCCAAATGCAATGGTGGCAACAATGATATCGATGCGCTCCATGAGGAAGTCGTCCTGCGTCTCTGAACGTGTCTGCGAATCAAGCCCAGCATGGTAGGCAGCTGCCTTAATCTCATTAGCCTGCAACACGGCAGCCAACTCCTCCACTTTCTTTCGAGAAAGACAATAGACAATGCCGCTCTTGCCTTGATTCTGCTTAATGAACTTGATGATCTGCTTGTCAATATCGGAAGTCTTCTGCCTTACTTCGTAATATAGATTGGGACGATTGAAAGAGCTCTTGAACTCCTTAGCGTCCAAGATGCCCAAACTCTTCTTGATATCTGTGCGAACCTTGTCGGTGGCTGTAGCTGTAAGAGCAATAACGGGGGCATTGCCAATCTTGTTGATAGTAGGACGAATATTGCGATACTCTGGGCGGAAGTCATGTCCCCACTCCGAGATGCAGTGAGCTTCGTCAATAGCATAAAAAGAAATCTTGACCCCTTGGAGGAAAGCGACATTCTCCTCCTTGTTAAGCGACTCGGGAGCTACATAGAGCAACTTCGTCTTTCCGCTACGCACATCATCGATGACCTGCTGGATAGCCGCTTTGTTGAGCGAAGAATTCAAATAGTGGGCGAGTCCCTCTTCTTCGCTGATGCCATTCACCACGTCAACCTGATTCTTCATCAATGCGATGAGCGGCGAAATCACGATGGCAGTACCATCCATGATGAGCGACGGCAACTGATAGCACAGGCTTTTTCCACCGCCTGTTGGCATCAACACAAACGTGTCGTTGCCAGCCAGCAAATTTTGAATGATGGCCTCTTGGTCGCCTTTGAAAGTGTCAAAGCCGAAGTAATGTTTAAGTTTCTTTGTCAGGTCAATTTTCTTTACCATATTAGGTGTAGGGCGTTAGATAATTTAAGGATCTTTTTGTTGCGGAGAGAGGGCTATCCTCTCTCTTCTCATGCCGACAACAAATGTGATTTTTCGAGTTGTGCCTTGGCATACTCCAAAGTCACTTCGAAAGTCTTGGTGCGTTTGGATGGTATCTCGAACATGGCGTCCATCATGATGGTCTCTACGATAGAACGAAGTCCACGGGCGCCAAGTTTATATTCTACAGCCTTCTCCACGATGAAATCCAACGTCTCGTTGGGGAACGTGAGTTTGATGCCGTCCATGTTGAAAAGCTTTTCATATTGCTTCACAATGGAGTTCTTGGGTTCCTCCAAGATGCGACGTAGTGCCGTGCGGTCAAGTGGATTCAGGTAAGTGAGCACGGGCAGACGACCAATAATCTCAGGAATCAAACCAAAAGACTTGAGGTCTTGCGGCAAAATATATTTCATCAGGTCGTTCTTGTCGATATTCCGCACATTCTGCACCGAATTGTATCCCACGACATGTGTGTTCAAACGTTGCGCAATCTTCCGCTCAATTCCATCGAAAGCACCTCCGCAGATAAACAAGATATTGCGAGTATCAACGTGGATATATTCTTGATCAGGATGTTTTCTTCCACCTTGTGGCGGAACATTCACCATCGTTCCTTCCAATAATTTCAATAATCCCTGCTGCACACCTTCACCACTTACATCTCGCGTGATACTGGGGTTATCACTCTTTCGGGCAATCTTGTCAATCTCATCGATGAACACGATGCCCCGCTCTGCAGCTGCGACATTATAGTCGGCCACCTGAAGCAATCGCGACAAGATGCTCTCCACATCCTCACCCACATAACCCGCTTCGGTGAACACGGTCGCATCGACAATAGTGAAAGGCACATCAAGCAGTTTAGCGATGGTGCGAGCCAGAAGAGTCTTTCCTGTTCCAGTAGAACCCACCATGATGATGTTGCTCTTTTCTATCTCCACACCATTTTCGTCGTGGGGTTGCTGCAGGCGTTTATAATGATTGTAGACCGAGACTGCCAAATAGCGTTTTGCCTCGTCCTGTCCAATGACATATTGGTCAAGATGAGCCTTGATTTCCTTTGGCTTGGGCACTTTCTTCAGTTCGAACGAACTTTTGCCCTTTGCTTTGTCATCTTTCGACAACACGCCCGACGACTGCACAATCTCGTAGGCTTGGGTGGCACAATCTTCGCAGATATAACCATTCAACCCCGTGATGAGCAGCCGTACTTCTTTTTCGCCTCTACCACAAAAATTACAAACTTTCTTCATCATTCGTCTATCATCTTTATTCTTTCATCCTCTAGGGGGACAAAAGGGCTCTCAATCTTTCTTCCTCACCAACACCTGGTCAATCATACCATACTCCTTGGCCTCATCGGCAGTCATCCAATAGTTGCGATCGGAATCCTTCCATACCTTCTCATACGGAGTGTGAGAGTGGTTCGAGATGATGGTATAGAGTTCCTTCTTGAACTTCTGAATCTCCTTGGCCTCAATCTCAATATCACTAGCTTGTCCCTGAACACCTCCGAGCGGTTGGTGAATCATCACACGACTGTGGGTGAGTGCAGAACGCTTACCCTCTTGGCCAGCCACAAGCAGCACAGCAGCCATCGAAGCGGCCATACCAGTGCAAATGGTGGCCACGTCGCTCGAAATGAACTGCATGGTGTCGTAGATTCCCAAACCAGCAGTCACGCTTCCACCCGGCGAGTTGATATAAATCGAAATGTCCTTACCAGCATCCACACTGTCCAGATAGAGCAGCTGAGCCTGCAAGGTGTTGGCGGTGTAATCGTCAATCTCCGTTCCCAAGAAGATGATACGGTCCATCATCAAGCGTGAGAAGACGTCCATTTGAGTCACATTGAGCTGACGCTCTTCAAGGATGTAAGGATTCAAATATTGAGCTTGCGCACTAATTACACTATCCAGCGTCATGCTGCTCATACCCAAATGCTTGGTAGCATATTTTCTAAAGTCGTTCATTGTTTTGTTATTTGACTTTGTTGTTTGACATAATACAGGTGTTCCACCTTCCATTCATTCACTCTTGGTCGATAAACATCGACCTTTCTAAAAACAAAATTAAAAAAAAAAATCGACAATCATGCCACGTAGTGCATGTTTTTTTCAGTTTTAACTATTTTTTTCGATTGATAGCCATCATCCACCACCATAAAAAAAGCAGGTAATCACACGATTATCATGTGCGTAAAACACATCATCATGCGATTACCTGCCAATATCGGCAAATAGCAATCTGCCTTGTGCTTATTCTGCCATGAGTTTGTTGAACTCATCGAGCGAAACCTTCTTCTCGTTAAGTTTCACAACATCCTTCAGGGCGGCAGTCAACTTCTTGTCGATGGCGCGATCAACATAGTTCTGGATGTTTTCCTCCTTCTTGAGCATCTCATCGGCATAGTTGTTGAGATAGTCGTCAGGGACATTGTTCATGCCATACTGAGCAAACTGAGCGCGGGCGGCCTCACGGGCAGCAGTCTTCACATCGTTGTCGTCGACCTTGATCTCTGTGGCGTTCACCAGCTGCTCCTTGATGAGGTGCCAAGCCAGTTCCTTGATGCTGCCTTCGTAGTTCTTCTCCACGTAGTCGGCATCCTTATCCTGGTTGTTCTGCTGCATGATGCGCTTCAGCAGAGCATCGGGGAATGTCAAATCACCCACCTTCTGCTCCATGTACTTGCGAACATCCTGCAAGAACTTCCAATCGCTGTTGCTCACGAGCTGAGCCTGAATCTCGCTGGCGATACGAGCACGGAACTCCTCTTCGCTCTTCACGGCGGCAGCACCATAAATCTGGTCGAACAACTCCTGATTCACCTCAGCCTTCTGATAACGGCTGATTTCCGTGATCTGATAGCTGAAGTCGCCAGTGTGGAAGCCTAGATCGGCCTTGTCAACCTTGAGGAAAGAAGCCAGTTCGGCGTCACTCTCATAAGCCTTGCGAGGATTGAAAGTGATGATGTCGCCAAGCTTTGCGCCCTCGAAGAGTTTCTTCTGATCCTCGTTCTTGACATAAGCAGGCATCACGATGGCTTCGCTCACCTCGATACCACCTTCCTTGGTGCTACCATCGGCCTCCAATTCGCGAAGGTCGCCCTTCAGCAAATCGTTTCCTTCGTAGCTTTCCACCTTCTCATATTGGCCGTTACGGCTGGCGAACATATCAACCTGCTGGTCGATGAGTTTGTCGTCAACGTCGATGGTATAATAATCGATGGCGTCCTTGCTTGTCAGTTCAGCTTTGAACTCGGGAGCCACTGCGATATCGAACTTGAATGTGTAGGGTGCATCGTGCTCCAAATCCACGGGATCAGCCTCCAAGTTTGGCATCGGCTCGCCCAGCATCTGGATGTTGTTGTCCTTCACGTATTTGTAAATCTGCTCACCAACGAACTTGTTGATAGCTTCCATTTTGACAGATGTGCCAAACTGACGCTGGATGAGACCCATGGGAACCATACCCGGGCGGAATCCAGGGATGTTGGCGCGTTTGCGATAATCCTTCAATGTCTTCTCGACATTCTCCTTGTAATCGGCCTCTTCTACGGTGATGGTCAGCAGGCCGTTGATCTTGTCGTTGTTTTCAAATGAAATGTTCATTTTCTTCTTTCGTTATATGTTATATTCTTGATAATTTTACAATTGAGGTGCAAAGTTACACATTTTTCCTCGAATGGACTAACAATTGAGAAATAATTTGCTTTTTTTACATAAAACACCATAAAGTTATTAGCAATTATCATGCCAAAGACCACAAATGACGTTGTTAAAGACCATCAATGACAAGGTCAAAGCTATGCAATGACGAGGTCAAAGCTATGGAATGAGGGGCTCAATGCTATGCAATGACAACACCACTTTTTCCCGCGTGTGACAATTGGGACAATTAGACACCTCTTTTTTCTGCGCCCCGCTTTTCGCAGATATTCCTGAGTGATTGATTATCAATAAGTTATATAAAATATTTAATATATATTAATAATAATAACTATATATTTAACTATATATTAACATAGATATAGCCTGTTTTTATGGCTATTCTTATCGATTTTGATGGTTGTTGCTTCAATTTCAAGCAGAGGAACCCTACATTTTCAACATGTCAAGAATCTCCTCCCCTTGGGGAAAGGTTGGGAGGGGACTCTCAAGTGTGTAAAAAACGACTGTCTAATTGTCCTAATTGTCACAAAGTTGAAAAAGCACTGCCCTGAATCAACTTCCAGTTCGTGGCAAACACATTAGAGGGCAACGGATTCGTTGGCACGTTTCTGCTCGTCCATGAGCTGGAAATCCTTCTTGCGGAGCTCGAACGATTCGGTGAGATACTTCTCGCGCACAATCTTGTTGGCAGCCAATTCCTCGGGCGTTCCTTGGAACAATATCTTACCCTCGAAGAGCAGGTAAGCACGGTCGGTGATAGCCAGCGTTTCATCCACGTTGTGGTCGGTGATGAGAATGCCTATGTTGCGGTATTTCAGGTGATACACAATCTGTTGGATGTCTTCCACAGCAATAGGGTCAACGCCAGCGAAAGGCTCGTCGAGCATGATGAATTTGGGTTCAATGGCCAAGCAACGGGCAATCTCAGTGCGTCGGCGCTCACCTCCTGAAAGCTGGTCACCCTTGTTCTTGCGCACCTTCTGCAAACGGAACTCGCTAATCAGGCTTTCGAGTTTCTGCAGTTGATAATCGCGAGGCTTTCCTGTCATCTCGAGCACAGCCATGATGTTGTCCTCCACCGACATTTTGCGGAAAACCGAGGCCTCCTGCGGCAGATAGCCAATACCTGCACGAGCGCGCTTGTAGACGGGATAGTCGGTGATTTCGAGATCATCGAGATACACGTGGCCAGCATTTGGGATGACCAAACCTGTAGTCATATAGAAAGAGGTGGTCTTGCCAGCACCGTTCGGTCCCAACAAACCCACAATCTCGCCTTGGCGAACGTTGATGCTCACACCATTGGCCACCGTACGCTTTCCATAGATTTTCACCAACCCTTCTGTACGCAACACCTTGCATTCCTTTTGGCTGGCGGGTGTTGGCTGTTCGGTGGTGGGTGATGGTTCTTGGATATCAGTCGCCTCGTCTATAATTTCAGACGTTGCTTCCTGCATATCGGCCGTTGTGTCTTGTATATTGATGTTCAAATCATCCATAATCGAATTGTTTTGGCGGCAAAGTTACTATTTTTTTTCCATTCTTCAATATTATTTCCCCTCTTTTTCGTATCTTTGCCGACATAAACCTGCAAGACTATGCTCATTGTCAAAGCACTACAAACATTCGGACGCTATCTGATGCTCATGGGTCGCACTTTTTCAATGCCCGAGCGCATGCGCATGTTCTGGAAACAATATGTGAAGGAGATGTCGCAATTGGGTGTTGACAGCATCGGCATCGTGCTGCTCATCTCGTTTTTCATCGGCGCCGTCATCTGCATACAGATGAAGGTGAACATCGAAAGTCCGTGGATGCCGCGTTGGGTGGCAGGCTACACCACCCGCGAAATCATGCTGTTGGAATTCTCCAGCAGTATCATGTGTCTGATTCTGTCAGGAAAAGTAGGGTCGAACATTGCTTCGGAACTGGGAACCATGCGCGTTACACAACAGATTGACGCGTTGGAGATCATGGGCGTGAACTCAGCCAGCTATCTCATCCTACCGAAGATTCTCGGATTGATCACCATCATGCCTTTCCTCGTGATATTCTCGTCGGCGACAGGCATATTGGGAGCTTACGGCACCGCCTATATCGGGCACATTTTGTCGCCCGAGGACCTGACAGAAGGCTTGCAACACTCGTTCGTGCCTTGGTTCATGTACATGTCGATCATCAAGAGCCTGTTCTTCGCGTTCATCATCTCGAGCGTCTCTTCATTCTACGGATACACCGTTGAGGGCGGCTCGGTGGAAGTGGGAAAAGCCTCGACAGACGCTGTGGTGTCATCGTCGGTTTTGATTTTGTTCAGTGACGTATTCTTAACACAGATTTTATCATGATCGAAGTATGTCATTTATATAAGTCGTTCGAAGACAAAGAAGTGCTGAAGGATATCAGTACGGTGTTCGAAGACGGCAAGACGAACCTCATCATTGGCCAGTCGGGTTCTGGAAAGACCGTATTGATGAAAAACCTGGTGGGTCTTTTGGAACCTACAAGCGGTCAAGTGCTCTACGATGGGCGTGACTTCGTACAGATGTCGAAGAAAGAGAAAGTAATGATGAGACGCGAGATGGGCATGATATTCCAGAGTGCCGCCCTCTTCGATTCGCTGTCTGTGTTGGAAAATGTGATGTTCCCACTCGACATGTTCTCGCCGATGACATTTCGTGAACGTCAGCAACGTGCAATGGAATGCTTGGAGCGCGTGAACCTTCGTGGCGCCGAGAACAAATATCCAGCCGAGATATCGGGCGGTATGCAGAAACGTGTAGCCATCGCGCGAGCCATCGTGCTAAATCCGAAGTACTTGTTCTGCGATGAGCCGAATAGTGGTCTCGATCCGAAGACTTCGTTGGTAATCGACGACCTATTGTCGGGTATCACCCACGATTTGGGCATCACAACCATCATCAACACCCACGACATGAATTCGGTGATGGGCATTGGTGAGAACATCATCTTCATCTACAAAGGTGAGAAGGAATGGCAGGGCGTTTCATCGCAAGTAATGCACTCAAGCAATCGTCGTCTGACAGACTTCATCTTCGCGAGCGACCTATTGAAGAACATGCGCGAAGTGGTCATTGAGAACGATATTGAGTTCGAACACAAAAAGCACTTGGAAGAAGGGGAAAATGCAGATTTACCACCTTCGCCAAATGCTTAACTATTGGAGGAGTATTTGGATTATCGCAGATACCAAATACCTTTGCTTTCTATCATGGGAACATTGACTTCCTCACTGGTGGAATCGCCATAAGTGAAGACGAGGAAGACATTAGCTGTATGAAGGGCGGTGTCGGCATCAGCATTCACGATGCGCGTCTCCTTGATGCCGCGGTGCTCTCGTTGTTGCTGCTTGATAAACATACGAGCGTTGGTAATAAGTCCCGAACGATAGCTTTCTGGAATGCTGTCGGGCATATAGTGTCCTTCAACGAAAGACTCGTATTTGCCCTTAAGCAGATAGTCGTAGTATTGCTTGGCAGCATGAGCGGCTTTGTCGGCAGGATTGATGCGTGAACAAGCCACCAACACGAGTCCAAAGACAGCTATGTAAAACAGCTTTTTCATTATTTCTGACGAATGAAAACGTTGATGGGACAACCTGTCATCGGCCAGTTCTCGCGTATCTTGTTCTCGAGGAAACGACGATAGTTCTCCTTGATATACTGCGGCAGATTGGCATAGAACACGAAGGTGGGTATCTGCGTATCAGGAACCTGCGAACAATACTTGATTTTAATGTATTTTCCCTTGATGCTGGGTGGTGGCGTAGCCTCGATGATGGGGAGCATCACCTCGTTGAGTTTCGTGGTTCCAACCTTCGCCTTGCGGTTTAGATAAACCTGCTTGGCTGTTTCGAGCACGCGGAAGATGCGTTGTTTGGTCAATGCCGAAGCAAAAATGATGGGGAAGTCGGTAAATGGAGCCATACGCTCACGAATAGCATTCTCGAACGTCTTGATGGCAATGGTCGACTTGTCTTCCACCAAATCCCACTTGTTGACAACCACCACAATTGATTTGTTGTTCTTCTGAATGATCTGGAAGATGTTCATATCTTGCGCCTCTATACCACGAGTAGAATCGATCATGAGAATGCAAACATCGCTGTTCTCAATGGCTCGGATAGAACGCATGACAGAATAGAACTCAAGATCCTCACTCACCTTGTTCTTGCGGCGAATACCGGCGGTGTCAACAAGATAGAAATCGAATCCGAATTTGTCGTAGCGCGTATAGATGCTGTCGCGTGTAGTACCAGCAATCTCAGTGACGATATTACGGTCTTCACCAATGAAAGCATTAATGAGACTCGACTTACCTGCATTCGGGCGTCCTACCACAGCAAAACGAGGAATACCTTCTTCAATTTGTTCATCAGTCACAGACGGCAGTTTCTCAATGATGAGATCGAGTAAATCGCCCGTTCCGCTACCTGTAGCCGAACTGATGCAATAAGGTTCACCCAAACCGAGTTTGTAGAACTCATACGAATCGTATATCTGTGTGCTGTTGTCGGCTTTGTTGGCCACCAACACGACAGGAAGTTTCGTACGACGCAGAATCTCTGCAACATCCTGATCAAGGTCGGTCAGGCCTGTGGTTACATCAACGAGGAAGAGCACGAGGTCGGCTTCTTCAGTTGCCACAAGCACTTGTTTGCGAATCTCGCCTTCAAATATGTCGTCACTATTGACCACCCATCCACCGGTGTCAACCACCGAAAACTCATGTCCGCACCATTCGCATTTGCCATATTGGCGGTCGCGTGTAGTGCCTGCTTCAGGACTCACAATGGCACGACGGCTTTTTGTCAGTCGATTGAAAAGAGTGGACTTGCCTACATTGGGACGTCCTACGATTGCTACTAAATTTCCCATTATTCTATTACCTCCACAAGTTCAAATTTATATTTCTTGCCCCGGCTGTTGGTGAAAGTCCCTTTGAAACTATCGCCACGCAGTTCGCGCTGACCATCGAAGGTTCCCGTATGATTGCCTTTGGGCGTATATTCTTTCATAACCATATGCATGCTGCCTTTTGTATTCACGGCTTCGTGCTTCACCAACTTCAGCGTGAAATGCGTCTTCGGGCGCTCGTCATAATAATAGTAGCCCGCCACTTCACCCTCGTTCCATACGGGTGGATACAGGAACAGCGTAATTGCGTATGGTCCTATCTTACCCGCGAACTTCGTCGTTTCTTTTTCTTGTGCTAAAGCGATATTAACAGAAAGCACCACCGTGAGACACAACAACAGCATTCTCTTCATATTCATTCCTCCCTTTTTAATCCGGATTATATCCAAAAGCGTCCAATTCGCGTTGTGAGTTTCGCCAATCCTTATCCACCTTCACATATGTCTCCAGATTGATTTTCTTTCCAAAGAACTTCTCCAATGCCTTTCTGCTTTCCATACCCACTTTCTTCAAAGCCACACCTTGATGACCGATGATGATGCCTTTCTGGCTCTCGCGCTCTACATAGATGACGGCGTGAATATCAATGCGGTCTTCCGTCTCTTTGAACGAATCCACTCGAACCTCGACTGCATAAGGCACTTCCTTGTCGTAATAAAGCAGAATCTTCTCACGGATGATCTCGCTCACGAAGAAGCGTGCGGGTTTGTCGGTCAGTTGGTCTTTTTCGAAATAAGGTGGCGAATCGGGCAACAGTTCTTTGATACGTTTCAACAACATGTCAACACCAAATTTGTTTGCTGCCGAGATGGGAAGTATCTCAGCATTGGGCAGCAACGAATGCCACTTCTCAACCAAGTTGCCAAGCGTCTGTTGGTCGCTTAGGTCAATCTTATTGATGAGCAGCAAGACAGGGATCTTCATCTTCGCCACCTTCTCCAAGAAATCCATGTTCTTCTCGGGGTTCTCCACCACGTCGGTCACATAGAGCAGCACATCGGCATCAGCCAGCGCACTTTCCGAAAACGCCAGCATCATCTCCTGCATCTTGTAGTTGGGCTTCAAGACGCCAGGCGTGTCGCTGAAGACAATCTGCATGTCGTCAGTGTTTACAATGCCCATGATGCGATGTCGCGTTGTCTGTGCCTTGAAAGTGGCTATCGAGATGCGTTCACCCACGAGTTGGTTCATCAGCGTTGATTTGCCAACGTTGGGATTGCCTACGATATTTACGAAACCTGCTTTGTGCATATTCTTATGTTTTGATGTTGAATTGTATGAAACAAAATTCAGGAGTCAACAAGCCCAGAAGTCCACACATGCCCGCACCCGTCAAAGGCGCATCGAGAACATGCAAGAACTACTGTAACTCCTTGGCTCCTGAGTTTCTTTATCCAGTTACTTTTTGGTCGCTGCTGTAGCGCCGTCGTAAGCCCACTTGAAGAGCGAGGCTCCATGCGTGAAACCTGCTCCAAACGCGGTAAGCACCACGTTGTCGCCTTTCTTGAAGTTCTTCTCGTTGTCCCAAATCGCAAGCGGAATGGTTGCACCACTCGTGTTACCATACCGTTCGATGTTGACCACAATCTTCTCCATCGGCAGATCGATACGCTTGGCGACTGCCTCGATGATGCGCAGGTTAGCCTCGTGAGGCACCACCCAATTCACATCTTCGTTGGTCAATCCATTGCGTTTCAAAACCTCAGTCACGTCGTCGGCCATGCTAGTCACAGCATAACGGAACACCGTGCGACCCTCTTGGTAGATGTAATGCAAACGATGCGACACCGTGAAATGCGAAGGAGGACAAACCGATCCACCTGCCTTCATATGAAGGAACGGAAGACCTTTGCCGTCGGTGCGGAAATAGGCGTCTTGCATACCGACGCCTTCCTCCTCTGTAGCTTCCACCATCACAGCTCCAGCGCCATCACCGAAAAGCACACATGTCTGGCGATCGGTGTAATCCACCATCGACGACATTTTGTCGGCGCCTATCACGATGATTCGCTTGCAACGACCGCATTTGATCATCGACGAAGCGAGGTCAAGGGCATACATGAATCCGGCGCAAGCAGCCGACGTGTCGAACGCAAACGCATTCTTAAGACCCAGTTTGCCCACTACCACCGAAGCCGTAGGGGGGAATTTGTAGTCGGGAGTGGTTGTAGCGACAATCAATGCATCGATGGTATCAGGATCAACGCCCGTCTTCTGAAGCAGCATTTTGGCGGCTTTGCGAGCCATGTAGCTCGTGCCCAAACCCTCTTCTGTCAGGATATGGCGTTCTTTGATACCTACACGCGTCATGATCCACTCGTCGTTGGTGTCTACCATCCGAGCCAGCTCCTCATTAGTGAGAATGTAGTCGGGAACGTATCCACCCACGCCAGTGATAATCGCGTTTATCTTTCCCATTGATTATTCTGCAACTTCCTGAACGATAGCGACTTTTCCTCTGTAGTAGCCACAGGTGGGACATACAGTGTGGTAAACATAGTATGCGCCACAGTTGGGGCAAACTGCCAGCGTGGGAGCCACTGCCTTATCATGAGTTCTTCTTTTCAGTGTACGAGTCTTCGACTGTCTTCTTTTAGGATGTGCCATAATACTATTAACTTTTAAATTATATTTTTATTCTTTTATTTTCAAATTCTTCAACTTTTCCCAGCGCGGGTCAATTGGCTCTTCTTCCGTTTCGCCTATGTGCGTTGCATTGAGTTCGTCAAGCACCTTCGTCATCGCAGGATTGCATTCTCCCGGCGCATGTACATGCTTGATGGGAATGTCGAGAGCCACAAACTCATAGATGACCCACGACACATCGAGCGTTCCTTCATTCTCGTCAACGGTCACGAGTTCGTCATCTGTGTTGCTTTCTTCCATGCCGAATTGAGCGACCAGTCGGTTTCTGACATCAATGGGTTGCTCCATATCGTCCAAACACAAGTCGCAGGGCACGTGTACCACTCCCACGCAATGGAATTCCAGCTCAAACACGTCGCCCATTCTCTTCACATCCAAGTCGACATGTATATCGCCACGCTCCACTTCTGGGGCATCGATCGCCTTAAAGTAATCGTCGTTTAAATCGAACTGGAAATGCGAAACGCCATCCTCCAGCCGCTTCAGATTGATCTGTAAGGTATCCAATGTACACATTTGGGGTGCAAAGTTACTATTTTTTTCCGAGATAAAAAAAGAATTCCCGATTTTTTAATTTATTTCAAAACAAAAATATAGGAAAACCGCTTTTCCATGAAAATCATTTTGTCAACAAAAAGAATTATTTCGCGACACTATGCTACCAAAAAGGTTGAATTTAATAACCAATTTGTTGAAAGTTTTTACCTTTTCTCTTGTTTTCTCATAGCTATGCTTTAAGCGAATAAAAGCTATGCTTTGATCGACCAAAAGCATAGCTTTGACCCTTCAAAAAGCATGCTTTCATTTTGTCAAAAACCTTCTCTTGGCAAAAGAGTCATTCTTCTATCGTTTCAGTTCGATGCGGAATGTCGTACCCTTTCCTAATTCGCTACTCTTCACGAAGATACGCCCATGATGGTATTCCTCCACGATGCGTTTCGCGAGTGAAAGTCCTAATCCCCATCCACGCTTCTTCGTAGTGAATCCAGGACGGAAAACATTGCTGATGTCTTTCTTCGGAATTCCCTTTCCTGTATCGCTTATCTCGACGGCCACGATATCATCCTCGACGTTCATAAACAACGTGATGACGCCCTCTCCACCCATCGCATCGACGGCGTTTTTGCACAAATTCTCCACTACCCATTCGAAAAGCGAAGCATTAATGCGCACGATGATGTCTTCGGGTGGGAATATGCGTTTCATCATCACCTTGCTCGATGTGCGACGATCCATGTATTCTATTACATGATCCATCACCTCTATCAAACTCGATGGTACTGGCTCGGGAAGCGAACCTATCTTCGAGAAGCGGTCGGCTATCAGTTGTAAACGTTTCACGTCTTTGTCCATTTCAGGAATCAGCGTGTCGTCAGGATAGGTTTCCTTCAGTATTTCCGTCCAAGCCATCAAACTTGAGATAGGCGTTCCCAACTGATGTGCGGTTTCTTTCGACAAACCTACCCACACTTTGTTTTGTTCAGCGCGTTTCGAGGTCAATAGCGCGAATATCGCCACAACAACGAATATCAGAACAACTCCTAACTGCACATAAGGATAGACTTCCAATCGCTTCAACATCAGCGAATCATCGTAGCACACATCGATATAATCTCCCTTCTGCGAACCATCGTCCAAATCGATCCGAATGAACCTTCCTGCTGCCTCCATTCTTTTTCCCATTGCCGAAATGGCAGCAAGGCTGTCCGCTTGATTGTCGGCTTTCACCTTCAAGTTTCTATAAATCTGCACCGTTCCCAGCGAATCCATAACAATCACGGGAATCGTTGTGTTGTCCTCAATCACCTTCAACACGAGGTTCATGCCCGCATTTTCGTCGTCATAGTTCAGCGTTCGCATCGCCTCGGCCCATATAGCCATTTTCTTGTGCTCTTCCTCATACAAATCGCGAATCAGAATATTCGACACCACCAATGAGGCTACGGCTATCACCACAGCCATAACCATCAACAGTATCTTCACTTGTCTGATTCTATCTGTCCATTGCATGCTATAATAACGTGAAACTCCGGAAGTTATTGCACCAGCAACAAAAACTATACCATGCAACAACCATACAACAACTTTGCAACACTATACAATATAGTACTATACTATAATACTATACTGTACAGAACAATACAAAACCATACAAAACAAATCCGCCCCGCCACTCTTCCGAGTAGCAGGGCGGACGAGCCGTTGCGGCTGATGATTGAAAAAAGGCGGCCACCTACTCTCCCGCATTGCATCGCAGTACCATCGGCGCAGGCGGGCTTAACTTCTCTGTTCGGGATGGGAAGAGGTGGGGCCCCGCCGCGATAACCACCTCAAAAGGGGGGGACACGCGGACAACAA
>JAFYYV010000052.1 GCA_017557405.1 Prevotella sp.
CCACCTCTTCCCATCCCGAACAGAGAAGTTAAGCCCGCCTGCGCCGATGGTACTGCGATGCAATGCGGGAGAGTAGGTGGCCGCCTTTTTTCGATGGAGCCGAAATGGCTCGTCCGCCCTGCTGCTCAGACGAGGAGCGGGACGGATTTGTTTTGTACGTTATAGAACTACCTAAAGAATAAACTATGAGATAAAAGTCGTTAGTATTTAACGACTTGCAGGAAATCAAGTAAAAGGGTAGTTATTTCTTAAATATGATTGTTTTAGGTATTTTTACCCATTTCCCTTTTACAGCAATCTTAAGAGTACTTCCTTCTTTTTGTTTGAGTGTGTAAGTGGAGTCGTTGTTACATGTTAGAGTGGCAACGAGGTCTTCACTTCCATAGTCGTTGATTATAGTGATTGTTGCTTGATTCTTGTCAGTCATTTCAACTGATGTGAATAGCCATTTTCGTGAATCCCTATTTGCCCCAAAGAATCCTGGTAGTTCTCCAAATATCTCTTGGTCGGGGACAGTGATGTTGTTCTCGTAGAAATTCATTCTGATATACACTTGGTACTCTTCATTACTAATGTAACCTTTGAATGGTTGCGGGTTGTTTTCTGCTTGTGTCTGTGCAAAAGTAGCCAATGATGAGAACATGGCTAGCACGACGAGGATTGTATGTATAATCGCTTTTTTCATATCGCATTTTTGTTTTCGGCAAAGATAATATTTTAAATCAAGAAATGGTTGATATTTAGAAATTTATAGCGTTTTATGTTGGTTTTTTAGGATTTTTATAGTAACTTTGTGGCCACTTATACGTTTTTTATATGGTAAAAGACAGGTTGTTTCCTGACTATATATTTGAGTCGAGTTGGGAAGTTTGTAATAAAGTAGGAGGCATATACACGGTTCTCTCCACCCGTGCCAAGACATTACAGGATAAGATGACGGATAGGATCATTTTTATTGGTCCTGATTGTTGGGGTACGAAGACCAATCCCTTTTTTACAGAGGACGATCGACTTTTTGCCGAATGGAAGGAATATGCCTGGAAAGAAGAAAGGCTGAATATGAAAATAGGACGTTGGAATATACCAGGTTCGCCTATTTCCATACTTGTAGATTATTCTTCTTATTTTGCGAAGAAAAACGAGATATATAGTCGTTTGTGGGAGTTGTATCAAGTTGATAGTCTCCATGCTTATGGCGACTACGACGAAGCTTCCATGTTTTCGTATGCGGCAGGTTTGGTGGTTGAGAGTTTCTACCATTACTACTTAGATGATACGAAAAAGGTGGTGTATCATGGAAATGAATGGATGACAGGTTTGGGACTTTTGTATGTTCTGAATCGTCTTCCCCAGATAGGAACCATCTTCACAACGCATGCAACGAGTATCGGACGTAGCATAGCAGGCAACAACAAGCCGCTTTATGATTATTTGTTTGCCTATAATGGCGACCAGATGTCGGAAGAGTTGAATGTCCAAAGCAAACATTCTATAGAGAAGCAGACAGCTCATCATGTGGATTGTTTTACAACCGTCAGTGACATAACAGCCAAGGAGTGTCTTGAATTACTTGACAAGCCGGTAGATTTTGTTCTTCCTAATGGTTTTGAGGATAATTTCGTCTCTAAAGGTTCTACATTCTCTCGTAAACGAAAAGCAGCCCGTAAGCGTTTGCTTGATGTGGCGAATGCGTTGATGGGATCGAATTTGGATGATGACACGTTGATTGTATCCACCAGTGGTCGTTATGAATTCCGCAATAAGGGCGTGGATGTGTATATCGAGGCCATGAACCGTTTGTTGCGCGACAAGTCATTGAGTAAACCCGTATTGGCTTTCATTGAAGTGCCAGGATGGGTAGGAGAGCCTCGCCAGGATTTGGTGGAACGTTTGAAGAGCAAGAAGCATTATGATACTCCACTAGAGGTTCCTGAGATTACGCATTGGCTGAATAATATGAGCCACGACAATGTGCTTGGAATGTTGAAATATCTTGACATGCATAATCGTAAGGATGACCATGTGAAGTTGATATTCCTACCATGTTATCTGACAGGTGATGATGGTATTATCAATATGACCTATTATGATGTGGTGTTAGGAAACGATTTATGTATTTATCCTTCTTATTACGAGCCGTGGGGCTACACTCCGTTGGAAGCAATCGCCTTCAAAGTGCCTTGCATCACGACAGACCTTGCTGGTTTTGGCCTTTGGGCAAACAGTGTGAAGGGAAGTGACAGTGAGATTATAGATGGCGTGAAAGTCATTCATCGCACGGATTATAATTATTCTGAAGTCGCAGATACCATCAAGGAAACTGTGGCGATGTATTCTAATTTTTCTGCAAATGAGGTGAAGAAAGCTCGCAATAATGCAGAGAAATTGTCGAAGAAGGCTCTTTGGAGCGAGTTCATCAAGTATTATTATGATGCTTACGATATGGCTTTGCGTAAGGCTGAGTTGAGAAAAAAGAATGAAAAGAATTTACAAAATTAATATTTTTAATATATGAAAATTAAAGCAGACTACACAAATGCTCCACAGTGGCGGGAGTTGACAGTCAAATCAAGTCTTCCCGAACAGTTGAAGTGTTTGGATGAGATTGCCCACAACATGTGGTGGGTCTGGAATTATGAAGCTCGCGATTTGTTCAGAGATCTCGATCCCGAATTGTATCATGATGTCCGTCATAATCCTGTTCAATTGCTTGAGCGTTTGAGCTATCAGCGTAAAGAGGAGATTGTGAACGACAAGGCTTTGATGAAGCGTATCAATAATGTTTACGCCCTTTTCCGCAAATATATGGATGTGGAACCTGATAGCAATCGCCCATCTGTTGCTTATTTCTGCATGGAGTATGGTATGCATTCCGCTCTGAAGATCTATTCGGGTGGTTTGGGAATGTTGGCAGGTGATTATGTAAAAGAAGCCAGCGACTCCAATGTAGATATGTGCGCCATTGGTTTCCTTTATCGTTTTGGCTATTTCACTCAGAGCCTGTCGATGGATGGACAACAGATCGCCAATTATGAGTCACAGAATTTCGGCGGAATTCCTATTGAGCGCCAGCTCGATGAGAATGGAAATCCTGTCATCATTGATGTTCCTTATACTAATTATCAAGTTCATGCATACGTGTGGCGTGTCAATGTAGGTCGTGTGAAGCTGTATCTTCTTGATACCGATAACGAGATGAACTCTGATTTTGACAAACCTATCACTCATTCGCTCTATGGTGGTGATTGGGAGAATCGTCTGAAGCAAGAGATTCTGCTTGGTATTGGTGGTATGCTTCTGCTCAAGAAACTTGGCATCAAGAAAGACATTTACCATTGCAATGAGGGACATGCTGCCCTTTGTAATCTACAACGTCTTTGCGACTATATCGAAGAAGGTTTGACGTTCAACCAAGCACTTGAGTTGGTTCGTGCAAGCGGTTTGTATACGGTGCACACTCCGGTTCCAGCTGGTCACGACTATTTCGATGAAGGCCTGTTTGGTAAATACATGGGTGGCTATCCTCAGAAACTTGGTATTTCTTGGGATGAGTTCATCGGTATGGGACGTACCAATCCTGATGACAAAGGCGAGAAGTTCTGTATGTCAACATTTGCTTGTAATACTTGCCAAGAGGTCAATGGAGTTTCAAAACTTCATGGATGGGTCAGTCAGAAGATGTTCGCCCCAATTTGGAAAGGCTATTATCCAGAGGAGAACCACGTAGGTTATGTGACCAATGGCGTTCATTTCCCAACATGGGCAGCTACAGAATGGCGTCAGTTGTATGCCAAGTATTTTGACAAGAAGTTCATGTCT
This sequence comes from Prevotella sp., assembly GCA_017557405.1. Classification (GTDB taxonomy): domain Bacteria; phylum Bacteroidota; class Bacteroidia; order Bacteroidales; family Bacteroidaceae; genus Prevotella. The sequence continues at coordinate 3,820 of JAFYYV010000052.1, forward strand.
GATCAGTCGAATCAGAAGATTTGGGAGGCAATCTACAATGTGCCTAATGAAGAAATTTGGGCAACTCGAATGACATTGAAGAAGAAGTTGGTTGATTATATCCGTTCTCAGTTCCGCGACACTTGGCTGAAGAATCAGGGAGATCCTTCACGTGTGGTCAGCTTGCTGCAACGCATCAATCCCAATGCTCTTATTATTGGCTTCTGCCGTCGTTTTGCCACATACAAGCGTGCGCATCTGCTCTTTACCGATCTTGATCGCCTTAGTAAGATTGTCAACGATCCTGAGCATCCCGTTCAGTTCCTCTTTGCAGGAAAAGCTCATCCAGCTGATGGTGCAGGTCAGGGATTGATCAAGAAGATCTATGAGATCAGTCAGCGTCCTGAATTCCTTGGAAAGATCATCTTCTTGGAGGACTATGACTTCCTGTTGGCTCGTCGTCTTGTCAGCGGTGTTGACATTTGGATGAACACTCCGACTCGTCCGCTCGAGGCTAGTGGTACTAGTGGTGAGAAAGCCGAGATGAACGGTGTTGTCAACCTTTCTGTGCTTGACGGTTGGTGGCTTGAGGGATATCGTGAGGGCGCTGGTTGGGCTCTTACCGAAAAGCGCACCTATCAGAACCAAGCTTACCAGGATCAGCTTGATGCTGCCACCATTTATAGCTTGCTTGAGAATGAGATCATTCCGCTTTACTACGAGAAGAATGCACAAGGCTTCAGCGAGGGATGGATTCAGGTCATCAAGAACTCTATCGCACAGATTGCACCTCATTACACGATGAAGCGCCAACTCGATGACTACTATTCGAAGTTCTACGAGAAAGAGGCCAAACGTTTCAAGGAGATTTCCGCCGATGACAATCGTCTCGCAAAGGAAATCGCTGCTTGGAAAGAAGCAGTAGCCGAGCGTTGGGATGCTATTAATGTAGTTTCATCTGAGTGGGATTTCCCAGCAAGTGGTGGCGAAACAGAAGTTGCATACAAACTCCGTTATGTTATCAACGAGCAAGGGCTTAATGATGCAGTTGGCCTCGAGAAAGTTAACGTTTGTGTCAACAAGGATGGAGAAGAGAGCATATTCTCTATTATACCATTGACTCTTGTAGGAAACGAGGGGAACAATTACATCTTTGAGGCAACCATTATGCCACATCAGGCAGGAACCTTCAAGAGTGCTGTTCGTATGTATCCCAAGAATGACAAACTTCCTCATCGTCAGGACTTTAGCTATGTGAAGTGGCTTGAGCTTCCTAATCCAAAACAATAAATCGGTGTAGGATATCAATAAAATGAAAAACCCGGATATGCTTTACTGCATGTCCGGGCTTTTGTTTATGATGTAAATGTTACTGTTAATGACCTCCTAATTGTTGATCGATGAAATCGTGTAAAGCCTCGCCGCGTAACCCTCTTGCAAGGATATTGCCCTGTTGGTCAACAACGATAGTGTGTGGGATCGCAGTCACACCAAAACGTTGGGCGGCATTGTCGTCCCATCCTCTGAGATCAGAGAATTGCGGCCAACTCATGTTCATCGCCTTAATGGCTTGTGACCACGCATCGTAATCTTCATCAAGCGAAATGCCGATGATGCCCAATCCTTGAGTTTTATGGCCTTCGTAGAGCTTCACCACGAGCGGCATTTCTTGTCTGCAAGGACCACACCAACTTGCCCAGAAGTCGATGATGGTGATCTTGTTCTTGGCGATTTCTTCAGCCAACGACACACGATCGCGATTCATATCGGTGATTTTCATGTCGCCGACATTCTCTTGGCTTGTTGTGGCTTGCTCTTCTTGAGGAGTGGCGGTTTCCGTTGCTGGTTGTTTTTGCGGTTTTGAACCACAAGCGGTCAGCAAGGCAACCAAGCCAATCAATATCAGTTTGCCGTTCTTCATGTAGTTTCGAATTTCCGAATTATACAATATACTGGTCGCTGATACTCTCATTTCTGATTACGCGCATGATGGTTTCGGCAAACATGTCGGCCACACTGATTTGCTTGACCTTCTCACATCTCTTGGTATAAGGGATGGAATCGGTGAAAACAATCTCCTCGAGTGCAGATTCCTGAACACGATCGCTGGCAGGGCCACTCATGACACAATGGCTTGCACAAGCGCGAACAGTCGTGGCACCAGCCTCTTTCATGATGTCGGCAGCTTTTGTGATGGTTCCTGCGGTGTCAACCATATCGTCGATGATAACCACATTCTTGTCCTTTACATCGCCGATAATCTGCATTGAAGCCACCACATTGGCACGTGCGCGAGTCTTGTTGCAGAGCACGAGCGGGCAACCCAGATATTTCGCGTAGGCATTGGCGCGTTTTGAACCACCCACATCGGGCGAAGCAATCACCAAGTTGTCGAGGTGAAGGCTTTGCAGATAGGGCAATATGACGCCCGAAGCGTATAGATGGTCGACAGGAACATTGAAGAATCCCTGAATCTGATCGGCGTGCAAATCCATCGTAATGACTCGATGAACACCAGCTACGCTCAACAAGTCGGCCACCAATTTTGCGCCGATGGAAACGCGCGGTTTGTCTTTTCTGTCTTGTCGCGCCCAACCAAAGTAGGGAATCACGGCATTGATGGTTCGAGCCGATGCGCGTTTGGCAGCGTCAATCATCAGCAATAGTTCCATCAGGTTGTCAGAATTGGGGAATGTGCTCTGTACCAAGAAGATGTCGCGACCACGAATCGACTCCTCGTAGGAAACAGCGAATTCTCCATCCGAGAACTTAGTTATCAGCAGTTTGCCGAGCGGACAGCCCAGACTTGAGCAGATTTTCTCTGCCAGGTATCTCGTGTTTGTTCCCGAGAACACCAAAAAAGAGTTGTTGTCACTCATTTTTTATATTTTAGATTTGTCAATTATCGTCAATCAAATCACACATTCTCATCCCACCACCTTACGGAGTCGCTCGAAGTGGGCGATGAGTTCTTTGTAATCAAGTTGGTTGTGAATATCGAACCGATTCCACAAGTCGCCGCAGATGACCACGCCTCCGAATCCGAGGTCTTTTGCCATACGGATGTTATCGAGCGACATTCCACCCAAAGCATAGACGTGGCGGTCAATGAGTCCGCGCCGCGATGCTTCGCGAAGCTCGTCCATAGTGAAAGTCGCGCGTTCATCTTTGAATTCAATGCAATCGAAGATGTTTTTCAAGAACACATAGTCGCTATGCTTTTTTGTCTCTTTCAGACGTTCCAACGAAGTGCAATTGCGCCCTACACGACCGCGATAGTTATTGGGAGCTTCGGCTGATGGATCATCGATATGAATGCCAGCCAGCGAGTATTCGCTTTTCAAGTAGAAATGTTCGTGAACAGTAATACGACGATGAAAGTCCTCGGGCAGTAGGGTGAGCAACCGTTCGCAATACATGGGCGAAGAGCCAGGTTTGAAAAGATGCAGGTTGTCCATGCCCTCTTCGAAGAGCGAGGCAAGAATTTTGTCTTCCTCCACGAAAAACGTGGACTTAGTCATGATAACAAGCTTCATCGTCTCTCTTGTGTGATTATTCTCGCTGCAAAGGTATAAAAAATAACTGAAACATGAATGCCTTTTCCCATAATTTTCATCTATAATTTTTGGGATGTGATGACCTTATGTCGCCTGCTCGTTGGAGTGGGAGTCTTATCAATGCCATTTGACAAAATGACAGCTATGCTTTGACCTCCTCAAAGCTATGCTTTCATCTTGTCAAAGCTATGCTTTAACGTTCTCAAAGCATAGCTATGATGAAACAAGGGTGTTTGGTAAAAAACCTCAACAAATCGGTTATTTAAATCGATGATTTGCTTTGCATTATGTCACAATAATGGCTTTTTTGCTGACAAAATGATTTTCGCGTTTTTCATCGTGTTTCCTCAAAATCGCCCTCTCTCATCAACGAAGAAGCCGACCCACCATTTGATGTGCGAGTCGGCTTCTTTTATTTACACCTTATTTATATATTATTTGGTCTTCAACAAATCGCGAATCTCAGCAAGCAGTTCCTCTTGTGTAGGACCAGCGGGCTCTTCTGGAGCGGGCTCCTCTTCTTTTTTCCTCGAGAGCTTGTTCATTCCCTTGATCATCAAGAAGATACACAGTGCGATGATAAGGAAATCGATGATGTTCTGAATGAACGAACCATAAGCGAACACCGATGCGCCAGCATCCTGGGCGGCCTTCAGCGTAGAGTAGGTTTTGTCATCGGTCAGGTTGACAAAGAGGTTCGTGAAATCCACACCGCCCGTGCACTTGCTGATGATGGGCATGAGCACATCGTTGACAAGAGAAGTGACGATTTTTCCGAATGCACCGCCGATGATCACACCGACAGCCATGTCCATGACGTTGCCTTTCATGGCAAACTCTTTGAATTCTTTAACAAATCCCATAGTTGTAAATGTTTAAGTTAATAAATATGTGATTTACATCTCTCTCTTCGGCAGGTTGTAGCATGGTTGACCGCTTGTTTTGCAATCTGCATTTTGCAATCTACTATTCGGTATTCCGAATTTCTTGATGCGTTCTCAATCTTAAGTCATTTTTAAATTAATTAAGACTGATTTCTGATGCAAATATAGAAATTATTTTGTAACTTTGCGCACGAAAAGAAGAAAAAATGCTCCTTTTGCCTTACTTTTTTGTTGTTTTGGCATATAGTAGGCGCATAAATTGTTATTTTAGAGCATATTTTAACCCTTTTAATAAAATAAATAAAAATGACAAAAGTAGCAATTAACGGTTTTGGCCGTATTGGTCGTCTCGCATTTCGTCAGATGTTCGAGGCTGAAGGTTATGAAGTGGTCGCTATCAACGATTTGACAAGCCCCAAAATGCTTGCTCATCTGTTGAAGTATGACACCGCTCAGGGTGGTTTCTGTGGCAAGTTCGGTGAGAACAAGCACACTGTAGAGGCTGGTGAGGATTTCATCGTTGTTGATGGTAAGAAGATTACTATCTACGCTATTCCTAACGCTGCCGAGCTGCCTTGGGGTCAGCTGGACGTTGACGTGGTTCTGGAGTGCACAGGTTTCTATACTTCTAAGGAGAAGGCTTCTGCTCACCTGAGCGCTGGTGCAAAGAAGGTTGTTATCTCAGCTCCTGCTGGAAACGATCTGCCCACCATCGTTTACAACGTGAACCACAAGACTCTGACTCCCGCTGACACTGTGATCTCAGCTGCTTCTTGCACAACCAACTGCTTGGCTCCTATGACCAAGGCTTTGAACGACTTTGCTCCTATCCAGAGCGGTATCATGACAACTGTTCACGCTTACACTGGCGACCAGATGATTCTTGACGGTCCTCAGCGCAAGGGTGATGTTCAGCGTGCTCGTGCTGGTGCTCAGAACATCGTTCCTAACTCAACTGGTGCTGCTAAGGCCATCGGTCTCGTTATCCCCGAGTTGAACGGTAAGCTGATCGGTGCTGCTCAGCGCGTTCCCACTCCCACAGGTTCTACCACTATCCTGCACGCTGTTGTGAAGGGTGAGGTTACTGTTGAGGGTATCAACGCTGCTATGAAGGCTGCCACCAACGAGTCGTTCGGTTACACAGAGGAGAAGCTCGTTTCTAGCGACATCATCGGTATGAAGTTCGGTTCACTGTTCGATGCTAACCAGACAATGGTTTCTAAGATTGGCGACGGCAACTCTCTCGTTCAGGTTGTTGCTTGGTATGACAATGAGAACTCTTACACCTCTCAGATGGTTCGCACCATTAAGTACCTCGCTGAGCTGAAATAAGAGATTTTCTTATACTTTTGAATAAAAAAGAGCCATACGGTTTGCCGTGTGGCTCTTTTTGTTTATCTTTGTAACCGAACTTTTGAGGCTAATGGTGTGAAATATCAAAAAAATGCATTAAATTTGCAACCTCATATATATTATTGCTAACAACTATAGTGGAACGATGAAACGGCTTCTCTTTTTCATATTGTCCTTTGTCTTCTGCGTGTCTTTGCAGGCAGCGCCTACAATGGCTGAGCAGTTGTTCGAGCGCTTTGAGCACTCGGATGGGCAGAAGCGTATAGAGGCGGCTAATGCTTTCATGAAAGAGTTGCAAAAGGAGGGAATCGCGGATGAGTTGGTTGAATTTGCCAATGGAACGTCTGAAGATTCGCTAACGATGATTGTCTGGTATTGGGCGGGCGAGTGTTTTTATGCCCAACAGCAATATGCACGTGCTTTGGAATATGGGCAACAAGCGCTTCCTTTGTTGCAGAAGAAAGGCGATCTGCTGCTGCAAAGTGACTGTCTGTCGTTGCTTGGAGCCATCTGCTTCCGCTTGTCCGATTACGTGAACGCCTCAAAATATGCTAAGAAATGCTACGAGATTGATCGTAAACTGAACGATCATGGCCGTGAAAGCTCGTCACTCAATACGATTGCGGGCATTTATTTGGCAGCCAAGCAACCTGATGAGGCCGAGAAATACATTTTGAAGGCCATCGAAGTGAATAAAATGGTTGACGAACCTCAACGAATGGCAATCATTCTGGGAATGGCTTCTGAGGTTTATGGCAGTTTGAAAAACTATTCGAAGGCATTGGATTATGCTCGGCAGGCCTATGAAAAAGAGCAGCAGTTGGGAAGAAAAGACAAGGAAGCTGTTCGTTTGACGCAGATGGCTTCGGCTTATATTGGTTTGAACCAATATGAAAATGCTGAGGAAGCGCTCGAGAAAGCAATGCCTGTGTTGCGGCAGAACAAGAATCTGCAATCGCTTGGAATCAGTTGCAACTTGATGGGAAAGGTGAAGTTGCACGAGGAAAACGAAGATGAGGCGGTGATTTATTTCACAGAAGGAGTGGAAATATTCCAGCAGTTGGGCGATCTCTACAATGAGATTCATTCGCAAGAGGGGCTCTATGAGGCTCTGAAAAACAGCTATCCTGTACAAGCGATGCTTCATCAAGAGCGCGTGACTCAGTTGAAAGATTCCCTTTACAACATAGAAACGAGCAGTCAGTTGAGCAAGTATAATGCGGAATATGGAAACGATCTGTTGAAGGAAAAAGGCCTGTGGAACGAACGGTTCATTCGCTACACGCTGCTGATAGGTGGCAGCTTGCTGCTTTTGCTTCTCATCGCGCTCATCTGGGGTATTTGTATGGCTCGCAGGCGAGATAAAATGCAAATGAATCGTTACGATAAATTGCAGGACAACATGGATGTGCTCAACGAGAAATACGAGTTGTTGCGCAACAGATATTCGAACGCAATGGCCACTCGGACATCTGATGATGAAGAGGGAGAAGAAGGGCTCACACCCGCTGATTGCGAATTCTTGAACAAGACGACACGAGTTGTTGAGCAACAAGTGGAGATTGGCAAATTTGATGTGGACACAGTTGCTTCTCAGTTGAATCTAAGTCCCTCTCAATTCCGCCGCCGTTTGTCAGCTTTGACCGGCACTTCACCCCAGTTGTTCATTCAGAATGTTCGTATGAAGAAGGCTCGTTATCTGCTTGACAACCATCCCGAATTGAACATCAACGAGATTGCGATGAAGTGTGGATATGAGGAGAACTCGAATTTCACACGAGTCTTCAAGCGTGTATTCGGCATTACGCCTACCGATTATATCAATGGGCGTTTGGACGAAGATGTAGATGATGAAACCCAAGATTGATGTATGTCGCAAGAACAAATGATAACTATCCTTGGCCCTACTGCCAGCGGCAAGACCAGCTTGGCTGCTGCGTTGGCTTTTTCGCTTCACAAAAGTGGGCGTGAGGCCGAGATTATTAGCGCCGATTCACGTCAGGTTTACCGTGGGATGGATATTGGAACGGGTAAGGATTTGGAAGACTATCAAGTTGAAGGCTATGAAGTGCCTTATCATTTGATTGATATTTGCGATGCTGGGACGAAATACAATCTCTTCCAATATCAGCAGGATTTCCTGAATGCTTATCGCGACATTGTTTCAAGAGGTGCATTGCCGATACTTTGCGGTGGAACGGGGTTGTATATCGAGTCGGTCTTAAAAGGTTATCAGTTGTCGCCAGTACCTCAGAATCAGGAACTTCGCGATCGCCTTGAAGGTAAGTCACTCGATGAACTCACCCTCATGTTGAAGGATTTGAAAAGCAAAACTGGCTCGAATATGCACAACCAAACAGATGTGGATACTCCCCAGCGAGCCATCAGGGCCATCGAGATTGAAACCTATAATCTCGAGAATCCGTTGCCAAGACGTGAGTTTCCAGCAATATCTTCGCTTATCATCGGGGTGAACATCGATCGAGAAGAACGGCGGCGTAAGATAACGAATCGCCTGAAAGCACGTTTGGAAGGTGGTATGGTGGACGAGATCCGCGAACTTCTACACCAGGGGATTCCAGCCGAAGATTTGATTTACTATGGTTTGGAATATAAATATGTGACTGAATACGCTATTGGCAAGATTTCTTATGAAGAGATGTTCCAGCGTCTTGAAATAGCCATTCATCAGTTTGCCAAACGGCAGATGACGTGGTTTCGAGGAATGGAACGGCGTGGGTTCACCATTCATTGGATTGATGCCATGTTGCCGATGGCTGAGAAAGTGGAAAAGATTTTGGAATTAGATAAGAATGATTAGGATATGATGAACAACGAACAGAATAAATGGGGCATCTTGTATTGCCCGAAATCGGGATTCCTGACCTCTGCCTCCAAGCGATGGGAGAAGGTGGAGAAGTGCCTGAAAAGCAAAGGCATCATCTATGATTTTGTCCAAAGTGAGAGTTCGGGAAGTGTGGACAGATTGGTGAAAATGCTGATTAACAACGGTTACAAGACCATTGTGATTGTTGGTGGCGACTCGGCGTTGAATGATGCGGTGAACTGTTTGATGCAGATAGACAAGCAAAAGCGCGATGAAATTTGTCTTGGTGTCGTTCCGAATGGCATGATGAACGATTTTGCCCACTTCTGGGAGTTCAAGGAGGGAGAGTACGAGCAGACGATTGAATGGCTGAAGCAAAGGCGTGTGCGCAAGATTGACTTGGGTTGCATTCGCTATACGAACAAAGATGGCGAGGCTTGCAGGCGTTATTTCCTGAATTGCATCAACATCGGATTGGTGGCCACCATCATGAATCTTCGTCGCCAGACACGTCATATTTTCGGTTCGCGCACATTGTCGTTCGTTTTCTCATTCTTGTTGATGATTTTCCAACGTTTGGAATACATGACGCATTTGAAAATCAACACCGATGAACTTGAACGCAAGATTATGACCGTTTGTATTGGAAACGCTCCTGGATATGGTCAGACGCCCAATGCTGTTCCTTATAATGGATTGTTGGATGTTTCGGTGGTTTATCATCCCAAGATGACACAATTGTTCGAAGGCATCTATCTGTTTGTAAAAGGCAAGTTCTTGAATCATCGTAGCGTTCATCCTTATCGCACGAGAAAAGTGGAAGTGTTGAAGGCAGAACATGCTTTGGTGGGCATTGATGGCAGATTGATGAATACGCCAGTTGGTGAGTTCACGGTCACAGTTGAGCAAGAAGTCATCAATTTCTTGATTCCTGTCAACGGTCGCGTTCAACAGTAACATCTTGACAAACCATCGAACATCTCGTCATTAGCCAATGGCGGAAATCTTCTGAAGCTCGTCTTCCTTGATGAATTTGATTTTCTTGCCTTCGATAGCAATCAAATTCTCAGCGGCAAAGCAAGAAAGCGTGCGGATTGCGTTGCTGGTGGTCATATTGGAAAGGTTGGCTAGGTCTTCACGGCTGAGGTGAATGCTTAACGTGTTGCCGTCTTCTTCGACTCCATAGGTGTCTTTCAGGTAGAGTAGGGCTTCAGCCAATCTTCCGCGGATGTGTTTTTGTGTCAGATTAACGATGCGCGCGTTGGAAGCTCCGAGTTCTTTCGATAATTGACGAATGAAGAAGATGTTCACGCAGGGATTCTCTTGTATCAAGTTATCGATGACCGAAGTGGGGATGAAGGCAACAATACAAGGCTCGAATGACATCGCTGAGGTTTTGTAGTCTTCTTGTGCGAAGTGGGCCCTGTATCCGAAAAACTCGGTTGGCTTGACAACCCTGATGATCTGGTTGCGCCCGCCAATTCCGTCTTTGAAAACCTTCACTTTTCCTTCAACAAGATACATGATGTGCTCAGGGCTACACAATCCTCGGTAGATGAACTCGCCCTTCTTGAATTGCCGTATGCAGAGCGTTTCTTCTATCATTCGAGCCTGATTGTCGGTCAGCTGATTCCACAATTGTTGAATCTGCGCGATGACTTCATTTGTATCTATGTTGTTCTTTAAGATCATTTGTCTTTGTTTTGTAATTAGTGGTGTCGTAAGATTTCCAAATGCGTTGCAAATATACGAATTAATCATTATACAAATAAATAATTTGACGAAAATTATATTATAAAACATAAAATTCGCAGTTTTTCTGAAATTAAGGTCATTAAGATTTGGCATTCATGGGAGATTTTTGTATCTTTGAACACAATTAGACGTTCGTTTGAAGAAAGTGGCCGCCTAATATCATAGTAAAACATTTAAAAACCTTAATATAAGAGAACAACTTATGAGTTATCTGCGATTTGAAAAGGCTCTGATGACCAATCTGCAGGATTCTCTTCCGAAGGAGTTGCTACGCACAAACCGTTCGGGGGCTTATTCGTGTTCCACAATTGTCGACTGCAATATCCGTAAGTATCATGGATTGCTTGTCGTTCCAGTTCCTGAATTGGACGATGAGAACCACGTGCTGCTGTCATCGTTGGATTGCACAGTCGTTCAGCATGGCGCTGAGTTCAATTTGGGATTGCATAAGTTTCAGGGCAACAACTACAGTCCTAAAGGTCACAAGTATATTCGAGAATTCGATTGTGACAAGATTCCCACCACCATTTATCGGGTTGGTGGTGTCATTCTGAAAAAGGAGTTCGTTTTTCAGGCGTATAATGATCGCCTCTTGATTCGTTACACGTTGGTGGATGGCCATTCAGCCACCACATTGCGTTTCCGCCCGTTCTTGGCATTCAGATCGGTGCGCCAGTTCACACATGAGAATTCCACGGCTTCTCGTGAGTATCATGAAGTGCCTGGCGGCATAAAGACCTGCATGTATGCAGGTTACCCCGACCTATATATGCAATTCTCGAAGAAGAACGAGTTCATTTTCCAACCCGATTGGTATCGTGGTGTTGAGTATCCGAAAGAGCAAGAGCGTGGATATGCTTCGAACGAAGACCTCTATGTGCCTGGCTATTTTGAGATGCCCATCAAGAAAGGCGAGAGCATCGTGTTTGCTGCTTCAACGAGCGAGACGAAGGTCAGCGGGATGAAGAAACTCTTTGAAGATGAGGTGGCGCTACGTACACCGCGCGACAATTTCTTCCATTGCTTGGTGAATGCTGCCCATCAGTTCCACAATCGTGATAAGAACGATGACCGCTATCTGTTGGCTGGTTATCCTTGGTTTAAGTGTCGTGCGCGCGATACATTCATCGCATTGCCAGGTTTGACACTCAGCATCCAAGAGGCTGATTATTTCGAGTTGGTCATGAAAACTGCCGCGCGTGGATTGCGTGAGTTCATGGAAGGCAAGCCGTTGTCGGTGAAGATCTATGAGATTGAGAAACCTGATGTTCCTTTGTGGGCGGTTTGGGCAATCCAGCAATACTCCAAGTCGTGCGGAAAAGAAAGATGCAAGAAGCTATATAAGCAATTGCTTCGCGACATCATCATGTTCATCGAGAACAATGAGCATCCCAACCTGACGCTCGAAGAGAATGGACTCTTGCACACCGAGGGACGCGATGAGGCTGTGACGTGGATGAACTCAACGGCCAATGGTCGTCCAGTTGTTCCAAGAACGGGCTATATCGTGGAGTTCAATGCCTTGTGGTACAATGCACTTCGTTTTGTGGCCAGCTTGGCAGCCGATGATGGCAACACAGCCGATCAAGAGCATCTGGAGGCACTGGCTGAGAAGTGCAAGGCTTCGTTCATCGATACGTTCCTGAACGAATATGGTTATTTGCTTGATTACGTGGATGGCCCGTTGATGGATTGGAGTGTTCGCCCCAACATGATTTTCGCGGTGGCACTCGATTATTCTCCATTGAACCAGCAACAAAAGAAGAGCGTCCTTGATGTTTGCACTCGCGAGTTGCTGACACCGAAGGGTCTGCGTTCGCTTTCTCCTAAGAGTGGCGGCTATAATCCCATCTATGTGGGACCACAGACCCAACGCGATTACGCTTATCATCAGGGTACTGCTTGGCCTTGGCTTGGCGGATTCTACATGGAGGCCTGTTTGAAACTCTACAAACGCACACGCTTGAGCTTCATTGAGCGACAGATGGTGGGTTATGAGGATGAAATGGCCTACCACTGCTTGGGTTCAATATCGGAACTCTTCGATGGCAACCCGCCGTTCCACGGACGTGGAGCCATGTCGTTCGCCATGAATGTGGCTGAGATTCTGCGTGCGCTCGAACTGTTAGAACGTTATAAATATTAATTAGAGGAGGAAAGAATATGAAAGTATTAATGTTTGGATGGGAGTATCCTCCTCATGTGTTTGGTGGACTTGCTACTGCCAACTATGGAATATCCCAAGGTTTGCATGCCCAAGGTGATGTGGAGACCATCCTGTGTCTGCCCAAGCCTTTTGGCGATGAAGACCGTTCGGCTTGCAAGATTGTTGCCATGAATGCGGTGCCTATTGCATGGCGCGACGTGAATCGCGACTATGTTCAAAACCGCGTAGGCAACATTATGAATCCCGATGATTACTATCGTTATCGCGATCACATCTATGCCGACTTCAACTATATGAATGTGAACGACCTTGGTGCAATGGAGTTTGCTGGTGGTTATCCTGGCAACTTGCACGAGGAAATCAACAACTATTCGATTATAGCTGGTGTTGTTGCTCGTACCGAGGAGTTTGACATCATCCACGCTCACGACTGGTTGACCTATCCTGCTGGCATTCATTCCAAGCAGGTCAGTGGAAAACCTTTGTGCATTCATGTGCACGCCACTGATTTCGACCGTTCGCGTGGTAAGGTGAACCCCACCGTGTATTCAATTGAAAAGAATGGTATGGACAATGCCGATTGCATCATGTGTGTATCGGAGTTGACTCGCCAGACGGTCATCAACCAATATCATCAGGATCCTCGCAAGTGCTTCACGGTGCATAATGCTGTTTATCCTTTGAAGCAAGAACTACAAGACATTCCTCGTCCCGACCATACGGGTAAGGAGAAAGTGGTTACCTTCCTTGGACGTATCACGATGCAGAAAGGACCTGAGTACTTTGTTGAGGCTGCCAATATGGTGCTTCATCGCACGCGCAACGTTCGTTTCTGCTTTGCCGGCTCTGGCGACATGATGGAGCAGATGATTTATTTGGCTGCTGAGCGTGGTATTGCCGATCGTTTCCATTTCCCTGGATTCATGCGAGGCAAACAGGTGTATGAGTGCCTGAAGGATTCTGATGTCTATGTGATGCCCTCTGTGAGCGAACCATTTGGTATTTCGCCTTTGGAGGCTATGCAATGTGGAACCCCGTCCATCATCTCGAAGCAGAGTGGATGTGCCGAGATCTTGACCAATTGCATCAAGGTGGATTATTGGGACATTCATGCATTGGCAGACGCCATGTATAGCATCTGTGTGAACGAGAGCCTCTTCAAATATCTGCAAGAAGAGGGTAAGCGCGAGGTTGACCAGATTACTTGGGAGAAAGTGGGACGTTGGATTCGCACGCTCTATCTCCGCACACTCGGATGGGATAAGTAATTAATTAACAATTTTCAATTGACAATTCATATTATGAAAACAATTTGTTTATATTTTGAGATACACCAGATCATCCATCTCAAACGTTACCGTTTCTTCGATATCGGTACCGACCATTATTATTATGACGACTATGAGAACGAGCGTTCCATCAGCGATATAGCTGAACGTTCTTACATGCCTGCTTTGAACACATTGCTTGATATGATCAAAGCCAATGGCAAGTATTTCAAGGTGGCATTTTCGCTTTCGGGTGTTGGAATCGAGCAATTGGAGATGCATGCTCCTCAAGTGCTTGAGAAGCTGCAAGAACTGAACAACACGGGGTGTGTGGAGTTCCTTGCCGAGCCTTATAGTCATGGACTTTCTTCGCTTGTCAACGAAGAGTGCTTTGCTGCCGATGTGAAGAAGCAGATGGCGAAGATGAAAGAGTATTTTGGACAGACACCCACCGTGCTTCGCAACTCATCGCTCATTTATAGTGACGATATTGGTTTGCAGGCTTCCCAAATGGGATTCAAGGGCATGCTGACCGAAGGTGCCAAGCATGTGTTGGGTTGGAAATCGCCCCACTATGTCTATCATTGCGCATTGGCTCCGAACCTGAAGCTTTTGCTCCGTGATGTGAACCTTAGCGATGATATTTCGTTGCGATTCAACAACAGCGAGTGGGAAGGCTATCCATTGTTTGCCGATAACTATATCAAGGAGATAGCTGAGTTGCCTGAAGAAGAGCAAATCATCAATATCTTCATGGAACTCTCTGCGCTTGGTATCGCACAACCCTTGTCGAGCAACATCCTCGACTTCATCAATGCTCTGCCTGCATGTGCAAAGGCGAAAGGCATCACATTCTCTACGCCGACTGAAATCTGTATGAAGACCAAGAGCGTGAGCGCACTTGATGTGCCCGATACGTTGAGTTGGGTGGATGAGGAGCGTGATGTGAGTTGCTGGTTGGGTAACCCGATGCAACGTGAGGCATTCAACAAGCTCTACAGCGTGGCCGATCGTGTGCGTATTGCCAACGATTCCAAGATCAACCTCGACTGGGATTATCTGCAGGCTTCCAACAACTTCCGTTTCATGACAACCAAGCCTTCGAATGTCGGATTGGATAGAGGTATCTACAGTTCTCCTTTCGATGCATTCACCAACTATATGAATATCCTTGGTGACTTCCTCAATAGAGTGAATCGTCTCTATCCCGACAGCATTGACAACGATGAGTTGGAGGCTTTGCTGACAACCATTCGCAACCAAGGCGAAGAGATTGAGATGAAGGAGAAGGAAATCACACGCCTGCAAGCCAAGATTGAGAAGATTGAGGCTGCCAGCGAGAAGTTGCGCGAGAAGGTTGACAAGGCTGCTGCTCCAGCCAAAAAGGCACCAGCAAAGAAGCCTGCCGCCAAGAAACCCGCTAAGAAAGCAACTGAGAAAAAGACTGAATGATTCTGAGAATGAATTGAAGGAAAGAATATCTAAATAGTGGAGTAGGTGAGGTTCGTTTCGCGAATCTCACCTATTTTTATATATCAGTTAGGGCGCCCTCATCTCTTATTCTTCATCTTCTCAAACGTGACACTTGAACGTGCTAAATATGGCCTTTAACCGCCTTATTTGTGGCTTTTGACCTCATTTTAGTAGTTTACCGCATCAGTCCAGAGGCCTCATTTTTAGCGTCATTCGGGTGCGTGTGACAATTGTGACAATTAGACAGCACTTTTTTGCGTGCCTCGATTTTGAGTTATTTCTGCATAGAGTTGATTATCAACAAGTCATAATTTCTATTTAATAATAATTTATAATAATTAATTATATATTAACATATATATTATTATATATATACATTTATATAGATATATTTATTGATTTGTAGATTGATATATCTATTTTCAGCAGAGAAAGTTGCTACTTGAGAGTCTTCCACAAACAACTTAGGACACCTCCCCTACGGGGGGAGGTTGGGAGGGGGCTCTTAGCGTGTAAAATTAATTGTCCTAATTGTCACAATTGTCACAGAGTTGACAAAAATGCAGTCTTGATACTTACCCTCACGTTGGCAGAAAGCGTACTAAAGTAAAAGAGGACCCCATCTATCACGGAAGTGCTCTTTCAATTATTTGACGGTCCTGTGCAGTTTGGTTATTCTAAACTATCTCACAATATATTTTCGACCGTTCTTCACAACGATTCCCTTGTAGTTCTTACCCACCTGCTGGCCAGCCAAGTTGTAGATGGTCGTATTGGAGCGCTGCATGTTTGTTGTTGACTCGATGCTGGTGGTTAGGGTCGTGTAGAGTGTGATTTTGTAGCAACACTGCGCATCCCCTTTAGGGGTGAACGACAATTTGCCCGTTACAGCGGAAGGAAGCGTGATGGTATGTGTGGCACGGTTAGTTGCAGCGTCTCTGGCAGGAAATACGTATTCGTTCACACCGTAGGTGTTGCCAGCCAATTCCCCCAAGTAGCCTGTTGCACCATCGCTGTTACAATAACCGTAGAAAGTGACTTTGTCAACCGACAAACCATCGGGTAGGGTAATGGTGTATTTTTTGTTACGTGAATACTTGATGGTGCCATCTTTTCCTGTGGCAGGTTCTCCCGTTTGATCAAATTTGAATCCACCCACGAAAGTCCAGTCGCCATTAGAGGTTTGCTGGCTGATGTCGTATTCCGCAACAGAATTACCGTCTTCCTCAATGATGCTACCCATTGCGGTTCCACCTTCATTCTGCTTGTCGGTGATGTCGGCCACCAGCGAGTTCAGGTAGATTTCCAAATTGGTGTAACCACCTTCGCCAATCATCTTTCCATCATCGATATTGTTAGGATTCAACCCATGCTGTTTTTCCCATTCGTCAGGAATGCCGTCTTTGTCGGTGTCAACGGGCGCTTCAGTGCTATTCAATGTCGGCCAGGCATTCCAGTCGCTACTGGCGCCACTGGGCTTGTTGTCGTCTTGTGAATTGATATGACCAGGCGCGTTTCCTTTACCCGTGTAGGTGGCTCTTCCGTTGCGAGTGTCGTTGATCATCAATTCGTCATGCGAGTCGCGATGAAGTGATGCCCCTGCATAGGCGAGTACTTGTTCGTAGGCCTTTTGTGCAGTATGGGTGGTTGTAGTGATGAAGTTGATAGGTTCAGTCAACTTGATGGTGTCTTGTGTCGTTTTTGTGAAAGTTCCATCATTGCCACTCGCATCCACTTGCCTGATGATGCCAATCGTCCAGTTGTCGTTGGTCACATCTGTCCACTTCGAATTGACATTGCCTGCTACGTAGAGTTTCCCCCATAGATGGAGAGCGGGAGCGTAATCGGGATAGGTTTTGATGTACTCGTTGGTACGGCAACCGATGGCGGCAATACGTTTTTGGACATTCTCGTTGCGTTGCAATGTGGCAGGTCCGGGTTTGTAATAATTGTTCACGATGTTCACATTCATGCCTTCGCCACCATAACATCCATTGCCTCCCCAGTTGTAGATGACATTGTTTCGCATATCCATGCGTTCATCGAGCTGGGTGGTGGGACGCGGACCTAAACGTGGAGTGCGACTGCTGTGATGAGCAATCAGATTGTGGTGGAAAGAAGCACCACTGCCACCCCAGTTTCCGCCATATCCGTGATTACCCTTCGAGTGCCCTGCATCAACAAGACTTTGCGAAATGAGACACCACTGTACGGTTGTATTCTTGTTTCCCAACACTGACAAACATTCATCAATCGACCAACTTACCGAGCAATGGTCAATCATCCAATCTTGGTGGTCGAATCCACCGAATCCATCCCAACCATCAGCACCATCGTTCTTCACATTCTTATTTCCCAAGCGGAAGCGCATATAGCGCACAATGACGTTATTTCCCTTGATGTTGCAAGGATAATCGGCCACGCAGATTCCATCGCCTGGAGCGGTTTGTCCAGCAATGGTGGTGTTGCTGGGGATGGAGAGTTCCGATTCCAAATGGATGGTTCCCGATATGTCGAAGACAATAGTCTTGGCACCTTGCTGGGCAAGTGCCCATCGTAGTGAGAATGTTCCGTTGTCGTTGAGGTTCTTCACATGGATAACCTTGCCGCCACGACCGCCAGTCACATAGCGCCCGAATCCCTCTGCTCCAGGGAATGCGGGCAACTTTTCTTGTTGCTGGGCGAAGCAGACGGTTGTCAATGCCATCAGGATGAAGGTGAAGAGTGATTTCTTTTTCATTGTTTTGCAGAGTTTGTTCTTGTTGGTTTTGTTTGCTTCATTATTGCTTGGTATCGATGCAAAATTACAAAGAATATTTCTATTGACCAAGCATAAAAGTGAAAATGTAAATGCTGAAAACAAATTGTCAATCAAACCTCTAATATCGTGACAATATGATAGGATAACCATAGGTTTAAATGACCGATTTGTTGAGGTTTTTTACCAAATGCCCCTGTTTTCCCATAGATGGTATTTGAGGCTGTCAAAGCATATCTTTGACAAGCTCATAGCATATCTTTGACAATCTCAAAGGATAGCTATCATTTTGTCAAAACGGGCTTTTGCCGAAATCAACACGTAATGGAAGAAAACAAGAGAGCGAGTCACACAGAAGTGACCCGCCCTCGATAGTTGTTTTAATAGGGAGAATGATTATTTCTGAATAATCTTCTTGCCATTCATGATGACAATACCCTTGTAATTCTCATTCACACGCACACCAGAGAGGTTGTAGCGAACATTGTTCTGAGTCTCAGTGATTCTTACGATCTCAATGCCAGAAGGATTCAGTTTGAGACTTTCAGCCACGCTCGTCGGAACTTCGAACTTCACGTTGTCGAAGATGAACCCTGTAGCCACTTTGTTCTTGGCGAGGTTGAATGCGATGGTCTGGAAGATCTTCTCGAATCCATCATCGGCGAGGCTACCGTCACACTGTGAAGGAATGGTTCCTTCGTATTCATAGCTCTGCCACTCTGTAGTGAAGTTGGGCGAACCAGCGCAAGTATAGTGGATATACTGTCCGGGTTCAGCATGACACTGGGTGTCAGCACCTCCTTCAACGTCAGCCTTGTAGTCGAAGCTGAGTCTGAACTTGGTTCCAGCAGGCACTTGATAGGGAACACGGATGAAGAACTGTGTTGCCCAGTCGTTAGCAGGAGAGTCAGCCGACTGCACCTTGATGGCCTTGCCACCATCCTTGCCG